>NZ_CALDXR010000019.1 GCF_937920985.1 uncultured Phascolarctobacterium sp.
ATCTCCCCTGAAAGGGGAGGTGGCTGCGAGCTTTTGCGAGCAGACGGAAGGGTTGCAATATATTAATTGCGACACCATATACCCTTCTTCTTCACATCTACACAAAAGGAGCTGCCAACGGCAGCTCCTCCCAAAATCAAAAATCAATACCCAAGCATCAATCAACCAGATTAGACGCAGTATAAACAGTACCAGGATGCAGCTTATCCAGATTCTCCAGCGCCTTACCGGTGCCAAGAGCCACACACTCCAACGGATCATCGGCAATATGCGTAGTAATACCGGTTTCACGCTGCATAATCTCAGCCAGACCGTCAAGCAGCGCACCGCCGCCGGTCAGATAAATACCGTTATCAACAATATCCGCAGCCAGCTCCGGCGGGCATTTTTCCAGAACACCACGCACAGTAGCAATCAAGGAAGCAACAGAATCCTCCAGCGCCACACGGCAATCCTCAGAACTTACGCTGAAGGTAGTCGGCAGACCGGTAACCATATCACGGCCACGCACAGTAATAGACTCATGACGACCATCAGTAATAACAGTAGCAACATTCATCTTGATTTCCTCAGCAGTACGCTCACCGATAAGCACATTATGAACCTTCTTCACATGACGCACAATAGCCTCATCAAAATGGTCACCGCCGATACGGATAGAAGAATCCACAACAATACCGCCAAGGCTCAGCACAGCGATATCGGTAGTACCGCCGCCAATATCAACAACCATGTTGCCGCGCGGTACAGAAATATCAATACCGGCGCCAAGAGCAGCTGCCAGCGGTTCCTCAATCAGATAAGTCTTAGACGCACCACCCTGGGTAGTAGCCTCCATAACAGCACGCTTTTCTACAGAAGTAATGCCGATAGGCACACAAGTCATAACACGCGGTTTGAAAAACAGGCTCTTGCCCGCAACCTTCTCAATAACGTAAGCCAGCAGCTTCTGCGTTACCGTATAATTCGCAATAACGCCTTCCTTAAGCGGACGGATAGCAACGATACTGCCGGGAGCACGTCCCAGCATTTCTCTGGCATCATCGCCCACAGCCAGCACCTTGTTGCGCACCTTGTCAATAGCCACAACAGAAGGCTCCTTCAGGACAACGCCCTTGCCCTTGACATAAACAAGAATGTTAGCGGTACCCAAATCAATACCGATATCCATACTCTTAAACATTAGTCATATCTCCTTAATCTACATCTACGCGTTCAATATCTGCACCCAGATTTTTCAGCTTAGCAACAATGTTCTCGTAGCCACGGTCAATATGGTGCAAATCGCCGATACGTGTTGTACCTTCGGCCACCAGGCCCGCCAGAATCATAGCTGCACCGGCACGCAAATCGGTTGCACGCACATCGCAGCCTGTCAGCTTGCTGGGACCGTCAATAACAGCACTGCGTCCTTCGGTAGAAATCTGCGCACCCATGCGGTTCAGCTCAACCACATGCATGAAACGGTTTTCAAAAACAGTTTCCGTAACCTTGCTGCGGCCTTCGGCAATAACCATCATCGCCATCATCTGCGCCTGCATATCAGTCGGGAAGCCGGGGTAAGGCAAAGTTTTGATAGATACAGCCTTCAGTGGATTCTGTCCGATAACGCGTACCTTATCAATATCCTCTTCAACCACGGCACCTGCCTCGCGCAGCTTGGCAATCAGCGGCTTCTGATGCTCTGGCAGAACATTTTCCACCACAACATCGCCACCAGTCATAGCAGCAGCAATCATATAAGTGCCTGCCTCAATACGGTCCGGAATAATGGTATAATCTGCGCCATGCAGCTTGTCTACACCCTCAATGCGGATAGTATCAGTACCGGCACCGCGGATTTTGGCACCCATCTTATTCAGATAGTTGGCCAAATCAACAATCTCCGGTTCCTCAGCAACATTTTCCAGAATAGTAGTACCCTCAGCCAAGGATGCTGCCATCATAATATTTTCGGTAGCACCTACGCTTGGGAAATCAAAATAAATGCTGGTACCCTTCAGTCCCTCGGGAGCACTTGCTTCAATATAGCCATGTCCCTGTTCGATTTTTACACCCAGAGCCTCAAAGCCCTTGAGATGAATATCAATCGGACGAGCACCGATAGCGCAGCCGCCAGGCATAGAAATACGCGCTTTACCGATGCGTGCCAGCAAAGGTCCCATTACCAGAAAGGACGCACGCATAGTGCGCACCAGCTCATATGGTGCTTCATACGAGGTTATCTCAGTGCTGTCGATATCCAGCACATTCTTTTCCGGACTGCATTCCACGGACAGTCCCAAACATTTTAAAACTTCACTTATAGTATGCACATCTTCCAGCATCGGAACCTCGTCAAGATGACTAGGGGTAGTTCCCAGGATAGAAGCTGCAATAATCGGCAGTACAGCGTTTTTCGCACCGCTGGTCTTAACTGCACCAACGAGGCGGTTTCCGCCCTTCACAATTAGTTTTTCCAAAATAACCCTCCTGCATATGCGAAGTCGGAAAAATTTTTCCGTAACAAATATTTTATCATCAAACACGGGCACTTTTCAAGACTTAATAAAAATCCGGAAAATTTTGCCATAGGCGCCTCTCGCCCGGCCTTATAAGAAAAAGCCGGTACTGCTTCCGGCTCAGAAATTCACCCGCTGGCGGTCTGCTAAAATATTATAATAGGTTTCCTTCTCCATTAATTCCCGGCGGATAGCCTTTTTAGCATCCTCATCAGTGCATTCTGACAGACGCTTACGCAAAAAAGCTATATCCTGCTTCAGCATCAGCATTTTATTTCCTGCCAGACTTTCTACGATATCAGCCATCTTACAGTCACCGTCCTTACTTATATATCAAATTCTTCTCATCTGGAAGTTTGCGGCCTTGCCTAATTCTACATACTATAGTCTACTATAAGCAAGTTTAATATGCAAGGAAAAATGTGTGACAAAACACAAAAACCGCCCGACAGGAGCATCCCGCCAGACGGCTTAACTTTACAGCTTTATGATTTTGTCTTTACCGGCAAACATTTCCGCTAAGGCAACAAGCTGCGCATCCTGCGCCACATCACCCACAAGCACTGCATCCGGTGCCAGCAGGCTGATGCTGATGTCGCAGAACATTTTGCGCAGCTCGTTAATCATCCTGGCGTCACCGTCATTAATTCTGCCAGGAGTACGCTCTGCCAGATGCCAGTAAAGCTGCTTTAAAATATAGCTTTCGTTTTTATTGTACTCTTTGATGTTATCAATAATATTATAAGGATAGACTTCTGCGTCACGCCACGTAGCCTTATACGCATCGAGCACTTTATTTTCATACTCCTGCTTATAAGCTGCCCAGCCCTCGCGGTCGTCAAATTTCAGCATATCTTCCAGCTTATCACGGCAGCTGATAACCTTACGGCAGCGCACAAGCATGGCATAAATCAGCGCCCGTTCTGCTTCCGTCGCCTGCACAGGCTCCGGCGTAATCGTAAAAACCTGTAAGCCTTCATTCAATTTATGGCGACGCTCTGCCTCCAGGCGTGCCATTTTCAGATGCTGCATTGAAAGCAGGCTGTCCTCACAGCTCACAGGCACTCCTTGGGCCTGCAAGCCGGCAATTTCGTTCTCATTGCATAAAACTAAAATACGCTGCTTTTTCTCTGCCTGTGAAAGCTCGTTAAGGGTATTCATTTGCTGCTCCCCAGGAAAGCAGCGAATGCTTTATAGGTGTAATAAACATCCAGCTTAGAGCTCAGCTCGAACGGAGAATGCATACACAGAATAGGCACACCAAGGTCAACTACGTCCATATCCATAGCTGCAACATACAATGCAACGGTACCGCCGCCGCCTTCATCAACAGCGCCCAGCTCGCCAATCTGCCAGAAAACATCAGCCTCATCCATAATGCTGATAACCTTAGCCATAGTTTCGGCACTGGCATCATTGGAGTCGGATTTGCCGCGCGCACCGGTATATTTGGTCAGCACAGGACCTTTGTTGACAAAGCAGCTGTTGCGTTCTTCGTATACGGAAGCAAAGCTCGGGTCATAGGCACCATTGACATCGGAGGAAAGTGCGGTAGTATTGCGCAGCAGCTTGCGGATGTTGGCACCCTGAGTTGCTGCCAGATCCTCCAGATAGTGCAGCACGAAATCGGAATTCAGTCCGGTGTTGCCATAGGAACCAATTTCCTCTTTATCAGCCAAAACGGTAACAGTAGTGTAATACGGCGCTTTGGTATCAATTTCCGCAGTCAGCGCAGTGTAAGCGCAAACCTTGTCGTCCTGGCCATAGGCACCGATCAGGCTGCGGTCCAGGCCCACGTCCTGCGCCTTGGTTGCAGGCACAAATTCAATTTCCGCACGCATAAAGTCATGCTCGGTAATGCCATACATTTCGTTGAGCAGTGCCAGCGCATTCAGCTTCACAGCGTCCTTAACGCCCTCTTCTTCGCTTTCGTCAACAAAAGGCAGGCTGCCGATAACAATATTCAGCTCCTCGCCCTTAATGCCTTCGCCCAACTTGCGCTCATTCTGCTTAGCACCAAGATGCGGCAGCAGGTCCGTCACACAGAAAACAGGATCGCCAGCGTTTTCGCCCACGCATACCTTAACCAGCTCGCCATTCTTTTTGATGATCACGCCATGCATAGCCAGCGGCACAGTCACCCATTGATATTTGCGGATACCGCCGTAATAATGCGTTTTAAAATATGCCATCTCATGGTTTTCGTATACCGGATTCGGTTTTAAATCCAGACGCGGAGAATCGATATGCGCAGCGTTCAGGCGCACGCCTGCCTCCAACGGCGCAGTACCGAAGGTGGACATAGCCAGAGATTTTCCGCGGTTAACAAAGTAAACCTTGTCACCGGGTTTATAGGCCTTGCCTTCCTCGAAGGGCACATAGCCTGCGGCTGCCAGCTTTTCTACAGCCTTGGCGGTAAATTCGCGCTCTGTTTTAGCAGTATTCAAAAATTCCTTATAGCCTTCGCAGTAAGCAAACGCTGCTTCCTTGGCATCAGTGTTTTTCTTAGCGATATGGGGGAATTCCCATGTCAAACTCTTTTGCAATTCCTTTGCAGTTGTCATAATCTATCACTCCTTGTTTAAGCTTTGGTAAGCAGTGTCAAACAACACTATGTAAATAATACCACAAATAGCAGCTTTTGGGGAGAGTTAGGGTGATGTATACAAGACTTTAACTTAAGAAAATTATGTTATACCCATAAACGCCCTGCACTTTTACAGATACAGTCAGCAGCTTTTATTATCAGCTTGACAATTAAGCCAAAGTATTATAGACTATCCTTGAATTTAGTTTGAATTCCAACTAAAATAACAAGAAAGGATTGACTCACATGAACTTTAAAGCTATTTTAAGCTCGCTTGCTTTAAGCACAGCTATGCTGACATTTACTCATAACACTCTTGTCTTTGCCAGCGAACAAAACGCAGCTCCTGCAATCCAAGGTACACCTACTATAAATATAGAGCTGAAAGACACCTCGCGCCCCTTCGTGCAGCTTGTTTCCAACGTAGTCTACGCTCAGGTTCCCGATCGTGGCTACACCAATAAACCGCTGACTATGCACCTTGTAATACCGCAGGACAAAAAGCCGCATCCTGTAATTTTATATATCAACGGCGGCGGCTTTATCAATGCCAACAAGGATGGTTACATGCAGCAATGGCTTGACCTGGCTGAGCATGGCTATGTTGTTGCCAGCATGACCTATCGCGTTGCACCTACCTCCACCTTCCCAGCACCCTTGGAGGATGTAAAATCCGCAGTACGTTTCCTGCGTGCCAATGCCGAAAAATTTCATATCGACGCTAAGCACATCGGTGTTTTCGGCGGCAGTGCAGGCGGTTATCTTGCCGCTATGTCCGGAACGACTAATGGTGTCAAGGGCTTTGACAAAGGCGAAAACTTAAGCTACAGCAGCGATGTACAGGCAGTTGTTGACGTTTACGGTGTATCCGATGTCAATAAAATCGGTGCAGATTACAATGAAGCCGTACAAGCAAAGCACCGCAGTGCTGCAGCAACCGAAGCACTGTGGGTAAACGGCTCACCTGTCTTTGGCGGCAAGGACGGCGGTATTCCGGCCAATCCGGAAGGTGCCAAGGCTGCCAATCCCTTAACCTATATCAGCAAAAAAACCGCTCCCTTCCTTTTGATGCACGGTGATGCCGATTTTCTTGTTTCTCCCAGCCAAACCGAGCTTCTGCGCGCAGAGCTTGCCAAGCACAATATTGAGGCAACACGTTATCTTGTGAAAGGAGCAGCGCATGGCGGTCCGTACTGGGTACAGCCGGAGATTATGGATATCGTCATTGCTTTTTACGATAAGCATTTGAAAAAATGAGTAAGGAAAAATTACATTTATTGCTTTTAGAGGCCTTTTTGCGCTCAAACCGCCGGCTTGCCCAACAATTGCCGCAGGCAGGTTTATTGCCCGGACAACCGAAGATTCTGGAGTTTTTGCTTGAGCACAACACTTCCACGCAAAAAGCTGTCAGCGAAGGCTGCTTCCTTGATAAATCTACTGTAACAACTTTATTAAAGCGTATGGAAAAGGATAATCTGATTTATAAGCAAGCGCATCCTACAGACCAACGCTCCAGCCTGATTTGCCTAACTGAAAAGGGCAATGAAAAAGCTATTTGGGTTCAGCAATCATTAAATGCTATTGATGAAGCAGAATTCGCCTCTATCCCTAGCAACGAACGTGAGCAGTTTTTAGCTACACTCGGTAAAATAATTGCCAATCAGAAAACGTGGTAACTTAAGATTACATAGCAAAAACCCCCGCCCTAACGGACGGGGGTAATTTTTTTGGCATTGTCGCAATGCTTATTACAGCTTGTGAGTAGTACGCAAGCGAGTCAAAGCTCTCTTCAGGGCGTTTTCAGCACGAACAGTGTCAATGTCTTCGCTCTTGGAAGCAAGACGTTGCTCTGCACGTTCTTTAGCTGCTGCTGCACGAGCGGTATCAATATCTGCATCAGCTTCGGCAATAGTTGCCAAAACGGTGCATTTATTGTCTTTCATTTCCAGAAAGCCGCCGCAAACAGCAAATTCTTTAACGCTGCCGTCGGTGAACTCCAGCTTCATCGGTGCAATATCCATGGTCGCAATGATAGGCATATGTCTAGCTTTGAGGCCCAGATTACCGGACAAAGCACGGAAACCCACATAAGTTACTTCTTCAGAAGTGAACAGCATCTTATCCGGCGTGACAATTTCAAAAGAAAACGGAGTAGCCATCTGTTAATCCTTCATAGTTGCAGCCTTGGCAACAGCGTCATCAATGGTACCAACCATGTAGAAAGCACCTTCCGGCAGGTCATCATGCTTGCCTTCGAGGATTTCTTTGAAGCCGCGGATGGTTTCCTTCAGAGGAACATATTGACCGGGGGTACCGGTGAACTGTTCAGCAACGAAGAATGCCTGGCTGAGGAACTTCTGAATCTTACGAGCACGAGCAACAGTTACTTTGTCTTCCTCGCTCAATTCTTCCATACCCAGAATTGCGATGATATCTTGCAATTCTTTGTAACGTTGCAGGATAGCCTGTACGCCACGAGCAACATGATAATGCTCTTCGCCGATTACCAGCGGATCGAGGATACGGCTGGTGGAGTCGAGCGGGTCAACTGCCGGATAAATACCAAGCTCTGCGATTTGACGGGACAATACGGTGGTTGCATCCAAGTGAGCGAAGGTGCCTGCCGGAGCCGGGTCAGTCAAGTCATCTGCAGGTACATATACTGCCTGTACGGATGTGATAGAACCGGTCTTGGTGGAGGTAATACGCTCTTGCAGTGCGCCGATATCGTTTGCCAGGGTAGGTTGGTAACCTACTGCGGAAGGCATACGGCCGAGCAATGCGGATACTTCGGAACCAGCCTGAATGAAACGGAAAATGTTATCGATAAAGAGCAGTACGTCCTGGCCGCCAACATCACGGAAGTATTCTGCCATGGTCAGGCCGGTCAGACCAACACGCATACGTGCTCCAGGAGGCTCGTTCATCTGGCCGTATACAAGAGCAGTCTTGTTGATAACGCCAGACTCTTTCATTTCGCCCCACAGATCGTTGCCTTCACGAGTACGTTCGCCAACGCCTGCGAATACGGAATAGCCGCCGTGTGCAGTAGCAATGTTATGGATAAGCTCCATAATAATAACGGTTTTACCTACGCCAGCACCGCCGAACAGACCGATTTTACCGCCCATTGCATACGGAGCGATAAGGTCAACGACTTTAATGCCGGTTTCCAAAATTTTAGTAGCTGTAGCCTGTTGGTCAAAGCTCGGAGCCGGTCTATGAATAGGCCAGTGATCAGCTGCTTCAACCGGAGTGTCATCATGGTCTACAGTTTCACCTAAAACGTTGAAGATACGGCCCAGTACACCAGGACCAACCGGAACGCTGATAGGAGCGCCGGTATCTACAACTTCCATGCCACGAACCAGACCGTCGGTGGAGCTCATAGCAACAGCGCGGACAATGTTATTGCCGATGTGTTGCATAACTTCTGCGGTCAGGTGGATTTTTACTTTACCCTCATCGGTGGTGCCGTCAATGTGCAGTGCGTTGAGGATAGCAGGCATGCTTTTAGGAGGAAACTCTACGTCGATAACAGGGCCTACAACTTGTACGATTCTACCTGTATTCAAGGTTTTAGCCTCCCTACGAAATATCTAATTAGTTTTGTGCCTGTTTCAGAGCTTCTACGCCGCCAACGATTTCGTTCAGCTCGCGGGTAATGGAAGCCTGACGTGCCTTGTTATAAGACAGCTCCAGGTTTTGTACCAGCTTGCCTGCGTTATCGGTAGCAGAGCTCATAGCAGTCATACGAGAACCTAACTCACTGGCAGCAGATTGTACCAGCGCAGCGTAAACTACAGTTTCCAGATACTTAGGTGCAAGTACCTGCAGAGTTTCGTCTTCATCAGGCTCGAAAATAAAGCTTGCGCTAGCTTTGCCTTTCTCCTTTACAGGAGGCTCTACCGGCAGAATCTTTTCGCTGGTAGGAATTTGGGACAAAGCGGTTTTGAAAAGTGTAAACACAATATGCAGCTCGTCGAAATGCTCGTCAGCAAATTGTTTGATTGCATCCTGAGCAATTTCTACTGCATTTGCGTAAGACGGTCTGTCGGAGTAGCCGAAGTGGCTGCTCAGCACTTTATAGCCGCGGCGTTGGAAGAAATCTCTAGCCTTACGGCCGCTGGTGATAATGACTACGTCATGCTCACATTCAGAGATCTCCGCAACTGCTTTTTTCAAAGCGTTGGAACTATATGCGCCTGCCAGACCTTTATCAGAGGCGAGCACCAGATAACCAACTTTTTTAACATCACGATGTTGAAGCAGCGGGTGTTTTTTGGCACTTAAGCCTGCAAGGATGCTCGGATCGCTCACAACGCTGGATAACACTTCTTTGATCTTGATGGCATACGGACGGCTTGCAGCAGCTTTTTCCTGCGCTCTTCTGAGGCGGGCAGCAGCAACCATTTTCATAGCCTTCGTGATCTTGCCAATGTTACCTACGCTTTTCATGTGGCGATGAATCTCGCGTGCAGTAGCCATTAGTTAATCACCTACCTTCACTAACAAAGGTATCCTTGAACTCGGCGATAGCTTTCTTCAGAGCTTCTTCGTTCTCATCAGTGATTTTCTTGGTTTTGATGATGTCTCCGCCAACTTCCGGATGGTTAGCTTCCATGAAGTCCAGGAATTCTTTTTCGCAGCGGGTTACATCTTTAACTGCTACGTCATCCAGATAGCCTTTGGTACCAAGGTAAATAGCCATAACCTGTTTTTCAACAGACAACGGGCTGTATTGGCCTTGTTTCAGAACCTCGGTCAGACGTTGACCACGGTCCAGCTGTGCTTTGGTAGCTTTATCGAGGTCAGAAGCAAACTGAGCAAATGCTGCCAGCTCGCGGAACTGAGCCAGATCCAGACGTAAGGTACCTGCAACCTGCTTCATAGCTTTAATCTGAGCAGCACCACCTACACGGGATACAGACAGACCGGAGTTGATAGCCGGACGGATACCGGAGTAGAACAGCTCGGATTCAAGGAAGATCTGACCGTCGGTAATAGAAATTACGTTGGTCGGAATGAAGCCGCCTACGTCACCTGCCAGGGTTTCGATGATCGGCAGTGCGGTGATGGAACCGCCCTTCAGTTCATCGTTCAGCTTAGCAGCGCGTTCCAGCAGACGGGAATGCAAATAGAATACGTCGCCAGGGTATGCTTCACGTCCTGGAGGACGACGGAGCAGCAGGGACATTGCACGGTATGCAACAGCGTGTTTAGACAGGTCATCGTATACGCACAGAACGTCTTTGCCCTGATCCATGAAGTATTCAGCCATGGTTACGCCAGCGTACGGAGCCAGGTATTGCAGCGGAGCGGAGTCTGCAGCAGTAGCAGCAACGATGATGGTGTATTCCATAGCGCCGTGTTGTTCCAGAGTACGAACAATACGAGCGATGTTAGAAGCCTTTTGGCCGATAGCTACATAAATGCAGATAACGCCCAGGCCTTTTTGGTTGATAATGGTGTCGATTGCAACTGCAGTCTTACCGGTACCACGGTCGCCGATGATAAGTTCGCGCTGACCACGTCCGATAGGAACAAGTGCGTCGATACATTTAATACCGGTTTGCAGCGGGGTATCAACGGATTTACGATCTGCGATACCATGTGCAGGAGATTCAACCGGACGACGAGCAGCAGCAGCGATTTCGCCTTTGCCGTCGATCGGGTCACCGATAGCGCTAACTACACGGCCCAGCAGGTTTTCACCAACAGGAACCTCCATGATGCGGCCGGTACGGCGAACAACGTCGCCTTCTTTGATTTTGGTCTCGCCGCCCATCAGTACGATACCAACGCTGTCCGGGTTCAGGTTCAGAACCATGCCGGATACGTTGTGGGGCAGTTCAACTAATTCGCCAGCCATAGCGTTTTTCATACCGATAACGGTTGCGATGCCGTCACCGATTTTTTCTACGATACCAACTTCTTCCAGATCAGCATCCACATTGTAATTCTCCAGCTTATTGCTGAGAGCATCACCCAGGGCTTCCGGTTTGGTGTACTCGTGAACGTCGATGCCGTTCAGAGCAACTTCCATTTTCTTCAGCTTGCGCAGTGCGGAAGCGTCGAATACCTTATCGCCAACTTGTACGATGATGCCGCCGAGGATGGACGGGTCAACTTTCTTGTTCAGGAAAATCTCACGGCCCAGTTTCTCGGTCAGGATTACAGAAATGGATTGATACTCGTCAGCCGACAATTTCTTGGCGGTAGTAACGTTTACATCTAACAGCTCTTTAATGGAGCCCAGATCGATTTTGAAGTCGGACAATTGTTGCTTAATTAAAGCAATATTTTCTTCTGTCTTCATATTGTACCAATCACCTCCGAATACCGGGGTTTTGCCTGCTGTTTCGCATTTCAGCGGCATACTTCCGGCTTAATAGGGAAAGCAGCAAAATTATTTCATGATAGAATCAACGATTTTGCTAGCCATTTTTTTGTCTTCTTCAGAACCTAACTTTTGTTCTACGATCTTGCTAGCAGCAATCATGGACAGGTTGATAACTTGTGCACGAACTTCGTCCATAGCTTTCTTCTGTTCCAGTGCGATTGCTTCTTTAGCAGTTGCAATAACCTGATCTTGTTCAGCTTTGGTGTCTGCCATGATCTTGTCATGAGCAGCCTGAGCAGTTTTGCGGGCAGCATCAACAATAGCTTGAGCTTCTTGTTTAGCTTCAGCCAGCTTTGCAGCGTATTCAGCTTTAACTGCTTCTGCGTCAGTCTTAGCCTTTTCTGCAGCTTCCAGATCGCTTGCAATTTTGTTCTTACGCTCTTCCATAATGTTGCATACGGGTTTGTAAGCGAATTTTGCAAGAACGAAAACTAAAACCAAAAAGTTCAGGATCTGCGCGATAAGTGTTGCATTGAAGTTAACCAATTATAGCACGCTCCTTTTTGTAATATCTTGCAAAATTAAATTATTTAATGAACGGGTTAGCGAATACCAGAACGATAGCGATTACATAGCACAGAATAGGCATGGATTCGATCAAGCCTACGCAAACCAGCATGTTGGTAAAGATTTTACCAGCTTCTTCCGGTTGACGAGCCATGGATTCAATAGATTTGCCGCACATGTTGCCGTTACCGATACCAGCGCCAGCAGCAGCACCCAAGCAAACAAGGCCTGCACCGATTACAGATGCAGCAGTAATGATTGCATTTTCAGACATTTGTTTCATCCTTTCGAAATTGTGATTTTAAATTTTTTTTGCTTAAAAAGCTTAGTGTTCGTCGTGGCTAGCAAATGCCAGTGCATAGCTGCCCAAAGACAAAATGGTAAAGATAAAAGCCTGAACGAAGCCAATGAACAGGGAGAACATTACCCACAGTTCAGGAACTACCCACGGAGCCAGCTGATACAGTACGATCAACAGGATTTCGCCTGCCAGGATGTTACCAAAGAGACGAAGAGCCATGGTCAGCGGTTTAGTCACTGCATCCAAAAGATGCAACGGCAGGAATGCCGGACTCGGGCTGATGAAATGTTTAAAGTGGCCGATACCTTGTTTCGCCACACCAACGCAGTACGCGCTAAACGCAATTAGCAAAGAAAGCGCAAAGCAGGTATTAATGTCATTGGTAGGTGAAGTCCAGTGAACGCCAATCTGCGGAAGCAAAATGCCCAGTTCGTTTGCTACCAGGATAAACATAAACAAGGTAACGATGAACGGTGCCATAAATTTACGGCCTTTGGATCCCAGGTTGTCTTCCATCAGACCATTTAAGAAATCAAGAATGATTTCCATTGCATTCTGCAGTCCGGAAGGAACCATTTTCGGGTTCTTACAAACCAGAAGGAACAGTACGAAGACGATTGCCATGGTTACCCAGGTCATGTACATGGTTTGCATGTTGACTTCACCTAAAAAGGTAGATTGGGTAAGGTAATGGATAATCTCTCCGGATTTTTCTGCACCTTCAGCTGCTGCATTTCCCATTTTTACACACTCCTTTCTTCACGCCCTCTCATTTTGATGTTGGTACGCGATAAATAATAGATTTAAAATAAAGAATATATGTATCAGAAGAAACCCGCCAAATGCGCCATGCACAGCAAGCTTCATCCTTAACATCGTAATAATAAACGCAGCCGCAGCGGCCAGACGGGCCCAACGGAAACGCTTCATGATTTTCAGTCCCTGCTTTGGCACCTCTACGTAAGGCAGAGATTTTTTGATGCCTAAAAACAGAATGGACAGATCTATCGTGCCGGCCAGCACGCCGCAAAGCACGCCGTGGGCAAAGGCACTGCGCTGCCATAACCAGAGCGGCACCGCTACGAGCAGCGCACACATACAGATGCGCGCTACAAAGGCGTTCGCGCCGTTTCTCGCTATGGGAGTCAAATCAAAATTACTTTTCATCCTTCTTATGTTCAGTGTCCCGTGAAAGGACGCTCCTCTGAATCAGATTATAGTAGGTCATAACAAGTGAAACTATTGCCAGACCGATGCAGATGCCCCGCATCGTATGGTCGCCGGTTTCCAGATGACGGTCGAGCCAGTCGCCGCCGAAGTACGCCAGCAGGAAATCAATCACGGCCATAAACGCCAGAGAGGACACAGTAGCCAAAGCTTCAAGCATCCGCATATGCTCCTTATCGGGTGTTTTGTTAGTCATGATTTTTTCACCACAGCACGAATTCACAAATTAATCATATTTACTCTTTTAATTTTAATATTTTTCACAGTTTCTGTCTACGCTTTAGACGCAAATTCCGGCAAATTTTCTACATCAAAGCCATTTTTTCTTAAAATAGCATGGATAATACGCTCGCAGGCCTTGCCGTCACCGTAAGGATTGGCAGCCTCAGCCATGGAGCGATAATGCTCGGCATCATCCAAAAGCAGATTGGTTTCGCGCAGCACATCATCATAAGCGGTGCCTACGAGCTTAACCGTACCGGCCTCAACAGCCTCCGGACGTTCGGTGGTATCACGCAGAACCAGTACAGGCTTGCCTAAGGCAGGAGCCTCCTCCTGAATTCCGCCGCTGTCTGTGAGCACGATATCAACCTTGGCCATCAGATTGGCAAACGGTTCATATTCCATAGGCTCAATCAGATGCACTCTGTCTAAATGTCCCAGCTCCTCGCGGACGATTTCACGCACCTTGGGGTTTTTGTGTACCGGGAAGATTGCTTCCACATCGGGATGCGCTTCCAGCACGCTCTTCAAAGCGCGGTAAACATGACGCATAGGCTCGCCCAGGTTTTCACGGCGGTGGGTAGTCATCAGAATCAGACGATGACCGCTGGCAAACACCTTGTTGAACTCTTCGTCCTCAAAGCGGTAGCCTTCCTTCACCGTAGTCTGCAGAGCATCGATAACAGTGTTGCCTGTTACCAGAATCTGCTCGGGGCAGATGTTTTCCTTCAGCAGGTTAGCCTTGCTGGTAGAAGTCGGCGCAAAATGCATATCGGCAATCGCACCTGTCAGCTTGCGGTTCATTTCCTCCGGGTAAGGAGAATATTTATTACCGGTACGCAGGCCTGCTTCCACATGGCCTACAGGAATCTGCGCATAAAAGGCAGCCAGAGCCCCGGCAAAGGTAGTCGAGGTATCGCCATGCACCAGCACCATATCGGGCTTTGCTTCCTCCATTACGGATTTCAGGCCCATCAGCGCGCGGGTAGTAACATCATACAGGGTTTGACCTGCCGACATAATGTTCAAATCATAATCAGGCGTAATGCCAAACAAATCCAGTACCTGGTCAAGCATCTCGCGATGCTGTGCGGTAACTGCCACAATCGGCTGGATATATTCGGGATATTTACGCATTGCCAGCACCAGCGGGCACATTTTGATAGCCTCCGGACGAGTGCCGAAAACTGTCATTAACTTTATCTTCTCCACGGTTCTTCCTCCCCCTTATCTGTCGTTCAGAATACCGATTTTCTTAGCACCAACGGCAACTGCCGTAATAATCACCGCTATAATAAGTGCGGCGTAAAAGCCGTCGAACTCTGCCCACAGCACAGCTGCGATACCGAGCACGGCTGTAATAGCATACATCAGCAGCACTGCCTGCTTCTGGTTCATGCCCATCGCCAGCAGGCGGTGATGCAGATGGCCCTTATCGGGCTGGAAAATCGGGCGGCCGTTGCTGTAGCGGCGCATAATCGCAAAGGCTGTATCCATAATCGGCAGGCCCAGTGCAATCGCCGGTACAATCAGCGCTACGGTAGCAGCAGTCTTGACTGCGCCGTAAACCGAAATAGCTGCCAGCATATAGCCGATGAACATACTGCCTGTATCGCCCATGAAAATAGTAGCGGGATTAAAATTATAGCGGATAAAACCGATAATGCCGCCGGCCAGAGCCGCAGTCATTACCGCTATATGGTAATAGCCCATCTGAACCGCAACCAGAATAACCGTCATGGAAGCAATTGCTGATACGCCTGCTGCCAGGCCGTCCAGACCGTCAATCAGGTTGACTACGTTCGTAAAGCTGATAACCCAGAAAATAGTCAGCGGTACGGAAATAAACCATTCATTGAGGTAAAAATAGCCGCCAAAGGGGTTGTTCACCCATTCGATACGGATGTCGAAGGCAACAAGTACGCAGGCAGCAAAAATTTGCCCCAGCAGCTTGACCTTTGCCGGCAGCTGATATTTGTCATCCAGTACACCTACGATGGCAATCACGCTGCCGCCAAGCAGAATACCGACAATATCCTTCGTCATTTCCAAGCTTGCCACTGCGGCAATCATAAAGGCAATATAAATAGCCAGACCGCCAAGACGTGGCATAATCTTCTTATGCACCTTGCGGTTATCGGGCTTGTCAATTGCGCCGATTTTAAAGGCTAACGTTTTAATATAAGGGGTCAATATATAGCTCACCAAAGCGGCAAGCAAAAAGGGAAAACCATAAGCACTTAACATTTATTTCTTTCTCCACTGGAATCTGAATCTTTGCACACGAAAAACACTAAACTACTCATTCCTTATATAGTATAACATTTTTGACACTTGCGTCAATTACTTTTATTACAAAAATGATGAAACAAGCCATTTTTTCCGCAAAACTCTCCCGAATTATTCCCATTTATTATAGCATAATATCATTAAGGGAATATATCCTTTTGGCATAACTTGTATGTTGTTTTGCAGAACCATTATTGACTGCCGGGTTTTTTACAGATTTATCTTACGATTCCATGCTGTTTTGACAGCTCTTTTTCAAAAAACAATCGCTGTTACGGCTCCTTCAATGCTAGAATCCTCCGTACCGGCTTAAAAATAAAAAAGCTTCCAGGCTATCATCTGATAGTTTGGAAGCTTTTTCACGTTAACTTTATTCTTCTTTTTCCGGAAATTTAGGTCTTGGGAAGTTAGGCCCGGACGGCTTAAGCGTAAAGCCACGGCCGAAGACATCGTTGACATCACTGATAATCATAAAAGCACTGGGGTCAATCTCGCGCACAATGGAGCGTACCTTCGCCAACTGCGTCAGCTTGATGACTACAAAAACCAGCTCGCGGTGACGATGCGTAAAGCAGCCCTCGCCGCTGATATAGGTAACACCGCGGCCGACGATTTTAATAATCGCTTCCGCAATCTCCTCGTGATGCTCACTAATGATGATAACCTTCTTTTTATAATCAAAGCCTGTCGTAAACGCATTACAGGTTTTGGTCATCACAAAAAAGGTAAGCAAGGTATACAGCACCGGCTCGATACCGAATAAGGAAACACTGGCCAGCAGCAGACAAATATTGAAAGCAAAACCAGTTGTACTGATAGAGATAGAATAATTTTTCTGGATAATAGCGCCGATAATATCCGTACCGCCGCTGGAGCCGCCCACACGATACATGCACGCAGCACCGATGCCGTAAAGCACACCGCCGGCAATGCAGGCCAGCAGCTTGTCATGCACTACAGTATAGGTCGACAAAAAATGAAAGAAATCCAGGGATACAGAAAAAGCAATAATACCATACAGCGCGCTGATAGTATATTCCCTGTCCATATACTTATAGGCTAAAAAGAACAGCGGCACGTTGCAGATTAAGCTCGTAGCACCCATCGGCAGACCGGCAACGTAATAAGCCAGCACGGCCACGCCGCCGATGCCGCCGCTGAGCATCTTGTTAGGCATGTAAAAGGTATTCATCGCAATGCCCATAATCGCACAGGCCAAGGTCACCATAGCATAATGGTAGATTTTTTTCTTCAAAGCGGGATTCATACAATACTCCTTTGCAAGCAAAATATTCAGAATTTGTTTTTTATGTATATATTGTAACACTTTAACGCAGAAAGGCAACAACTAAATATTTTTCTCGCCAAAATCCCGAACGTTCGAAAAAAATTCTTGCTATGCAGGCTTAAGCAGTATAAAATAATACTGTATACAATATTAGGCAGGTGAACTTATAATGAAGCAAATAAAAGAAACGGCATATGCCAAAATAAATCTGGGACTTGATATTCTCGGCAAGCGCGAGGACGGCTACCACGAGGTAAGTATGGTTATGCAGAGCGTCGGTCTGAGCGACGAGGTTGTTATCAGCAAGGGTAACGGCATTCAAATCAGCTGCAATCTGCACAACCTCAGCTGCGGTCCTGATAACCTGGCCTACAGAGCAGCTGCCCTGCTCGCAGGTCACTGCAATATTATTCCGAACGTTCACATCGCCTTGAACAAAAAAATTTTTCTGGCAGCAGGACTGGCAGGCGGCAGCAGTGATGCGGCAGCAGTTTTGCGCGGCCTGAACCGTTATTGGGAGCTTAACCTGGAAAATTATGAGCTGGAACAGCTAGCCGCTCAATTGGGCAGCGATATCCCCTTCTGCATCGAAGGCGGCACCATGCTGGCAACAGGACGCGGCGAAGTCCTCACCAAGCTGGAGGCCATGCCCGAAACATGGCTGGTACTGGCCAAGCCACGCAGTCTGGAGGTTTCCACCGCCTGGGTTTACCAGCATTTTGACCGCGGTCGTGTAGTCCATGCTCCCTGCATCTGGCAGCTGGAAGCATACCTGCGCCAAGGCGGACAGGCCATCACCCCCTACATGGGCAATGTTTTAGAAACTGCCACCATCCCGGCACACCCCGTTATAGCCTCTATTAAGGCTGCTATGCTGGGAGCAGGTGCCTACTACGCCCTCATGAGCGGCAGCGGCCCGACCGTCTTCGGCCTTACCGCTGACAAAGAAGCTGCCGAGCGCGTACAGCAGGCACTGACAGATTTTGATGTAGAAACAGCAATTACGACAACTATCGGAAGGAGAAAATAAATATGTCCGGACATTTGCAGCCTATAAAACTAGACAGCTACAAGCCTCTGCGTGAGCTTGTCTGTGAAAATATCCGTCAAGCTATTATTGACGGCACCTTCAGCCCCGGTGAACGCCTCATGGAAATCCAGCTGGCTGACGAAATGGGCGTAAGCCGTACGCCCGTGCGTGAAGCTATCCGTAAGCTGGAGCTGGAAGGCTTTGTAGTTATGATTCCCCGTCGCGGCACCTATGTTGCCGATATTTCCATTAAGGATATCACCGAAATTTACGAAATCCGTATCAGCCTTGATATTCTGGCTGCCGGCCTGGCCGCCGAGCGTATTACGGATGAGGAGCTTGAACAGCTTAACGGTTATCTTATTGAAATCGGCCAGCATATCGCCAACAACGATATGGATAAAATCGTCGAAGTAGATACTGCTTTCCACGATATGTTATACACTGCCAGCCGCAACGAGCGTCTGCGCAGCATCATCAATAACCTGCGCGAGCAGATGACTACTATCCGCGGCCGTTCTATGAGCTATCCGGGACGTTTAGTGGAAACCATGGACGAACACCGTAACCTTGTAGAAGCTATTGCTGCACATGATGTAGAACGTGCACAATACGCAGCCCGTATCCATCTGGAAAACGCCGAGCACACCCTCATGCGTTCCCTCAGCGAGCATCTGCCGCAGAAGAAGGCGTAAGCATGACAACTGCTAATATAGATGCTTTTATTGCAGCAGGCGGCCTCAGTCCCTGGCTGAAGTCCTATGCCGGCACCGAACACCGCTGCCTGGCACCGCTTGGCGATAAGCGCCTCATAGACTATATCATTGCAGCCCTGCAGGGAAGCGGACGCATCCGCCGCATTGTTGTAGCTGCCCGCCCCGAAGCCTTGGCGCTTTTAGAGGGTACGTTGCCGGCCGACGTTCTGCTGTGTGAAGCCGCAGGCGACCTGCCGGCTACAGCCGCCGCTGCAGCCCAGGCCTTAGGCCCCGATGCCAGTGAAAAGCTGCTTGGAGTATGCGATGACATTCCGTTGCTGACTTCGCTTGCAGTGCGCGACTTTCTTGCCGCCTGCAATGCCTCTCCTAAAGGCCAGCTTTATTATCCCATCATCCCCAAGGATGCCTGCCTGAGTGCTTATCCCGATGCCAAACGCACCTACGGCAAGCTGCGCGACGGCATCTTTACCGGCGGCAATATGATGCTGATGGCCAAAGAGATTATTCCCGGCGGTCAGCAAAAAGCACGCGAAATCTTTGCCCGCCGCAAATCACCGCTTAAGCTGTGCAACTGGCTCGGATGGGGCTTTTTGCTAAAGCTCCTGTGCCATCGCCTGACAGTGGCTGATGCGGAAGCACGCACCTCCGCACTTCTGGAAATGCGCTGCAAAGCCATCATCACCCGTCATGCATGTATCGGCATGGATATAGACAAACCAAGTGATTTAGAACTTGCAAGGGGGACGCTTACATATGGTAAAAGCCAAAAGAATTGAACGCGTAGCAGCGTTAAGTAAACTTTTAGCCGATCATCCATATCGGCTGTTTTCATTTTCATATTTCTGCAAAAAATTTGCTATCGCCAAATCCACCCTCAGCGAGGATGTTTTAGCCGTAAAATCCGGATTGGAGCTTTACGGCCTGGGCAAGGTAGAAACCGTTTCCGGCGCTGCCGGCGGCGTGCGCTTTATCCCCGGCCATCTGCCGGAGGATGACGCAGCCTTTTTAGAAGAGCTTGCTGCCCGCCTCACCTCCCCGGACCGCATCCTGCCCGGCGGTATGCTTTATACTACCGACATTCTCTGCCATCCGGAAACCGTAGTGCGTCTGGGTGAAATCTTTATGCTCCGCCTGCAGGAGCTGGCACCGGACTGCATCATGACGGTTGAAACAAGCGGTATTCCGCTTGCTATGCAGACAGCGCGTGCGTTTAACGTGCCTCTTGTTATCGCCCGTCACACCAGTGATATTACCGAAGGCAGCACCGTCAACATCAATTACGTCAGCGGCTCCACCAAGGTTATCCAAAACATGGCCATGCCCAAGCGCGCATTGCAGCCCGGCAGCCGTGTGCTAATTGTGGATGATGTTATGAAGGGCGGCGGCACCGCCAAGGGCATGATTGCTTTAGCGCACGAAGTCGGCGCTCAGGTTGTAGGCAAAGCCTTTTTAATCGCCACTGCCGCACCGGAACGCAAGCTGGTAGAAGATTACACTGCCTTCTTCACCCTGCATAATGTAGACGAAGAACAGCAGAAGGTAACATTGGAAGTAAATAAATAATATATAATACGTCAGGCTGACTATAAGTTATCAGATGCTAAACGAAGTTGACGACGGCGTACTACTTGTACGTCCAGGAACCGTTGTGACGCAGATGATGCCTTATGGACAGCCAGGAATTTTAGTAACTTTAAACTACGTCAGGCTGGCTAGAAGGTACCAGATGCTAAACGATGGTGACGACGGCGTACTCCTTGTACGTCTAGGAGCCGTCGTGACGCAGATGGTGCCTTATAGACGGCCAGGAAAGGAAGAACTCACATGTCAGAATTAGTAGCAATCATCCTCGCCGCAGGCAAAGGAACAAGAATGCGCAGCAAATACCCCAAGGTACTGCACAAGGTAGGCGGCAAGCCCATGCTGCAGCACGTAATTGACGCTGCAAGCGCTGCCGGCGCAGACAAAAAGGTGGTTATCGTCGGCCACGAGGCAGAGCTGGTAGAAGCAATGGTAGGTAATCAGGGAACCATCGCCCTGCAGGCCGAGCAGCTTGGCACCGGCCACGCTGTAATGCAGACTGCCGACGCCCTGAAGGACTTCCACGGCACTGCACTCATCCTGTGCGGCGACACTCCGCTGCTGGATGGTGAAGAGCTTAAAAAGTTTTGTGAAGCACATCAGGAAAGCGGCGCTGCTGCTACCGTACTTACGGCAATTATGGATGACCCGTTCGGCTACGGCCGCATTGTCCGCGATGCTGACGGCAATGTACAGGGCATCGTAGAGCAAAAGGATGCTACCGAAGAGCAAAAGGCTATCAAAGAAATCAACACCGGCATTTACTGCATGGAATGCCCGCAAATGTTTGACGTGCTGGCTACCCTGACCAACGACAATGCGCAGGGCGAATATTACCTGACCGACGTACTGCAAAAGCTCAACGAAGCAGGCGCTAAGGTCGGCGGTATTTCCACTGATGACAGCGATATGGTTATGGGCATCAACTCCCGCAAGCAGCTTTCCGTTGCCGAAGGCGTTATGCGCCAGCGCATTTTGGATAAGCTGATGGACGCAGGCGTAACCATCATGGATCCCGCCAGCACCTTCATCGAAGCAAGCGTAAAAATCGGCCGCGATACCGTTATTTATCCCTACACCTGGCTGGAAGGTACAACTGAAATCGGCGAAGACTGCGAAATCGGACCTAACGCCCGCTTCACTAATGTAAAAATTGGTGACGACAACCATCTGCAATTCATCTACGGCCATGACTGCGAGGTTAAAAACCACGTTACCGCCGGTCCGTATGTGCATCTGCGTCCCGACACCGTTATCAGCGACCACGTTAAAATCGGTAACTATGTAGAGGTTAAAAACTCTAACGTAGGCGAAGGCACCAAGCTGCCACATCTCACCTACATCGGTGACAGCGACATCGGCAGCGGCGTTAATATGGGCTGCGGCTGCATCACTGTAAACTACGACGGCAAGAAGAAGCATCGTACCGTTATCGGTGACAACGCCTTCGTCGGCTGCAACACCAATCTTGTTGCTCCTGTTACTGTGCAGGCCAACACTTACATCGGTGCCGGCAGCACCATTACCAAGGAAGTACCCGAAAACGCTCTTGGTATCGCACGTGCCCGCCAGAAAAATATTGAAGGCTGGGCCGAAAAATACCGTAACGAAGGTAAATAAGCTTTTATAGTCACATATGTGTCAAAAAGTTTACAAAAAACTTGTGATTTACGTGTTTTTTGTGTATAATTAAATTTAAGTAAAGTTTTGCTCATCGCACCAGCAAACTACAACAAGGTAATTTTGGAGGGATTTGGACATGTTGTCTGACGAGAATAAGTTAAGAATATTTACCGGTAATGCAAACCCTGATCTGGCACGCGAAATCGCTGCTTACCTCGGAACCACCGTTGGTGATTCCGTAGTTAACCGTTTCAACAACGGCGAAGTTCAGGTAATGATTAACGAAAGTGTACGCGGCAAGGATATTTTCATTGTACAACCTACCTGCGGCCCTATCGTTAATGACAACGTAATGGAGCTTTTGATTATGGCTGATGCCTTCAAACGCGCCAGCGCTAACCACATCACTGCTGTTATTCCTTACTATGGCTATGCACGCCAGGACCGCAAAGCACGCGGCCGTGAGCCTATCACTGCTAAGCTGATGGCAGACCTGCTGGAAACCGCAGGCATTACCCGTGTAGTAACCATCGACCTGCACGCTGCACAAATTCAAGGCTTCTTCAACATCCCCTTTGACCATATGCCCGGCGGCCCGCTGATGGCAGAATACATTAAATCCAAGCATCTGGAAGACATGGTTGTTATCTCTCCGGACCTTGGTGGCGTAAGCCGTGCCCGCAATTTCGCTGAAATGCTGAATGCACCGCTGGCTATCATCGACAAACGTCGTCCGGAACCCGGCGTTGCTGAGGTTATGAACCTGATCGGCGACGTTAAAGGCAAAACCTGCATCATGGTAGACGACATGGTTGATACCGCAGGCTCCCTGACCGAAGGCGCTCGCGCTCTGAAGAAATTCGGTGCTAAAGAAGTATATGCATGCTGCACTCACCCGATTCTGACCGATCCGGCACTGTCCCGCATTGCACAATCCGATATCACCGAGCTGGTTGTTACCAACACCATTCCTCTGGCTCCTTCCAAAAAGCACCCGAAAATTAAGGTGCTCTCCATTGCGCCGATTCTGGCAGAAACCATTCTGCGCATCTACAATGACTGGTCTGTAAGCCAATTATTCGATACCAAACACTAAGCGTAATATAAAAAGGCTTGCCTCTGGCAAGCCTTTTTGTTATGATTAAAGCCGGCAAAACTACCGGCTTTAATATTTGGAGTAATTATGCGTATCATTTATCTTCTTATCATCTGTTCCCTTGCCAGCGTACTGCTGCTGTGGCTGGGGATATACAAAAAAATCAGCAGAAAAACCGCAGCTGTCGGCGCTGCTCTCAGCCTTGCGCTTGCAGGCGCGCTGCTCTTGCTCGCCGTACTTCCGGGCAACAGCTTTTATGGCAAGGTTATAACACATGCGGAAAATACCCACGGGCGCAAGCTCATTGCCCTCACCTTTGACGACGGCCCTTATCCGCCCTATACCCAGAAGCTGCTCAAGCTTTTGGCTGCCAAAAATGTGCATGCCACCTTCTTTATGGTTGGCGAAAACGCTGCCAAGCATCCGGAAACAGTAAAGCTCGTCCAGGCACAAGGACACCTGATTGCTCTGCATGCAGGCTATCACAAGGATTTGCTTAAGCTCAGCAGCAGTGAGGCTGCCGCCAACATCGCCTACGGCAAGGAAACGCTGCAAAGCATCACCGGTACTGCACCACAATATATGCGTCCGCCACACGGCTTCAAGGACTGGAGCACTGTCAAGGCTATCAATGATGCAGGTATGCAGATAGTAAACTGGAGCATCATTCCCCGCGACTGGACGAACCCCGGCGTGCAGGTAATCGCCGACAGAGTCTGCGAGAACGCAGCCCCCGGTGCTATTGTCCTGCTGCATGATGGTGACAGTCCCAAAAACTCCGCACCGCGCGACCAGACGATTGAGGCAGTCGGCTTCATCATCGACCGCCTGCGTGCAGAGGGATATGAATTCGTCACCATCGAAGAACTTAATAAACAAAAAGGAGCAACAATATGAAACTAATTGTCGGCCTTGGCAATATCGGCCGCGAATACGAAAATACCCGTCACAACATCGGCTTTATGGTAGTTGACGAGCTGGCACGCCGTCTTGGTGTGAGCTTCGGCAAGGAGGACCGCAATGCTTATATGGCAGAATACCGCGCTCCCGAAAAAATCCTCATCATCAAGCCTACCACCTACATGAACCTCAGCGGTGTTGCCGTAGGTGCCTACGCCAACTTCTATCACATCGACCCGGATGATATCGCTGTTATTCAGGATGATATGGATATGCCCGTAGGCCAGCTGCGCATCCGCCGCAAGGGCAGCGCCGGCGGTCACAATGGTATCAAATCCATTACCGAGCATTTGGGAACCGACGCCTACCCGCGCTTTAAAATCGGCATCGGCCACCCGGCACGCAACAACAAGGCAGTTGTCAACCATGTACTGCATGCCTTCCAGGGCGAGGACAAAACCGCTATCGAAGCGGCAGTAGCAGAAATGGCCACTGCGCTGGAGGAATGGATTAAATCCGACGACATCGAAGAGGTTATGCAGGCCCACAACAAGAAAAAGCCTAAGGCTGAAAAACCTGCGGCTGAATAAGCAATGCAAAAGAACTAGCTGGAGCTTATAAAAAGCTCAGGCTAGTTCTTTTTGATTATGCAATGTATTCAGCAAAATTATAAGTAGTTAAAGTATGGTGTCAGCATCGGTTCAACGGCACCTGTATCAGGAGTAAGGTCCGCACTTCCCTCAATGACTATTTTATCTGCCATAACAAAGCCATTCAGCTGACAGCCCTCGCAAATAGTTACCTTTCCCTTCGCCAGCACCAGCGCCTGCGCCATCCTTGTGCCAGCACCCAGCTTAATATTACCATTTTCGCTGATAAGCACCAAACGGTCAGGATAATAGGAGCCTTCGGCAGTAGTAATCGAATAAGGATTTACTATCATCGTAGGACCATGCAAGCCTTCCGTACCCAAAGAGAGAGAGTTGTTATTCCTCAGATAGTAAAAGCGGGCACTGAGGCCAACTTCCGCCACCGCCTTCTTATTCAGCACACCGGGACATTTATTCCGCAAAAAGCTCATCTGCGGCAGCCTTACTTCTTCTGTGCTTGTATATAACGCTGCCTGCTGCAGATATTCGCCGCCTGTCAGCGAGCGTCCTGCAAGGACGCTCTTAGCTGCCAGAGCCTGCATTTGCGGACCAAAGCTCACCCTGATACGATGCAGCCGCTGTACTGCGCCAGCATGATTAGCGGCTGCTGCTGTAACCTTCAGGTAATCTATAAATCCGTCTGAGCTGTAAATGCTTTCACTTGTCACCGTCACCGGTTCACTGTCCGGCTGCAGCTCTCCCTCATAGCAAAGCTGCTTGCCTGCCGGCCGCGGCTCCTGCCCTATGGCCTGCAATACGGAGCTGCACAACAGCCTTAGCTGCTGTTCCCGCAGATAATCCTTCTCTGATTCATAACCCCTGACTGCATAAAGCAGGCTTAGCTGAGCACTGACTGCCAAAAGCAGCGCTGCCAACAGGCAGGGTAGTGATATACTGCCCTTAGCGCTATACATCATCTGCTATCCTCGCATTATAACAAATAAGATAACGCTTCACCTGCAGCTGTCGCCCATTCCTGCTCAGCTTAAAGCTTATGCACAGTAGCTGCGGCGAACACCGCTGTATCCGCCAATCAGTAACGACTACGCCCTCTAAAGAAACAGGATTTACGCCCGTGCCGTTATTTTTACGCGTCTTTTTGTACAAGCCCTGCTTATCGCTGTAAATAGTAACACGTTTGCAGGCATCAATCATCGTACAGGTTATCTGGCCATTCTCCTGCAGTCTGATGAGTCGCTGTGCATCATAACAAATAATCTTTTCCAGCTGCGTCAAAATATGACGTTTCGCTTCCTGCAGCTGCAATTCATCCTGCAAGCGTCCAAAGCTATAGGCAATGGCGCCTGTTGCTCTAAAAACGAGCGTCGCCAGTGCCACCGTCAACAGCAGTCCCAGCAGCACCTCCAGCAACAGATAGCCTCTCTGCCGTCGGCATCGCCCGTATAAGCTTAACCTTGACCTTGCCATAGACTGCCTGCACCTCCTGCATCGTTAAACCATCTATACTGCCAGTTTCCAGCTTTTGTGTCACTACAAACCTGCCACTGTACTCCTCGCCTGCCAGCACCTGCCAGGAAGCAAGCGCAGCCTGCTGATGCTCCCTGCTTTGCTGCAGCAGCCAGCTGCTGCGGTAAAAGCACTGCACCGCTGAAGCAAGTAATAATGCCGTCAGGCAAAAGCACACCAACTCCTGCACCAGACAAAAGCCCCTGCTATTTTTCATAAACAGTCACCCTGCCTGTAACCGGCTGAACTGTCAGCCAAAAAAGCACACCCGGAAGCTGCTGATGCTCCAGGCTATAGCCACCACTGACACTAGGACTGCCATTTTCATCATAGCTTAACGACTTCATCTGTGCTTCGCACGTCAGACTGATTGTCGGCTCTAACCTTACACGCTTCCAGACCTTCTGTTCACGGTAAATCCTGTAACCATGCTTATCATTACCGCTTACTTTCAAAGTATAAGCATAATTTTCCGGCTGGAATATCGTGCGCTGCTGCACCTGCCTGATATCAGCAGACAACAGATAGGCAGCATAGCGCAGCTGCTGCTTGTAGTACTGCCGCTGCAGCATCTGGCTGCCAGGATAGAGCATTGCAGCAAAAGCTCCCAGGCACCCTATAGCCAGCAAAAGCTCTAGTAATAAATAGCCGCCGGCCTTATTATTCACCGCTACCAGCTTTGCTGCCCGGGGAGGTTACGGCCTCACCCTTGCTGTTCTTGCCGCTGAGCGTATAAGTACCGTCAGTTGTATTAGGTGTATATGTCAGAGTTTCACCCTTGGCATCCTTGAATTCCAGCTTGCCGCCCAGATATTCACTGTCCAATGTAGTCAGCTCTGCCGGCACCGTGCCTGCATCCATCTTATACAGCTGAATTGCCTGGTCAATGGTTACCAGATCATTTTGCAGACGGGCATTCTTCACTCTGTCATTAGCACCTGAAAGTGAAGGCAGCAGCATTGTCGCCATAATACCAATCAGAGCGGCCGCCGCCACTACCTCAATCAAAGTAAAGCCACCTTGTTTACGCATTGTCTTTAACACTATCGCACCTCCTGAATTTACTCCGGCATTGCCGAAAGCATCTCAAATAGCGGACCGATAACTATGCAGACGATTCCCGCTATGATAATCGCTGCCACCAGAAGCAGTAATGGCACCAACAGCTCCTGCAGCCTGCCAAGCTGCTGCTGCAGACGCTGCTCACCGGCCGTTACTGCTTCCTGCAGCATTTGCGGCAGATAACCTGTAGACGCGCCCACGCACACCAGCTCCAGCATCAGCGGCGAAAAAAGCTCCTTGGCGCCGCCTGCAGCCTGCTCAATGGCAATGCCGCGCTGCAGCCTGCTGTTCAGCAGGCGCAGCTGCTGGGCATATTGCTCATCTTCTATGGTATCTGTCACAATTGCTACCGCTCTTGTTATGCCAACACCGCTTTCCAAAAGCAGTGCCAGCAATCTGCAAAAGCGTACTTCTAATAAAAGGCCATGAAAATTACCGCTCAGACGACTACGTAAAAACCAGCGCAGCAACTTGCGTCCCATTAGCAGCAGAATGCCTGTTACCGCTGCCGCACAGAGCACCGCCAACAGTGGCTGCTGCAGCAAGCCGTCCTTCAGCGCCAGCAATAAAGCTAACGTGCCCCTCGGACGCACGCCCATAGCGCTGTAGGTATCGGCAAGTACCGGCAGGATATATAGCAAAAACAGCAGCAGCACACCAACGGAAGCTACCAGCAAAAATGCCGGATAGGTCACAGCCCGCTGCACAAAACGCCGCAGTTGCAGTTGCCTGCTGTAATAAGCGTCCAGCTGCTCCAGCAGTGTGGCCAGCTCACCGCTCTCCTCGCCCACAGCCACCAGCGTAACTGCCAGGTGACTGCAGCAGGCAGGTTCTGCTGCTAAAGCCTGCGCCAGGCTGCTGCCACGGCGCAGCCTTTGCTGCAGGCGGTAGCAAAGCAGCATCTGCTTAGCGCTGCCATGCTTTTGCAAAAGCTGCAGCGCATGCAGCAGCGGCAGGCCGCTGCGCAGGATAACTGCTAACTGACGGTAGAAGCTGATTTGCTCTGCCAGGCTCACGCCTCCTCTAAGCTTAATTTTCATCACCTCCACATGGCCGATTATAGTCTATTAGCGAATTTTCTGTCTAATTTGTTTTGTCACATATGTGAAATCTGCGCATCAAAGCAATGGCTATTTTGTGAATTTAAGCAAAAAAAACTCTGTAAGCCCCTTAATTCAAGGCTTACAGAGTTTCGTAAACTAATAAAAATATAAGATTTTTTGTGGTCCTTCAGACGAAAATGGCCTATACAATAGCATTCTGCTCATGACCATGACGCAGCCAAACGCTGACACTGATGGCAAAAAGGATAACGCCTGCTACAACAAAAAGGCTTTGCAGCGGTGCATAGGTAGCAATGGCTCCGCCAATCAAAGGACCTACCATAGAGCCGAACTGCTGCGCACTGAACATAAAGCCAAAAACGCGTCCGCGCTGGTCGGTAGATGTATTGCTGGCCAAAATAGCACTCAGCGAAGGCTGAATACCGGCACAGCACAATCCGTAGCAAAAATTGCAGACGCAGAACAAAAGCAAGGTCTGCGGTAATGCTACTAACGCACTCATCAGACCGGAAAGCAGCGTAGCAGCGCACAACGCTTTATAAAAGCCGTGCTCCTGCCCGAAGCGTCCCCAGCTTGGAGCAGTAATAGCGCTGGCAACACCTACGAGTGAAAAGGCCACACCAGAAAGAAACATAATATTGCCATCACCATGGCTCAGCTCTGCCACATAAAGGCTCAAAATCGGCTGAATCAGCAGAATAACCATCTGAGCTACAGCAATATAAACCAGCGTTTCACGAATTACAGGCTGCTGCAAAAGCTGTACCTGCGGCTTGTCCGCAAGCTTTTTTGGCTCCGCCTTCGGTGGCTCGGGAATGTAGAACATAAATACCAGCGTAATAATCGTCAGCAACCCACCTGCAACGAAGAATGAAGCACGCATGCCAAACAGTGTTGCCAGTGAACCGCCGACTAGCGGACCGATGACATTGCCACAGGTCAGTCCCGCCTGCATAATGCCTAGGCTCACGCCCAGCTTTTCCATCGGCACCAGGCTTGTAGCAATCGCCAGGCACGCACTCCACAATCCGGCAGCAAAGCCCTGCAGCACACGCACGCCAAACATCTGCTCCGGTGTGGTTACTATGCCGCCCAGAAAGTATGACAGCGCCAGGCCTGCACCCGCACGCACCGCCATCATCTTTTTGCCGCGCGTATCAGCCATTTTGCCCCAGATAGGTGCCATGATACCGCCAATCAGAAAGGTTATGGAAAAAATCGCGCCGTTCCACATTTTTACATCATCCGCGCTCACTCCCAGCTCGTTCATCAGATACATCGGCAAAAAGGGAATGAGCATGGTATAGCCTGCGGCCATCAGCACGACATTAGCCGTGAGGATAGCCAGAATAAGCTTCCAGTTTTTCATAAAAATCCACCTCAAAACAAAAACCAAATCATACAATAGTAATAAATTATTATAACGCTAAGGCCGTTTTTATGCAAATAAAAATCTGTAATACAGCCTTAATTGTATAATAAAATTACGCTTAGGGAAATTAGCTCTGCCTCAACAGAAAAAATATATAAAAGTGTACCAAAACAGTATCAACACAACAAAACAGAACGCCGAAACCCGCTTGCCTAACGGATTTTCAGCGTTCTGTCTGTTTTTGGAGGAGAAAATATGAATTTGCTTAAAAAGCAAATAGCAGCTTGTTTAAAAGTAGAGGAGCTAACCAATGCACTTAAGGAAATTGTCAAGGTCAAAGGTCAAGGCTGCAATGCAAAATCAGGAAGGGACGATATACATTGGTTAGCCATCACTAACTTCATGATTATTGTAGCACATATTTCTATAGTTAGCAATAGCTAATTTTAATTTTTTTTATTTTTTTCCGCGATTAATGCCGCTTGCAAAAAAAACAACGCAGTCACGTTGCCGTTTTACGGAATACATAACTGCGTTTAAGCTTGTAATTGTTATACTTCCGGAGTTTTCTCCTCTGCATCTTCCTTAGCCTGCTCCTGCTGCAGCAAAGCCATAAACTGCTCACCGGTAATAGTTTCCTTTTCCAGCAGGTACTGCGCCAGGACATCAAGCTTTTCCCTGTTGTCCTGCAAAATAATACGCGCCTTTGCGTGCGCCTCCTTAATCAACGCCAAAACCTTGGCATCAATCTTGCCGGCCGTCATTTCACTGCACTGCAGGGCAGCGTCACCGCCCAGATAACGGTTGGCCACAACCTCGGTAGCCATCATATCAAATTCTTCCGTCATACCCAGACGTGTTACCATGCTGCGTGCCAGCTTGGTTGCCTGCTCAATATCATTGGAAGCACCGCTGGTAATGCTGCCGAAAACAACCTCCTCGGCACTGCGGCCGCCGGTCATGGTTACAATCTTGTTGAACAGCTCTTCCTTGGTCATCAGCACGCTATCGTTTTCGCTGATTTGCATGGTGTAGCCCAAAGCGCCGTTAGTACGCGGAATAATAGTAATCTTATGCACCGGAGCACTGTGCTTCTGCATAGCAGCAACAAGTGCATGGCCAATTTCGTGGTAGGCAATAACTTTTTTCTCTGCGGGAGAAATTACCGCACCCTTACGCTGATAACCGGCGATAACGGTTTCAATGGATTCCTCCAGATCTTCCTGCTCCACTACGTTACGATGCATTTTTACGGCGCGCAACGCACCTTCATTGATAATATTGGCAAGCTCCGCACCGCTGGCTCCGGCTGTTGCCCGCGCCAACGTGCCATAGTCGATATTGTCTGCCATATGCACGTTACGTGCATGAACCTTCAGGATAGCCTCACGGCCCTTAAGATCAGGCAGCTCAACAGGAATACGGCGGTCAAAACGTCCCGGACGCAGCAGCGCCTTGTCCAAAGATTCCGGACGGTTGGTAGCTGCTAAGATGACTACGCCCTTGCTGCCGTCAAAGCCGTCCATTTCGCTCAGCAGCTGATTCAACGTCTGCTCGCGTTCATCATTGCCGCCGAACTGACCGTTATCACGGCGTTTACCGATAGCATCAATTTCATCGATAAATACTATGCAAGGTGCCTTTTCCTGCGCCTGTTTGAACAAATCGCGCACACGGGCAGCGCCCATGCCGACGAACATTTCTACAAATTCACTGCCGCTGATGCTGAAGAACGGCACCTTGGCTTCGCCTGCTACCGCACGCGCCAGCAAGGTTTTACCCGTACCGGGAGGGCCTACCAGCAATGCACCCTTCGGCATGTTGGCACCGATATCCTTGTACTTGCCGGGATTATGCAGAAAATCTACCAGCTCCATCAGCGCTTCTTTGGCCTCATCCTGACCTGCTACATCGGCAAAGCTTTTGCCAGTCTGCGCTTCCACATAGACCTTGGCATTACTCTTGCCGAAGCTCATAGCGTTACCGCCCATACGCTTGCCCATGAAGTACATAAATAACTGTCCCAAGCCAAAGAAAATCAGAATCGGCAGTACCCAATTTGTGAAAAATGTTACAAGCGGACTTTGTTCCTTAGGCACAACCTGCGTAAATTCTACCTTACTCTTCATCAGGCGGTTGGCCAGCTCCGGGTCCTCCACCCTGCCGGTAACATAAATTTCCTTTTCGTTGTTCTTATCAACCGCAGCCAGACGCTTATCGGTAATTTCTACCTTAGATACCTTGCCTTCATCCACCATCTGAAGAAAATTATTATAGGAAACCTCCTTCATTTTCGGGTTGAAGAACATTGGCATGATTACGGAATTGAATACCAGAATCAAAACCAGCATCAGCATATAATAATACGTCAATGGCCGTTTTTTATCATTGTTATCGTTCATCATTTCATCTCCTCGCTATGCTTTATAAGTATTATTGTATACCTATTTATAGCAATAAACAAACGAAAAAAATGTGAAGCTGATTGTATAGTCAACACAAAAAGTGTTAAAAAATCACACTCTCCCAGTCCCCTGCAAGAATACTTGTATACATGCGTCCTATCCCTTGAATTTACATGCCGTTTTCTATACAATTAGCATGTAACTATCTAAGGAGGTCAAACTTATGCCTAAAATCAATACAGTTTTAGTTGCTAACCGCGGCGAAATCGCCATCCGTGTTTTTCGCGCCTGCAACGAATTAGGAATCCGTACTGTTGCTATATATTCCAAGGAGGACACCCTGTCCCTGCATCGCAACAAAGCCGACGAGGCCTACATGGTAGGCGAAGGCAAAAGTCCGACCGACGCTTATCTTGATATCGAAGACATTCTGCGCGTAGCTAAGGAACACGACGTAGATGCCATCCATCCAGGTTATGGCTTTTTATCTGAAAACAGCAATTTAGCTCGCCGCTGTGCTGAGGAAGGACTGATTTTCATAGGCCCCCGTCTGGAGCACCTGGTAATGTTCGGCGACAAAATCAACGCCCGTAAACAGGCCGAGCTGGCAGGCATCCCCATGATTCCCGGCAGCAAGGGCACAGTAAACAGCCTCGATGAGGTACTGGCCTTTGGTGAAAAATGCGGCTATCCTATCATCATTAAAGCAGTCAACGGCGGCGGCGGCCGTGGTATGCGCGTTGTTCACAGCGCCGAAGAGGCTGTAACTGCCTACGACATGGCTAAAAGTGAAGCTAAAAAAGCCTTTGGCAATGATGAAATATATCTGGAAAAATATCTGCAGAACCCCAAGCACATTGAAGTGCAGATCATCGGTGATACCCACGGCAATTTAATGCATCTGTTCGAGCGCGACTGCTCCGTACAGCGCCGCCACCAGAAGCTGGTTGAAATTGCTCCGGCCTTCGCTCTGCCTATAGAACAACGCAAAGCTATCTGCGCCGCTGCTGTCAAGCTGATGAAAAATGTTGACTACATCAGCGCCGGCACTGTAGAATTTTTGGCTACGCCTGACGGCAAGTTCTACTTCATTGAGGTTAATCCCCGCATTCAGGTTGAGCACACCGTTACCGAGCAGATTACCGGTATAGACATTGTGCAGACACAAATCAAGATTGCCGAGGGCTACAACCTGCACGGTCTGGAAATCGCCCTGCCGCAGCAAGATGAGCTGACCACTATCGGCCATGCTATCCAATGCCGTATTACCACTGAGGACCCGTCCAACAACTTTATGCCAGATACCGGCAAGCTGATTACCTACCGCAGCGGCGGCGGCTTCGGCATCCGTCTGGACGGTGGCAATGCCTTCACCGGCTCCGTCATTACTCCGTACTACGATTCTCTGCTGGTTAAGGCTACCACCTGGGGCCTTACGCACCAGATTGCAATTACCAAGATGCTACGCTGCTTAAAAGAATTCCGTATCCGCGGCGTTAAGACTAATATCAAATTTTTGGAAAATGTACTGCAGAACCCGCATTTCATCAAGGGCGATTACACAACCGACTTTGTTGACAATACACCGGAGCTGTTCGTCTTCGAAAAAACACTGGACCGTGGTAATAAGCTGCTGAACTATATTGCTGATATCACCGTCAACGGCTATTCCAACGTCGGCGTACAGCCGAAGCCGGACTTCGCCCCTCTGAATATGCCCAAACCCTACAACGGCATTCTGGCGTTGGGTGCTAAGCACGTTCTGGATACCCGCGGACCTGAAGGTCTGGCTGAATGGGTACTGGCACAGCAGGAGGTTCTGCTCACCGACACCACCTTCCGTGATGCGCATCAGTCCCTCTTTGCAACCCGTCTGCGTACTGCCGATATGCTGCGCGTTATGCGCGACACCGCCGGCAAACTGCCCGGACTCTTCTCCTTTGAATGCTGGGGCGGCGCTACCTTTGACGTAGCATATCGCTTCCTCGATGAAAGCCCCTGGCAGCGTCTGGCACAGTTCCGTCAGGCTGCACCGAACATTCTCTTCCAGATGCTGCTGCGCGGTGCCAACGCCGTAGGCTACACCAGCTATCCGGATAATGTTGTTAAGCAGTTCATCAAGCTGGCAGCCAAGAACGGTATCGACGTTTTCCGTATCTTCGACAGCCTCAACGGTCTGGACAATATGCGCCTGTCCATTGACACCGTCCGCGAATGCGGTAAGGTGGCAGAGGCAGCACTGTGCTACACCGGTGATATTCTCGACCCCAACCGCGATAAATACGATTTGCATTACTACATCAATATGGCTAAGGAGCTGGAAAAAGCCGGCGCCAACATCATCGCCATCAAGGATATGGCCGGCCTGCTGAAACCGGAAGCAGCTTACCGCCTTGTAAGCAGCCTCAAATCCTATGTCAACGTGCCTATTCATCTGCACACCCACGAGGGCAGCGGCAACGCTATCTACACCTACGCGCGTGCAATTGATGCCGGCGTTGATATCGTAGATACTGCTATGAGCGCTATGAGCAACGGTACCTCCCAACCCAGCGGCAGCAGCCTGTACTACGCTCTCAGCGGCCATCCGCGCCAACCGCGTCTTGATGTAGATGCTATGAACGAGCTGTCCCGTTATTGGGAAACCGTGCGCCCCTACTACAAGGCAGCCGACAGAACCGAAAACTTCCCCAACCCCGAGGTCTACGTACACGAAATGCCTGGCGGACAATATACCAACCTCAAGCAGCAGGCGCAGGCTCTGGGCCTCATCCATCGCTGGGAGGAAATCAAGGATATGTATCACCGCGTATCCATGATGTTCGGCGATTTAATCAAGGTTACTCCGTCCTCCAAGGTTGTCGGTGATATGGCACTCTTCATGGTGCAGAACGACCTGACGGAAGAAGACGTTTACGCTAAGGGCGATATTCTGGACTTCCCGGCCTCCGTTGTGGAATTCTTCGAAGGACGCATCGGCACTCCGTACCAGGGCTTCCCCGAAAAGCTGCAGAAGCTGGTGCTCAAGGGACGCACTCCCATCAGCGAGCGTCCGGGCGCTGTCCTGCCTCCGGTAGATTTTGAGGATGTACGTGCTAAGCTCAAGGAGCTGGATGCACCTACTACGGACGAAGCAGTGAGCGCTTACTGCCTCTATCCGAAAGTATTCACCGACTGGGTAAACCGTTACAACCAATTCGGTGATGTATCCGTTCTCGATACTCCTACCTTCTTCTTCGGCATGACGCCGGGCGAGGTTATCAAGGTTGAGATTGAACAGGGCAAAGTGCTCGTTATCAAGCTGGACCACATCTCCGAAGCCAACGCTGCCGGTATGCGTACCGTCTTCTTCGAATTCAACGGTCTGCCGCGTGAAATCGAAATCAAGGACCGCAACGCCAAAACTACCACTGTTACCCGCAAGAAAGCCGAAAAAGGCAATATGGGTGAAATCGGCGCTTCCCTTTCCGGCTCCGTTGTCAAGGTGCTGGTAGAAAAGGGCCAGTCCGTTACCAAAGGCACTCCGCTGATTGTTACCGAAGCTATGAAGATGGAAACCACGCTTTCGGCACCGATTTCCGGCATCGTCAGCGCTATCCATGTAGCTGCAGGCGAACGCGTAGAAAGCGGCGACTGCCTCCTGGAAATCAAAACTCAAATGTAAATTATATACGCTTAAAATTAAGGCTGCTGACGTGGTGGATTTCCACCACTACAGCAGCCTTATTTTTTTGCTGGTCATTATTTTTGCTCTATGTTATGATATAGTTATTCTTTGCTTTTTTAAGAACAGCATTATTTGCTGCAAGACATATTTTTATTACGAGGTGAGCACATGAAACAGACAATCTATCAATTCGTAAACAGCCATCTGGACGAGCATGGCCGCTTTACAGCTACTGACCTGTGCGATGACCGCTACGCCACCATTCCCCGTCCCCTTGGCTCCGAAGATGCCTTTCACTATACAATGGGCAACCTGCCCAATCCCAATTCCGCCAGTGTGCTGCTCAAGCTTCTGCAAGCTTATATGCAGGAGCCTACAACCCAGCAACGCAGCAGACTGTACAATGAGCTGAAGGGCATGGCCTTCGCGGAATATTGCGACCCCTTTATTGAAGCCTTAGACCAAAATGACATTAACGCCGTAGCCTATGACCTGGCGCGCCGCTTTTTCTACAACGCAGATGGACGTGAGCAGGTAAAATTTGCTATCTTGATTTTCGGTATGTACGGCATGGAAAAAATTTGTCATCAGGATCAGAAGCTTTGGCAGGATTTGCTGCGCATAGCACACTGCGAAGAATTTACCTTCGCCTTTTTATATGCCTGCCGCATAACCAACTTTAACCCGCAAAACGCTATTTGGGAGCTTATCCACTGCACCAGCGGCTGGGGTAAGGTTTTCAGCATTATCGACTGCCACTGCCGCGATGAGGAAGAACGCCTCTGGCTATTGCAAAACGGACCGGACATCGACGTAGAATATCCACCGCTCTCCGTAAAATTCATCCGTGAAACACATTTGGAAGAACTGGTAGCGCAACCGCTCAGCTACGAGAATTATAAAAATGCAATTTTCATCGTAGGCAATTATCTGGTTATGCTTAACCACTTCCCGGCAGAGGTGATTGAAGAGCAGTTCAATATCAGCGACATCCATCTGAACAAGCTGCTTACCTGTCTGCTTGACCAGGCTGAAGCGCATGTCAGCAAGCCGGAAGACGTGCTTGATTTAATCAGCTATGTTACAACACTGCAGGACCTTTGCAAAGAACAGAATCATATGCAGTTGACCTTCAACCAATGTCAGGAGCAGATTGCAGCCTGCGAAAAAATCATCTACAGCAAGGACTGGCAGCCAGAAATTGACAGCGATTTAATCAAGGACGATAAGCTTGATTATCAGCTGTGCAATCTGGCAGTAGAGCTGGATATAGACGTATGGCCAAGGCTTTTCGATTTTTGGCTGGCGCATCCGGATGAAACACCGCTGTTCCCCTACCTGCTTTCCTACGAGGGCGAAGGGCGTTCCGAGCGTGTGCTGCGGCAAATTGAAGCAGATCTGCCGCGCTACTGCGTAGAGCAAAACGACCTGCTGGTACCGCTGCGCTATCTCAACACACATCCCGGCCAGAGTGATGCCATTATCTGCGCTGCCTTGGAATCCATCTTCGATTTGCCACGTGGCATCGCCTGCGGCATCATCGATGACTGGGGCCAGGAATTCATCACGCCTGCCATCCGCCACTCGCTGCTTAAGGCACGTCAGCTCAGCAACAATGAGGTGGTCACTGCACGTATCGACTGCCTGCTGGCAGGCAAGCATTTCGACATCGGCAAATTTCTCCACAACCGCAAATAAGCAAACTACAGCCCAAAAGCTGCCTATCCAGACAATAAAACTGCAGCGCATAAAGCAAAACCGGTTTCCTACTAGCTTAAAAGCCAAGGAAACCGGTTTTTTATATGCACTTATTTACTTTTAGCCGCAATAGCCATGCGGATGGCCCTTATGCCACTTCCACGCAGTGCTGATAACCTCATCTACACTGCTGTGCTGCGGCTCCCAACCCAGCTCCTCACGAATTTTAGCCGAAGAAGCAATGAGCACTGCGGGATCACCGGCACGACGCGCCTCCTCCACAACGGGGAAGTCAACGCCGGTAACCTTTTTGGCGCTGTCAATCATCTGGCGTACACTGAAGCCGTTTTCACTGCCCAGATTATACACACGGCTGCTGCCGCCGCTCAAAAGATGTTTGAGTGCCAGCACATGTGCCTTCGCCAAATCGCAGACATGAATATAATCACGCACGCATGTACCGTCAGCCGTCGGATAGTCGGTACCGAAGATAGAAACCTGCTTACGCACGCCCTGCGCTGTTTTCAGAATCAGCGGAATCAGATGGCTTTCGGGACTGTGGTCCTCGCCGATATCGCGCGTCGGGGAAGCACCTGCAGCGTTAAAATAACGCAAAGCCACATAACGCATATCATAGGCATTGTCATAATCCGCCAGCATGCCTTCAATCGCCAGTTTGGTACGGCCGTAAACGTTGGTCGGTGCCAGACGGCTGTCCTCGGTAATAGGTACTGCTTCCGGCTCACCGTAAACAGCTGCGGTAGAAGAAAATACCATGCGGTCCACACCGGCACCACGCATAGCCTCTAAAAGATGCAGGCTGCCTTCAACATTGTTAAAATAATATTTCGCCGGGTCGGTCATAGATTCACCTACCAGACTGCTGGCAGCAAAATGAATTACCGCGTCAATTTTAAACTGCTCCATGATATGCTTGGCAAAACGCACATCATGGATATCACCCTCTACCAGCTGCACCTCGTCCGGCACAGCTGCCTCATGGCCGGTAGAAAAATTATCATAAACAATAGGAGTAAAGCCGCTCTTTTGCAGCTCCTCCACTACATGGGAGCCAATATAACCTGCTCCGCCGGTAACAAGGATATTCATCGCTTATTTGCTCTCCTTGGCAACGATTCCCTGCAGATAATCCAGAAACTTGTCACGCAGGTCAGGACGCTTCAGCGCCATTTCTACAGTTGCCTCCAAGAAGCCCTGCTTATCACCCACATCATAGCGACGTCCTTCAAAATCATAAGCATACATTGCCTGCTCTTTAGCCAAAACCTTGAGTGCATCAGTCAATTGGATTTCATTACCGCGACCAGGCTCAGTTTTTTCCAGAATCGGGAAAATTTCCGGGGTAATTACATAACGTCCCAAAACAGCCAGACGGGAAGGCGCTTCTTCTACCGCAGGCTTTTCTACCATATCATTTACCTTAACAGTGCGTGCTTCACCAGTCGGTTCACCGGCAACAATGCCATAAGCAGATACTTTCTCCTGCGGCACCTCCTGCACACCTAAAACGCTGGCACCGGTTTTATCATAGACATCGATCAGCTGCTTCAGCGCAGGCACCTGGCTGTCAACAACGTCGTCACCCAGCAATACAGCAAAGGGTTCATCGCCCACAAAATGCTTAGCGCACAAAATAGCATGGCCAAGTCCACGCGGTTCCTTTTGGCGGATATAGTGAATGCGAATATCAGAAATTTTGCGAACCAGCTCCAGCTCCTTGATTTTGCCGCTGGCCTCCAGGTTCAGCTCCAGCTCGATGCTGCGGTCGAAATGGTCTTCAATGGCACGCTTGCTGCGGCCGGTAATAATCAGGATATCCTCAATGCCGGAAGCAAGAGCCTCTTCGATAATATATTGGATGGTCGGTTTATCAACAATAGGCAGCATCTCCTTCGGAGTTGCTTTGGTAGCAGGCAAAAAGCGTGTGCCCAGGCCTGCTGCCGGAATAACGGCTTTACGTACAGGTTTAAACATTTAATCTTATCTCCTTTACAGACTCAAATGAAATATATGCATAGCAGCAACGCTGCAGGCAGTGCTTTACGAAAAAACACGGATACTCAGGAAAGTTAAGCTTCTTCGCCGCCAATAACTTCCAATAATTCTGCTGTCTTCGCAGCAAGCAGCTCCTTATCACCCTTAGTTTCTACGTTCAGGCGCATTACAGGCTCCGTATTGGATACACGCACATTAAAGCGCCAGTTATCATAAGCAACGCTCAGGCCGTCCAGGTGATCCTGCTCGCCGTCAGCATATTTTTTGCCCAGCTCTGCCAGTACTGCTGCGGAATCAGCAACCTTGCGGTTTATTTCACCGCTGCAGGGATACATAGCAACGCGCTCGCCTACCAGCTCGCTGAGCTTTTTACCGCTGCGGCACATCAGCTCAGTTACCAGTAGCCAGGGAATCATGCCGCTGTCGCAGCAGGAGAAATCGCGGAAATAATGATGCGCGCTCATTTCGCCACCGTACAGAACGTCATTATTACGCATGCATTCCTTCATAAAGGCATGCCCGCTCTTGCAGCGCACAGGCACACCGCCGTCACGCTGTAAAATAGCTTCGGTGTTCCAGGTCAGGCGCGGGTCGAACATAATCTTTGCGCCCGGCTCCTTGTGCAGGAAAACCTCCGCCAGCAGGCCGACAATGTAATAGCCTTCGATAAAATCTGCCTTCTCGTCAAAGAGGAAGCAGCGGTCGAAATCACCGTCCCAGGCAATACCCAAATCAGCACCGCTCTCACGCACAACCTTCGCTGTAGCCTCACGGTTGGGCAGCAGCAGCGGGTTGGGTACACCATTGGGGAAGGTGCCGTCCGGCGTTTCGTTCAGCGTAATAAATTCAAACGGCAAATGCTTTGCCAGCTCCTTTAAAATCGGACCAGCTCCGCCGTTGCCGGGGTTAGCAACAATCTTCATCGGTTTGAGCACACTCGTATCAACGTAGGTCAGCAAATGCTCAATATAAGCAGGCATAATATCCAGCTGCTCCAAAGCACCCATAGTCTTGCCTGCTACCACCTGATGCGCAAACTCTTTAGTTGTCGCAACCATCTCGCCAATTTCCTTCAGACCGGTATCACTGGAAACAGGACGTGCATCACGACGCACCAGCTTCATGCCATTGTATTCCTTAGGATTATGGCTGGCAGTAACCATAATACCGCCATCTGCTTTCAGATGCGCGGTAGCAAAATAAATCATTTCCGTACCACACTGACCGATATCAATAACCCTGGTGCCGCCATGGCGCAGACCTTCTGTCAGCGCATCAACCAATGCTCTGCCGCTCAGGCGGATATCATGGCCGACAACAACAGTTTCTGCAGCAAACATTGCTGAAAAAATGCGTCCCATACGGTAAGCCATTTCCTCATTAACCTCTGTAGGGTAAACGCCGCGTACATCGTAGGCCTTAAAAGCCTTATTCGTAACTTGCATTTGTCTATACTCCTTTTTTACATTGTATTTAGCAAAATTTCATTGTTCAAGAACCATTTTATATTATTCTTCATCCAACAAAAAAATCCTGCCTGCATTGCAGACAGGATTTAAACGCTACAGCTTAGCACCACTCGAACGGATAACTTCTTCCGCTGCCTCTCCCAGATACCAACGGATAACAGAAAAGAACGGCAGCGTCACGCCATTATAATCAGGCAGCAGACAGATAGTTGCCAGCATTTCCAGCACTTCATCCAGTTCACGGCCCTTACTAAGCTCCTCACTTATCTGGTCCTCCAGCGTATGGATAACCTCTCGGCGCATGCGCATCAAACGCGGCGCGTTCAAGTTCAGCTCGCGGATAGTGCTGCGCGCCTTGTTTTGCAGCTCCTTCGGGCAGGTATCTTCGTCTACATACATCCGCCCGCTATGCTCGGCATAACGGAACAGGCGGATTTTGCCGGGAATCTTCAGCGGATTGAGAATATAGTTTGTAATTTCACGCCCACCCTTGGGCACATCGCAGCTGCGGTCACGCTTCTGGCTGGAATAGCGCCACTCGGGATCAGGCACGTAAGGCTGACTGCCGCCGTGGCACACGCCCAACAGATTGCGCCAATCCAGATGATAGTTGTGTCCATGCTCCTGCGTGGCATTTTTCGGATAAAAATGCTCTACGCGGAAGTCGTCAACCTCGCCTTCCTCCTCCGCCAGCTTAATGCCTACCTCACAATAGGCGCAAAGGCCGTGCTGGTCACGCAAGATTGCTTCCCGCACCTGTTTGTAGCCCTTGCGGCAGCGACGACGGAAATGCTCCCAGGTTTCCTCGGGATTACGCAGGCGATACTGCCTAAGCATCTCCGGCTCTTCCTTGCTTTTATAAACACGTTTCATGAGCGCCTCCTGCGGAACTGACGCATACGGATATCCATATCCGCACGCAGCAGAGCAGGCTCCTTGCCTTTAGACCATTTATCTAGTTTTTTACGCAGCTCCAGCGCCTCCGGCGTATCCCAGGCATCCTCGCTCACCAGCTGCAGATAACGCTTTAAATCCTGCACAATCGGCAGAGCTTGCGGACGCGGGCTCACATTCTGGATATCCTGCAGCAGCTGATAGCTGTTGGCTCCTAAAGAAAAATCTACGTGACGCACTCCTTCAAACTGCTTGCCCCAGGCCAGCACGCGGATGCTCTCGGCCGGCACGCTGCTAAGCACCTGCGGACTATGCGTAGTAACAACAAACTGCACCATCGGGAATGTTTTCTGCAAATCAAGCAGCACCGTCTGCTGCCACAGAGGGTGCAGGTGCATTTCTACCTCATCAATCAATACAAGGCCCTGGGTCTTGGTTACCGCATCCTCACGCAGCTGCGGATTCAGACGCGCCATGCGATAGGCCAAATCAGCCACCATACTGATAATGCTGCGGAAGCCGTCGCTCAATTCATCTACCACCATCTCACCCATATCGGGATGGCTGACAACAAAGCATTTCAAGCGATAATTATAATACAAATCACGCAGACCGGTGCTTTCCAGACACACATCTACAGCGTTCTGAATAGCATTCTTCAGCATCACATTGCGCTTCACCTCTGCGCTATACTGCTGTTCTGTCTGCGCACATTTGGTAACGTACTCAAACCATTTGCCAAAGGTGCTGTAGGAAGAAGACGGCTCCAGGCATTCCTCGTAGCCTACATTGCGTTCTGTCAGCGACTTGTGAAAATTCGTCATCAGCTTGCTGTCTACCCAAATGCGCTGAGTACCGTAATAGGCCAGCACCGGCAGCAGCCTGTTGCCGTTCTCCTTAGCATCGTGCGCCAATGCGCAACCACGCTCGCACAGCTCATTAGCATCATCCTCGGGCACATTGCCCTCCAGCAGGCGGCGGGTACAGGTAAGCTTTTTGCCGTAAACCTCACCCTCCAGCTTAATTTCTACCGGATAATGACACTCCATACCTTCAATATGACGCATATCCTTTTTATAAACAGGCACACGCCGCACATCCTGGGGGGTAATGTGCCGACCACTGGCATCAAAGCTGCGCAGGTAAGGCTCCAGAGCAATTGCCAGCGCATCAAAAATCGCCGTCTTGCCCTTGCCGTTTTCACCTACAATAACTGTCAGCCTAGGTTCAAAATCAATATCAAGCTCATCGTAACAACGGAAATTCTTCAGCCTTAATCTTTCTATCTGCATAACCTGACCTCCGTTTCTGTATCTCTGCTTACATTATAGCATTATTTGCATCCCATACTAAGATTTTTTACAGTTTTATTATGATTTTTTTGTGGCAGGGTGTATAATAAATAAACATCATCAGCAATTACTTGGTACTTGCCAACAATTACGCAACCGAAAGGAAAAACTGTTTATGAATATATTTCTTCTGCTTACAATCGCCATGCTCATGATTATCCTCATGCTGCGGCGACACATCCCCATCGGCCCCTGTATGCTCACCAGCGGTATTTTTATCTGGCTGATGAAAGCACCGGAGCTGCCGTATCTGGTGCAGGCATTACGCGAAACATTAACAATGCCGCGCACCTATGATATTCTTTTTGCCCTCTATTTTGTCATGTGCCTGGAAATCGAGCTGCGCACCAGCGGTGCACTGGCCGGTATGGTGCAGGCGCTGCAACGCATCTTTTCCAGCGCTAAGGTAACCCTGGCCGTGATGCCTGCCTTCTTAGGCCTGCTACCGTCATTGGGCGGCGCGCGCTTTTCGGCTCCCATTGTAGAGGAAGCCAGCAAAAATATCCCTATCGAACAGGACCACAAGGCAGCCATCAATTTCTGGTTCCGCCATATCTTTGAATTTTCCAGCCCGATTATCCCCGGTATGATAATGGCCTGCAACATCGCCGGTGTCAGCTACAGTGAATTCATCCTGCATCTGGCCTGGCTTACCGTACTAGCCTTCGCCGCCGGCTGGTTTGTCCTCATCCGCCCGATTAAAGCAGATAATAACCGTACCGAAACAATTGCCAATGACAGTCAGGGAATGCAGGATTTGTGGCTGGCGCTTTCGCCTGTCATTATCACCTTTATCCTGGTAGTCTTCTGCGGCTTTAATGCCTCAGCCGGCATGGGATTGGTAACAGCCTGCCTGTTTCTGGTACTTCGCTTTACTAAACGCGAGGTCGGCCTCAAGGATGTTGTCATCGGTGCGCTGGATATCAAAATGTTTCTCAATGTGCTCTGCATCCTCTACTTCATTCAGATTCTGACTGTCACCCATGTGCTGCAGGAAATCGTTGTAGCCTTTCAAAGCTCACCGCTGCCGGTGCCTGTCATCATCGCCTGCGTCAGCTTCATCATCGGCGTGCTCACCGGTATGTCGCAGGGACACGTGGCCATTGTCATGCCTATCGTCGCCGCTATGCAGACAGGCAGCCTGAACCTTGCCGGCGTTGCCATGGCCTTTGGTATTGCGGGGCAGATGCTCACACCGACGCATATGTGTCTTGTTATCACCGTCGATTATTTTAAAGCCAACTTTTTCAAAACTCTTAAGCCGGTCCTGCTTTGCGAAATAATCATTTTGACTATCTTTACAGTTTATACTTATTTTACATGGTGAATTTTTTGTGCTTGCTTAGCAACAGGAAATCTGTAGTTCAGACCTAAAAACGCTGTTATTTACAGATTAAACACTTTATTTTTATTATTTGCTTGCAGTAGCACAAAGATTAAGTGTATAATAATGTTATCTATTCTTAAATTTTGGAGGGGTGTTTGTGAATTATACAGAAATGGTAGTCTTCATTATCTACCTGCTATTCATGCTATCAATCGGTATCTGGTTCTTCTATAAAAATCGTCAGGGTGGTGAAAAGACCTACTTCCTCGGCGGCCGTCAGATGGGACCGTGGGTAACCGCTCTTTCTGCCGGTGCTTCTGATATGAGCGCCTGGGTGCTCATGGGCTTGCCGACATCTATCTACGCTCTCGGCCTCGGTCAGGCCTGGATCAGTATCGGCCTGCTCACCGGCTATTCCTTAAGCTGGATTTTTCAGGCACCGCGCCTGCGCCGTTTTTCCATTGTGGCCAACGATGCCATCACTATTCCGCAGTACCTCAGCAACCGCTTTTTATCTAAGTCCCACGTGCTGCAGGTAATCTGTGCAATCGTCTTCCTCATTGCCTACACTATTTATTCCGCTTCCAGCATCAAGGCTTGCGGTACTCTGTTCAACACTGTTATCGGTATTGACCAGACCTACACCATGTATGTGGCAGCCTTCATCATCATCGGCTACACCTTCTTGGGTGGCTTTTCTGCCGTTTGCTGGACCGACTTCTATCAGGGCCTGATGATTTTAGGTTCTCTCCTGATTGCACCTATCTTCGCAGTATCCTTAATCAATCCGCAGGCTGTTGCCGGCATTCCTCCCGATTACTGGAATCCGGTTGCCAAAACCTCTGATATCATCTCCGGCTTCGGCTGGGGCCTGGGCTACTTCGGTATGCCGCATATCATCATCCGCTTCATGTCCCTCAAATCTCAAAAGGAAATGAAGAAATCCGCTGTTATCGCTATCAGCTGGACCGCCCTCATCTGCTTCTTCGCTACTATGGTAGGCGTTGTTGGCCGTATGTATCTGGGCATGGATGAAAACATCAACCAAAACTCTCTGGTATTCATCGCCATGGTTCGCAGCATTTTCCCGGCTCTGATGAGCGGTATCCTGCTCTCCGGCGTATTGGCAGCTTCCATGAGTACTGCTTCCAGTCAGCTGCTCGCTTCCGCTTCTGCCTTTGCCAGCGACGTTTATAAGCCTGTAATCCGCAAATACCAGTCCGGTGACAAGGAAATGCTTTGGGCAGGCCGCATCGTCGTACTCGTTATCTCCTTCGTTGCTCTGCTTATTGCCGATTCTCCGCGTGCAGGCAGCATTATGGAGCTTGTTGCCAACGCCTGGGGCGTATTCGGTGCAGCCTTCGGTTCTGCTATCATGCTCAGCCTTTTCTGGCGCGGCTTCACCTTCCAGGGTGCGGTAGCCTGCATCATCGTCGGTGCTGTTGTCGATATCGGCTGGTACCTGACTATGGCAGCCTCCACCGGCATCTACGAAATTATCCCCGGCTTTTTTGCCAGCCTTGTAGCAGGTGTCATTGTTTCCCTGCTCAGCGGCGGTCCTTCCAAAGAGGTTGCTGCGCTTTATGATAAAGCCAACAACTACGTTGAGGAATAATTGTATAAGCCTAAAAAATTAGCCACATAAAAAAGTCCGATTTGTCATCACAGACGAATCGGACTTTTTATATTCTCAGCAAAATTTCAAGCTAATTTTACCCAAAGAGGCAAAAGCATAGCATTTTCCTCTCAATCATATTATAATAAAAGTGACCAATAAATTTGCTTAATACATTATGTGAGGAGGTTCTGCCATGCGTACTTTTCTGCCATTAGCCTTTTGGTACTGGCTCTATAATCAGCTCTTCTTCTTTTTGGGGGCATTGGGCTTTTTTGTAATTCATTTTCTTGTTGCTTTCATCGGCTTCGGCGGCATGGATACTCTTGCCAGCGCTATTTTGACAACACTTTATGCATTTATTCTTTACAAGCTCTTCGGGCGTTTTCTCTGGCGCAACAGGCTACAGCAATATAGTTTTAGCAGTACCACTCTCATATATGCCTCATTGCTGCCGCTGATTTTAGGCAGCGTCGTTCTCACCGCCAGCTTTGCCATAGCAGACGGCAAAATCTATAACACCATGACCGCTATGCCTGTGCTCGCAGCCATCAATCTCAGCCTTTCCTACCTGCCGCTTGCCAAAAGCGTCTGGACAATGCTCATTCTAGGCAGCATCTTCAACCTCTTTACGCTTATCTGCTTCTGGCGCTACTGCCGCAAGTATCTGCAGCAGGAAATTCCCTGGCTGAGGCTACTCATACCACTGGCTATCTGTCTGGTAATCTGCACCATCATTATCTATGGCATAACGATTACGTATCTGCCTGATGATAAAGCGGGAAGATGAGATAGTCAAAATTTTATCATCATTAATCCAAACATCTTATGAAATTTTTGCAAATATACCTCTAACCATATTTTCTATGATATAATAAGTCTAACATACAAATTTAATACTGTTGTCGTTCTCTTAGGAGTATTGTAGTACCAACTGCAATACTCCTTTTTTAATAGCATCATCAATACGTATTGTTTTTATACGTGTTAAATGATACAATTATGAAAGGAGCAATATCATGAAATTTAAAGAACTGGAAAAGCTACTGAAAAAAGCCGGTTGGACATTATATTCTACCAGAGGCTCCCACTTTTATTACGTACATCCACGCCAACCTAATAAAGTAACTGTTCCTAACCATAAGGGAGATATTCCCATAGGCACAGTTAAAGCTATTTTCAAACAAGCCGGTTTAGATTTTCAGAAAGGGTGATTTTATGTTATCAATGTATCCTGCGTGCTTTTATAAAGAAAAAGACGGACAATACACCGTAATTTTTCCTGACCTTAACCACCTCGCAACCTGTGGTACGGATTTACAAGATGCTATGAAAATGGCAACAGACTGCCTTGCCGGCTTTCTTTACGAAGCAAAGCTCAGCAATGAAGCTGTTCCGGAACCATCTGAATTAAACACTATTGACGTTAACGAAGAATATAGCGATTACGCAGAAGCCTTTGTTAATATAGTAAGTGTTGATGTAGAAGCATATGCCAAAGAGCACTTTACCAAAGCAGTCAAAAAAACTCTCACCATCCCCAAATGGTTAAATGATGCGGCGATTGCCAAAAAGCTGAACTTCTCCAAAATTTTACAGGATGCTCTCAAGCACGAGCTCAATATCGGATAAAGCAAAAATCACAACCGGTTACATATATAACCGATTGTGATTTTTTATTATAGTTTCAATATTTACTTACCGGCAATTTTACCGTAGCATTCCGGTCTGCGATCGCGGAACAATCCCCAGCTCAGTCTGTCCTCAGCCAAGGCTGCCAAGTCATACTCCGCATAAAGAATCTCTTCCTGATCACGCGATGCGTCCTGCACAAGCGCACCGGTACCGTCGGTCATAAAGGAAGAGCCGTAGAACAGCAGTGAGGACTGCTGGCCTGCATTGCCTTCGCAGGGCTCCACAGTTTCCAGACCGATGCGGTTTGCTGCTACCACAGGCATCAGATTGGCTGCGCTATGGCCTTGCATAACACGGCGCCAATGCGGCATGCTGTCGCAGTCTAAGATAGGCTCGGAGCCAATCGCCGTCGGATAGAACAAAAGCTCTGCTCCGTTCAGCGCCAGGCAACGTGCTGTCTCAGGGAACCATTGGTCCCAACAGATACCGATACCGACACGGCCATACTTGGTATTGAAAACCGTAAAGCCGCTGTTACCCGGTTTAAAGTAAAATTTTTCCTGATAAAAATGATCGTCAGGAATATGTGTTTTGCGATAAACGCCTAAAATCTCACCGTCAGCATCAATGCAGGCGATGGAATTATATAATTCGTTGACATCACGCTCAAAGAAGCTGATAGGCAGAACGATATTCAGCTCCTTTGCCAAACGCTTGCCCATCTGCACCGCAGGATTTTCTTCCGTAGGCAGTGCATACTGATAGAAATCATAGCGACGCTGCTGGCAGAAATACGGACGCTCCCACAGCTCCGGCAGCAGAATAATCTGCGCACCGTTCGCTGCAGCTTCGCGTACCAGCGCTTCAGCGTGCTGCAAATTTTCTTCTACGGTCGGCGCACAGCGCATCTGCACTGCTGCCACCTTTACCTTGCTCATAAGCACACTCCCTTCGGAATTTGCTGTGTAATGCAGTGAATATTGCCGCCACCGGTCAAAATTGCCCGCGCCGGTATCTGCACTACCTTACGCTCCGGACAGAGCTTGGCAAGAATTTCCGCCGCCAGCGCATCGCTGCCCGCATTCTCACCGCCAAAGGCAGGCACTACAACACTGTCATTACTGAAATAAAAGTTTACATACGAAGCTGCCAGACGTTCACCTGCTTCGCGCATATCCTCGCCTTCAACAAAGTCGAAGCCTGCTACCTCGTCTTCTGTGATGCACACCGGCACCGCAGGAACAGGCAGCTTATGCACGATGATTTTGCGCCCCTTAGCATCCGTCAGCTGCTCCAAAGCATCCAGGCTTGCCTTGCTCAAAGCATACTGCGGATCAGCCTCGTTATCGGTCCAAGCCAGAATTACTTCACCCGGACGTATAAATGCACACACATTATCTACATGCTCGTTGGTTTCATCGTTATAAATACCGCGCGGAATCCACAAAACCTTTTCCACGCCCAGGTAAGTCTTAAGCTTTTGTTCAATCTGCTCCTTCGACAGGTCAGGATTGCGTCCTGCACTCAGCAGGCAGGCCTCCGTCACCAATGCCGTACCCTCGCCGTCGCAGTGAATAGAACCGCCCTCCAGCACGAAGGGAACAGCATCATACAGGGCAGTACCATAATGCTCCGCAAACTTTTCCGCAAAAGCATCGTCCTGCTCATAATCGGGATACAGGCCGTCTACCTCGCCGCCCCAGGCATTGAAGCGCCAGTTCACACCGCGCAGCTCGCGTCCCTGTGCGCCGTCGCGCACAACAAAAGTCGGGCCGATGTCACGCGCCCAGCTGTCATCCGTTTCCATAGCAACCAGCTCAACATTGGCGACACCTGCAAGATATTTCTGCGCCACAGCAAAGTGCTTAGCACCGCAGATAACATAAACCTTTTCGCTCGCCGCAATCGCCTTAATCACAGCCGTAAACGCTTCGCAGGCCGCCACTGCGCCAAAGCTCCAGGAGCCCGGACGCTGCGGCCACACGATAATGCAGCCGTCATGCGATTCGTATTCGCCGGGCATGTGAAAGCCGTCAGCAGCGGGAGTAAAGTTTTTCTCTAACATCATGACAAACGTCCTTTAAAATCTTCATAACCGAAACGGCGCACCAGCTCCGTAGTACCGTCCTTGTGCAGCAGCACAATATCAGGCAGCGGAATGCCGTTAAAGGTATTATTTTTAACCATGGAATAAATCGCCATATCCTCAAAAATCAGCTTATCGCCAACCTTGATTTCCTTGTCAAAGCTGTAATCGCCAATCACGTCACCGGCCAGACAGGTCATCGAGGATAAACGGTATTTATATTGCTTTTCGTCAGCCTCATAACCGCCGCGCAGAGGCGGACGGTAAGGCATCTCCAGCACGTCAGGCATATGGCAGGCAGCCGAGGCATCAAGGATAAGAATATCCAGACCGTTATGCACAATATCCAACACCTCGGTCACAAGATAGCCGGCATTGAGCGCCACAGCCTCACCTGGCTCCAGATATACCTCAACATGATAGGTATTACGAATATATTTCACTAAATCAATCAGCGCTTCCACATCATAATCACTGCGCGTAATATGATGCCCGCCGCCCAGATTCAGCCATTTAAGTTGCTTAAAGTACTTGCTGAACTTCGCTTCGAACGCCTTCCATGTCGTCAGCAGATCATCAGAGTTCTGCTCACACAGCGTATGGAAATGCAGGCCTTCGATTTCCGGCGGCAAATCCTCCGGAAAGTTTGCCAGCGTTACGCCCAGACGTGAGCCATAGGCACAGGGGTCATAAATTGCATGCTCACCCTCTTGCGTCGAGCATTCCGGGTTTACGCGGATACCCACGCTCACACCGGCCTGAGCGCAGACAGCCTTATGCTTTTCAAACTGCGCAAAGCTGTTGAAAATGATATGGTCGCAGATTTGCACCAGCTCCTGCATATCCTGCTCCTTAAAAGCAGGTGCAAAAACATGGTTCTCCTTGCCCATCTCCTCATGACCGAGGCGCGCTTCATAAATGCCGCTTGCCGTCGTGCCTGCCAAATATTCGCCCATCAGCGGATACAGGCGGAACATAGAAAAGCATTTCTGTGCCAGCAGAATATGCGCACCGCTTTCATGCTGCACACGCTGTAAAAGGCGCAGATTATTCAGCAGCTTAGCCTCATCAACCACATAGCAGGGAGTCGGCAGCGCCTTCAGCGCCGCCTCCTCACGCTCTGCGCGCAAATTCTTCTGCAAATCAGCCAGACGGGAAGCACCCTCAGCCTTGTCGACAACATATGCCGGCATCACAGTTTTCTTGGCGTCCGTCATCTTATTCTACCGTAGCCGGGTTTTCGTCAACAACCCAAGGCAGGCCGAACTTATTCAGCATATCCATGTACGGATCCGGATCGAATTCTTCCACATTGAATACGCCTTTGCCCTGCCATTGCTTAGTAATAACCAGAGCAGTACCGATCATTGCAGGAACGCCGGTGGTGTAGCTGATAGCCTGAGAGCCGACCTCTTTGTAGCATTCCTGATGGTCGCAGACATTATAAATATAAATGGTCTTTTTCTTGCCATCTTTGGTACCGGTGAAGATACAGCCGATGTTGGTTTTGCCTACGGTGCGAGGACCGAGGGAAGCAGGATCCGGCAGCAGTGCTTTGAGGAACTGAATAGGAACGATCTCCTTGCCTTCATAGTTAATCGGCTTGGTGGACAGCATGCCAACGTTCTCCAGGCACTTCATATGTGTCAGATAGCTTTGACCGAAGGTCATGAAGAAGCGGATGCGTTTTACGCCGGGAATATTCTTCGCCAGAGATTCAATTTCCTCATGGTGCAGCAGATACATATCCTTCATGCCTACCTCAGGGAAATCATACTCGCGTTTGATAGCCATAGCCGGGATTTCTACCCAATGGCCGTTTTCCCAATAGGAGCCGGGAGCAGAAACCTCACGCAGGTTAATTTCGGGGTTGAAGTTGGTAGCAAACGGATAACCGTGGTCGCCGCCGTTGCAGTCCAGAATATCAATAGTTTCGATTTCATCAAAATAATGCTTCAGTGCATAAGCAGAGAAAACACTGGTAACACCGGGGTCAAAGCCGGTGCCGAGCAGAGCCATGATGCCGGCCTGCTCAAATTTTTCTTTATAAGCCCATTGCCAGGAATAATCGAAGTAAGCAGAGAAGCCCTCTTCCTTGCAGCGCTTGTCATAAACTGCACGCCATGCAGGATCGTCAATGTTTTCCGGCTCATAGTTAGCGGTATCGATGTAATCAACCTTGCATTCCAGGCAGGCATCCATAATAGTCAGGTCCTGATAAGGCAGAGCAACATTCAGCACTGCGTCTGGCTGGTAAGCCTTAATCAGCTGTACAAGCTGTTCCTTGCTGTCAGCGTCAACCTGTGCTGTAGTAATCACAGTAGAGGTCGTGGGCTGCAGCTTTTCCTTAACTGCGTCACATTTGGACTTCGTACGGCTGGCAATACACAGCTCGGTGAAAACATCACTGTTTTGGCAGCATTTTGCGATAGCTACGCCGGCAACACCGCCGCAGCCGATTACTAATAATTTACTCATAATTCAAATCATCTCCTGTTCATAAATTTAAATCAATTATTTTTCTTCTTCTTCCAGCATATCTTCCACATACTTCGGCAGCATAAACGCTCCCTTATGCAGATGCTCGGAATAATACCATGTTTTAATACCACGCTCCAGCCACTTCTTGGCATCAAAATCCTTCAGCGGATGATATTTCTTAGAAGCAAAGCCAAACAGCCAGTAGCCGGAAGGACAGGTTGGAATATGCGCCTGATATACACGGCTGATAGGGAAGCTGTGGCTGGCCTTGCGGTGCATTGCTCGGCAGGTTTCCTCATCCTCATCGTAGAAGGGACTGCCATGCTGATAAACCATGATGCCGTCCTCTTTGAGTGCGCGGAAACAGTTACCATAAAATTCCTTGGTAAACAGGCCCGCTGCATGACCTAAGGGATCAATAGCATCACTGATAATCAGATCGTATTCATCAACCTTAGTACGCAAAAAACGCAGACCGTTAGCGTTGAAAACAGTTACGCGCGGGTCATCAAGACCGCAGGCGTTGTCTGGAAAATAGTCACGGCAGACATCGATAAAAACATGGTCCGTTTCTACTACGTCGATTTCCTCTATTTCATCATAATGCGTCAGCTCGCGCGCTACACCGCCGTCGCCGCCGCCGATTACCAGTACCTTGCGCACATGCGGATGCACTGCCATAGGCACATGGACAATCATTTCGTCATAAACAAATTCGTCCTTTTCCGAAAAGACTATGGTACCGTCACAGCTGATAAAGCGACCGAATTCCTTGGATTCAAAAACGTCTATTCTTTGGAAATCCGTATCCGCACCGAAAAGCTGCTTTTCGATTTTGATATCCAGCTTCACATCTTCTGTATGATAGTCAGAAAACCATAGCTCCATTTAATCACGTCCTTTATACTAGTACATTGATATTATTAACATCCGGATCTTCAGGTCCCTGCATGGAGCAACCCTTTTCCTTAGCGTAAATAATATAATCGATAATATCCTTGGTAATAACCTCACCCGGCGCCAAAATAGGAATTCCCGGCGGGTAGCACATTACAAACTCACTGCAGATGCGTCCCGCAGTTTCGCGTATAGGCAAAGATTCGTCCTTGGCATAAAAAGCCTTCTGCGGCGAAACAACAACCTTAGGCGCGATATATTCGGTATTGAGCATTTGCGACGGATCCTTGGAATACAGGCGCTTGATATCCGCCAAAGCACCTACAAGACGTTCAATATCCTGAATACGGTCACCGATAGAAATATAAGCAAGAATATTGGCGATATCACCGAACTCAATCTGGATATCATATTCATCGCGCAGCAAATCATAAACCTCGATGCCTGCAAGACCAATATCACGCGTATAGACCGAAAGCTTGGTAACATCAAAATCATAAATACTGCTGCCGTTTTTCAGCTCGCGTCCGTAAGCATAAAAGCCGCCGATAGAATTGATTTCCTCACGGGCATATTCCGCCATCTCCTGCACTTTGCCGAAGGATGCCTCACCGCGCATATACAGGTTACGGCGGGAAATATCCAAGCTGGAAAGCAGAAGATACGAAGCACTGGTAGTCTGCGTCAGATTAATAATCTGGCTTACATACTCCCAGTTAACATTCGGGCCCGTCAGCAAAAGGCTGCTCTGCGTCAGGCTGCCGCCTGATTTGTGCATGGAAACAGATGCCATGTCAGCGCCGGCCGCCATCGCATTAACAGGCATATTTTTTCCGAAATAAAAATGTGTACCGTGTGCCTCATCTACCAGGCAAAGCATGTTATGCTCATGCGCCAGCTTGACGATAGAACGCAAATCCGAACAGATACCATAATAAGTAGGATTGTTTACGAGCACTGCCGTAGCATCGGGATTTGCCTTAATCGCCTTAGCTACCTCGCCGATCTCCATCCCCAGAGAAATTCCCAGCTTACTGTCAACCTGCGGATTGATATAAACCGGAATCGCGCCATTAAGCACCAGCGCGTTAATCACACTTTTGTGTACATTGCGCGGCAGGATAATTTTATCGCCTGCCTTGCAGGAGGACAACACCATGCTTTGCACGGACGAGGTCGTACCTCCTACCATAAAGAATGCGTGTGCCGCACCGAAGGCCTCCGCTGCCAGCTCCTCTGCGTCACGGATTACCGAAACAGGATGGCAGAGATTATCAAGAGGCTTCATGGAATTGACATCCAGGTTTACGCATTTTTCTCCCAGCAGCTCGCGAAGCTCCGGGTTGCCACGACCGCGCTTATGACCTGGTACATCAAATGGTACAACGCGTTTTTTACGAAAACGCTCCAGTGCCTCGTACACCGGAGCAGAAGTTTGTGATAAATTTCCCATTTTCTTCTCCAAAGCATAAAAAAATAAAAGGACAGATGATATTTTCTTCTGTCCCTTTATCGTAACATTTTTAACCTGTTTCAGCAAGAGTTTTAAGAGTAACTAAGCAAAATCTTAGCCAATTCAGTTTATCTCATCGTTAGCGAATTTTACAAAATCATTAATTCCCAGTCCCGGAGCTACCATCGGGAGCACCATATTTTTAGGATTAATGCAAACCTCTATAAGATAAGGCTTCCTGCATTCCCACGCCTTGGTCACTGCCTGAGCCAAAGCCTCCGGCGTATCCGCATGCTCACCTTCAATTCCGAAGGCAGCAGCATATTTTACAAAGTCAACATAGCCCGGCAGCTCGCAGGACGTAAAGCGTTTGGCAAACTGCACCGTCTGCAGCTGGCGTATCATTCCCAGTCCGCTATTATTGAACACTATAGCGATAACAGGCACATTATTGCTTGCAATAGTAAAAAGCTCGCTGCCTGTCATCTTAAAGCCGCCGTCACCGCTTATACTGATGACACGGCTCTGCGGACGCGCCAGCTGTGCGCCCAACGCAGCAGGCAGACCGAATCCCATCGTTCCCAATCCGCCGCTTGTCAGCCACTGGCGGGCAAACTGTATCTTCAAATGCTGCGCTGCCCACATCTGATGCTGGCCTACGTCCGTAGTAATAATATAATCCTTGTCCTTGAGCACCGGATTCAATGCTTTAAAAAACTTGGGCGCCTCCTCATTTCCAAAATCATCGTCCATCCCCGGCCAGGAGTTTATTTTGTCCCACCACGAGCTCAAATCGTGCGGCTGCGCTGCCTTTTCCAACGCATTCAGCGTTGCCACCATATCTCCAGTGATTCCTATGCCCGAATCAATATTTTTATCTACCTCAGCAGGGTCGATATCCAAATGGATAATAAGCTTGTTGGCACTATAGCTGCTGCGCTCGCCTGTAACGCGGTCATTAAAGCGGCTGCCAACAGCCAAAATCAGGTCGGCTTCCTTAACGGCATTATTGGCACGTTCATGTCCATGCAGGCCTGTCATTCCCAAAAACAGCTGTCTGTAGGCACTAATCGCACCAAGCCCCATCAACGTGCTGACAACCGGAATATGCAGCTTTTCACACAAATGCATGGCATCATATTCTGCATTGGCATTGATAACGCCACCGCCGACCAGCATTACCGGACGCTGTGCCTTATTGATAGCCGCTGCAGCCGCTGCCACACGTTCAGCATCAGGCTCCAACGGCTGCAACTCCGCCAAACGGGCTTCCTCAAAATCTATCAGCGCCGTCTGCACATCGCGCGGCACATCTACCAACACCGGTCCAGGGCGTCCTTCACGCGCCAGCTGGAAGGCAAGACGCAATGTCTGCGCCAGGTTTTCCGGCTTTTTAACTAAAAAATTATGCTTGGTAATAGGCATTGTAATACCGGTGATATCTACCTCCTGGAACGCGTCATGGCCGATAAGCGCCCTGTTTACCTGACCTGTAATGGCCACCACCGGTACGGAATCCAAAAATGCCGTTGCCAGGCCTGTGACCAGGTTGGTTGCACCGGGACCTGATGTAGCTATACACACGCCCACCTTACCTGAAGCACGCGCAAAGCCGTCTGCCGCATGCGCAGCACCCTGCTCATGCGCCGTTAATATGTGTTGTATCGGACTTTGCCGCAATGCATCATAAAAAGGGAGAATCGCACCCCCGGGATATCCGAAAACCGTTGTTACCCCTTCTTCTGCCAGTATTCTGCACATAATCTCTGCGCCGCTTAACTGCATATGCTCACTTCCTTCCGCAAATCTATCTCTCTTATATTGCCGCATGCCCATCATCCAAAGGCGGCCATTCAAAACGCGATTTTTCCACAGCCAATGACGTATCGCCGCGCTCTAAAGCAACAAGGCCGGTCTGCACCATTTCGGTTACGCCGTACGGGCGCATGACATCAACAAAAGCCCGCAGCTTGCCTTCATCACCTGTAGCAACAAATATCAATGACTCACCGGTTACATCCACTGCATGCGCACGGAACACTTCCGCCAGCTGCAGCAGCTCCGGACGTTTATTACCGGCCTTTACCTTAACCAGAATCATACTGCGGGTAGCACTGGATTTAGGAGGCAGTACCTTGACACGCTCTACCTCAACCAGCTTCGCCAGCTGTTTGGTAACTTGGATAATGGTCGGCTCGTCAGCCTCCATCGTCACTGTCATACGTGAGAACTCCGGGTTTTGCGTCGTGCCTACAGCCAAGCTGTCAATATTGAAGCCACGGCGTGAAAACATACCTGCTACACGCATCAGTACGCCAGGCTGATTACGTACAACAATCGATAAAATCTGCTCCATATCTTTCCCTCCTGCAATAACATGTCTACAGTTCTGATGCTCTTACAAATCTGTCAGGCTTGCCGGCATCATCTAATCAGTGTTTTTTTATTATTTCAGCAAGCAGTTTTTTTGTCAACAGAAAGTGTAATATTTGCAAATTATTTTTCGATTGCAGCTTATTAGTGTAAACACTATTACAGATTTCAGTGTACAAAAAAGCCCACGTAGCTATTACTACGTGAGCAGTAAAACCTCCAACAGCATTCTTTTGTTTAACAGTTGGACCAAATAATCAAAAAGCTCACGCAGCAAATTCCACGTGAGCCTGATTTATAAAGTTGGTGCGAGTGACAGGAATCGAACCTGCACGCCGAAAGGCGCTAGATCCTAAGTCTAGTGCGTCTGCCAGTTCCGCCACACTCGCATATAGAATATTATATCATAACAAGAACATCTATGGCAACTGTCCATGTAAACAAAAAGCCGTCCTTCTTTCGAAGAACGGCCTTAAATTCGTGGTGATCCACCCGAGACTCGAACTCGGGACACCCTGATTAAAAGTCAGGTGCTCTACCAACTGAGCTAGTGGATCATTGGCTGGGGCGGCTGGACTCGAACCAACGCATGCGGGAGTCAAAGTCCCGTGCCTTACCGACTTGGCTACGCCCCAAGCTTATTAGTGGTTATTCAGATTCATCCAAATCTGAAAAGGTGGGGTGACTGGTGGGAGTCGAACCCACGCGTAACGGAGCCACAATCCGCCGTGTTAACCACTTCACCACAGCCACCATCTTGTTTCCAAGCTGAATAGCTTGGCGACGAATAGTATTATACTATATTCCCGGCACTGCGTCAATAGGAAAATTTAATTTTTATAAAAAATTTTACGGCAATCACCGGACATAGTCAAAAATTGCTTTGCAGCAGTTAATTAGCGGCGGGCAATAACTTCAATTTCTACATGAGCGCCTTTAGGCAGAGCTGCTACCTGTACAAAGGAGCGTGCCGGCGGCTCAATCTTAAAGGTTTTTGCATAAACAGCATTAATAGCATCAAAATTCTTGATGTCATCTACAAAAATAGTAGTTTTTACAACATCCATGAATCTGAAGCGTGCTTCCGTCAGGATAGCCTCAATATTGTCTAAAACCTGCTGAGTTTCAGCTTCGATAGAGCTTTGAACCATTTCACCTGTTTCCGGATTGATAGCAATCTGACCGGATACAAACAGAATAGAACCTGCCAATACAGCTTGAGAATAAGGACCTAAAGCTTTGGGTGCATTTGTTGTTGCAATAACTTCCATGATTAAAGTCTCCTTTGCTATTTTTTATTTACGGGCAAAGTATTTTGCTGCCCACTCTATAGCCGAAGGCGTTGCGGCCATACCGCCGCCTGCGGTTTCCTTCAAAGCACAGGGAAGTGCATCCCCCACGCTCTTCATGGCATCAATTGCTTCATCAGCATTAATAAAGCTGCTGATTCCGGCCAACGCCAGCTCTGCTGCCAACAGCGCCTGCAAAGCACAGGCTCCGTTACGTTTAATGCAAGGTACTTCTACCAGGCCTGCCACAGGATCGCAAACAAGGCCCAGCACGTTTTTAAAAACGACTGCTACTGCCGTACCTACCTGCTGCGGTGTGCCGCCCAGCATAGAAACCGCAGCACCTGCTGCCATCGCTGCAGCACTGCCGCATTCTGCCTGACAGCCACCCATAGCACCTGCCAGAGAAGCGCGCTCGTTGATTACCATACCGATACTGCCGGCAACCACCATACCGCGCTGCAAGGTTGCAGCATCCAGTCCGCAGTGCTTTTTCATGGTGAAGAACACTCCCGGAAGTACGCCGCTGGCACCTGCGGTAGGAGCAGCAACTATACGGCCCATAGCCGCGTTGCATTCACCAACTGCTGTAGCATAGATAACGGCGTCCAAAGCCTTCTCGCCCAAAAGATTGACAAAGCCTTCGGCGCCTGCAGCTGCAGCCAGCTTTTTGGCATCACCGCCGGTCAGACCACTGTGCGAGCGGACACCTGATAAACCATGCTCTACTGATTTCTCCATGACGTCCAGCATTTCCTGCATCTTCGCCAATAAATCTTCCTGACTGCATTCCAGCTCGCGCATATTGTAGTCTATGAGAAATTCGTCTAATGGTTGCTGCCATTCAGCAGCCTCTTTAATCCAGCTGTTCAAAGACAGCATTTCTTTTTTCATGCTGCACCCCTTACAAAACACTGGCGATAAAACGCACCGATTCTATCTGCTGCAGCGCGCTGATAAGATTGATAATCTCCTGCGGCACTGCCTCATCACATTCAATAACCATAGATGCCATGCCACCCTTGTCGCTGCGGAACAAGCGCATTGTAGCGATATTTACGCCGGCATTGGCCAATGTACTGGTAACCAGCGCAATAACACCTCTGGTATCAATATGCACTGTCAAAATAGCAGGCAGGCGTCCAGTGAGCTCCACAGGAAAGCCGTCAATTTCCGTAACCTGTACCTGACCGCCGCCAACAGAAGAACCGACGATATCACAACGGGCACCATTTTCTGCAGTCAGCTTGAAAAGTACAGTGTTGGGATGAGCCTTATTGCCCAAATCAATTTTATGATAAGAATATTCTAAGCCATTTTTCTCCGCATAGCTGTCAGCCTGCGGAATGCGTTCATCATCCGGCAGCCAGCCCATCAGGCCGGCAAGCAGCGCCATATCCGTGCCGTGTCCCTTATAGGTTTCGGCAAAGGAGCCATGCAGATAAATTTCTGCCTTTACCGGCTTATCGCCAAGAATACTGGCGGCCAAAAGTCCCAGACGAACAGCACCGGCAGTATGCGAGCTGGAGGGACCTATCATCACCGGTCCGATAATATCCAAAATACTCATAAAGCACCTCTATTCATCACTGGCCAGCGAACGATGCGCCAAACCGACACACAGCTCATTGAGATTCAGCACGCCAACGCCCATATAAATAGCAACACAAAGATGCTCTCCGGCGCGAGCAATACCGATTTTGCCACCGACGTTGAAGCCAAAGGCCTTAACCTTCACCTGTTCCAATGCTTCGTGCGCCGCACCCGCCACAGCACCCGCACCTACATGTGATTCGGTTACAAGTCCCTGACGCTGCGCAGCCACTACGGCGCGCTCGACAATTTTTACAATAGAAGGAATAAATTCACCGCCGAAATCAACAGCTGTCGAACGGATACCATGCTCCGCTAAGCGTTCCTTTACCTTCGTTTCCTCCACGCGACTGGAGGTAAGTGCAATACGCAAGGCAGCACGGCCGATTTCGATGCTGTTGATGCAGCTTTTACCACATTCATGCATGTTAGTCACACCCCTCACAAAACATTTTTCTATCAGCAGGCGCAGAAATTATTCCTCTTCTTCGGGAACCTCTACAACCTCTTTGATTTTATTTTTATCCAGCATTGCTACCAGCAGGAAGGTAATAATGCAGATAGGCCATTCAAAGTAAATTACTTCGTTGGCAAAAAGCGGTTTGATGCCTGCCAGCGGGCTGCCGGGAACAAACCAGAGAGCAATGCCGATAAGGCTCACCAATGTAGTCCAGAAAGCAGAGCTGCGACGGCACAGGCCGGGAGCGAACATCGTAAAGAAGAATACACAGGTCAGGCCGCAGGTCATAGACAAACCGGCAATCATCGTCTTAACAATACCCGCTGCATTGAAGGCAAACCACAGAGTAATCAGGCCGACAGCAAAAACAGACAGACGATTGATGATGACAAATTTATTTTCCGCAACAGCAGGATTAATAAAACGTTTGTAAATATCATTACTGAAGAGCGTAGCCGCACCCAGCAGAATAGTGCAGGCAGTAGATACATCCGCAGCCCACAAAGCAGCCAGAGTTACACCGCCGGCAAGAGGATCCAGAGTCATAACAACCTTAGGCATAGCAAGTGCAGCCTGCGCCACCGGCATTTCCGGATACATTGCCTTGCAGACAACACCCAATACAGCGCAGATGAAGCCTACAGGGAAAATCATCAGGCCGGCCAGAACATAACCGTTGCGGGCAGCCTTGGCATTTTTCGCACCGCAGGCAATCTGTACAGGGCCCTGCGCAGTAATAGTCTGGGTAATCATAACGATAATCCAGCCAAGAATAGTAGCAAAAGCCAGGCCTGCTACCGGACTGCCCATAACCTCGGGGTTAGGCAGCTTACTGAGCACTGCGTCCCAACCACCTACGTTGGATACAGATTGGATTGCAGAGTAGATAATACCGATATAAATCAAGGTAACGCTGACAATATTTGCCAGACCGCTGGACCAAAGACCGCCAATCAGCGTAATGCCGATAAATACCACGGCACTCATAATCATACCGCCATGGAAGGAGAAAATCTCCGGCAACAACGAGGATAAAATCGCACCGCCTGCCATATACTGCAAAGCAGTAATAACGCACATAATGATAACAAGACCGATTGCAGCGATTGCACGGCCTTTAGTATCATAATAGAACTCAAAGAATTCCGGGATAGTAGAAACCTTCATGGAACGCAGCTTACCTGCTGCCAAAAGGCCCATAACCAAAGCACCGATAGACCAGGCGCCGTTATACCAGCCTGCTGCCAGACCAACACTGAAAGCACGCTGAGCTACACCGACTGTAGAAGCAGCGCCGACTGCCAGACCGGTAACGTTGACCGCTACCAGAATTGTGTTCAGCTTACGTCCGGCCAGCAAAAATGCTGTCGAACCAGAATCAGCCTTGTGCTTCACCCACAAGCTGATGCCAAAAAGCAACGCGATGTACACTACGACAATTACCAACTGAATAGACATAAAAACTACACTACCTTTCTTCCATGCTACAAAAGCATAATACTTGTGCTGTAAGAATATAAACCATGCTACCATCCTACAACGTACGATAATTTGTCTTATATTATACCAACTTTTTTTAGTAAATTAAAGCTCCCGTCAAAACTTTTCTGCAGTGGGAAAATTTTTGAAATAAAAATTACGTAAAATCTTTCTTGCGCAAGCGTAAGAAAAAGGATTTTATTTATTTTTGTCGAATTGTCTAATGTATGTTGTAATACAATGGAGGAAAGAAATATGTTTACTTATAAAACCAGCGGAGTCTGCTCCCGCGAGATTCATTTTGATATAGTTGACGGCAAGCTGCACAATGTAAGCTTTGACGGCGGCTGCCCCGGAAATCTGGCTGCTATCGGCAAGCTGGTAGAAGGCCAGGATGCCAAAGCAGTTGCTGATTTGCTCAAGGGCAATGACTGCCGCGGCCGCGGCACCAGCTGCGCCGACCAATTGGCCAAAGCTATCGCCGAGCATCTGTAAATAATATATAAAGATCGTTGTGACGCAGACGGTGCTTTGTCGCAATGTTAAACAAACAGGCGTGAGAGAAAGTGCCGGATGCCAAGCAATATACTAATCGTACGTCTAGGAGCTATTGCGACGCAGACGGTGCTTTATCGCAGTGCCAAACTTATATAGGCGTGGGAGAAAGTGCCGGATGCTAGGCAATGGCGACGACGGCGTACTTCTTGTACGTCTAGGAGCCGTTGTGACGCAGACGGTGCTTTATATCACGCCTGCCAGGAAAGAGGAAAGGAGGAACCCTACTATGTACAAAATTTTAAAAAGTACCGACCAAGGACTGGACGAGCTGGAGCTGGAACATCTGGAAAAGGGCTACTGGCTTGACATAGTGGCTCCTTCTGTAGAAGAGCTGCAGGAAATAGCAGCAGCGACAAAAATCCAGATGGATTTTTTGAGTGCCGCACTGGACGAAGAAGAAAAATCCCGTATCGAAGTGGAAGATGACCAGATTCTGATTTTGGTCGATATTCCTTTTTTACGCAGCAATAAAGATTACGACACGTTGCCTTTAGGCATCGTAGTAACCGAAGAAGGTATTGCCACTATCTGTTTGGAGCCAAACGCCGTAACTGCAGACTTTGGCACGCACAACAGTAAAATGTTCAGCACCTTCAAAAAAACGCGCTTTTTGTTCCAGATTCTTTATAAATCCGCTACTCTCTATCTGAAATATATCCGTATCATCATCCGCCGTACGGATGAGCTGGAAATTCACCTGCGCCAGTCCATGGAAAACAGCGAGCTCTTCAACCTGCTTGATCTGCAGAAGTCCTTAACCTACTTTTCTACCTCTCTGCGCAGCAATTCCATTGTACTGGAAAGATTGCTGCGTCTGCGTAATGCTACGCAATCCCAGCATCTGATAAAGGTGTATGAGGAAGATGAGGATTTGCTGGACGATGTTATTATCGAATATAAGCAGGCTGTAGAGATGGTTGAGATGTATAGCCACATTCTTAACAGCATGATGGAAGTTTTTGCCAGCATCATCAGCAACAACCTGAACCTGGTCATGAAATTTTTGGCATCCGTCACCATTATTTTGGCGATTCCTACACTTATCAGCGGTTTATGGGGCATGAACGTACCTGTTCCCTTTGCAGAAAACCCCTTCGGGTTCCTTATCGTCATCAGTCTGGCGGCATGTATTGCCATCGGCACTGCCTTCCTGCTGTGGAAGAAGAGAATGTTCTGAGGTTAGAAAATGTCTAAAGTTACGCAAGAAAAACTGCTCGCCGGAATTATTTTCGGCGACAATGATAACGAAGAATATATTTACCTGCCCGGCGGAGAGGTTGGCAGCGAAGCGCCTCTTTGCGTGCTGGAACGCGGCGGCAGCCGTGAGGACCTGCCTCTTGAAGAAGCGGCACAGCAGGTTCATCGTCTTGCGCTGCGCCCCTGCGCTCATCCTCTGTGGGGCAAGCGTTCATACTAAATCTTAATGCCGCGAGGAGGAATGCAAGATGTATATCCCTAAACTGCATAAAATCTGGCTTTGTCAAAATGACAAGGGCGGTATCTATATGTATCCCAAAATGGCAAATCGTCACGGCCTGATTGCCGGTGCTACCGGTACAGGCAAAACCGTTACGCTCAAGGTACTGGCAGAAAGCTTCAGTGAAATGGGCGTACCTGTTTTTCTGGCTGATATCAAGGGCGACGTTTCCGGTATGTGCCTGCCCGGTGAGGACAGCGAAGGCTTCCGCAAGCGTTTGAGAAATAAGCTTGGGCTGGAAACAGAATGGAAATTTGCCGGTTATCCGGTACGCTTCTGGGACGTTTACGGCAAGGGAGGCATTCCCGTGCGCGCAACCGTTTCGGAAATGGGACCGGATCTGCTCAGCCGTCTGCTGGAGCTGAACGAAACTCAAAGCGGTGTAATGAATATTGTTTTCCGCGTAGCAGATGACCAAGGCCTGCTACTGTTGGATTTTAAGGATTTGCGCAGCATGGTGCAATACGTCGGTGATAATGCTGCCCAGTTCAAAACAAGCTACGGCAACATCACTCCCGCCAGCATCGGTGCTATCCAAAGAGCTTTGCTGCGTCTGGAGGACCAGGGTGCGGATATCTTCTTCGGTGAACCGGCACTCGATATCAAGGACTGGTTTGCTACGGCAGAAGACGGCCGCGGTGTTATCAACCTGCTGCACGCTACCGAACTGTTCCAACGCCCGCTGCTCTACTCCACCTTCCTGCTGTGGATGCTTTCCGAGCTCTACGAAATGATGCCGGAAGCAGGCGATTTGGATAAACCCAAGATGGTTTTTTTCTTTGACGAAGCACATCTGATTTTTAAGGATGCGCCGCAATCCCTTTTGGATAAGATTGAACAGATTGTCCGCCTCATCCGTTCCAAGGGCATCGGTATTTACTTTATCACCCAACAGCCGACCGACGTACCGGAAAGCGTACTGGCACAGCTCGGCAACAAGCTGCAGCATGCACTGCGCGCCTACACTCCTAAAGAACGCAAGAGCCTTAAAGCTACCGCGCAATCCTTCCGCGCAAACCCGGCATTAGACGCCGAAGCTGCCTTAAGCGAGCTTGGTACAGGCGAGGTGCTTGTTTCCACGTTGGACCCCGAAGGTATTCCTTCTATCGTACAGCGTGCCTATGTTATGCCGCCGCGCAGCTATCTTGGCGTGTGCGACGATGCTAAACGCCAACAGCTGATTAAAAACTGCCCGCTCTACAGCAAATATGCAGAAGCTGTTGACCGCGAATCCGCCTACGAGCTGCTAACACAAAAGGCAGAAGAGGCACATGCGGAAGCCGAAGCGGCAGCGAAGGCTAAAGCTGAAGCCAAGGAAGCAGCGCTGAGAGCAAAAGAAGAAGCCAAGCAGGCCAAGGAAGCAGAACGTGCCGCCAAAGCAGCGGAACGCGAGCGTATGACAGCAGAACGTGCTGCACAAAGAAGCAGCGGCCGCCAACCTAAAGGCATATTGGACAAGGTATTTGACAGCGCCGTCAATTCCGCTACCCGCACAGTCGGCAGCCAAATCGGCAGCAGGCTGGTACGCGGTATTTTAGGAAGTCTTTTCAAAGGTAAATAAAAAATATAGGACTGACGCACAGCCAAGGCGTCAGTCCTTTTAGTTTAGACATAAAAGCTATAATTATTTTTTGATTACCAGAGCCTGCAGCAGCAAATCCTCGGCAGCATCTGCCGGATTGCCGATAGCATGACCTTCGCCGCTGGGACAATGCACCTTGTCACCTGCGTGCAGCGTTATTGCCTGACCGTTATCATTGTAGTCGGCAGTTCCCTGCAACACCACGATAGTTTCACTGTTGCCGTCATGGATATGATAGCCAAGGCTGCAGCCAGGTTTAAGAGTTACCTTAGCGTACATTACTACGCTGTCATTAAGCATGCTTTCGTCAAGATAATGTTCAATAATTACGTCACCATTGCCACCGAAGCGGTTGGCGCAGATATCTGTTTTGCTGTTCGTTATTTTCATAAGCGAATCCCCCTCTTTTTTTACTGCTTCCATTATATGCCTATTTCGTGCTGCAGGCAAATATTTCTCTGCCAGCATACATAAGTTATCTCCTTGACACTTACTGACAAAAACATTATACTTATGCTAACAACTTCATAAACAAAGCTTAGAGTGAGTCTGAAATTTAGCTCATGAAGGGGTACACCACCACGGGTGTAGCTTTTTCATGAGCTTTTTTATTACCCGAAAGGAGAAAATCATGCTTATCAACGGAGAAGAAAAGGCTTTAGCCTGCCCCACCGCTCTCAGCGAGCTGCTTACGCAGCTTGGCTATCGCACTGCGTTTGTTGCCGTAGAACTTAACGGCAATATCATCAAGCAGGCAGACTTTGGCAGTACAACAATTACCGACGCCGATAAATTGGAAATCGTCAGCTTTGTAGGAGGTGGCTGAATGATTAGCAAGGAGGAAATCAATGCCGCACTTGGCAAAGGACTGACACAGGCGCAGCTTGACGCTCTGCATAACGCGCGCGTTGCTGTCGTCGGACTCGGAGGACTCGGCAGCAATATCGCCGTCGCCTTAACCCGTCTTGGCATAGCTCATCTTTATCTTTATGATTTTGACAAGGTAGAGCTCTCCAATCTCAACCGCCAATATTATTTTCTTGACGATATAGGACAATACAAAGCAGACGCCCTTGTGAAGCATTTGCGCCAGATTAACCCCTACGCAGCTTTGCATTCGCAGGTAATCAAGGTAACAGAGGATAACATCCCCACGCTTTTAGGTGACTGTGACATCATCTGCGAAGCGCTTGATGATGCTGCCAGCAAGGCTATGCTCGTGAGCACCGTATTGAGCACCTGGAGCGACATAAAGGTTATCGCCGGCAGCGGCATTGCAGGCTTCGGCAAAGCAGAAGAAATCACCAGTAAAAAAATCACAAAAAATCTTTATCTTTGCGGCGACGGCAGCAGCGATTTTCACGATTTACCGCTCTGCGGCGCGCGCGTCGCACTCTGCGCCATGCAGCAGGCACTGCTTGCCGCACGCATTATTTTAAACTTGGAGGAGAATTAAGATGACTAACGATACATGGACTTTAGGCGGACACGAATTTCATTCCCGTTTTATTTTAGGCAGCGGCAAATATTCGCTGAACTTAATCAAAGCAGCCGTAGAGCAGGCCGGTGCGGAAATCCTTACTCTCGCTCTGCGCCGCGCCAACAGCGGTGCTCTTGCCAACATTCTTGATTATGTGCCGGAAAACGTTACTTTACTGCCCAACACCAGCGGTGCGCGTAATGCCAAAGAAGCAGTGCGCATTGCCCGCCTTGCACGCGAGCTTTGCCACACCGACTTCGTAAAAATCGAAGTAATCAAAGACAGCAAATATCTGCTGCCCGACAACCATGAAACCCTCAAGGCAACAGAAATTCTTGCCAAAGAAGGCTTCATTGTTATGCCCTATATGTACCCTGATCTGCAAAGTGCACGTGACATACGTGATGCCGGTGCTGCCTGCATCATGCCGCTGGGCGCACCGATTGGCAGCAATAAAGGCCTTTGCACCAAGGACTTCATCCAAATTTTAATTAACGAAATCGACCTGCCTATTATCGTCGACGCAGGCATCGGCAAACCGTCACAGGCCTGCGAGGCTATCGAAATGGGCGCAGCGGCAATTATGGCCAACACAGCGATTGCCAGCGCCGGCAACCTTCCGCTTATGGCAAGTGCCTTCCGTGATGCTATCAACGCCGGCCGCAAGGCTTATCTTGCAGGCTGCGGCAGTGTCCGCGACACTGCCAGCGCCAGCTCCCCGCTGACAGGCTTTTTGCATGATTGAGGTGGCCGCATGAAGAACGAAGATAAATTTTTTAACAACAGTATTTATGATGAGCAGGCAGCAGCCTTCAGCGAAAAACAGCTGACCGATCCGATGCAATATCAGGAGGGCATGGAAATCATCGACTCCGATATTTTTGATAAGGTGCAGACTGCCCGTGCCGCTTATGATTACACAAAATATACAGAAGCAGACGTGCGTGCGGCACTCGCTCACAGCGAGCGCACGCCCGAGGACTTTGCCGCCCTGCTTTCGCCTGCCGCTCTGCCGCTTCTGGAGAAAATTGCCCGCGCCGCACAGGTCGAGCGCCAGCGTTACTTCGGCAATAACGTCACCTTTTTCACGCCGCTGTATATCGCCAACTACTGCGAAAATTATTGTATCTACTGCGGCTTCAACAGTCACAATAAAATTCAGCGCGCCTGCCTGAGCAGTGAGCAGATTGCGGCCGAAATGCAAGCTATTGCCGCCACCGGTCAGCAGGAGATTCTTATTCTTACCGGCGAAAGCCGCAAGATGAGCGACGTGCATTACATCGGCGAAGCCTGCAAGCAGGCACGCCAATACTTTAAGGTTGTAGGCGTAGAAATCTATCCTCTCAACAGCGATGAATACGCTTATCTGCATGAATGCGGCGTAGATTACGTAACTGTTTTCCAGGAAACCTATAACAAGGATAAATACGCTCAGCTGCATCTGGCAGGCCATAAGCGCGTTTTCCCCTACCGTTTTTACGCGCAGGAGCGCGCCCTGCGCGGCAAAATGCGCGGCGTCGGCTTCGCCGCTCTGCTCGGTCTCGACGACTTCCGTCGCGATGCCCTCGCTACCGGCCTGCATGCCTACCTGCTGCAAAAGAAATATCCGCATGCGGAAATCGCCTTCTCCTGCCCCCGCCTGCGCCCCATCATCAACAATGACAAAATTAAACCGATGGACGTGCACGAACGCCAGCTGCTGCAAGTTGTCTGTGCCTACCGTCTGTTCATGCCTTTCGCCTCGATTACCGTTTCCAGCCGTGAATGCGCGCGCGTGCGTGATAACCTGATGCTTATTGCCGCCAACAAAATTTCCGCCGGCGTCAACACCGGCATCGGTGCGCACAGCAAAAAGCAGGAGCTGGGTGACGAGCAGTTTGAGATTGATGACAGCAGAAGCCTGCAGGAAATCTACGATGCTCTGCTGAAAATCGGCCTGCAGCCGGTAATGTCGGAGTACGTTTATGTCTGAGCTGCCGCTGATTGCCGTTACGGACAGCGCCACCTGTCCCCGTCCGCTGGCGGAGCAAATTGAGCGTCTGGCAAAGCTTACGGAGCTGCGGCCGCAGGCTGTTATTCTGCGTGCGAAGTTTTTAGACAAAGCAGCCTATCGCACGCTCGCGCTGCAAGCACAGCAAAGCTGCGAAGCTACAGGCATACCGCTTATTTTGCACAGCGATTGGCAGCTGGCACGCGAACTAGGCATAAAAAATTTGCATCTGCCGCTTGCTCTGCTGCGCCAACTGCCAACTTGCGAGCGTGCGCATTTCACCTGGCTTTCTACATCTGTTCACAGCGTAGACGAAGCAATCGAAGCACAAGCGCTTGGTGCTACTGTGCTCATCGCCGGACACATCTACACTACACAGTGCAAGGCAGGCCTTGCGCCGCGCGGCCTTGGCTTTCTGCAGGCTGTCTGCAGCGCTGTAAGCTTGCCGGTTTACGCCATTGGCGGCATAGGCTTAGATGCTGCGCAGCACGCCGAACTCAAAGCGAATGGAGCACGCGGAGCGTGCGTAATGAGCGCGTATATGAGATTGTAATAACGTTTGGTAAAAGTTATGCAAAATCACCCTGCAAAAGTTGACATCGGCCTCCATAACATCTATGATTAAGAGAGGAATTTGTGAGCAACATATTTATTTCTGTCCCAAAGCACAAGAGGAGGCAAAAACGAAATGACTATGAATATCTGGCATGACATTGATCCCAAACGTATCTCTCCTGACGATTTTATTGCAGTTATCGAAATCCCCAAAGGCTGCAAGGTTAAGTACGAGCTGGACAAGGAAACAGGTCTGCTCAAAATGGACCGCATCCTGTACACCGCAACTCACTATCCTGCCAACTACGGCTTTATTCCCCGTACCTACGCAGCAGATAATGACCCGTTGGATGTATTGGTTTTATGCTCCGAAAACGTTGTACCGATGACCTTGATGCGCTGCTACCCCATCGGCGTTATCATCATGGAGGACAGCGGTGATATGGACGAAAAGATCATTGCGATTCCTTTCGGTGACCCGATGTATAATTCCTACAAATCCATCAGCGAGCTGCCGCAGCATATCAGCGATGAAATGATTCACTTCTTCAGCGTGTATAAATCGCTCGAGGGCAAAAGCACCGCTCTTGAAGAGGCACATGATGTAGACAAGGCAAAGGAAATCATCAAGCAGTGCCAACAGCGCTATAAAGATACCTTTTGCTGAAAAATAACCATGTAAAAAAAGGCTATTGCGTAAAATTGCTTACGCAGTAGCCTTTTTAGGTTGGGTTAAAATGGATTTTGCCAAGGCATTACTGTATTCCAGTCATCGCTTTCTTCATATGGTCCTAATTCCCTTCCTTCATGCCTTATCTGTATTCTTTGACCATATTCATTGGTTGCATTCTCATAGATTGATGTATTTCTAGGAATATACTTATAACCGTTAATCCAGATTCCCAAAACATTTCCAGACTCTTCCGCCTGCATTGTTATACGAATATTTGCCGGTAATTCCAATTGCCTTGCTTTAGCACGATTCTCCGAAGAAACAATCCTATCGTAAACAACTTCATAAGAAATTTTTCCATCAAGATTTTTGGCGGTAGGAACTTTTTTACGTGCAAAATTCAGCTTATAATATTCATGCATAATATCATAAGGCAGAAATGTTTTCGTTAAAGCTATAGCTTCAGCTAAAGATACCTGTTTTTCATCTCGCAACTTAGCTAAATCCAGGAAAATGACAAAGACATAATTACTTTTATCTGCACGACTCATGCTTTCTATAGACAGCAAACATTTTTTGCCATTTATACCATATTTTTCATTTGTACTCGTCTTATTAAAATAAACAGCTTCCTCAATGAACTTCTTGCCAAAGGTCAGCATATCATCATAATTGTCTAAAAGCCGCGGATGTTCAGAAGCCGACAATAACTCCCAGCTTTTTTCTAAATACGGTGCTTCCTTAGGTGATTGATGCCAATTTGCAGGTTTCCATTCCGTAAATTTATAGTTATTGTCCAATCGTCCGCCTAACTGATTCAGCAGTATCGCAATGCGTATATTCTTTACTCGGTTGTTTGTATCTGCTTCAAATCTTATCGTTATACTTCCCGGATAGCCATGTACCATATACTTAGATTGATATTTTTCTTTTAAATGATATCTGATATCATAATACCTTTTATTATTTGCAGCACTCAAATAATCTGCACACTTGGTTTCAGCAAGCTCATAATACTCGTCCATGATTTCCCAAGGGATAAATGTTTCCGCTATATCTACTGCTTCATCAATCTTAATATTATTTGTTTCCTGCGCATTAGAAAGATAAATTTGAATATCCCTTACTTTAGCATCGTCATCTTGAGAATCTGTAAATATATTCTCAGGCACTGTTTCAAAACAAAGAACAGTCTTATCATCGTATTTTGAAGAATCTAGCTTAACAATCCGTCCCTGTCCCTCGTAAAATCTTTTCACATCAGCTCTGGAAGAAAATAGTTTAGGATGATTGGCTTTAGTAATTAATTCCTTTACTTCATTTTTTGGAGGCACAACAGATGACGAAACATCTACCTTGTTTGCCAAAAACATACAACTGCTAAATAACATAATAAAGCCAACAAAAACAAACAGCAGATTTCTTAAGCACCCTCCTTTGGCCTGAGGAGGCTCTTCTTCATAATCATTTGTATAATACATCGAATCATCGAAATTAATATTATAGTTATAGATAATATAGTTTCCATCATTTGCAAGAACATATTTTGTTCCGCAATGTCTGCAGGTGTATATATTGTCCTGATAACTAAAATCACTGCTGCCGCAGTTTTCGCAAACCAGTTTTTTTAATTCCATCTCAGCACCTCAAACCTTAGCATATAAGCATCTATCTCTAACTTATTACCATGCCTTACACTATTATTATACAACGTCAAGCATCATAAATCCTCTTCAGAAAATATTTATATGCTACAGCTCTTCCACCCACAAAAAAAGGACTGCCTTTCGCAAATGCGTCCAGCAGCCATAAAATAAGGGAAAGCGTATTTAGTTAAGAAGCAGCGGCTCACGCCAATGCTTCTTTTTTAGTTGCCGCGTACATACTCGCGCGGCACACGCGGGCTCACGTCGCAGATAATTTCATAGCAGATAGTATCTGCCCATTCCGCAACCAGCTCCATTGGCAGCTCACGACCGCCAAACACGATGACCTCACTGCCCAGCTTGACGTCCGGAATATCCGTCACGTCCAGCATCGTCTGGTCCATGCATACGCGTCCGATAATCGGCGCCTTTTTGCCGTTGACCAGCATATACCCGCGGTTAGACAAGCGGCGGCTCACGCCGTCAGCATAACCGATAGGCACAGTAGCAATAACACTAGGTCTCGTCAATGTATAGGTTCTGCCATAGCCGATGGTTTCACCGGGTGGCAGTGTTTTCACAAAAGCAACCTGCGTCTTCACAGTCATAACAGGCTCAAAATCCTTGTAGCAGTCAATCATATGCGCCGGGTGCAGGCCATACAGGGTGATTCCCTGACGCACCATATCCAGCTGATATTCCTGCAGCTCCGTCAGCGCAGCACTGTTGGCGATATGACGGATAGGGATATGCACTCCCTCCGCTTCAATCAGGCGCAGCGCCTCCTGAAAGCGTTCAAATTGATAGGCAGCATACTGCTTATCATCGGCGTCAGCAGTCGCAAAGTGACTGAATACGCCCTCGATATAGATACCGGGCAAGGACGCTGCCAGCTTGGCAAACCTGCCGGCATCACGCACATGCACACCGATACGATGCATACCTGTATCAATCTTAATATGTATTTTAGCCTTCGTATGCAGCTTCAAAGCCGCCGCATTCAAAGCATATAAGCGTTCTTCATCAAATACTGCATGGCTGATATCATAGCGCACACAGATTTCCGCAACCTCCGGCAGCATTGAGCCAAGCACCAGAATCGGTTTTTCAATACCGGCCTCGCGCAGCTTCACGCCCTCCTGCAGGAGAGCTACCGCAAAAAAGTCTGCACCATTACGCGCTGCCTCCTGCGCTACGCGCACAGCGCCATGACCATAGGCATCTGCCTTGACGACAGCACATAATTTGGTTGTCGGCTTCAGATTGGCCTTAGCCATCTGCACGTTATGTGCAATTGCATCTAAATTTATTTCTGCCCACGCACCACGTTGAATATGCACAATGGCATCCTCCTAAGCTTATCGTCCATAAAATAAGCCGCAGGCAAAGCATCGTTGCTGCGGCATCAAACTTACCCTGGAATTTTGTTTAGCATACATTATATTTTACAAAACTCTAGTATTAGCATATAACCAACAGGGGATTTTGTCAATATTTTATTTTTTTATCGAGGTACAGTTTTTAGCATGCGGACAGCCGGAACAGCCGTTACAGCCGCCACGATACTTTTTGCCAAAATAACTGCGCACCGCCAAAATCACCAGTACCACTAACAAACCACCAATAATATAGGTTGCCATCAGTCTGCTCACTTTACAATTATCATTATTCACTATATTAGCCAAGAATTCTAGCTATAGTGTAAACTAAAATTGCCTTTTTTACAAATGAATTCTTTGTGAAAGAGTGACACAGACAGTAAGAATTTTTGCCTGCCTTTATTTTGCTGTAATGGTTGGTCAGGTCTTTGTCCAGATCAATGTCGATGTTACCACTGGCAATGATATTCGCATCAGCAGTCTCTTTATCGATCTGCGCAGTCAAAATCTGCCTGTCAAACTTGCGCACTGCATCATAATAATACTAAGAAACAACGCTACAATAATATATCATTTGTTATACCAAAAGCATATAATAATAGTAAAAGTAAAGTTGCAATATATATGTATATAATTTTTTCTTTAATTACATTATATACTTTATAATCTTCTTCCTCAGCTTTTCCCATAAATATTTTTATCATCGCTCTTCTTTTTATTCCATATAGCATTAATGATAACCCAAGCCCCCACAAAGGAAAAAAATACCTTATAAAGTCGCTAATATCAAAAATATCTAAAATACATCCTATCATAAAGATAACTATCATAAAAGCTCCAGCATTAAGCGAAATAAAATACTTTTTATCACTTATTGATTTGAAATCCAAATTTTTACAGTAGACATTTATAATTCCTATCGTAAAAAAAGCTACCATTGTTGCTAAAATATAACATCCCATTATTTTAACCCCATCTCTTTATCAGTAGTTGCTAAAATATCGTAACCATCAAATATGACGCGGATATAAAATCTCAATTCAATAATATAAAGAATAAATCCACTTTATATTTTAGCTTAATCACTGAAACAATCCACGGAAAAACAAATACACCCAAAATAGTAAATAATATAAATCTTATAGTATTGCTAAATATAAATCTACGTTTCATTAATTCTAATTGATCTTTGCTTATTATGTATTTTTGTTCTAACATCTTTTTAAATTCCACATGGATATTCATCCAAACGTAAGCTAACATTAACAATATTAATTTTATTGGGAAATACTATTTCCATAATGGAACACTAACTGGAACATCGCACATTACAACATATACGAAGTATAAGACTAAATAATAAAATAATAAAATTTTTATTTTCCGCATGATCAATTGTCCTTTTCAACTAAGTCATATAAATTCTTTATATCCATGCCTAATACTAAAGGATCTAATAATACTTCTGCTTTACTACGTTCTATTGAATCAGTTGCAACTTTATTCTCGCAATTTAAATTTATCTTTATTTTACCACTCTCTATTTTTCAGTGCTGAAATAACAACATACTTAAAATCAACTAACTCTTTAGCTTTTTCCTTCTCTTCTGTTGTAATATCTTGAAATAATACCGCCTTTAAGGTCAGTGTTTTCACCTACATTAATCTTAAAGCCATCTTTGCCTGCGTAAATACCGCTTTGGTCTGTAACGCTTTCATATTTACTATCAACATTATCCTTGCTTACATTGCCACTAATTCCAGCAAAATCAGCTTTGATATTCCTCAAGATTATCCATTATTTTTTTAATTATACCATCAAATTGAGAATCAAAGTCTTCCCTCTTTATTTTAAATTCAAAACCACTTACAGTATTACCGAATGATTTAGTTATTCTGTCACGTTCAGGCATTGCAATTTCATATTCTTTCAATTCTTCTCTATAAATGACCTCAATAAGATAGTGCATATTAAAAAAATGATTCCATATTTTATATTTTGTTTTTTTAAATGGATCAACAAATTCTTCTTTATCATATTTGTAATTTTCTAAGCTAAGCATTAGGCATCTAAATACTCTTTCTTTCAATGATTTAATATCAACATTTTCAATAATACTACCCATGCTCCTACTAAATCCAATACTTGTAACATGCAATGTCAAAATAGATATTTCACCTGTGTTTTTTTCTATATATATGTTTAATAATCCTTTCATTTTGCCACCTACTCTACAATAGCGATATTTGTATTATTTTCGGCAATCAGGTCTGCTTTTTCTGCTTCACTAGCTTTATAACCTTACCTACTTAAAGGTAAACCATATAAAAAAGATACTATCTGATCACGACAATCAACAAACAATAAAGAATATACATCTCTACTATCATCAAAAATCAATAAAACCTTACCTTTTTTACATATTGTTTTCTTTGCATTTGACTCTATTATTATCCAACCATTTTTATTGATACTTTCCTTTAACTGTTCAGATATATCTATATTTTTGCAACTCAAAACACAGTTTAAAGTACAATCTCCTAAAATATATCTTTGCGTTTCGAGCTTAACTACCTTTGCTTCAGTCGGCACACTCAAATGAATCAATTGCAAATACATAGCTCTTTCTTTGTTTATTACATCATTGCTGTATTTTAACAAAGCATTTGAATATACCAATACTGCAGCACAAAACAAACTTAAAACTGCTGTTACAATAAACTGTTTCTTCATATTATCCCCCATGTTTACAGAAGCGTTACCATTATATTGTACTTATGAATATCTTTTATGTATTGTATTCTATACTCTAATCTGTTATCTATATATACTCTTGAGGTATCTCCATTTCGCTTGCTCAATTTATATCCGTCGTGCTTATTAAAAATTGCTTCCGAAAGCTCCTCAAATCCCATATTAGAATTAAAGCTCATATTAATCACTGCCACTCTACCACTACTCTTACCAGGATTAAAAGAAATGTAGAAATTACTTATATCACTTTTAGGTAAGTCTAACCTTAAAACCTTTTCAAGAGCAATATCCATATGTGAAATAGCGTAATCCTCCTCTACCAAATTTCTAGTATTTGGGGAAAAAATGCATAAACAAAATACAATTACCTCTGTTAGCAAAATATATACTATCGACTTATGTATTACCATAACCGAACTCCTTTACATCACCATGTAATCGAATAATCAACAATTGCACCTACTGAAAATCCAACCCCAATCATTAATATTTTATAATTATCAGGTGTAATACCATAATAAACACCGTCAAATGCTTCTAACTTTCCGCCAACAGAAACTCCCCTCAATATGTAAAGCCTTTGCTACTGACTAGCGACCTTGTTTCGAAACTATACTACGCTTACATTCAAACCACAGGAAGTTGTACGTTCACCAATCACAAGCTCTCACCTGCGATAGAACTATTTCTGAAATTTTTTTAAGAATGATGGAGTAAGCAAAAATGCCAACAACAGCTTTTGACAAAGACAAAGACAAATTATAGCCGCTTTTGCAGTCTTCATATCAACATTAAGGATACCCTATTGGGAGCGGAATAGTACTTTTAGTTTGTAACCAAAAAACTTAAGTTTACTCCATATACATCACGTATTAAGAGTAATATATATGGTGCTATAAATACAAAAAAAACTGCAATCAACATAAAAATCAAGGTGTTTTGATAAACAAACTTTTTTCCTAAATGTTCAAACTTGATTTTATCTTTATCTCTATAATACATCATTTTTTTAGCATCATTAAAAATTTTAGTCCATAAAAATGCCATAAATATAAGCAATAACTTTATTGGAAAATATGCTTTCCACGCCTCTTCATTTATACCACACTCTTTATTCGGTAAGATTATATATATAAGATAGAATATAGAATAGAATATCATGTAGTTCTTTATGTAGCGACTAGTTATCTGTTTCATGATTTTGTTTTAACTCCTCTATGGTTTTTACATCCATTAAAATTCCTATATCATTTAACATCTCTTTTACTCTTATTCTTTCAAAATCATCTGTAATTACTTTATCCCAATTTATATTATCAACTCTCCCTTTCTTAATTGCAATAGCGAAGGAACTAGCATCGCCATATATACTAATTACTTTAGCTGTTATATCTAATTTATTATAAAAATTATTTCCTAAATTATCTTTAATAACATTATATTTTTGGCTATCGTTATCAATCAGATCATGTTAGCTATAGGAAAATATCGCTGCCACAATGGAATATTAATCATATCATTGTAATAAAACCCAAGAATCATTATAAACAGAAAATATATTATTACTCTTCTCATTTGTTTAAGATACCACCTGCTGTTTTTATATAAAATAATAGACCTGCATAATCTAATGTATCTTTCAATTTTTCTTGTTCAAAGTTGATTGTTACTTATATTAGTAGTATTGCCAAAGACATCTTCTCTCTTTAAAGTAACAGTATGATTTTCAAGAGATATTTCTTTGATAAGGCATTAATGTACCTATACTATTTTCTTCATATTGTGCTGGAAATTACCTCGCCTTCTAAATCAGTATTTTTTCCAATGCCAAAGCCACCTTTACCTGCGTAAATACCGCTTTGGTCTGTAACGCTTTCATATTTGCTATCAACATTATCCTTGCTAACATTGCCACTAATTCCAACAAATTTAGCTTTGATATTCCTCAAGATTATCCATTATTTTTTTAATTATACTATCAAATTGAGAATCAAAGTCTTCCCTCTTTATTTTAAATTCAAAACCACTTACTGCACTTCCGAAAGACTTGGTAGCTTTTTTCCTTTGAAGCATTTTTATATAATATTCTTGGTTTTCTTCTATATAAGTCACCTCAACAATATAGTGCATATTAAAAAAACGATTCCATGTTTTGTATTTTGTGAGTTTAAATGGATCAAGATTTTCTTTATCTTCACTTTTATATTCAGCTAAACTGAATTTTATGCATTTAATTACTGTCTCCTTTAAAGATTCATTGCTGATATTATCGATAATTTTTCCTATGCTTCTGCTAAACCCAATAGTAGTAACGTGATATATCAAAATAGATATTTCACCTGTGTTTTTTTCTATATATATGTTTAATAATCCTTTCATTTTGCCACCTACTCTACAATAGCGATATTTGTATTATTTTCGGCAGCAAGGTCGGCTTTTCCTGCTTCACTGGCTACGTTGCCACCTTTTATATTAATATCGTTACCACTTGCAATGCTGGTAGCAAAAGTATTTTCCCTATTGCTAAAATCACTGCGGTATACTACAATAAGTCTAAATTAAAACAGAAAGCAGGGTTCACTATGCAATTACCGGAAAAAAAATACATTGCCTCCTTTGATATTGACGCACAAAACACCTTCACCCCGGTCTGCCCCGACGAGCTGCCGGTTTCCGAAGGCGACACCATCGCTCCCGAGCTGAACGCCCAGGCGCAATTCGCCAGCCTGCGCCTCGCTTCCCGCGACGCGCACAGCCGTTGCGCGCTCTGGATCAGCGACGCTGAGCACGCTCCGCTCACTCCCATCAGCGGCTATCCCGATCTTGATATCCGTTGGCCGGCACACGCTATTATCGGCACCAAAGGCTTTGACTTCATCGACGGCCTCGATGAAGCGGCTTATGATTATCAGGTGTTCAAGGGCATTGAAGCAGATAAGCATCCCTACGGCGCCTGCTACCATGACCTGAAGGACACTCTTTCCACCGGTGCCATCGAATATCTGCGCTGCCATGGTATTACCACCGTTATCTGCGGCGGTCTGGCAACCGATTATTGTGTAAAAAACACTGTACTGCAGCTGAAGGCTGCTGGCTTCGATGTTATCCTGAACAAGGCTGCCTGCCGCGGCATTGCTCCCGAAACCATCGCAAGCGCTATGCAGGAAATGGCTGCTGCCGAAGTAAAATTCGTAGAATGCGCCAAGGAATTAGCTGAATAAGAAACTTACAAAAAATGCTGCTGGCTTATGCCCGCAGCATTTTTGTTTTAACGTAATACTATTCAATTTCACGCAGTGCGTGTGAGCGACCGGTCAGCGAACGTGCGCCCTTTTCCGTAACCACATAGGTATTTTCCGTGCCTACCAGGCCTAAGCCCGGCAAAGCAATTTTAGGCTCTACGGCAAAGGTCATGCCGGGCTCCAGCGGCTGCTTAAAGCCTTTGGCTATAGCCGGCGCTTCATCCATCACCAGACCAATGCTGTGACCCAAGAATTTACCGCCGTTCATAAACGCATCACCGTAGACATTATCAAACTTTTCCATAGTGCGCAAATACAGGTTTTCAATCGGCTCACCAGGAACCATCATGGACACTACCTCTTGCTCCAGCTCCAGGCAACGCTCCTGTGCCGCCAAAAGCCTTGCACATTGCTCATCCTTTTGCAGACTGCCGAAATAATATACAACAGTCTTATCCGTATGATAACCATCAAAGCCGCAGGGAACATCAAGATAAACCAATCGACCGGACTGCAGCTTGCGGAAAGCATTGCCTATGGATTGCACCGCTATACAGGTGCCACCGGTACCGCCGGGGCCGTCAAAGCCGGTGCGTACTAAACCGCTCTTGCCAAAAGAAGCCAAACCGACAACCTCCTCGCCCAAGGACTGGTTAAAGCGCGCCGTTCCGTGTGAACCGCGCTGCACCATCTCGCTATAAAGCTCAATGGCCAGCTGCGCTTCACTGATGCCTGCATGAATCAGCTTCGGAGCAACAACGTCCAGCACTGTTTCGTGAATAGCGCCGGAGTGTTCCATCTGCTTCAGCTCATAAGCACTCTTGCGCAGACGCAGCTCCTGCAGCACTGCGTCAAAGGAGCCAACCTCTTCAAAAGCAAAATACTTATGCAGCATGCGCTCCCAATCAAGGGTAGCCTTCTTCGTTTCTACATACATAATGCGTGGCGCACTGCCATAATAGGCAGCAGCCTCACGAAAGCTGTGCATCGGACGGATATCGCTGAAATGCGATTCATTCACTGCGCGCTCATAATTACGGCGCACCCAGAAAATTGCATCCTGCGGACGAATCAGCAGCACGCCCTCCTGCATCGTACCCGTAAAATAATACATTGCAATCTTATGATTGACTGCAGCCATCTCCCAACCGGGATGCATTTCATCCATCAGGTGGCGAAACTTCTCCATACGCGCCTCCAGCTCACTGGCAGGCACAGGACGAATAGCATCAGTCAATACAGCAGTCTGCTCCAAAACAGCCATAGCAATACTCCTTTCGTTATCAAAGCAAAGTATTTATACGTTATTAACCAAGATATTGCAAAATTTCCTTAGCATGCTGTAAAATAATATCCGGCTTAATAGAACCATTTTCCACATCTTCCATGGTTGCCTCACCGGTCAGCACCATCACAGAAAGAATATCGTTGTTCAGGCCAAAGGCAATATCTGTCGCCAGGCGGTCACCCACCATAGCAATTTCCTCTTTTTTATAACCGGTTTTATCCAAAACCACATCTACCATATACTTATAAGGCTTACCGAAAATCAGCTGCGGCTTTTTGCCGGTAGCAGTTTTAATCAGCTCCAGCATTGCACCGGTATCAGGAATGAACTCGCCGCCTTCAATCGGACAGCGTACATCAGGATGCGTTGCAACATACGGCACACCCTTGTCAATCAGGCGGCAGGCGGTAGTAAGGCGGTCATAGGTAAGTGTCTGGTCAAAGCCGACAACTACATAATCGGCGCCCTCCTCCAGCGTATTCGTCAGCGTAAAGCCTGCTTCCTCAATCGTTGCCAACAGCTGCGGCGTTCCCAGCACAAACAGCTTCGCACCGGGTTTGTTCTTCTGCATCCAGTTGGTCAGTGCGTCTGATGAAATCAGGATATTCTCACGCGTAACCGGCACGCCCAGTCCATTCATTTTCTGCACATAATGCTCGTGGCTGCGGGAAGAATTATTCGTCAGCAGATAATATTCCTTGCCTGCTGCCTTTAATTTATCAAAAAAGCCTTCCATACCAGGAATCAGTTCGTTGCCCAAATTAATTGTTCCGTCCATATCAAAAAGAAAACATTTAATTTTCGCTAAGCGAGCGTAATCATAAGTCATGCCTTATCCTCCAAACTTAAATATAATAATATTATAAAGCATTTGCCTTTTTTGTGCTACAATAGACAAGGAAGAAAATCTGAAGCTCAAAAGGATGTTGACAGACATGAAAAATGATTGACAAAAAAATCTTTAGATTACTTCTGACCTATGTGCTGCTTGCTGATAGCTAATTACGGCAAATCTAGAAAAATATGCATTTTCTACAGAAAAACATCCTGAAAATCTGCATTTTTCTCTCTGAAATACCATGAAAATCTGCATTTTTGTTGAAGGTATGTAATAATACTGTTATAATAAAAGCATAAACTTATGCTTTGAGGAGGATGAAAATGCTTAAGCGGAAGTTTTTGGATGCACTTGTACAGTGGAAAGAAAATAAACAGCAAGAATGTTTATTAGTCAAAGGTGCACGCCAAATAGGTAAAACTTATATCATAGATTATTTTGGACGGAAGCATTATCGTAGTTATATTTATATAAATTTTATCGAGATGCCAAAGTTCAAAGAAATATTTTTGGGTGATTTGTCAGCAGATGAGATATATAAAAGAATTTCTTTGCTGCTTCCTGAAAGCCGCTTTCTTGAGCATGAAACATTGATTTTTTTAGATGAAATCCAAGCATGTCCTGAGGCAAGAACGGCATTGAAATTTTTAGCGCTGGATAATCGTTATGATGTTATTGCTTCTGGTTCACTTTTAGGTATCAGCTATAAAGAGGTCGACTCTATTCCTGTTGGCTATGAGAAGCAGATTACAATGTATGCTCTGGACTTTGAGGAATATTTATGGGCCTTGGGTTACACTGATGAGAAAATAGCGATTTTGCAAGATTATTTTTTGCTGAAAGAAGCAGTACCGCCTGCTGTACATGAGCAGATGTTAAAGCTGTTGCGTGAGTACATGGCGGTAGGCGGTATGCCTGCTGTAGTTAATAAGTTTGTCGAAACGCAGCATTTTGGCCTTGTACAGCAAGAACAGGAGAAAATACTTGCCAGTTATCAGGAGGACGTTTCTAAATATGCCAGCAATACAGAGAAGCCTAAGGTAAAAAATTGCTATTTTTCTATTCCTAAGCAGTTGGCTAAAGAAAATAAAAAATTTCAGTTCTCTGTTGTAGAGAAAAAGGGAACGGCTCGTAAATTCGAAAACAGCATTGAGTGGCTACGGGATGCAAATCTTGTTTATTTGTGTTATAACGTTAGTACGCCTGCTTTTCCTTTAGCTGCTTATGAAAAAGAGGATATGTATAAGTTGTATTTAGCAGATATTGGCCTGCTCATATCTATGTATGGGTATGATATGAAAAAGGCTATTATTGATGATACGCTTACCGGAGCGGCTAAGGGAGGTATTTATGAAAATCTCATTGCTGATATGTTGGTAAAGGGAGGACATAAGCTAAACTATTTCCGATCTCAAAATGGTGAAACAGAAATAGAGTTTCTTATTACTAAGGAGGCGCAGATTATTCCTGTGGAAGTGAAGGCTAATAGGGGGTCTACCGTATCGTTGAATAGAATCTTAGAGCAGACACAGATTCCTTATGGCTATAAGCTTATTTCCGGGAATGTTGGCGTTAATGACAAAAAAATAGTATTGCCATTGTATATGGCTATGTTTTTATAAGCTGTTGCATTTTTTGTTTACCCACAAACTGTGATAAAAAGCCAATTTAAAGATATTATAGGGAGTTAAACCATGAAATATACAACAATTATTTTCGATCTTGACGGTACCTTACTCAACACATTGGCAGATTTAGCTGCCGCTACCAACTATGCTTTAGCAGAGCACAAGCTGCCAAAGCGCACCACAGACGAGGTGCGCCTGTTTGTCGGCAATGGCATCCGCAAGCTGATTGAGCGTGCAGTACCGGCTGACACACCTGCAGAGCTGCAGGAGGAGGTCTTTGCCAGCTTCAACAGATACTATAAGCAGCACTGCGCCGACAGCACCCGCCCCTATGACGGCGTGCCGCAGCTTTTGCAGCAGCTGCGCGCTGCAGGCTGCCGCACCGCCATTGTTTCCAACAAAGCGAATTACGGCGTACAGGCGCTGGCTAAGCAATATTTTGACGGCCAGCTCGACGCTGCCTGCGGCGAGCGCGCCGGCATCGCCAAAAAGCCTGCGCCGGATATGCTGCTGGCAATCATGCAGCAATTAAACGCTAAGCCTGCAAGCACTATCTATATCGGTGATTCGGATACCGACATTGCCACAGCAAGCAATGCAGGCGTAGCCTGCATCGGCGCCTGCTGGGGCTTCAGAGGCCGCGCCTTTTTAGAAGCGCACGGTGCCAAGCTGCTGGCTGAAAACGTGAGCGATATCTGGGAGCTTATAAAGTAAAAGAGACTGCCGCAAGGCAGTCTCTTTTACTTTATAACTAATTTACGCCAAGCAATCATCCATAAATTTAATCAGACCAGCTTCTACTTCATCGCGCAAGCACAGCTCATTGTGAATCTCATGACGGAAGCCCGGATATGGCTTTACAGAAACCTTATGTCCGGTTTTTGCCAGCAGATTTGCTACATGATACAAGCCCTCGCCGTAATTACCGCAAGGATCCTGATCACCGGCAATCAGATAGCTGGGAATATTTTGCGGCACCTTGGCAGCCCACTCATCATTTTCAATATAATGATACAGCTGCACGAAATCATAGCACAGCTCCAGCGTAGTATCAAAGGTATTGAACATATCGCCTGCATGGTCCTCAACAATGCGTGGATCTGTTGCAATCCAGTCTGCCGGACCGTTGGGATTTTCCACTCTGTCCGTCATCCCGCAGAAAACACGCTCAAACCAGACCCCGCAGGGTTGATACGGATCTGCCTCATAGGCAGCCTTGAATTCCGCATTAACATAGGCATCCTCACAGCCCTGCCACTGCGAGCAGACACCGCACAGCATCATACCTTTGATATCCTCACCGTAGATTGACGCATAAGCACGCGCCAGCATAGAACCCCAGCTATGGCCGAAAACGAAATACGGCAGCTCAGGATAAGCCTCTTTAGCAATATCATGCAAAGCCTTTTCATCCTTCAGGTAAGTCATATAGCCACCGGAATGCGGGTCACCCAAGGTGCCTCCGTCATAGCCGGTTTTACCGTGACCGAGATGGTCATCAGCAAACACTACAAAGCCTGCTTCGTTAAATTTGCTAATCATATGCAGATAGCGGCGTGAATGCTCACCATAGCCGTGAATCAGCTGTACAATAGCTTTCGGTTGACCTAAAGGACTGTAGGACCAGGCCTTGATGGTATCTCTGCCGTTGGCAGAAGGGAAGGAAATTTCTCTGATAGACATAATGCGGACCTCCTCGCCTGTAATTATTTATAATATTAAGATAATAATAACACCTGCATTTGCTGCTGTAAAGCAATAATAGCGCATAGAAGCATGTTTTACGTATTTTTTACAATCTGCTGCAACCATAGTTTCAACCAACGCCTACAAAAAACCACTACAACAATCCTGTCATAGTAGCTCACAAAAATCTATTTTTAATTTTACTGCTCAGCTATCTGCCGCAGATAGCAGCAATTGCCAGCCTTTACCTGTTTTTCAGCACATAGAACGGATCAATATTCTGCCCATCTGCCAGCACCTCGTAATGTACATGGGGACCGGTGCTATAGCCTGTACTGCCGACAAAGCCGATGATTTCGCCTTTAATGACCTTCTGTCCTGCAGCAACAGCAATGCCGCTCATATGTCCATAGGCTGTTTCATAGCCATTGCCATGATTGATACGCACATAGCGTCCGTAGCCGCCATTCCAGCCTGCCTGCTCAATCGTACCGGCAGCAGTCGCATAAATCGGCGTGCCAAAATCAACCGCTATATCCAGACCAGGATGCCAATCATAACCGCCCTCAATCGGACCGGTGCGCACACCGTAATTACTGCTGATAGTGCCGCCGTCTGTAGGCCATTTATCAGGGAAGGATGACATACCGCCACCGGAACCTTCAACCTCACTCAAAAGCTCACTGACAGATTTTTTTGTGCCATCAAGCATTTTTTGGATATTCGCATTCTGGGCTGTCAGCACAGCCATAGTACCATTGATATCCATTTTAGCAGGACCGCCCTTGCCTGTATAAGACGTACTGGCAGACGTTTCCTTGGCTGCTGTCGAATCCACCATACTGGTACTCTCGCCCAGCTTACTGCTGTCTACATCACGGATAATAGCACGACGCAGCTTTTTCTCCAGATTAGAGATTTCTGCCATATCGCGCAGCATTTTTTCATTGTCCTGCAAAAGCTTCTGCAGCTTTGTCTGCTGCTCAGCCTTATTTTGCTTATAAGCAGCATAATCAGCTGCTTCGCTGCGATAATCTGCCAGCTGATGATATAAATAGCCGGCTCCGCCGACCGCTCCAACCAGCACCAAGGCAGCAACAGCAACGCCAGCCTTGAGCTTAGCATACGAAAAACTTACTACCTTGCCATTAGGCAAGCGCAGCTCACAATTCCTTTCCTCCATTATTTTTATTACCTCACTTGAAAAGACCAAAGCGTTGGCCTACTGCCAACAATCTACGTCCCACAAAGGGCACGTTGTCCAAATCCTCTTTATTCAGACCACCGCAGGCCAGCAACGCCAGCGCGTAGACAGGTACAGCCGCCACCATAGCAAACAGTACGCACCACATACCCATGCTTTCCGTCAACATCAGCACGCCGTAAATTGCAGCGCCCATCACGCCAGAAGCAAAACAAGGGCGGATAATGCTGCCAACAGAGAAGCTATAGCCTGTCAGCTTATAAATAAAGCCCATATTGATAATCGCTGCCACGGCGAAATCTGCCACCGTCGCCATCGAAGCACCACGGATGCCCAGCTCCGGCACAGCAGTAAGATACCAGCTCATAGCAATTTTTACAATGCAGGCAATAATCATATTGATTACAGGGATTGCTGTGCGGCCCAGGCCTTGCAGAATACCTGTACTGATCTGATGCATACCTAAGAACAGAATACCGATACTCATCGTCTGAATCGCAGGTGCCGCACCGGGAGCGTTGTACACAAGCGCCGCAACCTTTTCTGCCAGACAATACAAGCCCATAAAGCAGGGGAAAGTGATAATCATCGCTACACGGAAGGCGATACGGATTTTATCACGAATTGCATCAAAGCTGCCCAACGCACGAGATTCGGAAATAGACGGCACCAGACTGATGGTCATTGCCGCAGTAAAAATTGTTGCCAGATTAACCAGTGGCACTGCCATGCCGGTCAGATAACCGAACAGCTCTGTCGCATGATGAATATCAAAGCCGGCTGCTTCCAAGCGCTGCGGTACAATCAGAAGGTCCAGGTTGGCACCAATCGGAAGCATCAGGCTGGTCAGCGATACAGGCAACGCCAGCTTCAGCAGACGCTTGATAATATGTCCGGCGCTTTCTACCGGCGCACTGTCATCCTGCTCCGCCATTTCCTTTTGCAGGTGCTGCTTCAGGCGACGATAGAACCACATCAGCACCAAAAGTGCACAGAACGCGCCTACGCCGGCGCCCATGCTGGCACCGCCTGCAGCGAACGCCAGACCGTACGGCATAAAGAGGTCGGCAAAAATGAGCATGGTAATAACACGCGTCAGCTGCTCGACAATCTCACTGACCGCCGTCGGCGTCATAATCTGCCAGCCCTGCAGGTAACCGCGGAAGCTTGCCAGAAAGGTTACAAAGAAAACAGCCGGAGCCAAAGCAATAATAGAATAATAAGCACGGCTGTCACGGATGATATGGTTATTAATCAACCAGTCCGCACCGAAAAACAGCGAGGACGAAAACAAAAGGCCACTTAACAGCAGCACTCGCAACGAAACATTAAAGACTCGCTTTGCACCGCGATAGTCCTTATTCGCCAGCTTTTCAGACGTGATGATGGAAATAGCCACCGGCACACCGGCACTCGATACAGTAATTGCCATCAGATAGATGGGAAAGCCCATCTGATACAGGCCAATGCCTTCGCCACCCAATACACGTGACAAAATAATCCAGTTTAAGGAACCGATAACCTTGACCACAATACTGGAAGCTGTAAGGATTAAGGTTCCCTTTAAAAATTTGCTATTAGAAGCTTTATTATCTGCGCTCATAAAATCCCCTTGTTTATAGATAGATATACATTATAATTATCCTCTTTTCCGCGCGAATTTACAAGTACTTTTAACAGATTTGTCATAAACACATCACTGCTTTTTGCTTGCATAACTATCTTTATATGCTAAAATTAAGTTAAGAGCAAAATTATGTTGTAAAAGGAGTGATACAAGATGAAATCCACACATGCTTTATTAGCTTTCGGCGCTGCAATCTGCCTGGCTGCTACCTGCAGCCTGAGCGCTTATGCTTCTCCGCTCAAAAATTATGATGCAGGCAAGGTAGCTATTGATGCAGGCATTACGTTGCCTTCCAGTCTCAAGGGTGACAACTACAAATTCAGCAAGTCCAACAGCACCTATCTTGGCGCAACTGTTGGTCTCGGTCAAAATACTGCCTTAAATTACAAATGGAACAACTACAAGGCTGACGAAGCGAAAACCCGCGCCCAGCAATTCAACCTTATGTACAAGGTGCTGCCGGGTATTTCCGCTTACGCAGGTTATCTGAATGCTGATACCTCCGGTTATGTTGGCGGCAAAACCAAAAACTCCGGCCAGGTTGGCCTGCAGGCAGCCTATGATATTCCCGCACTCTTCACCGTTTGGGGTAATGTAGGCTACGGCAACAGAAACAGCGGCTACGAAATCGGCATCAGCAAGCCTATCCTGAACAATCTGGAAGTAAACGCTTCCTACTATAATCAGACATTTGATGATGCCTTCGGCGAAGACCTCGACATGAAGGCTAAAGGTGTTAACCTGGGCTTAACTCTCAAATTTTAATTTGTCAGCTACGGCTAACTAAATTAAAATGAAAACTAACGGATAATTATTATTGACAACTCTTACAGCTTGTGTTATTATATAAGTGTCAAGGGCACACAAGTTGTGCAAGTAAAAAATAAAATTAAGCAATGCAATATAAAATCATGGAGGGAAATAATATGAAAAAATTTGTATGTCAAGTATGTGGTTATGTATATGAAGGCGAAGCTGCTCCGGCAAAATGCCCGCAATGTGGTGCTCCCGCTTCCAAATTCCAGGAAATGGCTGCTGAAATGGGCTGGGCTGCTGAACACGTTGTAGGTATCGCTTCCGACGTTCCTGAAGATATCAAAGCTGACCTGCGTGCTAACTTCAACGGCGAATGCTCCGAAGTTGGTATGTACCTGGCTATGAGCCGCGTAGCTTTCCGCGAAGGCTATCCGGAAATCGGCCTGTACTGGGAAAAAGCTGCTTTCGAAGAAGCTGAACATGCTGCTAAATTTGCAGAACTGCTGGGCGAAGTTGTAACCGACTCCACCAAAAAGAACCTGGAAATGCGTGTAGAAGCTGAAAACGGTGCAACCGCTGGTAAAACCGACCTGGCTAAACGCGCTAAAGCTCTGAACTTGGATGCTATCCATGACACCGTTCATGAAATGGCTCGTGACGAAGCTCGCCATGGCAAAGCTTTCGCTGGCCTGCTGAAAAGATACTTCGGCAAATAATTAACCAATAAAAATTAATAAGACTTAATAAGGCTCCCGCTGGCAATCCAAATAGATTGCGGCGGGAGTTTTTGTGCGTTCAAGTCCCTCTTTTTTATCTTTTCCTGAATTATTTCACTCTTCTTCTATGTTCTATGCATTTTCTTATGTTTTTCGCACTTACAAAGCCTTTAATATCTTTATAATTTGCTTCAGATATGATATTATATAAAGGTTAGGAAACATCTTTAATGACACTCATTATCACGTTCCTAAAGGTGGTTAATTATATGCTTAATAAAACTAATTTTCATTATCCTGCAATGCTGCGTGTAGCGGACAAACGCTGTGTAATTATCGGCGGCGGCACTGTTGCCGCCCGTAAGCTTGCCACGCTTTTGGATGCCGGTGCCAATGTAACCGTTGTCGCTCCCATCTTCTGCGACGATGTGCAAGAGCTTGCCTCTGCGCAAGGCTGCACGCTCATCAAGGATTACTACAAACCTGAATATCTGCAGAACGCCTTTGTGGTTATTGCCGCCACAGATAATAAGGTCGTCAACAGGCAGATTTCAGACGCTGCTCCCTGCCTTATCAACAATATTACTGAACCGGAGCTGAGTAATTTCACTGTCCCCTCAGCTATCAGCGAAGGTGATATTACCATAGCGCTGGCAACAGGCGGTATGCCTGCCTTCACACGCTTGCTGAAAAAGCAGCTGGAGCATATCCTGACACCGGAGCTGGCTAACTTCAACAGCTTCCTGCTGCTGCAGAGAGAAGAAGTAAAGAGTATCGACAGCACGCCAGAGGAACGGACACAATTCTGGCGCAGTGTTTTAAAACAGGATTTACTAAATTTAGTTATAGCAGGTAAGCCTGCTCAAGCAAAGGAGAAGGTATTAGATGCAGTTAACAGTTTTAGGACTCAATCACAGAACCGCCCCCGTTGAGATCCGTGAACGTTTTAATTTTTCCAATGACAGGGTGGCAAGTATTCTGCGCCGTCTGCGCAATTACGATAATATTCCCGAAGCCATGCTGCTTTCCACCTGCAACCGCACCGAGCTGTACATGGTGATTGAAAATCCGCATGAAGCAATCCCCTTTATCAAATCATTGCTCAAGCATTTGGCAGGTGAACATTATCAAAGTGAATATTTTTATAATCTGAACGGTACGAACTGCGTAAAGCATCTGTTCCGCGTAGCATCCAGTCTGGACTCCCTGATTGTCGGTGAAGGCCAGATTCTCAGCCAGATTAAAAATGCTTATCAGATTGCCCGCAATAACGGTATGACAGATACGATTCTCAATACCATTATGAATAAGGCTATTGCCGTCGGCAAGCGCGTGCGTACCGAAACAAAAATTGCCTACAGCAGCGTATCTGTTTCCAGTGCAGCTGTTGACCTGGCCATCAAAATTTTAGGCGACTTGAGCAAGGCGCAGATTTTGGTAGTCGGTGCCGGTCATATGAGTGAGCTTACTGCACAGCATCTGTTGGACAAGGGTGCGCAGACTATTTGCGTCAGCAACCGTCACTACGAAAGAGCGCAGGATCTGGCAGGCAAATTCCACGGCACGGCTATTCCCTACCGTGCCATGTTCGAGCATGCCGCTGATGCCGATATTATCATTACCTCTACCGGTGCGCCGCATTACGTGCTTACCGTAGAAAATTTAGGACCGCTGCTGCCCAAGCGCAACGGCAGACCGCTGATTCTGATTGATATTGCCGTTCCGCGTGACGTCGACCCCAGACTGGCCGATGTTGCCGGCGTAACTATTTATAACATTGACGATCTGGAAGGCGTTGTTGATACCAATAAAAACTTCCGTGAAAAGGAAGCTCACGTTGCTGAACAGATTATCAGCGAAGAAATCGGTGCCCTCAAGGAGCGCCTGCGTTATTACACCATGCGCCCCGTTATGGTACAGCTGCATGATAAAATGAATTTCCTGCGCCAGAAGGTTTTGAAGAAGGCCTTCATTAAAATGCCGGAGCTTACCGACCATGAAAAGCGCATTATTGACCTAATGACTCAACGTCTGGAGCATAAATTTCTGCGCGAGCCTATGAAAGCTATGAATGCTGTAGCAGGTACTTCTGAAGAAGAACGCTATAAAAAAATGATGTGTGATTTATTTTTATTGAACGAAACCGGAGAGGAGTTTGGTGATGAAAGCAAAATTGACGATTGGGACTAGACAAAGTCTTTTAGCGCTTTGGCAAAGTAATCATATTGCAGCCTTACTGCGCAAGGAATATCCTGAATGTGAGGTTGTACTGAAAAAAATTGTCACCAAAGGCGACCGTATTTTAGACGTACCCCTGGCGCAAATCGGCGGCAAGGGCTTGTTTACCAAAGAAATTGAAGAGGATCTTTTAGACGGCACTGTTGACTTGGCAGTACATAGCCTGAAGGATATGCCTACCGTTCTGCCGGAAGGCCTGTGCCTGACAGCAATTACCGAGCGTGCCAACGTCGGCGATGCTTTTGTCAGCAACAAATACGGCAGCTTCGAAGAGCTGCCGCTCGGCGCTGTAGTCGGCACCAGCAGCCTGCGCCGCAAGGCGCAGCTGTTAGCTAAGCGTCCGGATTTGGAAATCCGTGACCTGCGCGGCAACGTTGATACCCGCCTGCGTAAGCTGGACGAAGGACTGTATGATGCTATTATTCTGGCAGCTGCAGGCCTGGAGCGTCTGGGCCATGGCGACCGCATCTCCAGCCTGATTCCTGCTGATGTCTGCCTGCCGGCTGTAGGCCAGGGCGCATTGGCAATCGAAGCACGTACCGAGGATAAGGACGTACGCGATATGCTGAGCTTCTTAAACGACCTGAACACCAAGCAGGCTACCGACGCTGAACGTGCCTTCTTAGGCTTACTGGAAGGCGGCTGTCAGGTTCCTATCGGTGTACATGCCGACGTTGAAGGTGAAAACATTCGCATTGAAGCAATCATTGCTGCTTTAGACGGCAGCACTATTCTGCGTGATACAATTAACGGCAAAGCTGATGATGCTGTCAGCCTCGGCCAACAGCTGGGCAAAAAAATGCTGGCTGCCGGTGGTCAGGAAATTCTGGCCGCAATTCTTTAAGGAGAGTGACATCATGACGAAACAAGGTAAAGTATATTTAATCGGTGCAGGCCCCGGCGACCCGGGACTTTTGGGACTCAAGGCTAAGGAATGCCTGCAGACTGCTGACGCTGTTGTTTATGACCGCCTGGCAGATCCGCGTATTCTGGCCTTCGCCCGCAAGGACGCAGAAATGGTTTATGTTGGCAAAGCCAGCGCTAACCACACCATGCGCCAGCCCGATATCAACAAGCTGCTGGTAAAGCTGGCTGCTGAGGGCAAGGTTGTAGCACGTTTAAAGGGTGGCGACCCCTTTGTATTCGGTCGCGGTGGCGAAGAAGCCATCGAACTGCGTGAAGCAGGCCTGCCGTTTGAATTCGTTCCCGGCGTAACCAGTGCTATTGCCGTTGCTGAATATGCAGGCATTCCTGTTACCCATCGCCATGTAGCAACCTCCTTCGCTGTTATTACCGGCCACGAGGATCCTACTAAAGGCGAATCCACCATCCATTGGAAGGGCCTGGCAACCTCTGTTGACACCCTCGTCTTCCTCATGGGCGTAGAAAACATTGAAAAAATCAGCCGCGAGCTCATCGCTAACGGCCGCAGTGCCGACTGCCCGGCTGCCGTTATCCGTTGGGGCACTCATCCTGAACAGCGCACTCTTATTACCACCTTGGGCAGAGCTGCCGCTGACGTTAAGGCAACCGGTATGAAACCGCCTGCTATCTTCCTCGTCGGCGAGGTTGTACGCCTGCGTGAGCAGCTGCAATGGTTCGATAACAAACCGCTCTTCGGCAAAACTGTTATCGTTACCCGCGCACGTGCACAAGCCAGCGCTCTCACCAAAAAGCTGGAAGCACAAGGCGCTAAAGTTATCGAAGCTCCGGCAATCAAAATTGTTCCGGCGGCAGATTACACTCCGCTGGACAACGCTATTGCCAGCATCAATGACTACAAATGGCTCGTCTTCACCAGCGCTAACGGCGTAGACTACTTCTTTGAGCGTCTTGGAGCAGCTAAGAAGGATGCCCGCGCCCTGGCTAACGTTAAGCTTGCCGCTATTGGCAGCGCCACCGCCAAGGCTCTGGCAGAGCACGGCCTCACCGCCGACCTCATTCCTTCCGCTTACAAAGCAGAAGAGCTGGCTGAAGCACTGGCAGGCGAAATCACCGCCGGTGACAAAATCCTGCTGGCACGCGCTAAGGTTGCACGCGAAGTATTGCCAGAATCCCTGCGTAAAATCGGCGCTATCGTTGACGTTGTAACTGCTTACGAAACCGTTGCCGACTGCGAAACCAAGGACGAGCTCATCGAAGCCCTTGAAAGCGGCGAAGCAAGCATCGTAACCTTCACTAGCAGCAGCACCGTAACTAACCTGCTCGAGGTTCTCGGTGACAAGAAGGAGCTGCTGAACAAGGCTGCTCTGGCTGCTATCGGCCCCGTAACTGCTGATACTCTGAAAAAGCATGGCTATACTCCGGCTATCAATGCCGCTGAATATACAATCGACGGCCTCATGACCGCTATCACAAATTTTTATAATAAATAAGGAAGTGTATCAAGATGAGTATTACCGGTTTTCCTGTATACCGTCCGCGCCGCACACGCGCTACTGAAAATCTGCGTGCAATGATCCGTGAAACCGAGGTTTCCGTAAAGGACTTAATCTATCCGCTTTTCGTCGTTCCCGGTGAAAACGTTAAACATGAAATTGAATCTCTGCCAGGCAACTACCATTGGTCTATCGACCGCGTTATGGAATGCGTTGACGAGGTTGTAGAGCTTGGTATTCCCGCTGTCCTGCTCTTCGGCGTACCGTCCTTCAAGGACGCTGTCGGCAGCAGCGGCTGGGATATGAACGAGCCTGTACAGCAGGCCTGCAAGCTGATTAAGGAAAAATATCCTGAGCTGGTTATCATTACCGACGTCTGCCTGTGCGAATACACCGAGCATGGTCATTGCGGCGTGCTGCAAAACGGCTGCACCGTCAACAACGATGAAACTCTGCCGCTGCTGGCTAAGGTTGCTGTTTCCCACGCTCAGGCCGGTGCTGACATGATTGCTCCATCCAACATGATGGACGGTTATGTTAAAGCTATCCGCGAAGCACTTGATGCTGCAGGCTTCAACCATATTCCTATTATGGCTTATTCCGCAAAATTTGCTTCCGCATACTATGGCCCCTTCCGTGCTGCAGCAGACTCTGCTCCATCCGCAGGTGACCGCAAAGGCTACCAGATGGACCCCGCCAACAGTGACGAGGCTCTGCGCGAAGTTGCTCTGGATATTGAAGAAGGCGCAGATATCGTTATGGTTAAACCGGCGCTGGCCTTCCTCGACATTGTACAACGTGTACACGAAACCTTTAACCGTCCGCTGTGTGTTTATAATGTCAGCGGCGAATATGCTATGGTTAAGGCTGCAGCTGAAAAAGGCTGGATTGACGAAAAACGTATCGTTATGGAAACCATGCTGGGCTTCAAGCGTGCCGGTGCTAAAATGATTATTACCTACCATGCGCTTGACGTAGCAAAATGGCTGCAAGGCAAATAAGGAGATATAACAATGGAACATACAAAATCTCAGGCTGCTTTTGAAGAAGCACGCCAATATATCCCCGGCGGCGTTAACAGCCCCGTGCGCTCCTTCCGCAGTGTCGGCGGTGTACCGCCGTTCATCTCCGGCGGCAAGGGCAGCAAAATCTATGACATCGACGGCAACGAATACATCGACTACGTTATGTCCTATGGTCCGCTGCTCATGGGCCATGTACCTGACTGCGTAACCGACGCTATCAAGGCTGCTGCTGAAAAGGGCACCTCCTACGGCGCTCCGACAGTTGCCGAAACCGAGCTGGCAAAATTAGTCTGCCGCCTCGTTCCGTCTATGGATATGGTCCGCATGGTCAACAGCGGTACCGAAGCAACCATGAGCGCTCTGCGCTTAGCACGTGCCTACACCGGCCGTGATTGCATCATCAAATTCATCGGCTGCTACCATGGTCATCATGACAGCCTGCTTGTAAAAGCAGGCAGCGGCGGCGCTACCTTCGGCGTACCCGACAGCCCGGGCGTACCTAAAGCAGTAGCGGCAACCACTATTACCGTACCGTTCAATGACCTGCCCGCTCTGGAAAAGGTTTTTGCTGAGCGCGGCGAAGAAATCGCCTGCGTTATTATGGAACCGACTCCGGGCAACATGGGCCTGGTACTTCCGCATGAAGGCTTCCTGGAAGGCGTACGTGCCATCACTAAAAAGTATGGCGCTCTCCTCATCTGCGATGAGGTTATGAGCGGCTTCCGCAGCGCTCAGGGCGGCAGCCAGTCCCTTTATGACATCGACCCAGATATCACCTGCCTCGGCAAGGTAATCGGCGGCGGTCTGCCTGTTGCTGCTTACGGCGGCAAACGCGAAATCATGCAAATGGTTTCTCCTGCAGGCCCGATGTATCAGGCAGGTACCTTAAGCGGTAACCCGCTGGCTATGGCTGCAGGTATTGCTGCACTCACCTACATGGAGCAGAACGATGTCTGCAACCGTGCAGAAAGCCTTTGCGCTATTCTGACCGGCGGTTTGGAAAAGGCCGCAGCTAAGGCCGGTGTACCTGTACAGATTCATCGTCTCGGCAGCATGTTTACCGTCTTCTTCAGCGATAAACCGGTAACTGATTTTGACAGCGCTGCAGCCAGCGATTTGGAAGCCTTCAAGATTTACTTCCACTCCATGCTGGAACAGGGCATCTATCTGCCTCCTTCTCAGTTCGAAACAAACTTTGTTTCCGTTGCTCATAGTCCCGAAGATTTACAAAAGACTATCGACGCAGCAGAAGTTGCTTTCGCTAAGGTTGCTAAAGCAAGAAAATAATAGCTAAAGCATAAAAATAAGCGTGCAGGCTTGCACATGCTGACATTCGTCAGCTGCAAACCTGCACGCTTTTAGTTTTAAATTTTAAAATCTCATCTTAGCCGCGAATCAGCTTAATCGAAGGCACTGCTGCTCTGACAAATTTCCACAGCAGTACGGAAATACTGCAATCCATAACAGAATGCAAAACTGTACCTGCACCGACCAGCACAATAACGCTCATTACAAAGCCATTGGACAGCTGCTCCGGCGTAAACATATAGCCGCTGAAGAAAAAGGGCGCTACCACCAGCACCTCACCCACAGCATGCAATACAGCAAGTCCCAGATTCAGACTGATACCAGCTACCAAGCTTTCCATAATATCAGGATAACGCTTAATGATATAAGCACCAACCAGAGCAAAAATAAGATGGGTTGCCGCACGCGCAGCAATAATCAGAGGTGTAGTTACAAAAAAGCCCATCGTTGTACCTAAGCAGACAGCTGCTGCCACCTTAGGCGAAATAAACATTGCCAAAAAAATTGCTACATGCGCACCCAAGGTAAAGGACATCGGCCCGATAATCACCTTCGGCATAACCATAGGAATAACAAGACCTATAGCGCACAGTACGCCAGCGAGAACAAGTTGATAAATATTTTTATGTTCCAAGAGTATTTCCTCCTCTCACGTATTAGCTAGTGATTATAGCACTATTTATGATAACTTGCAAGTACTATGTATCATTGATTTTTTTAAAATCAAGTTATTCACTTTTCCTGCCAAATTTATCCCGATAATTTCCCACTTATCCCCAGCTTTTCACAAAAGTTATCCACAGTGTGCATAACTTTTGTGGATTGGTGGATAAAAGCTGTACATTTTCTTTATATCTATCTCACTGACAATAAATACTTCCGCCTCCTGCCTATTATTCCACGTGTACAGCCTTCGCTATTTGACTTATTGGCAATAATAGCATATAATTTAAGTAGGTTTACAGATAATTACCCAGTTCAACTCAAAGGTGGAGAAATAATGAAAATATCAACTAAAGGACGCTATGCCCTGCGTATGATGCTGGATCTGGCAGAGCATCAGCAGGATGGCTTTGTTGCCCTCAAGGACATTGCCGCAAGACAAAACATTTCCAAAAAATATCTGGAGCAGATTGTTCCTATTCTGAATAAATCAAATTTCCTACAGGCCAACCGTGGCTTTCAGGGTGGATACCGTCTAGTCAACGCACCGCGTGAGTATACTGTCGGCAGCATCCTGCGCCTGACAGAAGGCAACCTTACGCCAGTAGCCTGTCTGGACTTTAACCCTGTAGGCTGCGAACGCCGCGATGAATGCATCACGCTGCCGCTATGGCAGGGACTGAGCAAGGTTATTGCGGATTACCTGGATAACATCACCCTGCAGGATATCCTTGACAATTACAAAGCGCGCAGCATTGATAATTATTCAATTTAATGCTTAACCGCCGGTTATATAACGTCGGCGGTTTTTTGCGCTCTAAATTAAAGAAAGCAGTCCGCGCAGACTGCTTTCTTTTGGTTAGGAAATGGGATGTGATATGTATTTTATCTGCTTATTCAGCAAATAACGGAGTGGAGAGATAACGCTCGCCGGTATCAGGCAGCAACGCTACGATAACCTTGCCCTTGTTTTCCGGGCGTTTTGCCAGCAGCGTTGCCGCATAAACAGCAGCACCGGAGGAAATGCCTACCAGCATGCCTTCCTTATGGGCAATAGCACGACCGGTTTTGAAGGCATCCTCGTTTTCAACAGCAATGATTTCATCATAAACCTTAGTATCCAAAGTGTCAGGAACGAAGCCTGCACCAATGCCCTGAATTTTATGCGGACCGGCAACACCTTTGGAAAGTACCGGGGAACCTGCAGGCTCTACAGCAACAACCTTCACATTTGGATTTTGGGATTTCAGGTATTCGCCTACACCGGAAACAGTACCACCGGTACCTACACCGGCAACAAAGATATCAACCTTGCCTTCGGTATCCTGCCAGATTTCCGGACCGGTAGAGGCTCTGTGGGTTGCAGGGTTAGCAGGATTGGTGAACTGACTGGGGATAAAGCTGTTCGGAGTGCTTTCTGCCAGCTCCTGAGCTTTGGCAATCGCACCCTTCATACCCTTAGCACCGTCAGTCAGTACCAGCTGTGCGCCATAAGCCTTCAGCAGGTTACGACGTTCAACACTCATGGTTTCAGGCATAGTCAAAATGATTTTGTAACCGCGGGCAGCAGCTACGGATGCCAGACCGATACCGGTGTTGCCGCTGGTTGGCTCAATAATAGTAGCCCCCGGCTTCAAAGCACCTTTAGCCTCTGCATCATCAATCATTGCTTTGGCAATTCTATCTTTGACGCTGCCAGCGGGATTGAAGTATTCCAGTTTGCCCAGAATCTTTGCTTCCAACTTGTTTTCAGCTTCGTAGTTTTTCAGCTCCAGCAGCGGAGTGCCGCCAATCAAATCAGTAATGCTAGTATAAATTGCCATAATAAATCGCTCCTTTGTCTTCATCTAATCAGTATATTATCGTTGTATAGTTTTTCTTTCTTATATTAACAGGTAACCAGAGTCAACATCGTGTATCAAAATGCAAGCTTTTCATTAGTATAATCCCTCATTTTCTCTGTTTTGTAATCTCTAGTAATCATAGTTGATTTATAGGTATTATTATACTGATTTTTTTCTGCCTGTCAACAAAAAGAATTAAAATTTTCTTCGCTTGACAAAAAAGCAGTCGTACTGTACCATATGAAACATATTAAGACAGTAGGAATTAAATTTTACTCAAAATACGCCCCAAAAAGACGCTGACTCTGTAAATATCGCGCCAGTAAGCGTATAATAGAAAAGTAAAAGCAGGATTTCCGCTATTGAAGGAGAATGTTTTACTATTATGAAGCAATTTATCTATGCAGATAATGCAGCTACAACTAAAATGAGTGACGTTGCCGTCAAGGCAATGCTGCCCTATCTTCAGGAAATATATGCCAATGCATCCAGTGTGCACCTTTTAGGACAGCAAAGCGCCGCTGCGCTTTTCCGCGCGCGCCAGCAGGTAGCGCAGGTACTGAACTGTGCGCCGAAGGAGCTTTTCTTTACCTCCGGCGGCAGCGAAGCCGATAACCAGGCGCTTATCAGCGCTGCGGCTATTGGCAAAAAGCATGGCAAATGCCACATCGTTTCCACTGCTATGGAGCATCACGCTATTTTGCATACGCTTGAAGCGTTGGAAGCGCAAGGCTTTACAGTGACGCTGCTGCGCCCGCAGGCTGACGGTATCGTCACCGCCGCGCAGGTAGCAAAAGCTATTACAGATACCACCTGCCTAGTTTCCGTCATGTACGCCAACAATGAAACCGGTGCCATCCAGCCTATCCGCGAAATCGGTGCTCTCTGCCACAAGCGCGGCGTACTTTTCCATACCGACGCTGTGCAGGCAGCAGGCCATCTTGCTATCGACGTACAACACGATAATATCGATATGCTTTCGCTTTCCGCACACAAATTCCATGGACCTAAAGGCATTGGTCTTTTATTTGCCAAAAGCAGCATTCAGCTTACAAGTCTTATCCGTGGCGGCGGACAAGAGCGCGGCAAACGCGCCGGTACGGAAAATCTTCCCGGCATCATCGGACTTGCCGCAGCGCTCAAGGACGCGCAGGAAAATATGCAGCAAAACACTGCTTATATCACAGGCCTGCGCGATGCTCTGCGCAACGGCTTAGATAAAATTGACGGCGCCAGCTTTAACGGCAACCGCGAGCACTGCCTGCCCGGTACAATCAACTACAGCTTTCAGGGAGTAAACGGCGAAGCTTTGCTTTCACTGCTTTCCAATGAAGGTATCTGCTGCTCGTCCGGCTCCGCCTGCTCCGCAGGCTCGCTCGAACCCAGCCATGTACTGCTCGCCCTCGGCCTGAGCCACGAAATGGCGCAAAGCGCCCTGCGCTTTTCGCTGTGCGAATACAATACCATGGACGAAGTCCAAACAATTATAACTAAAGTCACAGAAGCGGTAAACCGCTTACGGAGGTAAAAATATGCTGTCAACAGCTGCCAATTTAATAAACAAGCTCACCTGTGAGCACAATCTGAGCGACGCAGAGCTGTTGACGCTGATAACAAGCACTGAATCTGACATCAACAAGCTGCTCGCCTGCGAAGCTGATAAAATCCGCCGGCAGTATTATGGCGACAAGGTCTATATCCGCGGTCTGATTGAATTCACCAATTACTGTAAAAATAACTGCTACTACTGCGGTATCCGCGCCGGCAACAGCTGTGCGGAGCGCTACCGTCTGACGCAGAAGGAAATCCTGACCTGCTGCGCTGAAGGCTATAGGCTCGGCTTCCGCACCTTTGTGCTGCAGGGTGGCGAGGATGCATATTATACAGACGACAAAATCTGCGCCATTGTCAGCGCCATCCGCCAGCAGCATCCGGACTGCGCCATTACACTTTCCATCGGCGAAAAAAGCCGTGCCAGCTATCAGACATACTTCGATGCAGGCGCCAACCGTTATCTGCTGCGCCACGAAACTGCGGATGCGGAGCATTACGCTAAGCTGCATCCTGCCAGCATGAGCCTGGAAAACCGCAAGCGCTGCCTGTTTGACCTCAAGGAAATCGGTTATCAGGTTGGCTCCGGCTTCATGGTCGGTTCCCCCTACCAAACGCCGCAAAACCTTGTCTGCGACCTGCGCTTTCTGCAAAAGCTGCAGCCTGATATGATTGGCATAGGTCCTTACATTACGCATGAACACACACCGTTCAAGGATATGATAAGCGGCACGCTGGAGCAGACGTTGCGCCTGCTTTCTATCCTGCGCCTACTCTTCCCTTACGCACTACTGCCATCGACAACAGCGCTCGGTACCATCCATCCCAATGGACGCGAGCTGGGACTGCAGGCCGGCGGCAATGTCGTAATGCCTAACCTTTCACCGGTAGGAGTACGCAAAAAATACGAGCTGTACGCCAACAAAATCTGCACCGGCGAGGAGGCAGCCCAATGCCGCGGCTGTCTGGAGGCACGCGTAAAAATGGCAGGCTATAACATAGTAACCGACAGAGGCGATGTACGCCGCACTTTAGATAAATCAGAAGGAGAAAATTTATGAACAAGAAAGCACTAATCGCCATGAGCGGTGGCGTTGATTCCAGCGTTTCCGCATTGATGATGCTGGAGCAGGGCTACGAATGCACCGGCGTAACCATGAAGCTCTTTGCCAACGAGGATATCGGCGTTTCCAAAGCTAACAGCTGCTGCTCTATCGATGACGTAGCAGATGCCCACAGCGTAGCTGCCAGCCTTGGTATGCCTTACTACGTTTTCAACTTTGCCGACCGCTTTGAGCGCGATGTTATCGACCGTTTCGTTGACGCTTACGTTAACGGCAGAACGCCTAACCCCTGCATTGACTGCAACCGCTATCTGAAATTCGACCAGCTCTTTGTACGTGCACAGGAGCTTGGCTGTGATTACGTTGTCACCGGCCACTATGCACAAATCAGCTATGACGAAGCAAAGGGACGCTACCTGCTGCGCAAGGCTGTTGACCCTCTGAAGGACCAGAGCTATGTGCTTTATTCACTCACACAGGAGCAGCTGGCACACGCTATGTTCCCTCTCGGAGGTCTGCATAAGACACAGGTGCGTGAAATTGCCGAAAAGCATGGCTTCGTCAACGCTCAAAAGCATGACAGCCAGGATATCTGCTTTATCCAGACCGGCACCTACGCTGATTTCATCGAAGCACGCTTGGGACGAAAATTCAAGCCCGGCAACTTCGTAGATGAAGCAGGCAACGTGCTTGGCAGACATAAAGGCATTATCCATTACACCGTAGGCCAGCGCAAAGGCCTAGGCCTGGCGCTGCCGCAGCCTATGTACGTTAAAGAGATTGACACCAAGAACAACGCTGTTATCCTTACGACAAACGAGGGATTGTTCACCAAAAATGTTACAGCCAAGAATATCAACCTCATTGACTGCGACGCTATCACCGAACCGCGCCGCGTGAAAGCACGCATCCGCTACCACCAGCAGGAGCAGTGGGCAACCGTTACCCAGCCTGATGCAGATACGTTGCAGCTCGTTTTCGACGAGCCTCAGCGCGCTATCACCAAAGGCCAGTCTGTTGTTATGTATGACGGTGACGTAGTTGTCGGCGGCGGCACAATCGTGTAATACCCTGCAAATTAAAAGCATCAGTTGCTACAATAATTGTAGCAACTGATGCTCTTTTATTATACTCGTTCTGAATGAGTAATAATTTTACCAGTTGTCAGCAAAACCTTTTTAAGTATGATTAATATTTTCTTTATATATACATTGTTAACACTGACTCTATATGATAGAATATAAACAGGCAGATATAAAGCGAAACAATATTTTTCTACCGCTCTAAAATAAGTTTGCCAGAAGTAAGGAGGAATAATATGAAATCATTAAAAGGCACCAAAACCGAAAAGAACCTGTTGGAGGCATTTGCTGGCGAATCCATGGCACGCAACAAATACACCTGGTTTGGTATTGTAGCCCGCAAAGCAGGCTATGATCAAATCGCTGAATTATTTGAGAAAACCGCTAATAATGAAAAAGCTCACGCTTATATGTGGTTCAAGGAATTAGACCAGTTAGGCGATACTGCAGCTAACCTTTTAGCAGCAGCTGAAGGCGAAAACCATGAATGGACCGATATGTATGTAAAAATGGCACAAGAAGCTGAGGAAGAAGGTTTCCCTGAAATCGCAGCAAAAATGCGCGGTGTTGCAGCTATCGAAAAACGTCATGAAGAACGCTATCGTAAACTCTTACAAAACATCGAAGAAATGAAGGTTTTCAGCAAAGACAGCGGCCTGACCATTTGGGAATGCCGCAACTGTGGTCATATTGTAGTCGGCCCCAGCGCTCCGGAAGTTTGCCCTGTCTGCGCTCATCCGCAAGGTTTCTTTGAAGTACATATGGATAACTTCTAAGCTTATACATCTCCCCAAACGCATAAGAGAAAGTAGAAAAGTGTAGCGTAAAATTTACGTTGCACTTTTTCTTTATTTTCGTTTCAAAGCCAATACGCAATTGAAACGCAAATTTTTACGTTGCATTCTTGTTGCAAATCGAGTAGGAGACTGCTCATTATTTGAGCAGTCGACCTCTCACACCACCGTG
>NZ_CALDXR010000020.1 GCF_937920985.1 uncultured Phascolarctobacterium sp.
ACGGTGGTGTGAGAGGTCGACTGCTCAAATAATGAGCAGTCTCCTACTCGATTGGCTGCCGGAACAGTATCCTTGAACAGCATCGCATAATACATAATGTTTTCTAAAATTGACAAAATTACCATTTATGTTTATAATAATAAACATAATGAGGGCGGTGATTAGAAATGAAGAAAGCTGCGTATAATATATTACCGGGAACAGAAGAAATCCTGCAGACTATGGGTGAACAAATTAAGCTTGCAAGACTCAGACGGAGTTTATCTGCTGAACTGGTTGCTGAACGTGCCGGAATCAGTCGCGCCTCTCTTTGGAAGGTTGAAAAGGGAGATCCGTCGGTAGCTATGGGTATATATGCAGCCGTCCTGCATGCCTTAAACAATCTTGATAAAGACCTGCTTCTTGTCGCTAGGGATGATGAGATGGGCAGACAACTGCAGGATCTAAATCTGATTACAAAGAAACGTGCACCAAGGAGGTCTGAATAATGGCAATAAATCAGAAAACAATATTCGTTTATGATGATTTTAGTACAGATCAGCCTGTCCTTATGGGAAGTTTATATGTAAATGTTATCAAAGGCGGAGAATCCTATTCGTTTGAATACGATAAAGGCTGGCTGAAAAAAACGGGTCTTACTCTAACTCTGGATCCAGAGCTTATGCCGTATTCCGGTAGACAGTATCCGACCGGTAAGAACATTTTTGGTTTGTTTGCAGATGCTTCTCCGGACCGCTGGGGACGCGTGCTTATGAATAAGCGTGAAAGAATTCTTGCGGAAAAGGAGGGCCGTAAGCCTTCAAAGCTTTATGATAGCGATTACCTGCTTGGTGTGTACGATGAAACCCGAATGGGCGGCATTCGCTTTAAGGTAAATCCGGAAGGTCCATTTCTTTCCGATGATAAGGAAACAGCCGCTCCACCTTGGGCTACGCTTCGCACATTGGAGGAAGCCTCCAGAAATTTTGAAAATGATGAGACCGGTTTAACTGAAAAATGGCTGAATCAGCTGATCAAGCCAGGTTCTTCTCTGGGTGGTGCCAGACCGAAGGCAACCGTAGTAGATACAAAAAATCAGCTTTGGATTGCAAAGTTCCCGTCAAAGAACGATGAAAATGATACCGGAGCTTGGGAAATTGTGGCACATGATCTTGCAGCGCTCTGCGGTCTGAATGTCCCGGAGGCTAAGCTTGAGAAGTTTTCACCACTTGGAAGCACTTTCCTGATAAAGCGTTTTGATCGTTTGGGAAGTAAGCGAGTACATTTCGCCTCGGCGATGACGTTGCTTGTTAAAAAAGATGGCGCATCCGCTGCTGATGGAAGTAGCTATCTGGACATAGCAGCCTTTATCAAGTCCTATGGTGCGCAGCCTAAGAAGGATCTAATCGAACTTTGGAAACGTATCGTGTTTAATATGGCGGTTACTAATACTGATGATCATCTGAGGAACCATGCATTTATATTGACAGACAAGGGCTGGATCCTTTCACCTTTGTATGATGTAAACCCGGTTCCTTACGGTGATGAGTTGTCTCTCAATGTGGATGAGGATGATAACAGCATCAGTATTGATCTTGCAGTGCAGACCGCTGTGAAATTTGGCATTTCAAAATCGGATGCTGAGGCGGTGGCGGAAGATATTTTGCAAATCGTCAGAGATAACTGGGAAAGAACCGCCGCCGGATATGCTCTGACCCGCAGACAAATTGAAGAAATGAGACCTGCATTCAACGCATGTTACGAATAAAATACATATTCCAATTTTAGAAAAATCTAAGAATCGGCTAAAAGACAGGGTCTGATGAAGAAAAAGCTGTTCCCATGTTTGAGTGGAAACAGCTTTTTAACTTTCAGTATTCTATTTTTTTGCCTTGTTGACCTTATCTATTCACCTTCGCCATAAACTTTTCATTATCAATAATAAAACGCTCATGCGTACCCTTACCGATAACGCCCTTGCTGTCAGCAGCACTCACCTCAAAGGTCAGCTTGCGTCCGTCAACCGCAGTCAGTTTAGCGGTAGCGGTAACACTGTCGCCCATAGCGGTAGCGCGGTCATGCGTAATATTCAGGCTGATGCCTACAGTGCCGCTGCCCTCCTCCAGATGAGCATTGACTGCAGCGCAGGCAGCCTCCTCCATCAGTGCGCACATAGCGGGAGTGGCAAAAACAGCCAAAGAGCCGCTTTTCATAGTAGCGGCAATATTAGCCTCGGTTACGGTTACGTTAGCGGTGCCGGTAAGTCCGGTATGTAAATTTGTCATGCTTAAAACCCTCTTTCAATAATCAAATCATACGCTTATATCATAAAGTATTATCGTTCTGCTGACAAGTCCTAAATGCAAGGATAAGAATTTTTTGCCTGTATATTGCAGGAATTGTTTACTTAGCGCCGAATTATAATAATATAAGCAAAATTGAAATGATAGCTGGAGGTGTATAACCATGGCTTTAGAATTTAACAAAACCTCGTATTTAAAGATTTATACAGGCGAGGATGTTCTCTTTGAGGATATTCCGCTTTATAAAGCAATTCTGCGTGAAGCACGCTCCTTAGGCCTTGCCGGCGGTACTGTTATCAAGGGTATTGAAGGCTATGCCAGCAAGGTGCGCGGCGTTGGCCGTGCGGTAAGCACATTTATCAGCGGCAATGCCAATTTCCCGGTGATTGTGGAGCTGGTAGATAAACGCGAGAACCTCGAAAAGATTCTGCCGTTTTTGGAAAAGAATGCAACCCATGCTTTGGTGGTGATGGGTGAGGCTGATTATCTGGTAACCGATTTTATGCGTAAGTCGGCAGAAGGCTACAAGGATATCAAAAACGGCTCGCCGCAGCCAAGCTACCTGCGCAAGCAGCAGGAACAACAGCAATAAGCTGATAAACCGCAGTAAAAAGATGAGGCTGCGGTTTTTTTATGGGATATAATAAGGAGGAGAATTTATGTATGATGTAGCTATTATCGGTGGCGGTCCTGCCGCAATTTTTGCCGCCTATGAGTTTGTGCTGAAGTATCCGCAGCTGAAGGTTATTATGCTGGAGGCCGGCAATGCGATTGAAAAGCGCTTCTGCCCGCTGGCAGCCAAGAAGGTCGACCACTGCATTAACTGTAACCCCTGCAGCATTATGCGCGGCTTTGGCGGTGCCGGTGCTTTTTCGGATGGCAAATATAATTTTACGACGGAATTCGGCGGCTGGCTGAACGAATATCTGCCGGAGGACAAGGTTATCGAGCTGATTGATTATGTTGATGAGCTGAATTGCCGTCATGGTGCTCCCGGTGAATATTTTTCTACCAAGAACAGCAAAATAGGCGTGCAGGCGCTGAAATACGACTTACATCTGCTGAACGCCAAGGTACGCCATCTGGGTACGGAAAACAACCTCGTGATTATGGAAAACATCCATAAGTTTTTGGAGAATAAGATTGAAATCCGTTGCAATACCGCGGTTGAAGAAATCTGCCGTCAGGAGGACGGAACCTTTGTGCTGGAGCTCAACAAGGGCGAGGCGGTGCTGTGCAAGTATCTTATTGCCGCTCCCGGCCGCGCCGGTGCGGAATGGTACACTGAGCAGTGCGCTAAGATGGGCCTTGATTTTATCAACAATCAGGTGGATATCGGCGTGCGCGTGGAGGTGCCGGCAGAGGTGTTCAAGCATATCACCGACGAGGTGTATGAGGCAAAAATTTTGTACCGTACCTCGCTTTACAATGACGTTGTGCGCACTTTCTGCATGAATCCCTATGGCTATGTAGTGGCGGAAAACACGGACGGCATTATTACGGTTAACGGCCACAGCTACCGCGACCCCAAGATGCACAGCAAGAACACCAATTTTGCGCTTTTGGTAAGCAGCAAGTTCACCGAACCCTTCCATGAGCCGTTGCAGTACGGCAAGCGTATCGCTTCCTTCTCCAACATGCTGGGAGGCGGCGTGCTGGTGCAGCGCTTCGGCGATCTGGTGAAGGGCAGACGCACGAATGAGAAGCGCATGCTCAAGAGCTTTACCAAACCGACGCTCAGTGCAACGCCGGGAGATTTAAGTTTGGTCTTGCCTAAACGCCATCTAGATGATATTATTGAAATGATTTATGCTTTGGATAAGATTGCTCCCGGTATGGCGAATGCGGATACGCTGCTTTACGGCGTAGAGGTAAAATTCTACAGCGCACGCCTCGAGCTGGACAGCAATCTGGAAACCAAGGTTGCGAATATGTTTGCGGTAGGCGACGGTGCCGGTATTACACGCGGATTATCGCAGGCGAGTGCCAGCGGTGTCTGGGCGGCGCGCGTCATTGGTGCCCGTGCCTGCGGACAGAAGAATTAAGGAAGGTGCTTTTTTAGATGAATTTTGAGTTTTTTGCGTTTCTGGTATTTATGTCTTTCGTTTCCTTTGCGGTAGCCTTTTTGGCTTATGGCATGGTAGTGCGCTTTATGGGTAAGGACGGCTTCCTCGCCCGCATGGGACAGATTATCCTGGTGCCTGCATGTATCGTTATCTATGACTTTATCACGATGGCTGCACCGCAGAGCTACCGTTATATTATCGGCAGTATTCCTCTGGTGCTGATTGCCGGCATTGCGATTTATTTCCGCTTTGTGAAGGGCGAAAACTTTGCCGAGGCTAAGGAGCAATCTCCCTCCGAGCTGGCAAAGCTGGCTGATGAACCGAAAAAGTTCAGCAAGAAATCTGCCCGCATCCACGAAAAAAGAAAAAATCGCGGCCGCGAGTAATTTCAGCAGGATTTTTTGCGCTAAAGCAGAATATATAACGTAAGAAGAAAAAAAGCCTCTTCTTGTAAAAAATATAATAAATAAATTACAACATGTGCATTATTATGGAGGTGCGTTGTTATGTTTAAAAAGATTCTTGTTCCTGTAGATGGCAGTGAAGGCTCCTGGAGAGCACTGGATACTGCTGTAGAGCTTGGCAAAAAGTTTGGCGGCGAACTGCATGTAATCAATGTAATCCAACCATATAATAATGCTGCTTTGCTGGCAGTGCCTCTGGATCACGCAACTGTAAGTCAGGGCAACAGTGAGCTGGAGAAAATCGGTGATAAGGTTCTCGAAATGGCGCAGGAGCGTCTGAGCACCTACGAAGGCGAAACCAAATTCAGCCTGGAGGTTGGCCATCCGTCCGAACGCATCATTGCTATGGCTAAAAAGACCGGCGCAGATGCAATCGTAATCGGCAGCCGTGGCCTTTCCGGTATTGCTGAATTCTTCCTTGGCAGCGTAAGCTCTAAGGTTGCTCAATATGCAAATGTACCAGTGCTGATTGTAAAATAAAATGCTGAAACGCATTATTGTACCTATTGACGGTACGGAGCATTCCTGGAGAGCATTGGAATATGCCTGTGAGCTTGTAAGCTATACGCGCGGCTCGCTGGTAATTATGACGGTGGTTTCCGGCAGAATGAAACAGCATATTGTGGAATTTGGAAGTGATTGCCTGTATGTTCAGATGGGTGATGAAGTGCTTGATGCCGCACATGCGATTCTCAGCGGCAAGAACATTGACTGCACCTATTTGCTGGAAAACGACAACGATATTGCCGAAAGCATCCTGCGCGCGGTAGGTGAGCAGGATTGTGACGGTATCGTGCTGGGCAGCAGAGGCATGGGAGTTTTGGAAGGCTTGTTCCGCAATAGTGTCAGCAGCGTCATCGTGGAAAACGCTGATGTGCCAGTGACAATTGTTAAGTAAATATGCAAAAAATTAACGAGTACGCCGGGGTTTGTCCTGTGCGTACTCGTTTTGTTATGCTTATAATTTGCTTTGGCTGATGAATCCGAGAAACTCCTTGACGTAGCTTGGCAGCAGATAATTTTTGCGGTAGATGAGATAGAGGCTGCGTTCGGAAAAAGCCTGCGGCAGCTCGAAGGCCAGCAAACGTTTTTCCTGCAGAAAGTTGTGCGCCGCCTTTTCCGAGATAATGGAAATTCCCATACCGCCGGCAACAAGGTTTTTGATGGTTTCCTGATCGTTGACGCGGGCAATAATCTGCAGCTCGTCCTCGGAAATACCGCTGTGCGCCAGAAAGTTGTCGGCCATTTTTTTGCTGCCGCTGCCCTTTTCGCGCAGAATCAGCGGCTCTCGTAAAAGCTCCGGCAGCACATTTTCCTTTTGCTGCTTATAGTGCAGAAAATGCTCGTTGACCGGCGTAATGACTACCATGCGGTCCTTGCAGAAGGGCAGGCAGCAGAAGTCGTTGTCCTCGCAGCTCATGCCGATAAAGCCAAGGTTGAACAGTCCGTCCTTCAGGCCGTTGATGATGCCTTGACTGTCACTCTGGTGAATGATGAAGTAAATATCCTGATGCAATTTGCCGAAGTCCGCCAAAAGCTGCGGCAGGATATAAGCTGAGGGGATGGTGGAGGCGCCGAGGTGGATGATGCGCCGGCTTTCGATGGAGCAGGCCTGAATCATGCGCTCCTTCAGCTCCAGAATATTCAGTGCGTATTCGTAAAGCTCGCGTCCCTTGGGTGTTATCTGCAGGCTTTTGGTGGTACGCAGAATCAGCTTGGTGTTAAGCTCGCTTTCCAGCTGGTGAATGTGCGTGCTGACGGTGGACTGCGATACGAAAAGCCTGCCTGCAGCCTGCGTGAAGCTTTCCTCCTGTACTACGGTGACAAAGCTTTGCAGCTGTTTAAAGTCCATGGGCGAGCACCTCTTCTAAAGCCTGCAGCGCGATATTGACTTCCTCTGCTGTGTTGTGCCAGCCGAAGGAAAAGCGCAGTGTGCCTGTGGGATAGGTTCCGAGCGTTTTGTGGGCGTTGGGGGCGCAGTGCAGGCCTACGCGCGTAGCGATGGCGTATCTGTCCGCTAAGATGAAGGCCAGTTCTGCGATATCTGTTATATCTGTACTGAGAGAAACAACACCTACGCGCTCGCTGCAGTTCCTTTTGCCGACGATGCGCAATAAGTTTTGCGCTTCTAATTGTTGCAGTCCGTCTAAAAACTGCTGCGTAAGCGTCAGCTCGTGCGTGCGAATTTTATCAATGTCCTGCTGCTGCAGCCAGCTGAGGGAAGCATGCAGGCCGGCGATGCCCGGTAGGTTGAGCGTGCCTGCCTCAAATTTATCCGGCATGAAGCGGGGTGTGTGCTCCGTGTGGCTGAGGCTGCCGGTGCCGCCGACAATGAGCGGTGTTATTTCGTCAATCATGCTTTCACGCAGCACAAAACCGCCGATGCCCTGCGGTGCCAAAAGTCCCTTGTGCACCGTAAAGGCGAGAGCGTCGATGTGCATTTCCTGCATATTGATGGGAACAACGCCGGCGCTTTGCGCACTGTCGACGATGAATTTCAGCTTGTGTTTTTTGCAGAAGCTGCCGATTGCTGCCAAGGGCTGCAGTGTGCCGCAGACATTGCTGGCGTGCGTCATGATGATGGCCTTGGTGTTGGGACGCACCAGCTGCGGCAAAGCGTCTAAGCACAGTGCTCCCTCCGCGTCGCAGGGGATGCGGCTGAAGGTGATGGCATCGGTGGGAGCGTTGTCAGTCGTAAGTTCTGTGCCGATTTGCTGGAGCGGACGCATGACGGCGTTGTGCTCCATAGCGGTAACAAGCACATGGTCGCCGCTGTGCAGCAGTCCCTTGATGATGGTATTCAGGCTTTCGGTAATGTTCTTCGTAAAGACAACATTTTTGCTGTCCTCACCGCCGAAAAAGCGGCAAAGCTGCTCGCGGGTGGCAAAAACAAGGTCCTCGGTAGTGGTCGCGCAGGTACCGCGGCTGATGTTGGTGCCTGCATGTGTAATATATTGATAAACTGCGTCAGCAACTGCCTGTGGCTTGGGAAAGGTAGTGCTGGCGTTGTCGAGATAAATTTGCTGCACTTTTCGTACCTCCTCATGTTACGCCTATTCTATCATATAATTATCTGAAAAGCTAATAAATCAATCAGCTTTATCTATAAATGATATTGGTATAAGCATGTGGGCTATGATATACTTTTGTCGAAAGAATATTTTGGGGAGGCTTTTTATGAAAAATGAACAAGTAACGATTGTTGCAACAGGCACGATTATCGGTCTGGTGGCAGCAATGCTGGTGTTTTTCGGCAATCCGGCCAACATGGGCCTGTGTATTGCCTGTTTTTTGCGTGATACTGCCGGCGGTTTGGGGTTACATGCCGCCAAGGCTGTGCAGTACATCCGTCCGGAAATCAGCGGTCTGGTGCTGGGCGCCTTGGCTGCAGCTTATATGCACGGAGAATTTTCGCCGAAGGGCGGCAGCTCTCCGCTGACGCGTTTTGTATTGGGCTTTTTTGCGATGATCGGCTGTCTGATGTTTTTGGGCTGTCCGTTCAGAATGCTGCTGCGTATTGCCGGCGGTGACTTGAACGCTGTTGTCGGTCTGGTTGGTTTTGCGGCAGGCATTTATGCCGGCATCTTCTTCCTGAATCGTGGCTACAGCCTGAAGCGTACCTATAAGATGACGGCGGCGGAAGGCAGCATTATGTCGGTGATTGCCGTTGTACTGTTGGTGCTGCTCGTTGCCGCACCGGCCTTCATCCACTTTACCAAGGCGGGTGGCGGCCCCGGTGCCAAACATGCGGCTGTTGCTGTGAGCCTGATTGCTGCAGTGGCAGTCGGTTATCTTACGCAGCGCACACGCTTCTGCATGATTGCCGGTATCCGCGATTTTATTCTCTTTAGAGAAACTAAAATGCTGTGGGGCTTTGTGGCTGTTGTTGCGGCAGCTGCTGCCTGCAATGTTGTGCTGACCTCCGTAACCGGCGGTGCCTTCTTCAAGGTTGGCTTTGCGGCGCAGCCTATTGCGCACACCGATGCACTGTGGAACGTGTTGGGACTTTTTCTGGCGGGTTTTGCCTGCGTACTCTTGGGCGGTTGCCCGATGCGTCAGCTGGTGCTGTCCGGCGAAGGTAACTCCGACAGCGCAGTAACTTTGCTGGGATTTATCGTGGGCGCGGCCTTTGCGCATAACTTCGGCCTGGCCTCCAGCGGCAACGGTCCTACTGCCAATGGTCAGATTGCTGTTGTTATCGGTATTATTGTTGTTACTGTGATTGCTTATCTGAATACATATAAAAAGTGAGGAAACGCTATGAAAACTATTGATGCAAGAGGACTTTCCTGTCCCGAACCTGTTATCCTGACGCGTCAGGCGATGATGAGCGGCGAGGCTGCTTATGAGGTAATCGTGGATAATAATACCTCCAAGGAAAATGTAACACGCTACGCACAGCATCAGGGCTATAAGGTTGCGGTAACGGAGCAGGACGGCGAATTTACTCTGTCCCTGAGCAAATGATGCAGTATATTGCAACGTTCTTTTCGCACTTCGGTGCGGTGCGCTTTCAGCATCTGTGCACGGAGCGCGGCTGGCAGGCGCAGGTGCGTCCTGTGCCGCGCAGCCTGAGCAGCAGCTGCGGTACCTGCGTATTTTTTAAAACAGAGGCGCTGGAAGATGCAGCGTCTTTGCAGACACCGGAGCTGGAGCAGATAGTGCGTGAGCGGGAGAATGGCTACGAGGTTTTGTATACTGCTGCCGAATAAGCGGAGGTTTGAGCTATGGAAAACGAAGTAAAGCTGACGAAGCTGGCGAGCTGTGCGGGCTGCGGGGCCAAGGTCGGTGCCGGTACGCTGTGCAATCTGTTGGCAGGCTTTCAGACGCATTATGATTCTAATCTTTTGGTAGGCTACGATAAAAGCGATGATGCCAGTGTTTATCGGGTGAGTGACGAGCTGGCGATTGTGCAGACAACAGATTTCTTTCCGCCGATTGTCGATGATCCCTTTATGTACGGACAGATTGCGGCAACAAACGCTCTGAGCGATGTTTACGCTATGGGCGGCGAACCGAAGCTGGCGCTGAATATCATGTGCATTCCCGAGAAAATGGACAAGGCAACCGTGCAGGAGATTTTGCGCGGCGGTTATGCCAAGGCCTATGAAGCAGGTGCAATTATCACCGGCGGCCACACCATTCACGGCGCGGAGCCGATTTACGGCTTGGCGGTGACAGGCTTTGTGCAGCCTGAGCGCGTGTGGAAAAACAGCGGCGCGCAGCCCGGTGACGTACTGCTGCTGACGAAGCCATTGGGCGTGGGCATTCTCACAACGGCAGCAAAGGCAGGCCTGGTAGAGCAGGCGCTGCTAGACAAGCTGTATGTGCAGATGAGTACGCTCAATAAATATGCGCATGATGTGCTTGTAAAATACAGCGTGCATGCCTGCACCGACGTAACAGGCTTTGCGCTTTTGGGACACAGTCTGGAGATGGCGCAGGGCAGCGGCGTTACCTTGCACCTTAAAGCGCAGGACGTGCCCTACCACAAGGAAGCATACGAGATGGCGGATATGGGTTTTATACCTGCCGGCGGATACCGCAACCGTGATTTTGCCGAAGCAGGTGTGCGTGTTGCGGGAGAGGTCGCGCGTGCGCTGCAGGATATTTTTTACGACCCGCAGACGAGCGGAGGCCTGCTGTGTGCTGTTCCTGCGGCGGAGGCGGAAGCTTGTCTGGCAGAGCTGCGGACTGTTGCTCCGGGTACGCGGATTATCGGCTATGTGACCGAAAAACTTGACAGTGCGATTTATCTGGAAGCATAAATATTTTCAAGATGCTGCTTAACCGGCGGCATCTTTTTTCACATTTTATTTACGCAAAAATGCTGTATACATTTATGCAGATATTTTACAAACAAGGCTGAGTAGTGTATACTAATTATATGAACCGGAAAGTTTTTCCTGTAAAAATTAAGGTCAAGTAATTTTGTGATTTCAAGAAAGAAGGGAATCCAATGGTAAAAATGAAAACAATGGACGGCAACACAGCTGCTGCGTATATTTCCTACGCATTTACCGATGTTGCTGCAATTTATCCTATTACTCCGTCCTCACCGATGGCTGAGGTTGTCGATGAATGGGCTGCCCAAGGCAAAAAGAACATTTTCGGGCAAACCGTTAAGCTGATGGAAATGCAGTCCGAGGCAGGTGCCTCCGGCGCAGTTCACGGCTCTCTGCAGGCAGGTGCACTGACTACTACCTACACCGCATCTCAAGGCTTGCTTTTGATGATTCCTAATATGTATAAAATGGCCGGCGAGCTGCTGCCCGCAGTTTTCCACGTTTCCGCACGTGCACTGGCAACAAGCTCTCTGTCTATCTTCGGTGACCATCAGGACGTTATGGCTACCCGTCAGACCGGCTTTGCTCTGTTGGCTGAAGGTAGCGTACAGGAGGTTATGGATCTGGCAGGCGTAGCACATTTGAGTGCTATCAAAGGTCGCGTACCGTTCCTGAACTTCTTCGACGGCTTCCGTACCTCCCACGAAATCCAGAAGATTGAGGTTATGGATTATGCTAATCTTGAAAAGTTGCTGGATAAGGATGCGGTAGACGCATTCCGTAAACGCGGTCTGAACCCGGATAATCCTGTTATCCGCGGCACCGCACAAAACCCGGATATTTACTTCCAGACTCGTGAGGCTGTTAACACCTATTACAATGCTCTGCCGGAAATCGTAGAGAATTACATGGGCGAAATCAGCAAGCTGACCGGCCGTGAATATCATCTGTTCAACTACTACGGCGCTGAGGATGCAGAAAATATCATCATCATCATGGGCTCTGCTTCCGAAACTGTCCGCACTGTTGTTGAAAAGCTCAACGCAGAAGGCAAAAAGGTTGGCGTACTCGTAGTTCACCTGTATCGTCCGTTCAGCATCGAGCACTTCATGGGTGCAATTCCGCAAAGCGTAAAACGTATCGCTGTACTTGACCGCACCAAAGAACCGGGCGCTTTCGGCGAACCGCTGTATCTTGATGTACGTGCTGCCTTCTATGCAAGCGACCGCAAGCCTATGATTATCGGCGGCCGTTACGGCTTGGGCTCCAAAGACCTGCTGCCCGGCGATATCGTAGCTGTATTCGATAATCTGGCAAGTGCAGAACCTAAAAACAATTTCACCATCAGCATCACTGATGATGTAACCAATACCTCTCTGCCGTGCGTCGCAGGCATTGACGTAACTCCCGCAGGCACCAAGGGCTGCAAATTCTGGGGCCTGGGCAGTGATGGTACCGTAGGCGCCAACAAGAGCGCTATCAAAATCATCGGTGACCACACCGACATGTACGCTCAAGGCTACTTCTCCTATGACAGTAAAAAATCCGGCGGCGTAACTGTTTCCCATCTGCGCTTCGGTCATACCCCGATTATGGCACCGTACCTGATTGATGCTGCCGATTTTGTTGCAGTACACAATCAGTCCTATGTTCATAAATATGATGTAACCGCAGGCCTGAAAAAAGGCGGCACCTTCCTGCTGAACTGCAACTGGAGCGCTGAGGACCTCGACGCACAGCTGCCCGGTCAGCTCAAACGCTACATCGCTAAGAACGATATTAAATTCTACATCATTGATGCTGTTAAGATTGCTCAGGAAATCGGTCTGGGCGGCCGCATCAACATGATTATGCAGTCTGCTTTCTTCAAGCTGGCTGATATTATTCCTCTGGCTGACGCTGTGAAATACCTGAAGGATGCTGTTGAGCATTCCTACGGCAAGAAGGGCCAGAATATTGTCGACATGAACAATGCTGCTATCGACAAGGGCATTGATGCTATTGTTGCTGTTGATGTTCCCGCAAGCTGGGCTGAGGCCGGCGATACTGCTGCCGAAGCTGCAACCGGCAACGAATTTGTTGACAAGCTGCTCGTTCCGATGAACAAGCTGGAGGGCGACAAGCTGCCGGTAAGCGCTTTTGCTGATTATGCTGACGGCACCTTCCCGAGCGGTACTGCCGCTTATGAAAAACGCGGCATCGCTATCGACGTACCGGAATGGCAGATGGACACCTGTATCCAATGTAACCAGTGCGCTTTCGTTTGCCCGCATGCTGCTATCCGTCCGGTTCTCATGACTGAGGAAGAAGCTGCCAAGGCTCCGGCAACTCTGCCGAGCAAGCCTGCTATCGGCGCTAAAGGCCTGATGTTCAGCATGAGCATCTCTCCGCTGGATTGCACCGGCTGCGGCAACTGCGCTCAGGTATGCCCGGCTCCGAAAGCCAAAGCTCTCGTTATGAAGCCGCTCGATACTCAGCTTGATAAAGCTGCTGCATGGGAATACAGCCAGAAGGAGGTTGCTCCGAAGGCAAATCCGCTCAACAAGAAGACCATGAAGGGTATTCAGTTCGAGCAGCCGCTGCTTGAGTTCAGCGGTGCGTGCGCAGGCTGCGGCGAAACTCCGTATGCTAAGCTCGTAACCCAGCTGGTTGGCGACCGTATGATGATTGCCAATGCAACCGGCTGTACCTCTATCTGGGGTGCATCCGCTCCGTCCATGCCGTACACCAAAAACTGCAAAGGTCATGGTCCGAGCTGGGCAAACTCCCTGTTCGAGGATAACGCTGAATATGGCTTAGGTATGTTCCTGGGCGTTAAACAATCCCGTGAGCGTGTAGAAGACATGGTAAAAGCTATGCTGGAAGGCGAGCTGCCTGAGGATCTCAAGGCTGCGCTGACCGATTGGCTGGAGCATGTCAACGACAGCGAAGGCACCCGTGAGCGTGCCGAAGCGCTGACTGCTGTACTGGAAAAATACAAAGACAACTGCGATAAATGCGCTGCTCTGTATGACGAGAAGCAATTCTTCGTTAAACGCAGCCACTGGATCTTCGGCGGTGACGGCTGGGCTTATGATATCGGCTACGGCGGTCTGGACCATGTACTGGCATCCGGCGAGAATGTCAATGTCATGGTATTCGATACCGAGGTATATTCCAACACCGGCGGTCAATCCTCCAAATCTACTCCGACTGCGGCAATCGCTAAATTTGCTGCCAGCGGCAAAAAGACCAAGAAGAAAGACCTTGGCATGATGGCTATGAGCTATGGCTATGTATATGTTGCACAGGTTGCTATGGGCGCCGACAAGAACCAGACTCTGAAGGCTATTGCCGAAGCAGAGGCTTATGATGGTCCGTCCCTGATTATTGCTTACGCACCTTGCATCAACCACGGCCTGAAGGTTGGCATGGGCTGCAGCCAGCTCGAAGAAAAACGTGCTGTTGACTGCGGTTACTGGGCAACCTACCGCTTCAATCCGGAACTGAAGGAGCAAGGCAAGAATCCGTTCATTCTGGACAGCAAAGAGCCTACCGCAAACTTCCGTGACTTCCTCATGGGCGAAGTTCGTTTCAGCTCCCTGCAGAAGATGTTCCCGGATACTGCGGAAGCATTGTTCGAGAAGACCGAGAAAGACGCTATGACTCGTCTGGACGGCTACAAAAAGCTGGCAGGCAAGGAATAAAATTCTTGCTTAATAAAAAATAAGCCGTGCTGCGTAAGCGGCACGGTAAAAAGAAAAATAAAGAACTCTCTATGTGCTCTGTTCATGCAGTGCTTCGTAGGGAGTTCTTTTTATGCTTCAAAACAAACAAAATCCCGGCATGGCTTCTTCAAAAACCATAACCGGGATTTTTTCGTCAAGAAATTAAGCAGCGTCTTATTTTACCAGTGCTGCCAACGCTTCCTTATCGTGCAGGCCGACTGCGGATTTTACCAGCTTGCCGCTTTTGAAAACCAACAGGCTGGGGATGCTCATGATAGCAAATTTTTCTGCCAGCTCCGGATTATCATCAACGTTGCATTTGGTAATCTTGATATCGCTGTGCTCCTGAGCAAAGGCTTCCAGAATCGGAGCTTGCATACGGCAGGGGCCGCACCAGGATGCCCAAAAATCAACGAGAACTGTTTGGGTAGAATTGGTAACCTCCTGCTCAAAGTTTGCTGTAGTAATTTCTAATGCCATAATTATCACTCCTTCAGTGTTTTTGTAAAAATTTTGGTTATTTATTGCTGTTTTCGTCTGTCTTATGTTGGCGCAAAAACTTTAACGCTGTCAGGCCTGCGCGTGCGCCCTCGTGTACTGCCTTAGCCACCTGCATCAAGCCTCCAGTGCAGTCGCCGGCAGCGAAAAGTCCGGGGATGTTAGTCGCTCCGTCGCCGTCGATACGGATGAAGCGTCCGTTCAGCTCTGCGCCGAGCTTGCGCGCCATATCGGTGCTGTCTGCTGTGCCTAAGGCAATGAACAAGCCGTCAACGGCCAACGTACTGCCGTCGGTAAAGCGGATGCTGCTGAGCTTGCCGTTGCCTTCAATTGCTTGCAGCACAGAGGTGTTTACCTCAAAGCCTGCAGCCTTGGCTGCGTCACCGCTTTGTCCGTTGGTCAGGATAGTGACGCTGCCTGCCAGCTGCTTAAGATAAGCCGCCTCGTGCAAAGCATAGGCACCGTTGCCCAAGACTGCAACATTTTTCTTACGGAAGAAGAAGCCGTCGCAGACGGCGCAGTAGCTTATGCCCTTGCCCTCCAGCTCGATAAGACCGGGAAGGTTGAGCGTAATATTCTTGCTGCCGGTAGCCAGAATAAGTGCTTCTGTCTGCAGCTGCTCGTCTGTGTTTTTCAAACTGAGCGTGAAGCGGTCAGTGTATTCAACGCCGAGAACCTCATCCTGCAAAATTTCTACGCCCAGCGAGCGTGCCTGCTCCAGTCCTGCTGCATAGAGCTTGGCTCCGGAAGCGGCAATGCCGTAATAGTTGTCGATTTTATGTGCCTTGGCCAGTGCGCCGGGGCCGTTTTCAATGATGCATACCTTTTGACCGGCGCGCGCCAGATAAAGAGCGGCACTTACTCCGGCGGGACCGCCGCCGATAATAATCGCTTGCTTAATGTTGTTAGTCATAGGCAGCCTCCTGTCAATGTAAACTGAGATAAAATGGAAAATTATTCTTTATTTTATTATAACTCAGTTTGCAAAATTTTTTTGCAAAATAATAGTGAATTAGCAGCCGGCAGAGTTACTGTTATCTTTTGGCTTATCAGCTTTGGATTGTGCTTTGACAGACTGCTCGGTAACATTTTCCTGCAGCGGAGTTTCAAAATAAAGACTGGTGCTGGGGAAGGCGCAGCTTACGCCGACTTCTTCAAGAAGCTCCAATGTATGCAGGTTGATTTCCTGCATAATGTTGAGGTATTCGAGGTGCTTGCCCGTTTTGGCGTAGCAGACAACACGTATATCAAGGCTGCTGCTGTTGTAGGTGACGAAATGAACACGCACATCCTTTTCGTCAATAAGCGTGAGATCCTCCAGATAATTTTTTAGCTTGAAGATAAATTCCTCGATTTGAGCAGCCGTTGTACCGTAGGTCAGGCCAAGCGTAAAGTCGATGCGGCGACGTTCGCGCAGCGTATAGTTGGTAATCGGCGTGTTGCTGAGGAGGGAGTTCGGAATATAAACAAGCTCCTGCGGAAAGGTGCGGATACAGGTGCTGCGGAAGGAAACGCTTTCTACGATGCCTTCGATGCCGTTGGCTTTAATCCAGTCGCCGATTTTAAAGGGCTTGTCGAGTAGGATAATCATACTGCCGAAAACGTTGGCCAACGCATCCTTGGCTGCAAATGCAACGGCCAAAGAGCCGATACTGAGGGAGGCGATGAAGGCGCTGATATCATAATTCCATTCGCGGGCCACGGTTACGAAGCCCAGCATGATAATAATCATACGGAAAATGGTCGCAAGAATGTTGGCGATGGCTTCATCGGTCTGGATACCGAATCTTTCCAGCAAATCGAAGAAAAGGCCGTGCGTTGTATCAATCAGGTTATACAGGCCCCAGAAAAAGTTAGTGACAATGATCGTGCGCAGGATGCGGTCGGTAAAGCTTACATCATGCATTGACGCCAATGGCGACAGGTTGATTGCCGCATAGAACGCGATAATAAAGAGCGCAATGTTGATAGGTGTTTCAAAGGCGTTAAGAAAATCTTCGCCGTAGCTGAAGGATACCTTGTTATTCAGACGGCGTAAAAGGCGGATGAAAAAGTTTTTATAAATGTAGCGGACAACGGTAAAGAAAAGAAAGGCACTTATGGAAGGGTACCAGGGTTTAAGAGTAAGCAATATATCGTTCACGAGGGAACCTCCTTGGTTAAGAATGTTTCAGCATAACTAATTTTAGCATTTTCTGCGATACCGCACAACGATTTTACATTTATTTCTAATTCTCGTGACACTTTAGTAAACTTGTATGTTTATGGATGTGGTATAATTAATACAATATAAATAGACGGAGGCGTGTTATGGAACTGCTGGTTGAGCGTACATTTGCAATCTTCATAGCTATATCGGGACCGATACTGACAATATTCGACCTTCCGGGAAATACTTTGCTTTTACTGACATCGTTGATGTTTGCTTTTTTTGATGAGGTACTTTATTTTAACGGCAGACTGCTGTCTGCTATGGTGCTCATTTATGCTTTGGGTGAATTTTGGGAGTTCTGCGTCGGCCTTTTCGGCATCAAACGCAGTAAAGTGTCTTGGTTCGCGGTTATTTTCATTGCCTTGGGAAGCTTTGCCGGCACTCTGCTTGGTACATTGATTTTTCCGATATTAGGCTCGTTGCTCGGCGGTATGGCAGGTGCCTTTGCGGCTGCGTTTGCCTATGAGCTGGCGCGTACAGGTATTTCGGCTGATGCTATGCATTTGGCTTGGACGGCAGCAAAGATGCGCTTTTTAGCGATTATGGGAAAACTGGCAGCAGGTATTGCTTTAGCTGCACTGCTTTTGAAGCAGGTAGTGTTTTTTTAAAATATATAATTTAATGAGAGGTGTACAATATGGAATTTACTTTCGCACATAACAACTTTAACGTGTTGGATTTGGAAAAAAGCCTGAAGTTTTACGAGGAGGCTTTGGGGCTGAAGGAAGACCACCGCAAGGAGGCTACGGACGGTAGCTTTATTCTGGTATATCTGACGGATGGCAAAACTCCGCATCTGCTGGAGCTTACCTGGCTGCGTGACCGCAATGAGGCTTATAATCTGGGCGAAAATGAATTCCATCTGGCATTTTTGGTAGATGATTACGAAGCAGCGCACGCTAAGCATAAGGAAATGGGCTGCATTTGCTACGAAAATCCTGCTATGGGAATTTACTTTATTACCGATCCTGATAATTATTGGCTGGAAATTGTACCGAAGAACAAATAAGCGCATAAATAAGCGTTAAGGTCCGGGAGGTAGATGACATGAAACAAAAGCTGTGTCTGCATGGGCTGGAAGTAAAAAACCAGGCGCAGCTGCTTAATCTTGTGAAAAGGCTGCTGCCTGGCAGTACCGTCAAGGTAAAAATCAAAGAAAAATATTTTAATGATAATGATATGTACAAATATCGCCTGACGCGTTTTACGCCGGAAGATATGGACGGCGTACGCTTGTATTGTGCCTGGGGTACACTGCTTGTGAGCGATAAGCTGTTGGCGATAGCGGATATTATTATTGAATTTGAATGTCATAATGCGGAAGCGGCAAAAGCTGTTGACAGTCTGCTGCAGAAGCTGCTGGCCTCCAAAACAAAATTTGTGTTGGAAGAGCCGGACTTTTCACAGCGTCTTGACCAGCTGCGAGGCTGCTTTGACCAAAAGCAGCTGGCAGCCTACGATGCGGACAGTGCTATGAGTCTTTTGTATTGCCATCTTCCGTGGCAGGTTTATTATGTAAGCAAGCTGTGGCAGGAGGTTTTGAGCCGCGGCCCGGAACGCAGCCTGATGCGTCAGCTGCGCGTCAAGCTCAGGCGCTTGCGCTCGCTGCTGACGTTATGCAAGCCGCTGCTGCCTGAGCAGGAGGCTTTGCACTGGCAGGGAGTGCTGAAGGCGCGCACTAATCTTTTGGGTGATGTGCGTGAGTATGATGTAGCGCTGCAAATCTGTTCACGCCTGCAGCGCAGCCGGGAGCAGGCGGAGGTAGTGTTGCCGCAGCTTACGGCGCTATTGACGCAGTTGCGCGGTACGGCGGCAGCTAAAGCACTGCGCGGACTGAGGCTGAACCGCCTGACGCTGGAGCTGGCTCAGTTACTTTTATGGCTGTATAGTGCGCCTGCGCCTGAAAAGGAGCCTGCATTGGCCGAGTTTTTATCGCGTCGTTTCGGTAATTGGTATGATAAGCTGCTGGAGCTGCCGGAAAAATATCCTGACCTGCATAATATGGAGCAGCTGCATCGCATCCGCATCAAGCTCAAGCGCTTCCGCTATGCGCTGCAGAGCGTGCCGGAGCTGGCTCCGGAAGCACGCCTCTTGCGCAGTCTGAAGTATCTGCAAGATATGCTGGGACTGCTGCATGATGATTATATCAACACGTTGATGGTGGAACGTCTGGTGGCGGCGAATCCCAAGATTAAGGAGCTGCGTTATGAGGCGGCCTTGTTCAGCGGTTGGGAGCAGGCCAAGGCTGATGCGGCGCTGGAAGCGTTGCCGCAGCAGTGGGAAGCCTTCAGCAGTCAGCTGACGGAGTGGAAGAATAAAAATCTGTAATTGCTTTGGCTTTGTGAAACAATGCAAATAAGATTGTAAAGTTTTTATGGCGGTGCTTGCACTTGCAGGCGCGAAAGACTATAATTAAACACATATTAAGCATATGGGAGGAGAGTTTTCCATGAAAAAAATATTAATGCTGGTTACAATGGTTATGATGCTGGCTTTCAGCGCAGTTTGCAGCGCATCCAACGGCAAGGTGCTGGACGCAGAGGAAGCTATTGTTGACAAATTTATCAACGGTGGCAACTACAAGGCAGTTACTTCTATGATGACCGAGGATATGCAAAAGAACTGGGACGAAAAGGCATACAATAATCTGCATGCACAGCTTGCTAAAGACTTCGGCAAGCTGACCACCAACCAACTGCTGGTTGTTGAAAAGCACAATGGCGCTGACGTTCTGCTGTATCATGTCGCAACCGATAAAATGCCTGCTGCCCGCTTCGTATATCTTTTCAAGCTGAACGGCGAGAAACCCTTGCTGAATGATTTCAGTGTAATGCTCCCGCAGAAAAAAGAAGCAGCTAAGGAAGAAGCTAAAAAATAAAATTTCAGATAAAAAACTGACGACAGAGCTATACTAAGGCAGTATACTCTGTCGTTTTTGGTTGAATTTTTGAAGCTGATGCGATTGGAACCGGCGCACTTCCTTATGCTATTTCTTGACTGTACTTTATAGCTGTTATATAATATTGAAGAATAAAAGAGGTCTTTTTTAGTGCAGAGAAGTTGAATGGCATTAGATTGACAAAAATCTTGCAGGGCTTGCGACCTTTCGATCATAATGGTGTGGCGAAATGGTGCAGGCTCTATCTTGTTTATGGAGGCACGTACTATGCAGCCGGTAAAAATTCGTATTTTGAGTACAACGAAGGATGAGGGTAGTGAGGCTCAGGCTTCTGAACAAAAGTATACGGGTATGATGACGGAAAAGGGCGGCAAATACTACGTAATCTACCAAGAAGATGAACAATCTGGTCTTGATAACACGAAGACGACGCTTAAATGGGATGATGAGCACGTCATTGTCATGCGCAGCGGCAGTGTTGATCACAGACAGGAGTTTCGCCGTGGTTACGTAGACAAAAGCCTTTATCAGACACCTTATATGAAAATTCCTCTGACGACGGAAACAAGCTATGTATATACCCATTTCCGCAATGGTTTGTGGGAGCTGGAAATGGAATATACACTGTATCACGATGAGAAACCTTATGGTGAGATGAAGATTTTAATTGAGGTTGAGGAAATTTAATATGAAAATTGGCTTTGATAATCAAAAATATTTAACCATGCAATCTGAGCATATCAGAGAGCGCATCAGTAAATTCGGTGATAAGCTTTATCTGGAATTCGGCGGCAAGCTGTTTGATGATTACCATGCTTCCCGCGTACTGCCTGGCTTTGCTCCGGACAGTAAGCTGCAGATGCTTCTGCAGCTTGCAGATCAGGCAGAAATGATTATTTCCATTAATGCTGATGATATTGAAAACAACAAGGTGCGTCATGATCTGGGACTGACATATGATCTGGACGTACTGCGTCTGGTAAAGGTTTACCGTTCCAAGGGACTTTATGTCAGCAGTGTTGTTATTACGCAATATAAGGGCCAAAAATCCATCGAAAGCTTCAAGAATAAGCTGGAGGCTTTGGATATCAAGGTTTATTACCATTATCCGATTGAGGGCTATCCGCATAATGTGGAGCATATTGTCAGCGATGCTGGCTATGGCCAGAACGATTATGTAGAAACTACACGTCCGCTGGTAGTTGTTACTGCTCCCGGACCTGGCAGCGGCAAGATGGCAACCTGCCTGTCGCAGCTGTATCATGAAAACAAACGCGGCATTAAGGCCGGTTATGCTAAATTCGAAACCTTCCCCATCTGGAATCTGCCTCTGAAGCATCCTGTCAATATGGCATACGAGGCTGCTACGGCAGACCTGCAGGATGTTAATATGATTGATCCCTTCCATTTGGAGGCTTATGGCGTAACCACGGTAAATTATAACCGTGACGTCGAAATTTATCCCGTACTTGCAGCAATCTTTGAAGGTATTTATGGCTATTGCCCGTACAAATCGCCTACTGATATGGGCGTTAACATGGCAGGCAACTGCATCTGTGATGATGAGGTCTGCTGTGAGGCTTCCCGTCAGGAAATTATCCGCCGCTATTATCAGTCCCTGAACCGTCTGGCATTGGATGAGGCCAGCAAGCAGGAGGTTTATACGCTGGAGCTGCTGATGAAGCAGGCTAAGGTCAGCGTAAATGACCGCCGTGTTGTTACCGTAGCCAAGCAGGTTGCGGAAGAACGCAAGTGCGCTGTTATTGCGCTGGAGCTTGCCGATGGCAGAATTGTTACCGGCAAAACTACGGATTTGCTGGGACCTGCCAGTGCCGTACTGTTGAATGCAATTAAGGAATTGGGCGGCATTGCCGATGAAATGCACCTGATTTCGCCGACCTATATCAATCCGATTCAGAATCTGAAGACGCGCTACCTTGGCAGCAGCAATCCGCGCCTGCATATGGATGAGGTGCTGATAGCGCTTTCCATGTGCGCCGCAACGGACAGTCTGGCCAAGCTGGCACTGGAAAAGCTGCCGGAGCTGAAGGGCTGTCAGGCACATTCCACCGTTATGCTGACAGAGGGAGATTTCAAGGTATTCAAAAAGCTGGGCGTTGAACTGACTAATGACCCTATTTACGAAACAAAATAAGCAATAAATAAAGAGAAGGAGAGATTTTGCTTTGGATATAAAGGATTTATTAGCCGCTGCCATTAAAGATGCAGCGCAAAAAGCTATCGATAATGGCACTTTGAAACCGGGTGCACTGCCCGAGGTTATGCTGGAGGTTCCGCCGCAAAAGGAATTCGGCGATTTTGCAACCAACTTTGCTATGCAGTCTGCCCGCAGCCTGCACTGTGCACCGCGTCAGATTGCACAGGCTGTTGTCGATAATCTGGACTGTGCTTCCGTAGATAAAATGGAAATTGCCGGCCCCGGCTTCATCAATTTCTATCTGAAACAAAACTGGACCGCTGATTTGCTGGCAGGCATTCTGGCTGCCGGTGAAAACTACGGCAATCTGCCTGCTAACGGCTTAGGCCGCGTTCAGGTTGAATATGTAAGCGCTAACCCCACCGGCCCGCTGCATGTAGGCCATGCCCGCGGTGCCGCAGTCGGCAGTGCTATGGTTAACCTGCTGCGTGCTGCAGGCTATGATGTTGAAAGCGAATATTATATCAATGATGCCGGCAATCAGATGAACAATCTGGCAGCTTCTGTCAATGCACGTTATCTGCAGCTGTTGAAGCTGGAGGAAATGGGCGGCGTTCCTGCCGACCTGACCGTTAAACAGTTGGATGAAATGCCGACTGGCATTCCTTTCCCGGAAAACGGCTACCATGGCTATGACATCATTGAAACCGCTCAGCGCATTATCCGTATCTATGGCAAGGAATTCGTTGCTTTAGAGGAAAAAGAGCGTCTGGCAAAATTCCTGGAAATTGCTTATAAAGAAAAGCTGGCAGGCCTGAAAGAGGATCTGGAAGCCTTTGGCGTAACCTTCGATGTATGGTTCAGCGAGCAATCATTGCATGATGCCGACAAAATCCGCGAGGCCTGCAAATTCCTTGAGGAAAAAGGCTGCGTTTATGAAAAGGATGGCGCAAAATGGTTTAAATCCACCGCTTACGGCGATGATAAGGACCGCGTTGTTATCCGTGACAACGGCGTTTCCACCTACTTTGCTGCCGATATTGCATATCACCGCAACAAATTCGAGCGCGGCTTCGACCGCATCATCAACCTGTGGGGCGCTGACCACCATGGTTATATTGCCCGCGTGAAGGCTGCTGTAAGTGCTATGGGCTTTGATGCTGATAAGCTGGAGGTGCTGCTGCTGCAAATGGTACGCCTGTACCGCAATGGCGACATCGTTAAGCTGTCCAAGCGTACCGGTGAAACCATCACTCTGCGCGAGCTGATGGATGAGGTTGGCGTTGATGCAGCGCGTTACTTCTTCTGCATGCGCTCCTTAGACAGCCAGTTGGATTTTGATATGACTCTGGCTACCGAAAAATCCAATGAGAACCCGGTTTATTATATCCAATATGCGCATGCGCGTATCTGCAGCATTGCCCGTCAGCTTGCTGAAGCAGGTATTGAGGCTGTAGCTCTTGATGAGCTGAAGCTGGATACTTTGCAGGCTCCTGAAGAGCTGGCGCTTGTTAAAAAGCTGGGCGAATATCCGGAACTGCTTGCCCGTGCAGCCCGCGAACGCGCTGTACATCATGTGGCAACCTATACCTACGAGCTGGCAACTTTGTTCCACTCCTTCTATAACCAATGCCGTATTCTGGGCGTAGATACAGAGTTACAACAAGCCCGCATTGCTTTGGTGAAGGCAGTTGGTCACACCATCCGTCATGCTTTGGGTATTCTGGGCGTTTCTGCTCCGGAAAGAATGTAATTTAAGAAATTCTTTTGCAGGTGGCAGAGTCCGTGAGGCTTTGCCGCCTGCAGTGAGTTTAGATACAATTTAATATTTTTATTATGTTGTAGCATTTTATGTAATCTGAGGGGGTTAAAAATCATGACTACTAATACTAAGTACATTTTTGTGACAGGCGGCGTTGTTTCTTCGTTGGGTAAGGGCATTACTGCTGCGTCCCTGGGACGTTTGCTGAAAAGTCGCGGCTATAGGGTTACTATCCAAAAGTTCGACCCGTATATCAATATTGACCCGGGTACAATGAGCCCGTATCAGCATGGCGAGGTTTTTGTAACCGACGACGGTGCGGAAACTGACCTTGACTTGGGACATTACGAACGCTTTATTGATATCAACCTGTCCAAAAACTCCAATACGACCACAGGCAAGATTTACCAGAGTGTAATAAATAAAGAACGCCGTGGCGATTATCTTGGCGGTACCGTACAGGTTATTCCTCATATCACAAATGAAATCAAAGAGCGTGTTTTCCGCGTAGGCCAACAGGATAATGCCGACTTCGTTATTACGGAAATTGGCGGCACTGTAGGCGATATTGAAAGCCTGCCGTTTTTGGAAGCCATCCGTCAGGTAAAAAAGGATGTCGGCAAGAACGATGTGCTTTATATTCACGTTACGCTGGTGCCTTATATTTCCGCAGCCGGTGAGCTGAAAACCAAACCGACTCAGCATAGCGTTAAAGAGCTGCGCAGTATCGGTATTTCACCGGATATCCTGGTTTGCCGCAGTGAAAAGCCTATTTCCAAGGAAATGCGTGAGAAAATGGCTATGTTCTGCGACGTAGATCCGGACGCAGTTATCCAAAACCTTACTGCAAGAAGTATTTACGAAGTACCGATGCTCATGGAGGAGCAGGGACTTGATACCATTGTTCTGCGCAAGCTGGCAATGGAGGACAAGCCGAAGGATATGCAGGGCTGGCATGATATGGTGGCCCGCATTCTGAAAAAATATAAAAAGAAGGTAACTATCGCCGTAGTCGGCAAATATGTTGCTTTGCAGGATGCTTATATTTCTATTACGGAATCCTTGCGTCATGCAGCAGTTGCCAATGAAGCCGAGCTTGATATCCATTGGGTAAATGCAGAAGAAATTGAAGCAGATGACACTGATATGGCTAAGGTGATGGCCGGTGTTGACGGCATTCTGGTGCCGGGTGGCTTCGGTAACCGCGGTATTGAAGGCAAGATTAAGGCTATTCAATATGCACGTGAGCACAAGATACCGTTCTTCGGTATCTGCCTGGGCATGCAGTGCGCAGTAATTGAATTTGCCCGTCACGTCTGCGGTATGGCTGATGCCAACAGCTCGGAGTTCAATCCGAACAGCACACATCCTGTTATCGATCTGATGCCTGAACAGATTGATGTTGAGGATTTGGGCGGTACGATGCGTCTGGGACTGTATCCGTGTAAGGTTTATCCCGATACGCTGACCAGCAAGGCTTACAATGCAGAGCTGATTTACGAACGTCATCGTCATCGTTATGAGTTTAATAATGCTTTCCGTGAGAAAATTGTGGACAAGGGCTTAGTTCTTGGCGGCACACTGCCTAATGGCCGCCTGGTAGAGATTGTGGAATTGCCTGAGAGCGAGCATCCCTGGTTCCTCGGTGCGCAGTTCCATCCGGAATTCAAATCACGTCCGACAAATCCACATCCGTTGTTCAGAGATTTTGTAGGTGCAGCTGTAAAGCACCATCAATAAAGGTTGAGCTTAAAATGTCAGGTGCTTCAGCTTTTCTCTAGGTGAAGTCGCTATGCTGCTTTGGCCTCAGCTGTGACAAAATAAGAATACTCCCCTTTGGCACCTTAGGCGCAATTGCCGTAAGTCATTCGCCTGAGGGGAGTTCTTGCTTGTGTCAGACGATAAGTTTATTAGGGAGGAGAGTGACTAAATGCTTAAGAAAATTTTTATCAGCGCAGTGCTGCTTTTGGCTGTGCTGAGCTTTGTTGTTTCATTGCTCAAGGGCAATAACAACAATGAGAAATCCGTTACTGTGCCTGACCGCGTGGCCGTAATTAATATTTCCGGTACCATTATCAGCGGTGCTGACAGCAAGGACAATATCTTCAGTCAGACTAACGGTGTAACGAGCGGCAGCATTATGAAGCAGATTCGCGAGGCAGCTGCTGACGACAGCGTAAAGGCGTTGGTGCTGCGTATTGATAGCGGCGGCGGCAGTGCTACGGCTGCTGAAGAGGTTGGACGTGAACTGAAGCGCTTTAAGGAGAAAACCAAAAAGCCGATTGTGGCAACTATGGGCAATACAGGTGCCAGCGCTGCCTATTGGATTGCAGCCTGCGCCAGCGATAAGGTTTATGCTAATGCTACTACACTTACCGGCAGTATTGGTGTATATATGCCGTATATGAATACGGAGGAGCTGTTCAAAAAAATCGGCATCACCAGCAATAAGATTAAAAGTGGTCCGTATAAGGATATCATGAGCAGCGACAGACCGATGACACCGGAGGAGCAGGCTATTTTGCAGAACATTGTCAACGAAATCTACGAGCAGTTCGTGACAACTGTTGCCGTAGGACGCAAGATGGAAGAAAGCAAGGTAAAATCCTTGGCTGACGGCCGTGTTTATACCGGTCTGCAGGCTAAAAACCTGGGTCTGGTAGATGAAATCGGCGATTATTACGATGCACTTGCTGCTGCAGGTGAATTGGGCAAGATTAAGCCGGGGGCTGACGGCTTGCCGCCAGTTAAGGTTAAGGAAAAACAACAGCCTTGGGAATTTTTGCTCAGCGCTCATATTGCGGAACTGATTAAAGCGGAGCTTGTGAACCAGCTGACGGGCAGTCTGCAGCAAAGCAGTGCTCCGGCTGGCGGTATGACGAGGTGATGAGCTATGAGGCGCAAAACATTTGAGGTACTTTTTGAGCCTGGTGCAGGCATGGCTGCGATTGCTAAGCAGCCTTCTCTTTGGCGCAGTGCTTTTTACTTTACCCTCAGCTTCAGCTTTTTTGGCGTAGCGACGAACTGCTGGCTGCTGGAGGAGCCGCTGGAGGTGCGTTTTGCTATTATTATAGCGACAGTGCTGATTGCGGGAACTGCTTTAGCGCTTTATGGCTTTTTGCTGCATGGCATTATGGAAACCTTCGGTGCGCTGGCAGGCGACCCCGTCGGGCTTATCTGTCTTTTGGGATATACAACGCTGCCGTTTCTGCTGCTCACGCCGGGTGCATTGCTGGCAGGCAGGATGGGACTGAACGGCTTACCGCTGTTAGGCTTCTTGTTCCTCGTCGGCTGTCTGTGGATGCTGTATCTTCTGGTGCGGTCATTGGAGGCAGTGTACCTTGTAGATGCCTTTCGCGCGGGCGTAACCGTAGTATTCAGCCTGTTTTTACTGTATATCGTCTTCATTTTACCGTGGCAGGTTTGCCTGATGCTGTTGCTGTAAATAAAATTTAGATTGATTAATCAGCATAAACGTGTCATAATAAAGGTTGGACATAGAGTTAATTCTCTTGCGCTGCACAAGCAGTGCTATTACCATATGAAATTATATTAAGGAGTGTTGTGAAGAATGAACAGAGAGCTTTCTTTGGAATTTGTACGTGTAACCGAGGCGGCAGCTATTGCCTGCGGTCATCTTGTAGGCAGAGGGGATAAGAACGGTGCTGACGGTCTGGCTGTTGACGCTATGCGCGCAGCCTTTGATACCGTAAACATTAAAGGTACCGTTGTTATCGGCGAAGGCGAAATGGATGAAGCACCGATGCTGTACATCGGCGAAGAAGTAGGTGCCGGCGGCCCTGAGGTTGATATTGCTGTTGACCCAATCGAAGGTACCAACCTGGTTGCTAAAGGACAAAACGGTGCTATCGCAGTTATTGCTATTGCTCCGCGTGGCTGCCTGCTGCATGCTCCTGACATGTATATGGATAAAATCGCTGTTGGCCCTCGTGCTAAAGGCTGCATCGATATCAATGCACCGATTAGCGAAAACCTGGCACGCGTTGCTAAGGCTATGGACCGTAAAGTAAGCGACCTGAACGTAGTTCTGCTGGACCGCGAGCGTCATTATGGCCTGATGGACGAAATCCGCAAGGCTGGCGCACGTATCTCCCTGATTACTGACGGCGACGTTAACCCGATTGTTGAATGCTGTATCGAAGGCAGCGGCGTGCATATGTACGTTGGTAAGGGTGGCGCTCCGGAAGGCGTTCTGGGTGCTGCTGCTGTTAAATGCCTGGGCGGCGACATGCAAGCTCGCCTGGTTCCTGAAGATGAAGCTCAAGCTCAACGTTGCCTGCAAATGGGTATCACCGATGTTAATAAGGTGCTGACTCTGGATGACCTGGTAAAAGGCGATGACTGCATGTTTACTGCTACCGCTATTACCAACTGCAACATGCTGAATGGTCTGCGTTACTTCGGCGATGGTGTACGTACCCATACTATTTCTGCCCGTTACAAAACCGGCACTGTACGTTTTGTTGATGCTATTCACAGCCTGGACCGCAAGGTGCTTGCTGTTAAGCTTTAATTTTAAAACCGGTTATAGGGCTGTTACGTTTGTAACAGCCCTATTTATCAATTAGATTGCCTATGGAAAATTTATTAGTCAATAAGGTTGCTGCTGTTAAGGAAGTACAGCAGGCTGCCGAATATCAAAAGAAAAAACAGGCCTGTATTTTAACCGGGTTGGCTGGAAGCAGCAAGCCGGTCTTTTTTGCTGCCATCGACAAGCTTGCAGGCAGCAAGGGAAGTATGGCCTTTATTACTGCATCACGCGAAGAAATCCGTGCCTACAGGCGCGAGCTGAACTATTTGTATCCTGAGCTGCCGATGCAGGAGCTTTATCCTGTAAGCTTACCGCGTGTGCAGGCTGATACGCAGAGCCTGGAGCTGCAGGCAGGTCGTGCGGCCGCACTACGCTTTTTGAGCGGCGAGGAACGCGGTATTGTCTTTATCACAGCAGAGGCGCTGCAGCAAAAGCAGCTGCGCCCGAGCGGTATGTCCGGTAAGGCGCTGCAGCTTGCTGTGGGTGAGGAGCACGAACAGCGTAATGTAGCTGCTGCGTTGCTGGATTTGGGTTATGAGCGTACGGAGCAGGTTGATGCCTTGGGACAGTTCTGCTTGCGTGGCGATATTCTGGACGTATATCCCATTAACGCCAGCGCACCTATACGCATCGAATGGTTTGACAATGAGCTTGACGCTATGCGCAGCTTTGATGTTGACACTCAGCGTAGCCTGCAGACTCTCAGCAGCGTTAAGGTTGCACCGCTGAAGGTGGATGAAAGCTTCAGCTATGATGCTGATATTTTTGAATACTGTGCTGCTGATACGCTGGTAGTTGTTGACGAGCCGGTGCATGTTTTCAGCATGCTGGAAAAGCTGGATAAGGAAAATAAGCTGCATTCTGCCGAGCTTTTTGGCAAGCAGGAGGTCATAGAACAACTGGCTGTTAATGGAGTTATGCTGGTATCGGCGTTGGGACACAGCTATTTGCAGCAGCTGCCGGCGTTGAATATACCTGTGCGTGCAGTAGCTCCCTATAATAAAAATACTAATTTGCTGGTAGAGGATTTGCAGAGCTGGCTGGCTGAGGGACTTACGCCACTTATTATGCTTTCCAGCAGCGTTAAGGCCCGCGGCTTTGCTGATAATCTGCACAACTACGGGTTGAAGGGGCATTTTGCCCAAAAGAGCTTTGAGCCGGGAGTAGTCAACGTTACTTATGGTGATTTGGACCATGGCTTCCGTTTTTGGGATGAAGAATGGCTGCTGCTGACAGAAAATGATATTTTCGGCATGCAAAAGCGCAAACGTCTGCATACCAAAAACCAGGGGCAGCAGCTGCAGTATTTTTCAGATATTAAGGCAGGCGATTATGTTGTTCATAAGGTACATGGCATCGGTCGTTATATAGGCGTAGAAAACGTTGTTCTTGACGGTATCCACCGTGATTATCTGCTTTTGGCCTATGCCGGTGATGATAAGCTGTATGTTCCAGTGGAGCAGGTTGGCATGCTGCATAAATATGTCGGCAGTGAAGGCAGTGTACCGCGTCTTTCTAAAATGGGCGGTACAGATTGGAAGCGTACTACAGCTAAGGCGGCGAAGGCGATTACAGAGCTGGCTGAGGAGCTGCTGCGTTTGTACGCTCAGCGGCAGATTATGCCAGGCCACGCTTTTTCGCCTGATTGCCAGCTGCAAAAGGACTTTGAAGCAGCGTTTCCCTATGAGGAAACGCCTGACCAGCTGAAGGCTATTGCGGAAATCAAGGCTGATATGGAAAAGCCGCAGCCTATGGAGCGTTTGCTGTGCGGTGATGTCGGTTATGGTAAGACTGAGGTGGCACTGCGTGCTGCCTTTAAGGCTGTGCTTGATGGCAAGCAGGTGGCGGTGCTGGCGCCGACAACTGTGCTGGCACAGCAGCATTATCTTACGTTCAAGGAGCGCGTGCGCAATTTCGGTGTAGAGGTTCGTCTGCTGAACCGTTTTTGTACGCCGAAGGAGCAACGCACTGTTCTGCAGGAGGTTGCCGATGGTAAGGTTGATATTCTTATCGGTACGCACCGCCTGCTGCAGCCTGATGTGAATTTTACCAGCCTCGGCCTGCTGATTATTGATGAGGAGCAGCGCTTTGGCGTTGCCCAAAAGGAAAAAATCAAGAAATGGCATCTCGATATAGATGTCTTGTCGCTTTCGGCGACACCTATTCCGCGTACTCTGCACATGGCATTGGTCAACGGCCGTGATATGAGCGTTATCGAATCGCCGCCGGAGGACCGCTTGCCTGTGGAAACTTATGTCAGCGAATATAATGACGGCATGATTAAGGAAGCGCTGGAGCGCGAGCTGCGCCGCGGTGGCAGGAGTTACTATATCAGCAACCGTGTAAGTGCTTTGGAATCGTTGTCTGCCAAGCTGCGCCGTCTGGTGCCTGGCATCAGCATCAAAATTGCTCACGGACAGATGAGCGAGGACGCATTGGAAGATGCTATGCTTTCCTTCTACGAAGGCAGCTGTGATGTGCTTTTGTGCACTACTATTGTGGAAAATGGCCTGGATGTACCCTTGGCCAATACGATAATTATTGACGGTGCTGATAACTTTGGCCTTTCGCAGCTGTATCAGATGCGTGGCCGCGTAGGACGTAGCTCGCGTCTTGCTTATGCTTATTTTGTTTATCAGCCGAATAAGGCGCTGAGTGAAATTGCTGAAAAGCGTTTGCAGGCAATCCGTGATTTTACGGAGCTTGGCGCTGGCTTCAAGATTGCTATGCGTGACCTGGAAATCCGTGGCGCCGGTAATCTGCTTGGTCCGCAGCAGCATGGTCACATTACCGGTATTGGCTTCGCAGCTTATTGCGAGATGCTGGAAAAAACAATCGAGCGCTTGAAAAATGGCAGGACAGCTGAGCCGGAGCCGGAGCCGGTACTGGAAATTCAGGCAGAGGCCTATATTCCTGACAGCTATATTTCTGATCCGCGCTATAAAATGGAGCTTTATCGTCGTTTCAGCGAGCTGGAATATTCGCAGCGCGATGATTTGCTTGATGAAGTTATTGATCGCTTCGGCAATCCGCCGCCGGAGGTGGAAATGCTTTGGCGTTTGGCAGCGCTTAAGGGCTTGTGCCGCGTGCTGAAAATCCGTGGCGTAAATGTACGTCAGGGTGTTATTCGTCTGACGTTTAGCGAAAAGGCGCAGGTAAATCCAGAGGCTATTCTGAAGCTGCTGATGGAGCATCCGAAGACGATGGCTTTGAAAAACGGCCAGGAGCAGCAGCTGACATACAGGATAGGGGCGTCCAAGAAGGAGCCTCTGGCCTGGCTGGAGCAGACCTTACCTAAGCTTGTATTGGAAAATTAATAATTGAGAATTAATGTGAGGAGGTGAAAGCAGGAAATGAGCAGTGATAAATTTTTGCGTGGAGCGATGATTTTGACGCTGGCAGGTTTGATGGTGAAGGTTATCGGCTCGGTGAACCGTATCCTGCTTTCACGTCTGTTGGGCGGCGAAGGTATCGGTCTTTACCAGATGGCCTATCCGGTATATCTTTTGCTGCTGGCGATTTCTGCGGCTGGTATTCCGGTGGCAATTTCTATTATTGTCGCCGGCTTTCTGGCGCAGAAGGATTATGCTAATGTGCGTCAGGTTTTTCGCGTTTCGCTGCGCCTGATGGCCTGCGTTGGCGCAGTACTGGCGCTTTGCCTGGTGCTGGCTGCAGGCTGGCTGGTGGAGGCGGGCGTGATTACAGATGCGCGTGCCTACTATTCGCTCATCGCGCTGACACCGGCAATATTCTTTGCGACGATTTTAGCCAGCTTCCGTGGTTATTTTCAGGGGCATCAGCTGATGACGCCACCTGCAGTATCACAGATTGTGGAGCAGCTTATTCGCGTAGTGACGATGGTGGTTCTGGCGTATGTGCTGCTGCCCTACGGTCTGGAATACGCTGCTGCCGGCGCCGCCTTCGGCGCAGTGCCGGGCAGCCTTACAGGACTGGTAGTAATGGGCTGCTTTTACCGCTACTACCGCAAGCAATGGCAGGCAGATGCAGGCAAGCTGCAGAAACCTGCTAGCGAGCTTGTGCGCAGCAGCGCGCTGATTAAGCGCCTGCTGCTATTGGCGCTACCTGTATCCTGCGCTAATATCCTTGTGCCGGTCACCAGTAGTATTGACGTGCTATTGGTACCAGGTCGCTTGATTGACAGTGGGCTTAGCGTGGAGCAGGCGACGGCGCAGTTTGGTTATCTGGCAGGCATGGCGCAACCATTGCTGCTGATGGCGACGATACCGACGATGTCGCTGGCGACAAGCCTGGTTCCTGCTGTTTCCGAAGCCTTTGCTTTGAATAAATGGCAGATTATCGAGCAAAAGGCGGCAACCGCGATGAAGCTGTGCTGCCTGATAACAGTGCCTGCTTCCGTAGGTATGTGGGTACTGGCGCAGCCTATCAGCCAACTATTGTATGGTACGGCAAAGGCCGGTGTTGCAATTATGCATTCTGCGCCTGCAATTTGTCTTTTAGGTCTGCAGCAGGTGACAACAGGTGTACTGCAGGGAGTGGGACATACTAATCTGCCGATGGTGAATATGCTCATTGGCATAGTAGCGAAGCTGATAGCTGTCTGCCAACTGACGAATGCGGAATATGGCATCGCCGGTGCAGCGTGGGCAACAAATATAAACTTTGGCGTGACAGCGCTTTTGAATATTATTGCGCTGTATCACTTCCGCATAAGCTTTTCCTGGTTGAGTATTGGCAAAATCATCACTGCATCTGCAGTGATGGGTGTTGCTGCCGTAGAGGTACATGCGCTGCTTAGCGGTGCATCTCCTGCTTTAGCAACAATCAGTGCCATGCTGGCTGCCGGAATATGCTATATCATATTGCTGCCACTTTTAGGCGTGCTGAACAGACAGGAGCTGCGTCAGCTGCCGGTAGTAAAACGATTTTTTAAATAATTAAAGAAAGAAGGCGTACTATCATGGGAACAATTACAATTGTCGGCTTAGGCCCCGGTGCTGTGGGACATCTTTCGTTGGAGACAATGGGATTTCTGCAAAACTGCGCTCAGGTTATCCTGCGTACAGCAGTGCATCCTACTGTTGCCGAGTTGGAAAAGCAAAACGTAAAATTTGCCTCATGTGACGATTTATACGAAAAGGCTGCTTCCTTTGAGGAGGTTTATAACAGCGTCGTAGAACGTGTGCTGGCAGCAGCACAGAACGGCGATGTTGTTTACGCTGTACCGGGCAGCCCGCTGGTTGCAGAAAAGACCGTTGTTTTAATGCGTACTGCTGCCAAGGAGCAGGGTGTAAAGCTGGTTATTAAGCCGTCTATGAGCTTTTTGGACTTGGCTTATGTTGAGCTGGGTATTGACCCGATTGCCGGTTTGCAGATTATTGATGCGCAGGATTTTGCGGAAATTGCCGGTGCCGGTCAGCATCCGCTGATGATTACCCAGGTTTACAGCCAGATGGTAGCCAGCGATTTGAAAATTGCGCTGATGGATGTACTGCCTGATGAATATGAAATTTATTTCCTGCGCAATCTGGGCCTGCCTGATGAGGAATGCCGTCCGATTAAGCTGTACGAGCTGGACAGACAGCCTAATATCGACCATCTCACGAGCGCTTATGTTCCGCCGCTGGCTGAGGGAGCAGAGGATACTGTATTTGAAAAGGTTGACGCTGCGGAAGACGTTCCCGGCATTATCACTTTTGGCGAAGATGAAGACGATTTTGCTGACGAAGGCGAAGAAGAAGGCTATGCGGAAGACTTTTTGCCGGAAGCAGGCTTTGATGATTTTGACATCCAGCCGTTGGCCGATGTTATGCGCACCCTGCGCGAGCCTGGTGGCTGCCCCTGGGACAGAGAGCAGACACATAAATCTATCCGTAGCAACATGATTGAAGAGGTTTATGAATACCTGGAGGCCGTGGACGCTGACGATGTTGCAGGCATGCGTGAGGAGCTGGGCGACGTGCTCATGCAGGTTGTTTTCCATGCACGCATGGCACAGGAAGCAGGCCGCTTTGATCTGCAGGATGTTATCGACGAGGTTGTAGATAAGCTGATCCGCCGTCATCCGCATGTTTTCGGTGATACCCATGTCGACAACAGCGATGACGTGCTGGTAAACTGGGAGGCTATCAAAAAGCAGGAAAAACAGGAGCGCAAGCATGTTTTGGACGGCGTAACGCAAGGACTGCCGGCGCTGCTGCGTGCCTATAAGCTGCAAAGCAAGGCTGCGAAGGTTGGCTTTGACTGGCCGGATAGTGTATCTGTATGGGCTAAGGTACAGGAAGAGCTGGGCGAGCTGCAGGAAGCCTTACAGTCAGGCGACAAGTCTGCTGCTGAGAGCGAGCTAGGCGATGTGCTTTTTGCTGTGGTAAATTACGCACGTCATTACGGTATTGAGCCTGAAGTAGCTTTAGATGGCACAAATAATCGCTTTGCTGCCCGTTTCAATTACGTAGAAAAGCAGGTGGAGGACAGTGGCAAAGGCTGGCAGGACTTCACTTTAGCTGAGCTGGATAAATTTTGGGATGAGGCTAAGGAGTTAGAACGCAAGCAGATTTTATAAGGTGATTTTGCAATAAAGTTACTAAAATAACGCTATTTTTCGCTTGTTTTATAAATATTTTCGGAAAAGGCTTGCAGGAAAACGCTTTAGAGTGTAGAATACTATTGCTAGTTAAATATGAGTTACGTTACGAAGTTACGTGCTCCGCAAGCATTTGCAATAACAACTAAAGTCATAATTAAGGAGGAATTTTTGATGAACAAGACTGAGTTAATCGCTGCTGTTGCTGAAAAAGCCGGCTTAACCAAAAAAGACGTTGAAAAAGTTATCACCGCTACCCTGGAAACCGTTAAAGAGGTAGTTGCTAAGGGTGACAAAGTACAGGTAGTTGGCTTTGGTACTTTTGAAGCACGTGCTCGTAAAGAACGTGAAGGTAAGAATCCGGCAACCAAAGAAAAGATTGTTATTCCTGCTGCAACCGTACCTGCTTTCAAAGCTGGTAAGGCTTTCAAGGATGCTGTTAACGCAAAATAAGCTGTATTAGTGCTGTGGGCCCGGCAGCCTTGCCGGGCTTTTCTCTAAAATATGCAGCAGAATACTGATGCAGCTTCAATGTTAAGGGGGCGAAGAAATGGTTAGACGTCGAGTGAGACATAAATCTATTGCATTCCCATTATTTATGACGCTGCTGATTCTTGCCTGCGCGTACGGTATTGTCAAGCAGGAGTATTCTATTTGCCAGATTAAAAATGAGCAGGCTGCCACACAGCAACGTATTGCTACTTTGAAAAAACAAAAGGCAGAGCTGGAGGCAGAGCGTAAACGGCTGGATGACCCGCGTTACATTGAAAAGCTCGCCCGTGAGGATTACAACATGGTGGGTAAAAACGAGGTGCCGCTGTTTATAGTTGATGAGAAAAAATAAGGCAGAACAAGAAATGATTGCTTTTGTTCTGCTTTTTTTATTGACACCATGAAAAATTAAAGAGTATAATACAAGAGTATTAAGAATTTTTAAGGGGGATTTTTTTCTCGATGTCACTTGAAGTAGGTGCAATTGTAGAGGGTGAAGTTACAGGTATCACCAATTTTGGCGCATTTGTCCAACTGCCTGAGGGCAAGGTTGGCCTGATTCACATTTCTGAGGTTTCTAATGTTTATGTAAAAGACGTGCATGACTTTTTAAAGGAGCACGACAAGGTTAAGGTTAAGGTATTATCTGTAGATGACCGCGGCAAAATCGGCTTGTCTATCAAACAGCTCACACCGCCGCCGGCTCCGCAGGCAAGACCGCAGCGTCCGCAGAATGATAATCGCGAGCGCCGCAGCAACAATAACGGTATGCGTCCTCAAGGCGACAATCGTGAACGCCGTGGTGGTATGCGCCCGCAAAGCGCAAGACCGATGGCTCCCGTTTCGTTTGAGGATAAATTATCCAAATTCTTGAAAGACAGCGATGACCGTATGCTGGACTTAAAACGTAATACTGAGTCTAAACGCGGTGGTCGTGGTGCCAGACGTGATAAATAAGCAAGCTGGTAATTAATGAAATGGCACTCCTGAGAGTGCCTTTTCTTTTATAGCATAGAAAAATGTGGTATGACACGTTTGAACCGCTGCTGAAGGAGATATGCTATGAGGCAGATTGCGCCTGCAGTCTATAAGCTGCGCAAAACAATTAAAAATTTGTTGCGGCCGGAGGCTCACTACCTGCTGGCGGTGAGCGGCGGCGCTGATTCCCTGGCTTTGGCACATGCCTGCGCTGCTTTGGCAGCGCAGGGCTGGGGACGCTACAGCGTCTGCCATGTCGAGCACGGACTGCGCGGGGAAGAGGCACTGCGCGATATGCAGGCAGTGCAGCGTGCCTGCAAGGCTTGGGGACTGCCCTGCTTTACAGAGCATGTGCAGGCTGCAGCGTATGCAGCGCAGCAGCATCTTTCTACTGAGGATGCTGCGCGCCGCCTGCGTTATGCTGCGCTGAGGCGCGTAGCGGCGCAGCAGGGCGCTGCAGCAATTGTTACGGCGCATCACGAGGGTGATCAGGCGGAAACGCTGCTCTTAAGGCTGTTGCGCGGCGCAGGCCTGCAGGGACTTGCCGGGATGCGGGCGCAGCAGGGTGACATCATCAGGCCGCTGCTCGCGTTGCCCAAGAGCCTGCTGGAGGAATACTGCAGTGCGGAAGGCATTGCTGTTTGCTACGACAGCACTAACGCGGATACAGCGTATACGCGTAACCGCGTGCGGCTGGAGCTTTTGCCATACCTGGAGCGTAGTTTTAACCCCGCTGTAGTGCCGTCATTGGCGCGTACTGCCGCCTTGCTGGCGCAGGACGCGGAATGTCTGGAGCAAATAGCTGACAATGCTTACAGGCAGCTGGCGCGCAGGCAGGAGGATGCTGTCAGCCTGCCGGTGACGCAGCTTACAGCACTGCACAGTGCTGTAAGGCTGAGGCTGTTAAGGCGCGCGTATTTCGAGCTGGGCGGTGAGGAGCTGTCCTATGAGCGTACTCAGGCCATTGATTCCTTGTTGCTCCGACGCAGTGGCGGCAAGGTTATCCAGCTGCCGCAGGGAATAAACGTAGTCTATAGAAATAAACAGCTTATTTTTGTTAAAATTATATAAAGTATAAGGAGAATGGAAAAATGCATGACGATATTAAGACAGTTTTGCTGACTAAAGAAGAAATTGATGCCCGCGTACAGGAAATGGGTAAGCAGATTGCAGCTGATTATGCAGACAAGGATTTGGTTGTCATTGTTCTGCTGAAGGGTGCTGCTTGGTTTGCTACCGACCTGACCCGCGCTATTGATATGCCGCTGCGCGTAGACTTCATGGTTGCTTCTTCTTATGGCAACGGAACCAGCACTAGCGGCAGCGTTAAGGTTAAGCTGGATGTCAGCGAAGACATTAAGGGTAAAGATGTGCTGGTAATCGATGATATCATTGACAGCGGCGTTACCTTTGCTTCTATCACCGATATGCTGCGTCACTACAAGCCCGCAACTCTGAAAACCGCTGCTCTGTGCGACAAGGCGGAGCGCCGTGTAAATGGCCTGGAGGCTGATTACGTAGGCTTTAAAATTCCTGACGAATTTGTAGTAGGCTACGGTCTGGATTATGCAGGTGATTACCGTAATCTGCCGTTTATCGGCATCCTGAAGCCTGCCGTATATGCACGCAAATAAAAGCCTATAAATTGCATAAAACAGTTGCTAGTTTTTCCTATCTATAATATAATAAAATATTATGAGCTAAGTGGAAGGAGGCTACGTGCTTGAATAAATTTTTTAAGAACGTACTTTTTTATCTGCTGATTATCATGGTAATTATCTGGATGTTTGACCTTTACGGTGAAAAGAATTCTAAGCCTGCCGATATAAGCTATACCAGCTTTATGCAGCATGTACAGCAGGACGAAATCAAACAGGTAACTATTGTTGATAACGTTATCAGCGGTAAATTAAAGGATGGCAAGGAATTTTCTACCGTTGCGCCTAATGACAGCAAGCTGGTAGAAAAGCTGGAAGCAAAGAAAGTAGACATTAAGGCAGAGCTGCCGCCGCAGCCACCTTGGTGGATGAGCATTCTCAGCTCTATTTTGCCGATGCTGATTATTGTAGGCCTGTGGTTTATGCTGATGAACCAGGGAGGTGCCGGTGGCGGCAAGGTGATGAACTTTGGCAAGAGCCGTGCACGTCGCTACGATGAGGAAAAACTGAAGATAACCTTTAAGGATGTTGCCGGTGCTGAAGAAGCCAAGCAGGAGCTGGAAGAGGTTGTTGAATTCCTGAAGCATCCGCAGAAGTATAATGACTTGGGAGCTAAGATTCCTAAAGGTGTTTTGCTCTATGGCCCTCCGGGTACAGGCAAAACCTTGCTGGCGAAGGCAGTTGCCGGTGAAGCGGGAGTTCCGTTCTTCAGCATTTCCGGTTCTGACTTTGTAGAAATGTTTGTTGGTGTCGGCGCTTCGCGTGTACGTGATTTGTTCGACCAGGCAAAGAAAAGTGCACCCTGCATCGTATTTATCGATGAGATTGATGCCGTAGGCCGTCAGCGCGGCGCCGGTCTTGGCGGTGGCCATGACGAGCGCGAGCAGACTCTGAACCAATTACTGGTTGAGATGGACGGCTTCAGTGCTAACGAAGGCATCATTATGATTGCTGCAACCAACCGTCCGGATATTCTGGACCCGGCGCTGCTGCGTCCCGGCCGTTTCGACCGCCAGATTGTAGTAGACCGTCCTGATATCAAGGGACGTACCGAAATCCTGAAGGTACATGTCAAGGGTAAGCCGATAGGACAGGATGTAAATCTGGACGTAATCGCTCAGCGTACCCCCGGCTTTACCGGTGCTGATTTATCCAACCTGGTTAATGAAGCAGCGCTGCTGACTGCCCGCAAGGACAAGAAGGCCATCAATATGCCGGAAATGGAAGAGGCTGCCGAGCGTGTTATCATGGGACCGGAGCGCAAGAGCCGTGTCATCAGTGATAAGGAAAAACGCCTGACTGCTTACCATGAAGGCGGTCATACTATCGTTGGTATGCTGCTTGAGCATACTGACCCTGTACATAAGGTTACCATCATTCCGCGTGGCCGTGCCGGTGGTTATACCCTGAGCCTGCCGAAGGAAGATAAGTATTATGCAACCCGCAGCGAAATGCTTGATGAGCTGAAGGTGCTGTTGGGTGGCCGTGTGGCCGAAGCTCTGGTGCTGAAGGAAATCTCAAGCGGTGCCAGCAATGATTTGCAGCGTGCAACTCAACTGGCACGCCAGATGATTTGCGAATACGGCATGAGCGAAAACATCGGTCCTGTAACCTTTGGTCATCGTCAGGACCAGGTATTCCTGGGCCGTGACATTGCCCGCGACAAGGATTACAGTGAAGAAGTGGCAGCTGAAATTGATAAAGAGGTACGCTCCTTTATGGAAGATGCCTATGCTGCTACCGAAAAGCTGCTGTCCGACAATATTGACAAGCTGCATGTGATTGCCAAGGCTCTGATGGAGAAGGAAACTCTGGAAGAGGAAGAAATCAACCAGCTGGTAAAATATGGTCATATCCTGACCGCAGAGGAAAAGCTGCAATTAGTACAGCAATCTGTTGTGGATGAGGAAGCAGCTGCTGCTCCCGTTGCCGAAGCTGATGCAAAGGCTGAAGCGCCTGCTGCCGAAGCAGATGCACCGAAAGCTGCTGCAAATGCAGGCGAAGAAGCACCCAAAGAATAATAGCAAAAAATTAACGCTCGCGTTCTGAAGAACGCGGGCGTTTTTTTGCGCTTAGTTAAAATTTCGGAAAAACTCCAAGAATCGCTCTGCCGCCAGTGACAACCTATGCTCCTTACTCCAATATAACGTCTGATCAAAATGCAGCTTCTCATCAACAAGCTGCCGTCGCACCATCCCCTGCGGCACAGCATCACTCTCTAACGCAGCGACAACCGCAACCCCAAGACCGCTCGTCGCAAAGGTAAGCGCACTCTCCGCCGTAGTAGCAATAAAGGCGATATGAGGCTTAACCGCATAATCCTTAAATGCACTGCGCAAAAGCGCATAGCTGCCATAATTACAGCACAAGGGCACACCTGCCAAATCCTCCGGCGAAAGCATGCTTTTACCTGCCCAAGGAACCGCAAATCCGGTATTATAGAAAGCATAAAAACTCTCCCGCTGCACCTTGATAGTAGCGAAATTGTGCGCCGCAGGCAACGGCGCATTGGCAAAGGCAAAATCAATACTGCCGGCCTCCAACTGCTGCTGTTGCTGTTCTACCGTAGCATCGTGAAACTGATAGCTGATGCCGGGATTTTCTTTGGCAAAGGGAATAAGATAGCTGCGCAGGAAATAGTCGGTACGTACGTGTGACACGCTGAAGCGCAGCGTGCCGGCGGCACGCCTGCCGAAGGCCTGCATACGCAGGCTGATATCATCCTCCGTATTGCACAGCTGACGTGCCTGCTGCAAAAAGGTTTCACCTGCCTCCGTCAGCTCAATGTGGCGCTTACCGCGCTGCATTTTGAAAAGCTGCACGCCATAATTTCTTTCGATAGCCTTCATCTGTGCGCTGAGCGCCGGCTGTACGATGCCCAATCGCTTAGCTGCGGCGCTGAGATTACCTGTTTCGGCAACAGTGATAAAGTTTCTGTAAAAAGCGAAATCCATAGCAGTATCTCCTTAAAATATCAAAAAATATGATTATAATAATCAAAATAAAGTCTTTTACTTAATTATAGAACGGGAGTAGAATTAAGTAAATGCAAAAATAGAAGGAAACCTTCTATTGAAACCGGAGAGGAAGCTGTTATTATGAAAAAACACCGTTCGTTGAATGTTTTATCGGGACCATTGCTTTTCTTGGCAGTCTTGCTGATGCTGGCGCCTATAATTGAATTTAAGCAAGCGGCCGCCATTGCTACGATTTTCTGGATGGGCCTTTGGTGGGTGCTGCGCCCGGTAAACATCGCCGTAACCTCGCTGCTGCCGATTCCGCTGAACGCCATCTTCGGCATGGTGCCGATGGACGGTATTATCAGCAAATACTTTTCGGAAATCGTCGTGCTGCTGGTCGGCAGTGATCTTATCAGCCTGGTGTGGGAAAAAACACATCTTGATAAACGTTTGGCGATAAAAAGTCTTTGCGGTCTGGGCACATCGATGCGCGAGCAGATATGCGTCTGGCTGGTGGCGTCGACGCTGCTGTCTATCTTTTTGCCTAACGTCGTTGTGGTTATGATTCTGTTGCCGGTGGCTGTAAGCATGTTGCGCTTTTTAGGGCAGCAGCAGATTACCAATAATCCCGTAGCAACGCCGATTCTGTTGGCCATCGTCTGGGGCGCAGGCTTCGGCGGCTTTGGCTCTCCCTTAGGCAGCAGCTCCAATCTGGTTGCAATCAGCTATCTGGAAAAGCTTACGGGACACGAATTCATGTATGTTGATTGGGTTATCCGCTTTCTACCGCTTTTGTTTATTATCATGCTGCTCATTTTGGCTTATCTGCTGCATCTGCCGCTGCCTGTTAAACGTCTTGACGGTGGCAAGGAATATTTCCGTGCTGCCTATGATAAGCTCGGTCCGATGAGCCGTGGTGAAAAATTAGGACTGTGGCTTTTTGTTCTCGCAACAGGTCTGGCCTTCGTCCGTCCGCTTTACGTGCAGTATCTGCCGCTGATGAAGCCTGCCTATGTTTTCTTCACCTTTGGCATGCTCACCTTTATGCTGCGCAACGAAACAGGCCAGCTGCTTCTTACATGGCGTGAGGCTGAAAAGGGCATCATGTGGGGTATGATTTTCCTTTTTTCCGGCGGGCTGGCATTAGGCCAGCTGATTACGAAAACCGGTGCGGCAACACAGATTGCTAAGGTAATCACGCTGCTGCCATTGAGCGGCGGTTGGGAAACAATGTTCAGCCTGACGCTGTTTGCCACATTCCTGACGGAAATCAGCAGCAATACCGCGGCGGCTTCTATCTCAATTCCGGTAGTACAAAGCATTTCGCAGCAACTGGGGCTGAATCCTATTCCTTATATCCTGACCTCGATTGTTGCTGTAAACTGCGCCTTCATTCTGCCGGTGAGCACACGTGCCGTGGGTGTAACCTACGGTCTGAACCCTGATGATTTACTGAAAAACGGCCTCAAGCTTTCAATAATCTGCATGCTGCTCGTCAGTGCGCTTGGCTGTATCTGCATGCATTGCTGGAGTCTTTTCAACCATCTTTAAAGTAGCCTTCTTTGTTTACTCCCTTGTCATTGCTGGGATGGCGGGGGAGTATTTTTTGTAGAGAATTGCGAAGAAGTATGCTTGAAAATGATGCAAAACAGCGGAAAAAAGAGGAAAATAGATTTTTTTTGTAAAATCGCTGATTTTAGTGCATTTTTTGCTATACAAACACGGTTTTTTGTAGTAAAATCATATCACAAGAATTTTGGCGGAACGGAAGGTTCCACACATATGCTCAAGAAAGGTTGTGTTATTAAGGTAATGAACGAGCAATCCATGAATAGAAGTTTAAAGAACAGACACTTACAGATGATTTCTTTAGGTGGCATCATCGGCAGCTGTTATTTTTTAGGTGCCGGATATGCGATTGAGCAGGCCGGACCTGCTATTATCCTTTCTTATCTTTTTGGCGGTGCAATCGTCTTATGCGTTATGCTGTGCCTGGCGGAGCTGGCTGTAGCTAAGCCTATTTCCGGTTCCTTTGTTACCTACGCACGTGAGAATATATCCTCAACCTGGGCTTGTGGCGTTGGCTGGGCCTATTGGCTGAACTGGATGGCTTACGTGCCGTCTGAAATGATTGCTGCGGGTATCATTATGAATAATTTTGTACCTGCCGTCAGTCAACTGTGGTGGGCAATTCTTTTTGGCCTGCTGGTGACTGTAATTAACCTTTTTCATGTCGATAATTTCGGCGAAAGCGAATTCTGGCTTTCCATTATCAAAATTGCTGCCCTTGTGGGCTTCTGCGGCGTTGCCGGTTTAATAGTCTGCGGTCTTGTCGGTGACCAGGGCTATTTAGGCGCTAAGGTGCTGCTGAGCCAAGGCGGCTTTGCTCCCCAGGGATATTGGCCGATTGTGCTGACTATGGTTATTATTCTGGTTAACTTCCAGGGTACAGAAATCATCGGTCTGGCTGCGGGCGAATGCAAGGATCCTGCTAAAAGCATTCCTATTGCTGTTCGCAATGTTTCCTGGCGTGTCATTGCTTTATATATCATTCCTATTACATTATTGCTGTCCATTATGCCGTGGGATAAGGCCAGCCTGAAGGAGAGCGTGTTCGCTGCTGCTTTGGCAGAATACGGCTTTGACGGCTTAGCCTCTGCGATTGCCTTTGTAGTGCTGGTTGCGGGTGTTTCCTGTGCTAACTCCGGCCTGTACGGCGGTGCTCGTGCGTTGCATGCACTGGCTCGCATGGATATGGCACCGGCGTTTTTGGGCAAGCTCAATAAAAACGGTATGCCGCAGAATTCCATTATCGTTTCTGTATGTGCTTGCTGGGCAGTTATCGTTTTCTACACCTTTAATCCCGATTCTACACTGTATACTTATTTGCTGGCAGTATCCGGCTTTACCGGAGCGATGGCTTGGATTTCCATTTGCTGGAGCCAATATAATTTCCGCCGTCGTCTGATTGCCGAAGGCAAGGAGGATACTCTGAAGTATAAAACACCGTTCTTCCCGTATGTTACGCATTTCGGTATCTGGTCGCAGGTTTTCTGTCTGGCAGTAATTGCTTTGACACCGGATTTACGCCAGACGCTGTACGCCGGCGTACCGATGCTGGTGGTGCCGATGCTTTGCTATCGTTGGCGCAAGCATCACAAGAGCTTGGTTCAGACCAAAACTCAGGTTGCTATGGCTCATAAATCTTAAAAGTATATGGAGGTTGCCGCAGATGCGGTAGCCTCTTTTTATGTAATGCACGAAAATATAAGAATATAACAGAGCCTTTTGAGTATAATGCCGTAAGGTGTTATAATAGTTGTTAAAAGGAGAATGGTTATGCAATTAGTAGTAGATAAAATCGCCAAAGCATTTGGCATTCATGAAATATTTAAAGATGTAAGCTTTATGGTGGAGCAGGGCGAGCATGTTGGCCTTGTCGGCGTCAACGGCAGCGGCAAGACGACGCTGCTGCGCTGCCTGCTGCAGCCTGAATGGGTTGACAGCGGTGCGGTAAAATTTGAACCCGGTATCAGCGTGGGCTATGTACAGCAGGGCTTTACCGATATCAGAGGTACTATCTGGCAGTTTATGCAGACAGCCTGCCCGGAAATCGGCAGCCTGCGCCAAAAGCTGGCACAGCTGGAGGCTGATTCCGGCAAGCTGCAGGGCGAAAAGCTCGACAGCTGCCTGGAGGAATACGGCCGCGTACTTAAACGTTACGAATTTATTGACGGTTATAATTACGAAAACCGCATTAAGCGTGTGCTTATCGGCCTTGGCTATACCGAGGACTGGTGGCAGCATGATGCGGCAACGCTGAGCGGCGGTCAAAAGACACGCCTGATGCTGGCGGCGGCACTGGTGCGTAATCCCGACTTCATGATTCTGGACGAACCGACAAACCATCTGGATATTGTAATGACGCAGTGGCTGGAAAAGTATCTGCAGGAATTTAAGGGCGGTCTGCTCGTTGTCAGCCATGACCGTGCCTTCCTCGATAATGTTGCTATGCGTATTCTGGAGATGGAAGGCGGCAAGCTGCAATCCTTTAAGGGCAATTACAGCCGCTATCTGGAGCAGAAGGCAATTCAGAGCAGCACACTGACTGCTGCCTACAATGCACAGCAGGATTATATTGCGCGTACGGAGGCTTATATCCGTCGCTTCAAGGCTGGCATCAAGAGCAAAATGGCGCGTGGCCGTCAATCAAAGCTCGACCGTCTGGAGCGTATTGATGCGCCGGTGCAGCACGAGGAGTTTGAACTGCGTTTGCCGCCGGCTGCCGAATGTGCGGACAGAGTGCTGATTATGGAGGACCTGACCATCGGCTACGGCGAGAAGGTATTGGCCAAGGGTATTAACCTGACGCTGCGCCGCGGCGAAAAGGCTGCGCTTTTGGGTGCCAATGGTACCGGTAAGACGACGCTGCTGCGTACTATCTTGGGTGAAATTGCACCGCTGAAGGGCAAGGCAAAGATTGGCAGCAGAGTGCAGATCGGTTATTTTTCGCAGAGCTATGAGCGATTAAACCCGGAGCAGACGCTGTTGGAAAACTTTGTTGTTGAATACGGCTTTACGGAAGAGCATACACGATCGATGCTTGGCGGTATGCTGTTCCACGGTGATGATGTGTTCAAAAAAATCGGCGAGCTGAGCGGTGGTCAGAAGGCACGTCTGGTGTTGCTGAAGCTGGTGCTGGACGGCGCCAACTGTCTGGTGCTTGACGAACCGACGAACCATCTGGATATTATGGCGCGCGAAGCGGTAGAGGCTGCTTTGGAGTCCTTTGACGGCACCGTACTGGTAGTCAGCCATGACCGTTATTTCGTCAATGAGGTTGCGGACCGCATCTGGGAAATTGAGGATTTAGAGGTTAAGGATTACAAGGGTAACTACGATTTTTACCTTGAAGAGAAGCAGAAAAAGGCTGCTGCTTTGGCGCAGGCACAGGAGGAAGCGGAAAAGGCTGCGGCCTATGCGGAGGCACAGGCCAAAAAGCAGCAACAGCAGGTTGCTGCTGTGCCGGCTAAAGCGAAAAAACAGGAGGATAAAAAGCGCCGTTACAGTCCTGATGAGGCTGCGCGGCTGCTGCCCAAGGTAGAGCTGCAGATTCGTGAGCAGGAGGCTATGATGGGCCTTTTGGAAAAGCAGATGGCCGACCCGGCAAATCATACCGATCCTGAGCATAGCGCAGCTATGGCAGCGGAGCATGATGAATATGAGCAGACCATTGACGAGCTGATGGAAAAATGGGAGCTGCTGATGGAAGCGGCGGAGGATGCCTGATGGACGATAAAAAGTATATGCAGCTGGCGCTGGCTGAAGCACGCAAGGCCGCAGAGCTTGGTGAAATTCCTATCGGCGCGGTGCTGGCGGACATGACAACGGGCGAAGTTATCGCCGCTGCGCACAATATGCGTGAAACGTGGCATGACGCAACGGCGCACGCTGAGGTCATCGTAATCCGCGAGGCCTGCGAGCGCCTGGGGCGCTGGCGTCTGAGCGGCTGTGCGCTTTACGTTACCGTTGAGCCATGCCCGATGTGCAGCGGTGCCATTGTCAACGGCCGTGTCGACCGCGTTGTTTATGGCTGCCCAGATGTGAAGGCCGGCGGTGCGGAATCCATTTTCAATATCATTACGAATCCTAATCTTAATCACTGCGCGGAGGTTGTCAGCGGCATCTGTGAGGAGGAATGCGCGCAGGTGATGCGCGACTTTTTCCGCCGTCGCCGTCAGGAAAACAAGGCGAAGCGCAAGAGTGAAGCCGGCGCGCCGCAGGAATAATTTCGGCAGGCAGTTGCCAAGACGAGATTTTTCTTATATAATATTAATGTTAACCTAATGCGAATATATTCGCGCCAACAGAATAATGGAGACGTAGCGAAGTGGTCATAACGCGGCTGACTCGAAATCAGTTTGCCGTTTGCGCGGCACGTGGGTTCGAATCCCACCGTCTCCGCCAACGAATTTCCTTCCCGCAGCTTATTTGGTTGCGGGATTTTTAGTGTGTAACATATTTATCATTTTGGTAGGTTTTATCGCCTATTAGTTAATTTCTTCTGCTTTTTGTTTGCCAAAGATGTCGCTAACTGTTAAAATGTCATACGAATGCTTTTGATTTTGGGGGATTATTATGACATCGGAAAAAATAATTGATATCTTAAAAAACGGTAAAATTCATCTGTCGTGCGAGCTGTTTCCGCCTAAGCAGGGCGCAGAGCTGCAAAACAGTCTGGAGATTGTCAACAAAATTGCAGCCAGCAAGCCGTCCTATATGAGCGTTACCTATGGCGCAGGCGGCAGCACGGTAGGCTATTCGGCAGCACTGGCAAAAAAAGTAGAGGATAACGGCATGCCGGCTCTGGCTCATCTGACTTGTGTAAAGGCTGATGAAGCAAAGCTGGCAGAGGTACTTGGACAGCTGCAGGGCTTTGGCGTAAAAAATATTCTGGCACTGCGCGGCGATATCCCGGCAGATATGCAGGGTGAGGAAATCGGCAGCTTTGCCCATGCCAGTGAGCTGATGCGTTTTGTGAAGCAGCAAGGCGATTTCTGCGTCGGCGGTGCTGCTTATCCCGAAGGCCATCCCGAATCCGGTTCTTTGGAACAGGATATAGAAAACACCAAGTATAAGGTAGATGCCGGCGTTGACTTTTTAGTGACGCAGATGTTTTTTGATAATACGATTTTATATAACTATATGTTCCGCCTGCTGCGTGCGGGCATCAATGTGCCGGTAGTGCCGGGTATTATGCCGGTGACGAATGCCAAGCAGATTATCCGTATCTGCCAGCTGAGCGGTACTAAGCTGCCGCCGCAGTTCCGTGCGATGGTAGAAAAATTTGCCGATAAGCCGGAGGCGCTGAAGCAGGCAGGTATCGCCTATGCTACCGGTCAGATTATTGATCTGATTGCCAACGGCTTTGATAATGTACATATCTATACGATGAACAAACCGGAAATTTTTGCCGGTATTATGAATAATCTCGGAGAGATTGTAGATAAATAGTCCTGCGCTATGGCGCAAAAGTCAGGTTGTTGTTATGGAATTTAAGCAAAAGGAAGCGCTGCGCTATCTGCGGGCCAAGCCGGGAGATAAGGCAGCAGAAATTTTAGTGGATACGGTTTATCTGAAGCTGCGCAATGAGGTGCAGGCGCGTTATATCCTGCAAAAGCATGCGATAACGGCAGATGAGGCAGGCGTAACGTTGGATTGCGGCGTGCGCTTTCATTCGCGTGCGTTGGCGCGTCATTTAAAGGGCTGCGACACAGTGCTGCTTATGGGTGCAACACTCGGCAGCAGGGTGGACGCAGCCATCCGCCGCCTTGCGCTTATCAGCGTTGCTGAAGGTGCGGCGGCTCAGGCTGTGGCAGCGGCGCTGATTGAAAGCTATTGCGATGAAGTGCAGGCGCAGGCTGAAACCGGCGGTCTGCTGCAACGTCCGCGCTTTTCGCCTGGTTACGGAGATTGGCCGCTGGAGGAGCAGCGTCAGCTGTTCGCTGTGCTGAACTGCGCCAAACGCATCGGCCTGACGCTGACGGACGGACTGATGATGGCTCCGTCCAAGTCGGTGACGGCAATCATCGGCTTATCGGAAGATGCTGCCTGCGTGCAGAATAAATGTATGACCTGCAGTAATATAAACTGTCCTTACAGAGATACTGATATTAAGAAAGTTTGAGGAGAAGATTTGATTTATGAATTTTAAGGAATTGTTAGGCAAGCAAATGCTGTTCTTTGATGGTGCCACCGGCACACAGCTGCAGGCACGCGGTCTGCAGCCGGGTGAGCTGCCCGAAAGCTGGAATTTTACACACCCCGATATTGTAGAGGCTGTGCATCGTAGTTATCTTGATGTAGGCTCCAATATCGTAAAATCCAATACCTTCGGCGCTAATCCGTTGAAGCTGGCAGGCTCCGGCCTGGACTGCAAGGAAACCATCGAAGCGGCTGTGGCGATTGCCAAGAAGGCCTGCGGTGGCAGGGAAAATAAATTTGTTGCGCTGAATTTGGGACCGACAGGCAAGCTGTTGGCTCCTTATGGCGATTTGCCTTTTGAAAAGGCAGTAGAAGCCTACGGCGAAATGGTACATTACGGCGCTGCTGCCGGTGCGGATCTGATTCTTATCGAAACGATGAGTGATACCTACGAAATCAAGGCTGCGGTTCTGGCATCTAAGGAAAACAGCGATTTGCCGATTTGTGTGACCATGACCTTTGATGAGGACGGCAAGCTGTTGACCGGTGCTACGGTTGAGGCTGCCGCTCTGATGTGCGAGGGACTGGGCGTAGATGCCATCGGCTTTAACTGCGGTTTGGGACCGGTGCAGGTGGGTAAATTATTTCCGCAGATGCTGGCGGCAACCAGCCTGCCGCTGATTATCAATCCGAATGCCGGACTGCCGGTGCAGCGTGACGGCAAAACTTGCTTTGATGTCGGCCCGGAGGAATATGCGGAGCTGATGTACGAGCTTGCAGGCAAGGGAGCAAGCATCGTCGGCGGCTGCTGCGGTACAACGCCGGAGCATATTGCGCAGATGATTGCCAAATGCAAAACTCTGCAACCCGGAGGTAAGCGCGATTGCCGTCTGACAGCGGTATCCTCCTACGGCAAGGCCGTGCATTTGGGCGAAGGTCCTATAATTATCGGCGAACGCATCAATCCTACAGGCAAAAAGCGTTTGAAGGAAGCATTGGTCAACAGCGACCTTGATTATGTGTGCCGCCTCGGTCTGGAGCAGATTGGCGTAGGCGCGCAGATTTTGGACGTTAACGTTGGTACGCCGGGCATTGACGAAGCGGCAATGGCCGCAAAGGCTGTGCCGGCGCTGCAGGCGATTACCGATACGCCGCTGCAGATTGATACATCTAATTACGAAGCAATGGAAAGAGCGTTACGCCTTTATAACGGCAAGCCGATGCTCAATTCCGTCAACGGCAAGGAGGACAGCCTGCAGCATGTGCTGCCGCTGGCTAAAAAATACGGCGCTGTGCTGGTTGCACTGTGTCTTGATGACAGCGGTATTCCTGCAACTGCCGCAGGACGTATTGCCGTGGCTGAAAAAATTATTGCCCGCGCGGCTGAATACGGCATTGAAAGCCGCAATATAGTTGTGGACCCGCTGGCACTGACGATTTCCACCGGTGCCGATAACGCGGCGATTGCCTGTGAGGTTATCCGCACGATGAAGGCACGCGGCATCAACACTGTTATGGGTGTTTCCAACATCTCCTTCGGTTTGCCCGGACGTGATGCTGTCAACAGCACCTTCTTCAGCATGGCGATGGCAGCAGGCCTTTCCTGTGGCATCATCAATCCGCAGAGCAAGCCGATGATGGATGCTTATTACGGTTATCGTGCGCTGGCAGGCTATGACGAGGGCTGCAAGGAATACGTGCAGCATTATGCAGATGCACCGAAGGCTGCAGCAACAACGGTAAGCGAAATGGGACTTTACGATGCCATTGTCAAAGGACTGCAGGGACCTGCGCGTCAGGCCGCAGCCAAGGCTCTGGAAAGCGAAAAGCCTTTGGATATCATTAACAAGTATATGATTCCTGCGCTTGATTTTGTCGGTCATGGCTTTGAAAAGAAAACTCTCTTCCTGCCGCAGCTTCTGATGAGCGCGGATGCGGCGAAGGCTGCCTTTGAGGTTATCCGCGAGGCTGTCGGCGTGGGTGAAACACAGGGAGAAACAGTGATTATTGCTACCGTCCACGGTGATATCCATGATATCGGCAAAAACATCGTTAAGGTACTGCTGGAAAACTACGGTTATCGCGTGCTTGACTTGGGCAAGGATGTGCCTGTGGAAGCAGTTGTGGAGGCAGCTAAGAAAACTGATGCCAAGGTTGTCGGTTTATCTGCATTGATGACAACGACAGTAGGCGCAATGGAAGAAACTATTGCTGCGTTGCATAATGAATGTGACTGTCAGGTTGTTGTCGGCGGTGCGGTGCTCACGCAGGAATACGCTGATACCATCGGTGCCGAGCATTATGCACCGAACGCTGTCAGTGCGGTAAACTACGTCAACGAAATCCTGGGCAAATAATTTATATACAGATAATTTGAGGACTATCATGCTTAGCGTGGTAGTCCTTTTTTACGTTGTTTCGACTTTGGGGTCTTTAAGCAGGAAAAACCGCTCCCTCCCAAGAATTAAACAAATATCACCATGAACGGAGGGATGCTGCATGAACATTTACGTTTGGCGACACAACAAAACATATCATAGCCACAGTATGATCGACGAGCCCTGCGTCAACAGCGAATTTTATCTCGATGCGATTGCTGTTGTGCTGGCGCATGATTTGGAAGAAGCGCTGACCAAGCTGGCGGAGGAAAATAAAGGCTGGCGCACGGAGGATCTTAGGCAGCTGCCGTGCAGCGTATATCCTGCAGATAAGGCGACAGTAATCTTTTCCGAGCTGCGCGGGATTATTCCGCATCTCTAAAAACAAAAAAAGCCCGAATTCCCACATGAAATGTATGTGAGAATTTGGGCTTTTGCTTTATCTGCTTACCAGATGCTTTTTAAAATCGGCAATAAAAGCGGTGCCAATATAGAGGTGCTGATGCCGGTAAGGGCAATCGCTACACCGCCGATAGCCAGCTGTACGGGGCTGACATTGGCGCAGACGCTGGTGCCGAGGCCGTGGCTGGAGGCGCCGATAGCGAGACCGGCAGCCAAATGGTTTTTGATTCCCATTAGACGCAGCAGCTTGTGATTAAAGGTTGAACCCAGCATGCCGGTAAAGATAACAGCAGCCGTAGTCAATGCCGGAATGCCGCCGATGGTTTTGGAAACGTCAATGGCGATTGGCGTGGTAATGGATTTGGGGATGAGCGAAAGCAGAACCTGCTCGCTGGTACCCATTGCCTTGCCGCAGAAGTAAACCACTATGATAGCCGAAAGCGTTGCCAGTGTAACGCCGCCGACAATAGCACCGGCCTTAGCCATGATGATTTCACGGTTCTTGTACAAAGGCAGGGCCAGAGCGATAGTTGCCGGTCCTAAAAGAAAGTTAATGAATTCCGCACCTGCTTCGTACTGCTTGTACTCTACGCCTGGCGCCAGAACGATGACGGCGATGACCAGAGGGCAGGCAATAACGAAGGGCGGAATAATATTCAGACTGAAGCGGTCGATGATGATTTCGCTGATAGCGTACAGAATAACCGTCAGACCGATGCCGAAGAGCGGTGAATTGAGTAAAACGTCAGGAAAAAGCATCATTGACTCTCCTTTCCTTTAAGCATTGCTTCGATAAAGAAGGCTGTGACAGCCAAAACAACAATGCTGCAGACGATAATGGTAACGGTAATGGGCAGCAGCTCAGCTTTGATAACATCTACATATAATATAACGCTGACGCCTGCCGGTAAAAACAGCATGCCCATTTTGGAAATCAGGATATCGCAGATGCCCTCGATGGAGCTTGCCGGAATAACGTTGCCGCAGAGAAGTGCCGTTAAAATCAGCATTCCCAAAAGAGCGGGCGGAAAGGGTACGCCGAGGGCGTTGATGATGAGCGTGGATACCCATTGCAAAAGCAGCAAAAAGGCAATACCGCGCAATAAGCTGGTGGGTGACATTTTGTTTCCTCCTCATAAAACATGACAAATAATATAATTATAGACCTGTTGGTGGAAGTACGCATAAAGGTCAAAACGGCCGGGGTTAGCCGATGGTCTTTGGGGTTAAGGGTACTTGGCCGACAGAACGACATGCTATTAATATTGCCACAAAGCTAACAATATGTCAACAAAATGATGGTAATTTTTCACTGAATTAACACAGAAAATCATTTGACTTTTTGACTTTTACTGATATAATAGCAATTAGAAAGTGAATAGTGGTCCGGAAATGGAAAAGAGTCAACTCCATTCGGTTATTGACCGCTATTGAACCTGATAGAAGGAGGTGCAGCGTGATGAATGAACGCTACAGTGAAGAGGTAAAGGCTATATTGGAGGCTGCTCAGCAGCAGGCAGTTATGAACTATCACCAGGAGCTGACAACGGCACATGTTCTGGCAGCATTGTGCGGCAGCGACGGCTTCTTTAAATATTTGCTGCAGAGCCTGCACATTGATGAAAATGCTTTCAGCAAGGATGCTAAGGCTTTAGTACAAAAAATCCCCGGAGTAAAAGGTCAGGACCGTCAGCTGATGATGGGTACCGGCTTTGCCAGAGTAATGGCTATTCTGGGACAAGGTAAGGAAGAAATCGGTATCGGCCAGCTGGTTGCGGCTATGGCAAGTGACGGTGACAGCGATGTAGTATCGCTCTTCCGTAAATATGGTATAGACAAGAAAAAAGTTGAGGCGGCATTTATGCAGTATCAAAATAGCGAAGCAAATGATGAAACTAAAAAGACGCTGGAAAAATACGGCCAGGATCTGACAGCAAAAGCTAAAGAAGGCAAGCTGGATCCGGTAATCGGCCGTGATGAGGAAATCCGTCGTACGATTGAAATCCTTTCGCGTCGTAAGAAAAATAACCCGGTGCTTATCGGTGAACCTGGCGTTGGTAAAACTGCCATCGTCGAAGGTCTGGCAAGACGTATTATTGCCGGCGATGTACCGGAAAGCTTGAAGAATAAAACTCTGTATGCTCTGGATCTGGCAGCTCTGGTTGCCGGTGCCAAATACCGTGGTGAATTCGAAGAGCGTTTGAAAAAGGTATTGAAGGCTGTCAGCGAAAGTGCCGGTCAGATTATCATGTTTATTGATGAGCTGCATACCGTTGTCGGTGCCGGTGCTGCCGAAGGCGCTATGGATGCAGGCAACATCCTGAAGCCGATGCTGGCACGTGGCGAGCTGCGCTGCATCGGTGCAACTACGCTGAACGAATACCGTAAGTATATTGAAAAGGACAGTGCGCTGGAGCGTCGTTTCCAGCCGGTAATGGTTAAGGAGCCGAGCGTTGAAGATACAATTTCCATCCTGCGTGGCCTGCGTGAACGCTATGAGGTACATCATGGCGTGCGCATTAAAGACGCTGCCCTGGTTGCTGCTGCTGTGCTTTCTAACCGTTATATCAATGACCGTTTCTTACCTGATAAGGCTATTGATCTGGTAGATGAGGCTGCTGCCCGTCTGCGTACCGAAATTGATTCGCTGCCGACCGAGCTGGATGAAAGCAAACGTCGTATCCTGCAGCTGGAAATCGAAGCTCAGGCTTTGGGCAAAGAGGAGGATGCTCAGTCCAAGGATCGTCTGGCTAAGCTGAACGAGGAGCTGGCAAAGCTGCGTAAGGACAATGACGAGCTTGTTAAACGCTGGGATGCAGAAAAGGCTTCTATTGCCCGCGTACGTGAGGTAAAGAAGGAAATTGATGCTGTGAAAAACCAGATGGAGCAGGCTGAGCGCGACTATGACCTGAATAAAATGGCTGAATTGAAATACGGTCGTTTGCCTGAGCTGCAGAAGGAATTGGCTGCTTTGTCCAAGAAGGATGAAAACGGCAATGACAATGTTATGCTCAAGGAAGAGGTTGACGAAGAGGATATCGCGAAGGTTGTCAGCACCTGGACCGGCATTCCTGTTGCCCGCTTAGGCACCGGTGAACGTGCTAAACTGGTTCACCTGGAGGAAATCCTGCACGAGCATGTTATTGGTCAGGACGAAGCTGTCAAGGCTGTCAGCGAAGCTGTTATCCGTGCGCGTGCCGGTATTAAGGATCCTAACCGTCCGATTGGCTCCTTTATCTTCCTTGGTCCTACCGGTGTCGGCAAAACCGAGCTGGCTAAGACCTTGGCAGAGGTGCTCTTTGATGATGAACGCAACATGGTGCGTATCGATATGAGCGAATACATGGAGAAGCACACTGTATCGCGTCTGATCGGTGCGCCTCCGGGATACGTCGGCTATGATGAAGGTGGTCAGCTGACCGAGGCTGTACGCCGTCATCCGTACAGCGTAATCCTGCTGGACGAAATCGAAAAGGCACATGCAGATGTCTTTAACGTATTGCTGCAGGTTCTGGACGACGGCCGTCTGACCGATGGTAAAGGCCGTATTGTTGACTTTAAGAATACCCTGATTATTATGACCAGTAACCTTGGCAGCAACGAGATTATGAAGGCGCAGGGCGCTATGGACAGAGAAAAGATTCAGCAGATGCTGATGAACTTCTTCCGTCCGGAATTCCTGAACCGTGTTGATGACATCGTTGTCTTCAAACCGCTGCAGGCAGAACAGATTAAGGAAATTGTTAAACTGGTACTGCGTGAGCTGGGTGACCGCCTGAACAAGCAGCTGGAGCTGACGCTTACTTATACTGACGAGGCTATTGCTTTCCTGGCAAAGGCCGGCTTTGATCCTGCCTTCGGTGCCCGTCCGTTGAAACGTCTGATTGTCCACACTGTTGAAAACATCCTGGGCAAGAAGATTGTTGCAGGCGAAATTAAAAATGGCGATAAGGTTGAGGTTGTATTGCTAAACGAGGCAATTGACGTTGTCGTAAAATAAAACAGCTTGGGGTTTACGCACCCTCTGCTGCCGTGAAAGCGGTGGCGGAGGGTGCTTTTTTCTAAAATATATAAATAGGCTTTTTATTGCGCAGCAGGTGGGGAAATGATACAATTAAAAGAGATGTTCAGTTATTGAGTTGCCAATGCATTATGTTTATAAAAAGAGGTGAGCAAAATGAAATATACATATGTAGAATTCGCTGATGGAACACTTGTTACTTTTAATGATATACGCAAGGACAAGAATGGTGAGCATATTGATGTTTATTTTGAACGTCCTGTAGATACCGGTTTTGACTATTTGCAGATTTCCTTGCCTGACTTAGATACAGCTTCTTTTGAGGGATACAGCGAGGCTGAAATAGAAGATTTGAAAGATTTTGCTGCTGATAATGCAGCCTTGATTTGGGAGATGGCACGCGAATTTTCGTATCTCAGAACAAAAAGAGGATCATTGAACAATGGAATAAGCACTTTGGAGTATGAGTTTTTAGCATCTGTCTGATGTCTGACAGGTGCTTTTTTCTTTGCCTCAAACTTTTTCCGAACGATTTTCTAAAAAACTGTTAAAAAGTTCACAGTTTATTTGACGTTTACGCGTTGGATTGGTATAATTAAAGTGAATTATTTAAGTGATTGAGAACCCGGGTTAGATTTTGCACAGGATTTCGAAACTGAACAGCTTTCTGCTTGGGTTTTGTTGTTTCTACAAGTAATTTTTGGGAGGTAGATTTCAATGAAAGTTGCAATTATCATGGGTAGTAATTCTGACTGGCCTATACTTGAGGCTGCAGAAAAAACTCTGAAGGAGTTTGGTGTTGAAACTGAAGTAGTTGTTGCTTCCGCTCACCGTACTCCGGACGTAGTACAGAACTTTGCTAAGGGTGCCCGTGACCGTGGCGTAGAGGTAATTATTGCCGCAGCCGGCGCAGCTGCTCATCTGGGTGGTTTCATCGCTGCCTTTACTACCGTTCCTGTCATCGGTATTCCTATTAACGCAACACCGTTGGCCGGTATGGACGCACTGCTGAGCTTTGTACAGATGCCTTCCGGTGTACCTGTTGCAACGATGGCTATCAATGGTTCCAAGAATGCTGCTTTGTTCGCAATTCAGATTCTTTCCGTAAAATATCCGGAGCTGGTAGAAAAACTGGCAGAGCATCGTGCAACAATGCGTGAAGAAGTAAGAGCTAAGGGTGAAAAACTGGCTTCTATGCGTGGCGTTCCTGCGCAGGAGTTCAAGGATTTACACCTGTAATAGTGAATAGTGAGTAGTGGATAGCGAATAGATACTGACCACTAATCACTAATAACTGACCACTAATAACTGATAACTAAAAACTAAAATTAAGGAGAAAAATTGTGGAGCAGATTTTCGAGGAGCAAAATTTTAGCGAGGACAAGCTGCATGAGGAGTGCGGCGTCTTTGGTATCTTCAGCCATAATGAGGATGTAGCACTCAACACCTATTGGGGCCTGTATGCGCTGCAGCATCGTGGCCAGGAAAGTACCGGTATTGTTGTTACTGACGGCGAGCGTATGAAAATTAAAAAAGGCATGGGCCTGGTTGCCGATGTCTTCAAGGATGGCGTTGCTGATTTGCAGGGTTATGCTGCTATCGGCCACGTACGTTATTCCACCACCGGTGCCAGCATGCCGTATAATATTCAGCCGCTGAAGGTTTATTTTGACGGCGGTAACCTGGCACTGAGCCACAACGGTAACCTGACTAATGCCGGTCAGCTGCGTGCTAACCTGGCTAAGGAAGGCGCAGTATTTAATACTACTGTTGACAGTGAGGTTGTATTGACCTTGATTGCCTACAGTGCACGTCCGACTATTGAAGAGCGTGTAGCAGAGGCTGTTAACCAGATTAAGGGCGCTTTTGCTATTCTGCTGTTGACTGATAATAAAATCATCGCTGTACGCGACCCCTACGGCTTCCGTCCGCTGGTGCTCGGTAAGATGGAAAACGGCTGGTGCGTTGCTTCCGAATCCTGTGCCTTTGACTTGGTTGGTGCAGAGCTGGTACGCGATGTTAAGCCCGGCGAAATGATTATTATCGACAGCGATAACTCCGAACCGCGCAGCATGATGTGGGCTGAAAACAAACCGGCAAAGCCTGCGCACTGCATTTTTGAATATGTTTACTTTGCTCGTAATGACAGTATCATCGACAACCAATCTGTATATGATGCACGTATCCAGATGGGACGCGAGCTGGCTAAGGAAACTCCTGATATTCATCCGGATATCGTTATTTCCGTTCCTGACAGTGGTACTCCGGCGGCAATCGGGTATGCTATGGAGGCCGGTGTTCCCTTCCTGGAAGGTCTCACCAAGAACCGTTATGTAGGCCGTACTTTTATTCAGCCGACGCAAAAGCAACGTGCTAATGCAGTACGTCTGAAGCTGAACCCGGTACGCAGCGTTGTAGAAGGCAAATCTGTTGTTATGGTCGATGATTCCATCGTTCGCGGCACTACCAGCGGCAAGATTGTTAAACTGCTGAAGGAGGCAGGCGCACGTGAAGTGCATGTATGCATTTCTTCTCCCCCGGTAACAGACAGCTGCTACTATGGTATTGATACCTCCGAGCGCAAAGAGCTGATTGCGGCACGTTGCACGGAAAATGAAATCTGCCGTTATATTGGGGCAGACAGTCTGCATTATATTTCTATGGATGGCATGAAACGTGCTATTGATAAAATTGATCCCGATGGTTTGTGCTGTGCCTGCTTCAGCGCTAAATACCCCGATAACGCAGATAGTGTAATCAAAGCAGAACCTGAAAGCATTATTGAATAACAGGAGGAAGGCTCATGAGCGAGGAAAAGAAACAACTTACTTATGCTGATGCCGGTGTAGATATTGATGCTGGTAATAAAGCAGTAGAATTAATGAAGGACAGCGTACGTGCTACTTACAGACCTGAGGTTATCGGTGATCTGGGCGGTTTTGGCGGCCTGTTTGCTTTAAACAGCGGCAAATACAAGGAGCCTGTGCTCGTCAGCGGTACTGACGGCGTAGGCACTAAGCTGAAGCTGGCTTTCATGGCTGATAAGCATGATACTATCGGTCAGGATGCTGTAGCAATGTGCGTTAACGATATCCTGGTACAAGGCGCAGAGCCCTTGTTCTTCCTGGATTACATTGCAGTAGATAAGGTTGATTCCCAAAAGGTTGCCAACATCGTTAAGGGTGTTGCCAATGCCTGCAAGGAAAGCGGCTGTGCTCTTATCGGCGGCGAAACTGCCGAAATGGCCGGTTTCTACTCCAAAGGCGAATACGATATCGCCGGCTTCTGTGTTGGCGTAGTTGAGAAGAGCAAAATGATTACCGGCGATAAGGTTAAGGCCGGCGACGTGCTTTTGGGCCTGCCCTCCAGCGGAGTGCATTCCAACGGCTTCTCCCTTGTACGTAAAATCTGCTTTGAGGCTATGGGTTATACCATGGACACCGAAGTTCCGGAATTTGGCTGCACTCTGGGCGAAAAGCTGTTGACTCCGACTCGTCTGTATCCGAAAACCTGCCTGCCGCTGATTGAAAAATTCGACCTGCACGGCATGGTGCACATCACCGGCGGCGGCTTCTATGATAATATTCCCCGCATTCTGCCCGAAGACTGCGATGCTGAGGTAAATGCCGAAGCTTGGGAAATTCCTGTTGTATTCAAAAAACTGCAGGAATGGGGCAATGTGCCTTGGGCTGAAATGTACCGCACCTTCAACATGGGCGTAGGCATGGTATTGGTTGTTGACCCGTCTGAGGCTGACGCTGTACGCGCTCACCTGAAGGCTGAGGGCGAAACCTTCTATGAGCTGGGTAAGGTTGTTCCCGGCCACAAAGAAACGATTATGAAAGGCGGCGTTTTCGGTGCATAAAATCGGCGTACTTGTAAGCGGTCGCGGCAGCAACCTGCAGGCAATTATGGACCGTATCGCTGATGGCTATCTGCCGCTGGAAATCGCGGTTGTAATCAGCGATAAGCCTGATGCTTTTGCTTTGGAGCGTGCGCAAAAGGCCGATATCAAAACCGTTGCCGTAGAGCGTAAGGCTTGCGCTTCCAAAGAAGAATTTGAAGCAAAAATCAACGCTGCTCTGGAGGCAGAGGGCTGTGAGCTGGTAGTTCTCGCAGGCTTCATGCGTATTCTGAGCGCTGATTTCGTAAATAAATGGCAGCATAAGATTATTAACATTCATCCGGCGCTGCTCCCGAGCTTCCCCGGTCTGCACGGCCAGAAGCAGGCTGTGGACTACGGCGTAAAATTCAGCGGCTGCACCGTTCATTTTGTCGATGCAGGCACTGACAGCGGCCCGATTATCCTGCAGAAGGTTGTTCCTGTTATGGATGACGACACCGAGGATACTTTAGCTGACCGCATTCTTGTGCAGGAGCATATTGCAATGCCGGAGGCTTTAAAGCTTTGGGCAGAAGGAAAGCTGACAATCGAAGGTAGAAAGGTAAAGGTTAAAGCATGAAAATTAAAAGAGCATTATTAAGCGTTAGTGATAAAACCGGCATTGTAGAGCTGGCAAAATTCCTGAGTGACAACGGTGTAGAAATTATTTCTACCGGCGGCACCATGAAGGCTATTAAGGAAGCAGGCATTCCTGTAACCTATGTAAGTGACGTAACCGGCTTCCCGGAAATCATGGACGGCCGTGTAAAAACCCTGAACCCGAAGATTCATGGTGCAATTTTGGCTGTACGCAGCAATCCGGAGCATATGAAGGCTTTGGCTGAGCATGACATCACCCCGATTGACCTGGTTGTAGTTAACCTTTATCCCTTCCGTGAAACTGTTGCCAAACCTGGCGTAACTGAGGCTGAGGCTATTGAAAACATTGATATCGGCGGTCCGGCAATGGTTCGTGCCAGCGCTAAAAACTTCAAGGACGTTGTTATCGTAACCTATCCGAGCCGTTACGAAGGCTTAATGGAAATGCTCGCCAAGGAAGGCGACGTTGATGCACGCACCCGTAAGGAGCTGGCACTGGAAGCCTTCACTCATACTGCTGAATACGATGCAATGATCAGCGAATATTTGAAGAAGCAACTGGAGAAATAACCATGAATATTTTATTAATCGGTGGCGGCGGCCGCGAACACGCTTTAGCGTGGAAGCTGGCGCAAAGCCCTAAGGTTGAAAAAATTTATGCTGCTCCCGGCAACCCGGGCATGGCACTGCTGCCTAAATGCGAATGCATTGCTCTGGATGTTGAAAATCTGGAGGGCGTAGCAGATTACGCTGAGGAAAAGAGCATTGACCTGACCGTTGTAGGTCCGGAAGCACCGCTTGTTGCAGGTCTTGCAGACGTTTGCAAGCGCCGCGGTCTGCCGGTGTTCGGTCCTTCTAAGGCTGCAGCGCAGCTGGAAGGCTCCAAGGCATTTTCCAAAGAGCTGATGGCAAAATACAATATTCCTACCGCTTTCTTCAAAATTTGCGAGGATATTGAAACTGCCAAGGCTTATGTTGAAGAAAAGGGCGCACCTATCGTAGTTAAGGCTGACGGTCTTGCAGCTGGCAAGGGTGTTGTTGTTGCAATGACTAAGCAGGAAGCACTTGATGCTATCGACGAAATGATGGCTGACCATAAATTCGGCAACGCAGGCGCACGCCTCGTTCTGGAAGAATACATGGAAGGCGAGGAGGCTTCTCTCCTGGCATTTACCGACGGCAAAACCATTGTGCCGATGATTGCTTCTCAGGACCACAAACGCGTATTTGACGGCGATGAGGGCCCCAACACCGGCGGTATGGGAACTTATGCTCCCGCTCCCGTTATGACCGACGTGCTGCGTTTAAAAGCAACTGAGCTGATTCTGAAGCCTGTTATCGCTGCTATGGCAGCAGAAGGCATGCCTTATCAGGGCTGTCTCTATGCAGGCCTGATGATCAAGGGCGACAGCGTGAAGGTTGTAGAATTCAACTGCCGCTTCGGTGACCCTGAGACTCAGGTAGTACTGCCTTTGCTTGACGGTGACCTGGCTGAGATTATGTTGGCCTGCGCTACCGGTACTCTGGATCAGGTAGACTTTGGTTGGTATGACAAGGCTGCAGTTTGCGTAGTAATGGCTTCCGGCGGTTATCCCGAAAGTTATGCTAAAGGACTGGAAATCACCGGTCTGGCTGACGCTGCTGCTGATACAGACGTTGTTGTATTCCACGCAGGTACAAAGGCTGACGGCGCCAAGGTTCTTACCAACGGCGGACGTGTATTGGGTGTAACTGCTGTGGACGCCAATATTAAGGCTGCACGCGACCGTGCCTATGCTGCTGTAGAAAAAATTAATTTTGATGGCGCTTTTTGCAGAAAAGATATTGCATGGAGAGCCTTAAAGAGGTAAAATAGGTAAAATACCTACTCGGACTGCAGAAAAGCAATTATTTACTCAGTAATTCTGTTACAAAGTGTAATTTGCTTTGGCTGTGGTAAAAAAAATAATTAAGAAAAGGATGATGAAAGAATGGCTTTTTATTATGATGAACCTGCTCACACATTTAGTGAGTACCTGTTAGTTCCCGGTTATTCCTCTGAAAAATGTATCCCCGCCAATGTAGACCTGCGTACGCCGCTGGTTAAATACAAAAAAGGTGAAGAACCGGCAATTACTATGAACATCCCGATGGTTTCTGCTATCATGCAGGCTGTTTCCGGCGAAAAGCTGGCTGTAGCTCTTTCCAAAGAGGGCGGCATTTCTTTCATCTATGGTTCTCAATCCGTAGAAGACGAGGCTGCTATGGTTGCTCGCGTTAAAGGCTATCGTGCAGGCTTTGTAAGCAGCGATTCCAACATCCGTCCGGACAGCACTCTGGCTGATATCCTGGCACTGAAGGAACGCACCGGTCACTCCACCGTTGCTGTTACCAGCGATGGTACTGCAAACGGCAAGCTGGAAGGCATTGTTACCAGCCGTGACTATCGTCCGAGCCGCATGTCCCTGGACGTTAAGGTTCGTGACTTCATGACTCCGATTGACAAAATGGTTTATGCTCCGAAGGATACCACCCTGCAACAGGCTAATGATATCATCTGGGAGAAAAAACTCAACACTCTGCCTATCGTTGACGACGACGGTCGTATGCTGTACATGGTATTCCGTAAAGACTATGCAACTCATAAGGAATATCCGTTAGAGCTGCTGGACAGCAAAAAACGCCACATCGTTGGTGCTGGTATCAACACCCGCGACTACGCTGAGCGTGTTCCTGCATTGATTGATGCAGGCGTTGACGTACTCTGCATTGACTCCTCCGAAGGCTACAGCGCATGGCAGAAAATCACTCTGGACTGGATCCGTGAGCACTACGGTGACAGTGTTAAGGTTGGCGCAGGCAACGTAGTTGACGCTGAAGGCTTCCGCTTCCTGGCTGACGCTGGCGCTGACTTCATTAAAGTTGGTATCGGCGGCGGTTCTATCTGCATCACCCGTGAGCAAAAAGGTATCGGCCGTGGCCAGGCAACTGCTCTGATTGATGTTTGCAAGGCTCGTGACGAATACTTCGAAGAAACCGGCGTATATATTCCGGTATGCTCCGACGGCGGTATCGTTTATGACTACCATATGACTCTGGCTTTGGCTATGGGAGCTGACTTCATGATGCTGGGCCGTTACTTCGCTCGTTTCGACGAAAGCCCGACCAACAAGGTTAACGTTAACGGCACCTACATGAAGGAATACTGGGGTGAAGGCTCCAGCCGTGCACGTAACTGGCAGCGCTATGATATGGGCGGCGCAGCTAAGCTGTCCTTCGAAGAAGGCGTTGACTCCTACGTTCCGTATGCAGGCAGCCTGAAGGACAACGTAAACCTGACTCTGGCTAAGGTTCGTTCCACCATGTGCAACTGCGGTGCTCTGAACATCCGCGAGCTGCAGGAGAAGGCTAAACTGACTCTTGTTTCCGCAACCAGCCTGGTTGAAGGTGGCGCACATGACGTTATGCTGAAAGAAAACTCCAACAGCAACTATCCTAAATAATTAAATAAACGTACTATAAAGACTGCTGCAGTCCGCTTGCCTCTTCTTGTTGAAGAGACTGACGGAGGCAGCAGTTTTTGTTTACCAAAGGTAGTGATGGAAGGTTAAAATTTACAAATGAAACAAGCCGTGTCAACGGCTTGCAAGGGAAAGTGCTCGATGCACTTTTGCTTGACTGGGGGGGACAAGGTGTTATACTTAGATTAAGTTAACATTAAAAGTTAAAAGTTAAAAATTGACCTGAAAGTTTAAAAGGATGGACCTTGTATGAAGAATTTATAAATGCTTTGAGGGGATGTGGTTAAAATTTTACAGACAATCAGTTAAATGATTAGTCTGTTTTTTTCTTTTAAAGCTATTTTGATGAATGGAGTGTTAACAATGAAAAAATTATTGATGTTGGTGATATTTATAATCATCAGCAGTATTTTGAGTGGCTGTGGTGGTGGAACTTCACCTAATAATCGTAACGTTCAAAAACCAACAAAAGTAACGCAAGCAAAATCAGATTCTATTGATGTAGCAGTTTATCTTGATGGAACGTATTCGATGAGTGGTTACGTTAACTATCCGTCTGCTACAGTGTATAGTGATGGCTTGAAAAAAATTGAACGCACAGTTACCAGTACATGGAAGCAGGAAAAAGTACAGTATGTTAAATTTGGCGATAGCTTACAGAATCTCAGTAGGGAGCAATTTTTGCAATCTAATAATGTAGGTTTTTACCAGGAAAATGATACGAGCTTACAGACAGTAATCGCAGCTATGGATCCGAAAAAGCTGAATATCTTGGTTACGGATTTGTTTCAAACAAATCAGGATATTGACAGCTTGATTATTGCCTTAAAAAAAGCTTGTTTTGCTGATAGTAGTAAAGGTATGGCTTTAATAGGTGTAAAAAGCCAGTTCAATGGCAATATTTATGATATTGGCAAGAGTGGTGCAGCATTCAATTACACCAGTAAGGAAGATATAGCTTCATATAGGCCTTTTTATCTTTTAGTTATGGGTAAGGAAGCAGATGTAAGAGCTTTTACTGAAAGCTATAGCAAAAGCTTTAATGACGCTAAACTTTTAAAGGTGGCTATGTTCTCTAAAAATATTGGTAATAATGTAAAGCTTTTGCCTGGCAAGACGGTGAAGAATAACAAAAAAGAAAAGCTGGCGAGCATGGCGCAGATTTCCACATTGCTTGGTAGTAACAGTGATATTCTACAATATCGTTTGAAGCTTGATGAAAAACAATCAGGCTTTAATGCGACAATGATAGCAGAAGATGTTATTGGCAGTTGCCCGGAAAGTTATAAGAACTTTACTTGTAAGGTTGAAAAATGGCAGCAACAGCAGGGAAAAAAGCAAGAAGTTGGTTTTGTTGATAAGCTGATGGGTAAGAGTAGCAAAACAGAAAATGGCGCTACTTTTGAAGAAGTTCCCGCAAAGGATTTCGTAGAGATTATGGCTGGTAATTCCGGATTGCGTGGAACAGATGCTAATGTAGATATGCTGTTTAAGTTTAATCCTTTGGGTATTAGAAAAGCAGAAGGCAAATATCGCTTAAATATAGCTGTTTTACCGGGAAAGGAAGAATATTTGGCAAGCAATTCTGCTTTTAAAGAATGGAATTTTGGCGATGATATCGCCACTGATTCGGCAAAATTACAAACTATAGGCGGTAAAACATTAAATGTAGACAGTTTTGTCAAGATGGTTGCTTCATTGAATTATGAGATGAATAAGCCGGGCTTCTATGATGTATATATTTATTTGGAAGCTTTAAAATAAAATTTTACTATTAAAGGAGAGGTTAAAAAATGAATTGGGGTAAATTTTTGGTTGGAGCATTTGTACTGTTTATTGTTTTTTGGTTATTATTATTCTTTGGCTATGGTAACTTGGTGTTGGCTGACAGTGTTGTACCAGTAGAGGGTATGGAGGTAGATGAATGGCTGGCAGGCTTTAGATTGTGCGGTGGCATTAGTGGCATTCTTGGCTTTATTTGTGCGGCAATCTGGTTCTATATAGGCGATGGCTTTGCGGGTGAAAGTGGCATTTCTGTAAAGTATTATGGATTGTTAATTGTTTCTTTCGTTTTTGGTGTTGCAGCAAACTTTTTGTTCCTTCCTGCTTCACAAGAAGGAAGTGGCTGGGCTAGCTTATTTGTAATCATCTTTCCTATGCTTTTGTACTATCTTTCTTCTTTGATTGTTAGTGCACCGCAGGTTAAGTATATTCCGCCTCTGGGTGAAGTTATACATAAATAATATGGAGGATTAGTTATGAGTTACTATATGATTGCTATTGGTGGCACGGGAGCCAAGTGCTTAGAGTCTTTTATTCATTTGTGTGGCGCAGGACTTTTAAAGGATTCTCAACCTGTAAAAATTGTTTACGTAGATTCTGATGTAACCTGTGGTAATTTGCAAAGAACCCAAAAAGCTGCAGATTTGTATGCTAAAGCGCAAAAGATAGGCTTTGGCGATACTGGAATTTTAAAAAATGCGATTACTACTTATGCTCCTTGGACACCGGTTCCAGAAAACTGCGTAAATACAGATGATGTTTTTCAACGTACAAGTCTTGTTAATAAGGAGAAATATAAGGATTTAGGCATGCTTTATGATGCCTTGTTTACAGAACAGGAACGTGTAACTCCCTTGGATAAGGGCTTCCGCGCCCATCCTGCTGTCGGTGCTGCTGTTATGAGTCAGGGAATGATTGCAGAGCAGTCAGAGCAATGGAAAGAATTAGAGCAGCAGATTAATACTGATAAGGACGCTAGAGTTTTTTTATTTGCGTCTGTCTTTGGTGGTATGGGAGCATCTGGCTTTCCTACAATAGCCAAAATTCTTAAAAGCAAATTAAAAAAGGATGAAAATGGTAAACCGCTTACTAAAATTGGTGGTGCTTTGATATTGCCTTATTTTAAATTTCCTAGTCCTCCTAGTGAAAAAGAAAAAGAAATGCAGGCTAAGGTTGAAGATTTTATGTTGAACACTAAATCAGCATTAGACTATTATGATAAAAGTGGCCTCTTAGGTGATGTGTTTAACAATATTTACTTAGTTGGTGATAATGATTTAACAGAGATGAAAGAATTTAGCTTGGGGAACGATCCTCAGAAAAATGATGCACATTTTATTGAGCTTTATGCTGCCTTAGCTGCTTTCGATTTCTTTAATAAAACAGATTTCTCTGAGGTTACAACACCAATGATTGCCCGTGGGGATGAAGATGATTCTGATACTATTGATAAGATAACCTGGGATGATATTCCTAATGTTTGCTTAGATGGCAATGTAAAGGATAAGCTTGCAGCGTATATTCGCTTTTTGTATGCTTACAAGAACTGCATTCTGATTAATTTAGCTAAATGTGCTGCATCAGAAACCGAAAAGAGAAATGTGACGTGGTATAAAGACTTAGTTGAAAAGTTTGGTAAGATTGATGTATATCATGATCGTGAAATTATGGACACCTTTAATGCTTTAGGTGATTATGCTGATTGCTTTTTCGATTGGTGGCGTCAGATTATTTTATCTAATGACAAACGTAAGATTGAATTGCTTAATAAACAGCTTTGGGAAAGTGGCTTGTGGGAAAAGAAAGACTTAGACATTTATCAAGTTGTTTTGCCAATCAAGGAACGCAAGGAAAAGCTTACCTATAGAGCTTTTTGGAAAGAATTGTGTAATTATACTGGCAAGTTGAAAACTACCAACGCAGGCGGTTCGGAATTTTTAATGTGTGCGGTTTATGAAATTTGTAAAAATTAAAGGAGAACCTGATTATGTCATCGATACCTTTACTTCCAAGATTAAATGATGAGAAAAAGATTGCTTTCAGCAAAAGAGGCGAATGGAAATCCGATTCTCAGAATACTTTACCTAATTTAGTTAAAGATTTAAAAGTTACAACAGATTATAAATCTACTATTACTTCTATTCCAGATTCATGGGCACGTCCCAAAATGTACGAGATAGTGTTGTTTGATGAAAATCATCCTTTACACAAAAAATATCTGGAACAGTGGCGAGGGATTTTGGCAATACTGGCGTTACGTGAAATGCGCAATTTTAAGGATGTAAAATGCCATAGTATTATTCTGCCAGAAACTACTAAACTTGCTAAAGATGCTCCGGTATTTTTGAAGGTTTTGGCAAATACTTTGCCAGAAGAATATAAAAGCGATAAATATAAGGATGAAACAGTTGATGATGGTTATAAAATTCAGCTGATTTCGTATCAGGAGAGATCTGTAGCAATAGTTTGGCCTACGATTTTACTGTGTCCCGCTGTAAGTTTGGATTACCAGATAGACAGAAGCATATCTTGGTGGGAATATAATGGCATTAAAGATCCAGTATCTAGCCTTAGCGATCAAGAAAAATGCTTACTAAAAAAATGGCTTGATGGGATCAAGGATAGCTTACCTGAGAATGATTATAAAGCTAATAAATTAATGAAATTATTACAGGATTTTCAGGATGATTTGCAGGTCACAGAAAAGGTGTCTAATTACGCTTTAGGTTCTGGGCTTAATATTACAGGTTTTTGCAAAGCACTTGATAAGCCGATTCGCTGCAGTATAGATGGTTCCCAATTTTTGGCTGCATCCAATGTAATGCTCATTAATTTGCGTCATAAAGCTGCTAAAAACTTGTTGGTAATGACAAAAGATATGTATCAGCAATGGAATAAAGCTGCTAGTGATATAATGGTAGCAGGAAATGTAAATCTAGATGCAGCGTTGCCTTGTGATGGGAGATTGTATGAAAAAGATAAGTTGAATGGTATCGATTTATCTAAATATAATGTCGAGCTTCGCATGGGCACAGATTTCTTTACGGAAAAAATTTGTTTAATTGAATCTCAAGATGACATTTTTCCCAATGCTTTAACAAATATAAAGATTAATTATGGTTCTACTAAGAATGTTTTAATGCCAATTAAAAAGGAGCTTTTAGATTATCTTTCACCAGAGTATTTAGTTCAGCACTTCAGATGTAATGTTACTGATAAAGGAATAAAAGTAGAATTGGATTTACCTCTGAAGGGATTTGATGAAAATGGTAATGTATTGACCATTAGTAAAGAATATAATGATGAACAAGTATTAAATGAATGGGAAAGAGATATTATTGACGATTTAGTTGCCCCTATTATTCAAATTTGGCCTAATTTTATCCCTAGTAATGAAGATACATGGCAGGCATATTATTCGTTCTGTGATAACAATGGCTATCCTAATTCTTTCTTTGCGCAACCATTATGGGAAGAAGGTAGCTATGATTGTCGCGATTTGACTTTTAGTGATGTTGAAGTTGAAATATGTAAGGGAAAAATATTTCCAGAAGGCTTTGTCTGCTGGCATAAAATGCATACAATTTCAGGACCACGCGAAATAGAGCTTGGGTTGATACTTATACAAAAACCTAAAAATCTGCAATTATCCACAGGAAAATCTTGTAGGATTGGCGTAGATTTTGGTACAACCAATACAGTTACTTATATGTCAATGAATGACAACCAACATATGATTCAGTTACAAAACAGGCTATATAATGTCACAACAGTTTATAGTGAAACAGTGACGGAATTACGTAGACACTTTTTTAATTCAACAGCACAGCCAAATGGTGAATCTATTTCCATTAGAACATTGTTTACCCCTAACGAGGGTGCGTTTAGTGGAAATATTAATCAAGCGGTATTCCCTGGAGTAATTTATTATTTGGATGGCATGAATAATATTGGTGATGACAGGAATATTGATAAACTGGTACAAGGCCGGGATATGAAATGGGATTCTGCTCAAACTGCAGCTCAAGGCGTAAACTATATGAGTTACTTTTTATATCAGATGACAGTCCAGTGTATGGCAGAGGCTGTTATTGCTGGAGCTACCAATATAGAGTGGTATTATTCTTATCCAAAGGCCTTTAATGATAATCAGATTGGGAAGTTAGAAAATATTTGGATTTCTGTTTTAAATAACTGCAAAAATATATCACCAATTAATTCTCAACATAAGGCTATAGCTAAAACTGAAAGCATCTCTATGGCAGAATTCTTCAAGAATGAAATGAAGGGAACTTTCAAAAGAGGTATGGTTTGCTTTGACATTGGCGGTGGTTCTACTGATATTGCGATTTGGCAGGGTTCCAATAATGATAAGCCAGTAGGTCAATGCTCTTTGATGTTTGCAGGACAGGACATTTTTAATAGACAACTTTTTAAAAAACGCAATATTTTGCTTGGATTTGAAAGTAATGACGATGCTCTCAATGCATTTATTAAAAGATTAGTTGACATACCTGCGGGTGAGCAAGACCAATTTAATATGGAATTGGAAGCTTTATTAAAATATAAGCAGAATATTCTATTAGAGGGCTTAAAATCAAATAGTGAGTGTGGAAATGTTAAACTTTTTTTACGTAACATTGCCTTTGCGTTATCTGGAATATTTTACTATGCTGGCGGTATTGTAGGTGAATGCCTTGATTTTAGTGATAAAAACCAGTCATTACCACATTGTTTTGTTGGCGGTAATGCTTCAAAACTACTTGATTGGGTTGCTGAGGGCAATTATGCTATTAGCCAAAAATTTGAGGATGTTTATACGGCATTCTTGAGAGTTGCTGTTTTTAGGAAACAAAATCTGATGAAAAATCAAGTAGCATTCAATGTTCTTCAGAGCAGCAATCCCAAGGAAGAAGTTGCGTATGGTTTAGTGTGTGATACTGTATCTGCGTCTAATATTCAAAATAATACTTATGAAAACGAGGTTTATGACCCGCTTGCTGATCTTGGCATTAATACAATAGATCAATATGATGACAAAAGCTTGCTTGCTGGAGAAAAGATTTGGATTAATGGAAATGCATATGAAGATCTTATGATCACTACAAATGATGTGCAAAAGGGTATTTCTGTGGATGCTAATTTACCGAATTTCAAAAGCTTTTTGAATGCGTTCAATGCTATTTTGAGTAGGAAGCAGATTCCACTTATCAATTTTGGCGAGAGAGAATTCGATGAACTTAAAGATCAGACTAATGAGTACTTAGATCAGCAATCCAGATTGCAAGCAAATGAAATTAACCTGGAGCCACCTTTTATTATTATTTTGAAGCAGGCACTGGAATTACTTTCTAAATAATATTTTTGGCCCAAAGTAATATTTATTTTGGGCCTTCTTTAGTTGCATTATGTAGAAGGAAGTGACAGAATTGGATTATGAAGAGTATAAAGGTAAACTTAGCGATATCAAATCTTCATTAGATAGTTTGGCAAGAATTAAAGACAAAGAGTATCAAAAATATCGTGAATTCCTGAACAATAAAATTGAAGTTCCTATGGAACGCAGACAAGAGATGATTGATTATTTAGGGAAAATGCAAAAAGAAGATGAAGAAAATATAAAAAATCAAATTGCTTTTATAGATATTCTTTTTGAAAAAGTATGTTACCAAGAAATTACAGAGGATGTTTTAGAAAAATTAGTCATTCAAAAAACAATAAAAGATACAACAACATCAGCTGTAAACAGTGTAATTAATGAAAAGAATACTAAGGAAGATTGGCAAAGCAAAAATGCTATTATGAGGAAAGAAAGTCAAGAAATTTCGTCCCGTAATACGGATGGTAGTTATGAGAAGTTAAGTTCTACATATCAAAAATTTATGGTTAATAGTTATAAGTACCAATACATTCCATTAAGTGTAGCTGATGAATACGCAGAAGAATTGGGGAATCTAAATTATTCGTCATGGTCAAATTTTGATAAAAAAGATAAGGTGATTTTAGTAGAAACAAAAGGACAGCCTAGATATTATGCCTATGATGTATGTAAATATACTGATAAGGTTAAGGAGGAAGAATATTATTTTTTAAAGCCAGCCAATTCTTTAGGTTTTACAGAAACAACGATGGTAAAAGCTGCGGTTATGACATTTTTTGATTTAAAAAACTATAATGGTTCTGCTATAAAACCTAAGCTTATTAAACCAGCTTGTGTTAAAAAAGAAGGCGACAGATATAGAGTATGTGAAAAAGGTATACTTGAATTTTAAGGGGGATAAGTAAATGGATTTTTATTTGCATATATTTTGGCCACAGGAATGGATACTGCGTGTAGTAATAATAGCACTTATTTGTGTTGCTGCTTTTGTAGTATCTAAGTGTGTAAAGTTACGTATGCGAGTTCATGAGAACCTGCAAAAAGTAGACGAGCTTGGCAATAGGGCTGCAGTAGAGTACTTGGAAAACACATTGAAACTTAATAGTGTAGACTATGAAGGAACCTTTAAAATGTTTGAAGATAATAATGGCAGAACTGACAATAATATTCCTATTTTTGAACATTTAAAGGCTATTTATGATGCTGGACGCAAAAGCAGTCGTCTTGATGCAGATTTATTGGTTAAGAATACTATAGATAAAATTTGCACCGATGTAGATATGATTAAAAGCTGCATTTCCATCTTTTTGGTTATTGGTATTTTAGGTACTTTGATAGGCTTAGGTTTAAGTATAGGTTCCTTTAATGGTGACAGTTTTATCATTAACGCTCAAGCGAATAATACGGCCAAAGAATTATCCAAGTTGTTCAGTAATTTGCGCGGTGCGTTTGCACCTAGTATGTGGGGTGTATTTTTTACCATTTTATTTGTAATCTGCTATACCTTCTTTATCCAAGAAGGGTGTATCAATAAGTTAACTGATAAGCTGACGACGAATACTATCAAGGTTTGGCTGCCAGCTTTGTATCCTACAGATTTCCAAAAGGGCGAAAACACTATGCACCGCCTGAAGGATACCATAAATAATGCGGATACAATTAACGATAGCGCTAAAGATCTTTTAAATAATCTTTCTGCAACTAATGGTACGGTTAAGGCTTTAAATGATATGTCAGTTGCTCTTAATCAATCTATAGAGCGTTTTGATGATGGCAGCAATAAAATTAAGGAATTGCAAGAAACTATAGCTGCATTGTCACAGCAGCTGACTGATAATAATAAGCATTATCAGGAGTGGATGACCAATACCCTTACGCAAACTACTCAATTCCAAGCTAGCAATAAACAGCTTTTGCAGGAGCAGGCAGAAGAGGTTAAGCAAAGCTTTGAATATCAGAACAATCAATTGCATGAGGTTGTGCAAACATTAAAGCTTTACGATCAGCATGCTTTAGATAATCAAGTTGAGTTAAATAATAAGCTGATTGTAGCAACCGATGGAATGCAAAATGTTGTTGATAACCTGACGGAACGCGATGAGAGAATTATCACGACCGTAGGTAAACCTTTAAATGAACAGTTGCAGGATATGTCTACTCAGCTGGCTGTAAATTTAAAACAAATTAATGAGCAATTAAAGAAAATCAATAATCCGCTCAATACGGCTGCTGTAGAAATTCAAAAAACATTTGGTGATATTGTTAAGACGCAGGAGCAAATGTTTGCTGCTAAGGGTGGCTTAAGCAAGGAAGATGCTCAAAAGTTATTTGCGGCTAGCAGAGGCGGTTATGCAAATACAGACAAAATGGAAGAAACGTTAGATGAAATCTTACATTGCTTAAAGGCTAATGCTGGTATTCAAATTGATAATGGTCAACCGAAGTCTAAAAAGGACGACATGCTGGAAACTGTAAAATCTGTAATGCCGATAGCTGTAGCTGTTCTGCTTGCCATTAGTATTGCAGTTCAGTGTGTTATGGTTAGCCGCATTGGTGAATTGGAGCAGGCACAGACAAGAGTTAACCAGGTATTGCTGAAAGGTGATAATGCAGGTCAGTAAGGGGGAAGCATAGTGCTTAAGGATAAGTTTGGCTTTAATTTTTGGCCTTCATTTACTGATTTAATGTTATCATTAGTACTTGTTGTCTTGATCATCTTGTTTGTAGTATCTAAGATGATTGCTGCTGGTACAGAAAACTTGGATAAAGCAAGAGAAAGCCAGAAAAAGATTCAAAACCAAATTGAAAGTCAAATTGGAAAGAATTATTCAATTTTAGTTATTTCCGACAAAAGTAATGAAGAAACATCTGAAAAAATGCTTGATAACAAGGCAGATATCACAATTGTCAATAAGCTTGATAGGCAGACAATTACTTTTAGTGATAAGATTTTGTTCGATTCCGGTAAAAGTGAATTGAAGCCTGCTGGTTATGATGTATTGAAGGTTGTCGGGCCGGTTGTTATGAACAATCTTGCTAATATTAGTGAAATACAGATTCAAGGTCATGCTGATATTGAAGATACAGATGACTATAACCTTACTTTAGCTGCTAACAGAGCTATTGCAGTATACAAATTTTTGCAGACAGAGGTATCTGTAGATCCGGCGAAATATTTGATGTCCATTACATCTTTTGGCAAGTATAAACCAGTTGGGCGTGAAGCGGGGCAGGAATATGACAGAGCAAAGCTAGAAAAAGCAAATATTGATGCAGCTGCTAAAGCTAAAAACAGACGTATTGAAATAGTATTATTTTATAAGAATGATATGAAGTAAAACTGTAAATAATATTTACGATGCAGATTAAGTGAGCTGTTTAATTTTATGTAAAATAGAAAGGATGATTTTTGTGATTACCAGTGGTACTTTGATTTGGCTGGCGTTGGCAGTCGCTATTGGTTATTTTGCCCAAGAGCGCGGTCGCAGTGGTATAGGATGGGGGATTGCAGCGGCTTTTTTCAGCCCTTTGTTGTGCTTTATAGTTTTGCTTATTCTAAAGAATAATCGCCGCTAAATTTTGGAGGGGTTATCATGGAATTTCTCATTTTTCTTGGATTTTGTGTAGCAGTTGGTATGTTTGCCCAGAGAAAAGGACGTAGTGGTTTGGCATGGGGTCTTGCATCGGTATTTATTAGTCCGTTGCTTGCTGGTATAATTTTGGCTTTAGTTAAGGATTTGTCCCAAGATGAGGCTGTTAACAAGGTTGGCATGGAACAGCAGGATATAAAGGAGCGGATGGCTGTTAATGAAGTCCAGATGAATCAACGCTTTCAACATGTGGAAAAAGAAATTTCAAGCATCAAAAAAGAGGTTGGTATGTTAGATTCTGGTTCTCAGTCAAAAACGCAGATGCTGGATGAAGGAATGAAAAAGTGTCCGCATTGTGGTGAAAGCATTAAGTCCAGTGCTGTTAAGTGCAGATATTGTGGTTCGGTTTTAGAAGCTGTGCCGATGCGAGAGTGCCCGTTCTGTAAGGAATTAATTCGTGCTGATGCAACAAAATGCAGATTTTGTCGTAGTGATTTGACAGATGGAGTGCCTTCTGAAGCAACTCTCACGGAGAGTACTGCGTATCAGCCTCAAGCTGAAGAGCTGTTATGTCCTAGTTGTCATGCGCCAGTTGTACCAGGTACAAAATTTTGTGCAAGCTGTGGTGCACCGCTAAAGAGCGAGGAATAAAAAATGGGCAATAAATATTTACAAATGTTACGTAATTATGTTGGTGGTCAAAGATTAACGCTTTCAGGTGAGATTATTATATGCAGCAAACAGAATACTCAGCTTTTACAAATTACCGCAGATGAATCAAAGACTGTAGATAAGATACTTGATGGGCTTCAGCAACAGTTTCCTTTTTTGAAGCTAGAAAAAAAGACAAATGTTGTTGAGATAGCCATAAAGCTATTTGCCTACAAGAAATTTATGGCAGATGAACAGTTTTTGGAGCATTTACGCGGAGCACTGGCAGGAGCAGTACAGAGTATTAATGAGTCTGAGACTTTGATGGCACGTGTAACAGCAAATGGCTTGTTGCTTAATAGCAATTTGCAGCAGAAATTTATTTTTCTGAGCAAGGCCTCGATGGTAGAATACAAGGTGACGGAGACAATATCTGTTACTGGTCTTAGTGAGGTAACTATGCATAGACTGCAGATTTATAGCATAGCTATAGTATTTACAGCTTTGATTATTTATAATATCTACGTGCTGTATGCCTATATTCCAGATCATAACCCCAATAGACTTTTGACAAAAGTTATCGATATATAAAGCTCTATAATATTTCGCTTAACCTAAACAAAGCACCCCTGAACGAATCGTTCAGGGGAGCCTGTCTGTTTTTCAGCGAAGTTTCGCTGTTATATTACGTTGTAAAGCTGAAAGCCTTGCGTATCGCAGGAAACAAGCTTGTAGTTGATGCCTTCACGCAATCCTTCAAAAACAGGAATGTGGTTTTCACCATGAATGTGGCCGTAGACACAGTGCTGCACGCCGTACTGCAGCATAAGATTAGTGAAGCAGGTGTGCTCCGTGCGTGCAAAAAGCGGCGGATAGTGAAAGGCTGTAATTATCTGCTGCGCCTGCATTTTATGTGCCTGCTGCAGGGAAAGCTCCAAACGGATACCCTCGCGGTTATAGATTTTCCTGTCGGCTTCACTGAAGCTTTCGGCCGATGGTAGCAGCCATCCGCGGGTGCCGCAGACAGCAATATTCTCTACCATAATGCAGTCATTCTGCAGAAATTCAAAATGAGCACCGTAACGCTGCTGCATTTTGCTCAGGCTGCTCCACCAGTAATCATGGTTGCCGCGCAGCAGCAGTTTGCGCCCCGGCAGCTGTGCCAGCCAGTCTAAATCCTGTGCTGCTTCTTCCAAAGTCATGGCCCAGGAAATATCGCCGCAGACAATAACAGTGTCCTGTGCGGTTACAGTGTTTTGCCAATTAGTAGCGACCTTTTCCTTATGGTTGCACCAGTGCTCGCCGAAAACCTCCATGGGCTTGCTAGCAGGTTCGCCTGATAAGTGCAGGTCGCCTATTGCGTAAATATGCATAATATTATCACCTTTAAGTGTTAAATTCGATTTTAAGCTTTGCCAAGCAGGAAGCGTGCTAATGCCGGAACATCGGCAACATAGTAATCAGCGCCAACCTCAGCCAGCTCTTCGTAGCTGCCAAAGCCGAAGCCTGCGCCGATGCAGGCGATACCATTGGCGTGAGCGGCGAGAACATCCTCGCGGCGGTCGCCGATAAGTGCTACAGTCTTTTTTGCTTCGGGCGTAGTGAGCTGCCATTTTTCCAAAGCAGCGGCAACTACCAAAGCTTTCTTGTCTGTTTTACCGTCCAGGCTGCAGCCGGTGATAGCTTCCAGATAGGGGTTGAAGCCAAAGCGCTCGGCAATTCGCAACGCAAAAACCTCCGGCTTGGCGGTAGCCATGCCAAGGCGGCGACCAGCCTGCTTCAGGTCTGCCAATAGTTCCATGATGCCGGGATAAACTTCATTTTCCCAGATGCCGATATCAGTGTAGCGTTCACGATATTTTTCTACACCGATTTCAGCTTGCTCTCTGGTCATGCCGTAATATTTGATAAAGCTATTGCGCAGTGGCGGGCCGATGAAAACCTCCAGTTTTTTTAAATCGGGCTCCTCAATATTTTGAGCGCGCAATGCGTATTGTACGCATTTGGTGATACCCTCGGCGGAATTTGTCAGGGTACCGTCTAAATCAAAGAGTAAATTTTGAAACATTTATTGCTCCTTATTTGCGTTAATAGAATTTTTTTGGATTTGTATAATTGATTATAACACACTTTGGCGATTTAGTGATACAATAATGGTTATTAGAGACAGATACATTTTATGAGGGGGACTAAAAAATGACGATGAAGCTTTTTGAAAACAATTCGTTGCTCAAACAGTGCATGGCGAAGGTTACGGCCTGCACGCCGAAGGATGGCAAATATCTGGTTGAGCTTGACCAGACAGTTTTCTTTCCGGAGGGCGGCGGTCAGCTGAGCGACAGAGGCAAGCTGGCTGATGCTGTTGTAAGTCATGTAAGCGAAAAGGACGGTCACATCTACCATGAGTGCGACAAGCCGTTGGAGGTTGGTGCCGAGGCAGAGGCTGTGCTGGACTGGCCTGTGCGTCTGGACAGAATGCAGCAGCATTTGGGCGAGCATCTTTTGTCCTACGCCTGCTGGAAGCTGTTTAAGGCCAACAACATCGGCTTTCATATGAATGAGGATGATGTTTTCATTGACCTTGACAAGGAGCTGACGGACGAGGAGCTGCTGCAGGCAGAATTATATACGAATGAGATCATCTGGGAGAATCGCCCGGTACATATCAGCTATATGGACAGCACAGAGGCTGTCAAGCTGAAGGATAAGATGCGTAAGTTCAACAGCAAGCTGACCGGCACGCTACGTATTGTATCCGTTGAGGATGCCGATATCTGCACCTGCTGCGGTACGCATCCGCCGTTTACTGGGATGCTGGGTAGCGTTAAGGTTATCCGCCATGAAAAGCACAAGGGCGGTTGCCGCGTAGAATTTGTCTGCGGCCGCAGAGCACTGCTTGATGCGGACGCCAAGAACAGCACTTTACTAAACGTTGCTGCAAGTCTTTCCGTAAAGCCTGAGCAGGTGCCTGCTGCCGTAAGTAAGCAGAAAGCTGATTTGCTGGCACAGCTTGACATTGCCAAGAGCAAGCTGCTGAAGATTGAAGAGGAAAAGCTGCAGGAAACGTATGCTGCTGCGCCGATTAATGCTGAGGGTGTCAAGGTTTTGGCTCTGCCTATGGAAGGTCACGATGCCAAGGATATCAAAGCCTTTTTGCCGAAGGTTACTGCCTTGAAAAACACGCTGAGCCTTTTGGTAGCAGTGCAGCCTGAGCGCATCAGCTACGCAGTTGCCTTGGGCATGGATACTGCAGGCGATTGCCGCAGCGTTATCAAGCTGCTTAACGAAGCCTTTGGCGGTCGTGGCGGTGGCAAGAGCGACTGCTCGCAGGGCGGTGCGGATTATTGCGCCGACTGGCAGGAAAAGCTGCAGAGCGTTGTAGAAAAACTGAAGTAACAAGCGCAAAAAAAGACGGTCAAGCGACCGTCTTTTTATTTACATGAACATATTGTCAACAAATAAGATAACTGTTATAATAACATTAGAGATTCTGACAGGTCGGTTCCTCCGTAAGGAGGTGGGAGCATGACAGTAGCCGAAGCGTTACAGATAATGTTAACATTTGGTTTGCTTGTTGCGACCATTATGTCTAAACGTAAGTAAGTTTGCTTACAAAATAACAAAAGACCGACATTAGAGGTCAATGTCAGCCTTTTGTCAAATATACACAATTAACAGAGAGGGCTGACACACCACTGTCAGAGTCTCTCTTTGTCTTTATTATAGCAAATTTACGTTTTCTGTCAAGCTTACAGCTCGTTGATCATAGCAATGAGTCTGTCAACTTCTTCATCCTTGGTTGCCCAGCTGGTGCAGATGCGCACGCTGTAATTGCCGTCCTCCAGGTAAGCAATATGGCTGAGAGCAAATTCTTCGCTCAGTTTTTCGAACTGCGCCGGAGTCATAATCACAAATTGCTGGTTGGTGGGGGACTCGGTAACGAACTTAAAGCCTTTGGCTAACAGTGCATCACGGATTTTCAGCGCTTGCAGTGTGCCTTTACCGCAGATTTTGCTGTAAAGGTCATCTTTCATAAGTGCGCCGAACTGTACGCCGAGCAGGCGTCCTTTGGCCATGATGGAACCGCATTGCTTAGCGATGGTACGGAAGTCGGGCTTGAGTGCGTCGTTCAAAATAACAACTGCTTCGCCGAAGAGCAGGCCGCATTTGGTGCCACCGATATAGAATACGTCGCAGTTGGCTGCCAAGTCGGCAGCAGTCATATCGTTGTCGGGAGCACCGAGAACATAGCCTAAGCGTGCGCCGTCAACAAAGAGGTAAAGACCGCAGTCCTTGCAGGCCTGGTATAAATCCTGCAGCTCCTTTTTGCTGTACATGCTGCCGATTTCGGTCGGTTGGGAGATATAAACCATTTTCGGCTGTGCCCAATGCTCACGGCTGGGATCGGTATCGTACATTTTCCATTCGTGGCGGATTTGCTCAGCAGTGAGCTTGCCGTCCTCGCTCGGAAGCGGCAGTACGCGGTGGCCTACATGCTCAATAGCACCGGCCTCATGCGTATTGATATGGCTGGGAACAGCGCCGTAAACAGCCTGATGCGGACGCAAGGCTGCGCAGATAACCGTCAGGTTGGTCTGGGTGCCGCCAACGAGAAAATGCACATCAGCGTTCGGGCAGGCGAAGGCTTCTCTAATCAATTTGCGTGCTTCGTCGCAGTAGGGATCAAGGCCGTAGCCGTCAGTCTGTTCCATATTGGTTTGCACAAGCTTTTCGAGGACTGCAGGATGGCAGCCTTCAGTGTAGTCACTGTTGAAACGATAAGTCATTTTAAATCACCTTCAATTTTTTGTTTTATATGTGTATTTTAATAGCTTGATAGTGTAAAGGCTCTCCTCGGGGAGAGCTGTCAGCGAAGCTGACTGAGAGGGGAATATACTATCTTAATTATAAATAGCGCGCTGCGCAATGCCAACCACCACAGGGTGCTCTCTCTTGTCCTGCGGGCAATTCACCTTGTCTATCGTAGGAGAGCCTGTTACCAAAATTCCAAGACCTTCTTATTTCTTGCCTAAAATTTTCTTGCCTACGAATTCATATAACACAGGCAGCAGGGAAAAGACAACGATGCCCAAAGTTACCAGCGTAAAATTATGCTTGATGGCAGGGATGTTGCCGAAGAAATAACCACCGCCGACAAAGAGAAATACCCACACTACAGCACCGATGACATTGTAATGAGCAAAGGTCAGATAGTGCATTTTGCCGATGCCGGCAACGAAGGGTGCAAAGGTACGGACAATCGGCACGAAGCGAGCTAGGAAAATAGCCTTGTGACCATGCTTGTCATAAAATGCGCTGGCCTTGTCGACATGCTCCTTTTTGATGATGTTCTTCTTAATCATGTGCATACCGAGATGCTCGCCTATCATATAATTGCAGGCATCACCCAGCACAGCCGAAACTAAAAAGATGGGCACGATAATTTTGATATCCATGCCTTCGGGTGCGGCAGCGGCAAGGGCACCGCAGGCGAAAAGCAGCGAATCGCCCGGTAAAAATGGGGTGACTACCAGACCGGTTTCGCAGAACACTACCATGAACAGGATGGCGTAAATCAGATGACCGTAGGCCATCATAATTTCCGGCAGGTGCTTGTCCAGGTGCAAAATTAAATCGATAAAATACATTGCATATGCTTCCATAAAAATTTCCTTTCTTAACCTTGAGTCATATAAAATAATTTTAACACAAAAAACCGAACGTTGTAAGAGAATTTTAAGCCGAAAATGTGATTTTTCCCTTAAATATGTGGTAAAATAGAAGCTATAAGGTTGTAATGTACAAGTTGTAACAATTATTTAGATAAGGAGTGTTTTCTTTGGACCAAGAATTATGTTGGTGTGGCAGTGGTAAAGCATATGCAGACTGCCACAAAATGAATGATGCAAAAATTGCGTTGCTGCAGGCTCAGGGCTGCGAGGTTCCTGACCGCGATATGATTAAAACCCCGGAGCAGATTGCAGGTATTCGTGCAGCTTGCAAAATCAATACCGGTGTATTGGATGAGGTTGCCAAATATATTAAGGCCGGTATGACTACTGCTGATATCGACAGAATCGTTTACGAATATACAGTAGCACATAACGCTATTCCTGCACCGTTGGGCTATGAAGGCTTCCCGAAGAGCGTGTGTACCTCTATCAATGACCAGGTTTGCCATGGTATTCCCAGCGAGCATGACGTGCTGCGCAGCGGTGATATTGTGAATGTAGACGTTTCTACTATCTACAATGGTTATTATGCTGACGCATCCCGCATGTTTATGATTGGCAAGGTTGCTAAGCCGGCTGCAGATTTGGTTGCAATCACCAAGCAATGTCTGCTGCGCGGTATTGAAGCAGCTCAGCCTTGGGGTTTCCTGGGAGATATCGGCGCTGCCGTTTCCAAGCTGGCACATAAGCACGGCTATTCCGTTGTCGAAGAATTCGGCGGCCACGGCGTTGGTGTAGAATTCCATGAGGATCCGTTCGTCTGCCATGTAGGCAAGCGCAAAACCGGTATGGTGCTTGTGCCGGGAATGATTTTTACTATTGAGCCGATGATTAACATGGGACACAGAGATATCTTTGTTGACGAAGCCAACAACTGGACTGTTTATACCTGTGATGGCAGTCTTTCCGCTCAATGGGAGCATCAGATTCTGATTACCGAAAACGGTCCGGAGATTCTGAGTTATTAATGGCTTGACGGCTGTGCAGGCAGTCTTAATCTTTATTATTGTGCCCGGGCCCTGCAGCTTGGGCAAATAGATAGCATAGGAGGCTATAATAATGACAGACTTTTTGGAAAAAACATTCCGCCTGAAGGAACATCAGACGGATGTCCGCACAGAAATTCTTGCCGGTATCACCACCTTTATGACGATGGCTTATATTTTAGCTGTTAACCCCGGCATTTTAAGTGCTGCCGGTATGGATGCGGGCGCTGTATTTACCGCTACTGCTTTGGGTGCTTGTCTTGGTACTCTGCTCATGGCGCTGTTCTCTAACTATCCTTTTGCTCTTGCTCCGGGTATGGGCCTGAACGCCTTTTTTGCTTATACTGTTGTAGGACAGATGGGTTACAGCTGGCAGATTGCGTTGGCAGCAGTTTTTGTCGAAGGTATTCTGTTCATTGTTCTGTCCCTGACTAAGGTGCGCGAAGCGTTGTTCAACTCCATTCCGCCTGCACTTAAGTTCGGCGTTACCAGCGGTATCGGTCTGTTCATTACCTTTATCGGCCTGCAGAATTCCAAGCTCGTTGTTGCGGGACCGACTCTTGTCGGCCTGTATCCGTTTAAGGCTGCTTTGGCAGACGGCACCTTCTGCTCCACCGGTATCGGTGCTTTGCTGGCGCTTATCGGTATTCTGCTGACTGCGGTAATGATGACTAAAAAGGTTCCCGGCGGTATCCTCGTTGGTATTCTGGTTACCTGGGGCTTAGGCATGATTTGTGAGCTGACCGGCATTTATGTACCGAATCCGAAGCTCGGTATGTTCTCCGTTATGCCCAGCTTTGCTAACGGCATTTCCGTTCCTAGCCTGGCACCGACCTTTATGCAGCTGGATTTCAGTGCTATTTTTACCTTTAACTTTATTACAATCATGCTTTCCTTCATGTTTGTAGATTTGTTTGATACTCTCGGCACTTTGATTGGTGTTGCTTCTAAGGCTAAAATGCTGGACAAGGACGGCAAGCTGCCGAAAATCGAAGGCGCTCTGCTGGCCGACTCCATCGCTACTACCGGTGGTGCGCTGCTGGGTACCTCTACCGTTACTACCTTCGTAGAAAGCAGTGCCGGCGTTGCTGTCGGCGGCCGTACCGGTCTGACTGCTGTTACTGCAGCAATTCTGTTCTTCCTCAGCCTGTTCTTTGCACCGATTTTCCTGGCAATTCCTGCCTTCGCTACCGCTCCGGCACTGGTAATTGTAGGCTTTTTGATGGTAAGCAGCCTGCTGAATGTAGACTTTGATGATATGACAGAAGCTATTCCTGCTTTTGTTGCAGCAGTAGCAATGCCCTTTATGTATTCTATCTCCGAAGGTATTTCAATGGGCGTTATCTCCTATGTGGCAATTAACCTGCTCAGCGGTGAATACAAAAACAAAAAAACCAGCTGGATTGTGTATGTGCTGGCAGTAATCTTTATCCTGAAATATATTTACGTGTAAAAGGATTGAGGTAATTAATATGATGGACCGTGTAAGAGCGGTCGCACTCGGTAACAGCCCTGCTGATATTCTTTTAAAGAACGGCAGGGTTGTTGACGTGCTGACCGAAACAATTTATGAAGCTGATGTTGCTATTGCCGATGGCGTTATCGCCGGTGTCGGCAGTTATGACCAGGCAGAAAAAATCATCGACCTGCAGGGAGCATATGTTGCGCCCGGTTTGATTAATGCACATTGCCATGTAGAAAGTTCGATGGCTGTGCCGGAGCATTACTGTGCCGAGGAGCTGCGCTGGGGTGTAACCACGCTGATTACCGACCCGCACGAAATTGCCAACGTAGCGGGCGCGGCAGGCGTTCACTATATGCTGGAGGCCGGCGGACAGATGCCGCTGAACTATTATGTGAACCTGCCGAGCTGCGTGCCCGCGACACGCTTTGAGCACAGCGGCTGTGTGATGGATGCGCGCGATATGATTAAGCTTGTCAATGAGCCTGGTGTACTCGGAATGGGCGAGATGATGAACGTGCCCGGAGTTATTTATAATTCCTCCGAGGTACAGAAAAAGCTGGACTTGTTTCAGAGTTTGGGCCGCGTAATCGACGGTCACGCACCCTGTGTGCGTGGCCAGGAGCTGGCTGCCTATGTCGCCAGTGGTATTGATACCGACCATGAAAGCATCAGCTGGGACGAGGCGAAGGAAAAGCTGCGTAACGGTCTGGCTGTGCTGGTGCGTGAGGGCAGTGCTTCGCGTAATCTGACGGCAATTTTGCGCGGCGTTATTGAAGAAGGTATTGATGTAAGCAGTCTGGCCTTCTGTACAGATGACAAGCATCTTGCCGATATCCGCCACGAGGGCACCATCCGCCATTGCGTACAAATGGCGATAGAATTAGGCATGGAGCCTGTGCGTGCTCTGCGTCTGGCAACCATCAACGCAGCACGTATTTACGGCCTGCGCCGCGTGGGTGCCGTTGCTCCCGGCTGGCAGGCGGATCTGGTAGTTTTTGACAACCTGCAAAGCCTGAAACCGCAGGCTGTTTTCCATAAGGGCGTGGATGCGCTCAAGGCTTGCGAAAAGATTACGCCTGTTACTCCTAATGCTAGCCTGCAGGGCAGCGTGAAGCCTGCTGCCTTTGACGTGGAAACTTTCTCTTTATCGCATTTTGCAGACGACAGGGAATATCCTGTTATTACTATGCTTCCCGGTGAAATTTTTACCGAAAAGAGTACCATTATGGGCAAGGATATTGCCGCTGCTCTGGAACAAGGTGATGTGTATATGATTGCCGTGCTGGAAAGACATCACGGCACCGGCAATGTTGGCCTCGGCCTTTTGCGTGGTTATGGGCTGAAGGATGGCGCAGTAGCGACAACTGTGGCGCACGATTCACACAACCTGATTGTTATCGGCACCAGTCCGGCAGCAATGAATGCTGCCGCTAAGGAGCTGGTACGCGTACAGGGCGGTTATACTTTAGTCAAGGGCACCGAGGTTATTGATACACTGCCGCTGAATATCTGTGGCCTGATGAGCAGCGCGCCTGCCGAGGAGCTTATCGGCAGTCTTGATGAGATTGCGGCGAAGGCGCATGCGCAGGGAGTTTTAGACGGCATCGATCCGTTCATCAGCCTGAGCTTTATGGCACTGCCGGTTATTCCTAAGCTGCGCATTACGGATATGGGAATGTTCGATACGGAAAAATTTGAATTTATAAAATAGAGATATTTGAGGGGAAAGATATGCATAAGCTTGTATCACAATTAGTTATTTACCGCAACCTGCCGGCGGACAATTTGCTGGAGCCGTTGGCAGAAATCTGCGCTGAATTTGCCGGCGGGAATTATAATCGCGAGGAGCTGACAGCGGAAATTTATGAGCAGGTACATAAGCTGCTTGATATTGGCACTGTTTATGGCTTTGACAAAAATCTTTGGCACAATTATCTGGCATTTTTGCTAGTCAGCTGTGAAAATCCCTTTGCCATTACCTGCGAAAAGGTTGGTGCCTGCGATGGCAGCGTGAATCAGTTTGCCAAGCATGACTTCAAAATCTTTCAGCAGCTTTTTGCTTATGATTTCAGCGAGCTGGAGCATGCGCTGGAGATTAACTGCTTTTCGTTAATCAGCAATTATCAGGCGGTGGTGAAGCAGGAGCGTCGCTATAACAAAAATATCAGTGAGAAAGTTCAGGCACTCAGTACTGCTTTGGAAGGCGCTGCCGATGCTGATGAGTTTTTCGCCTGCGTTACCAAATTCTATCATGATTATGGCGTGGGCAAGCTGGGGCTGAACAAGGCCTTCCGCATAGCGGAGGCGCAGCAGGGCGAGCCGGAGCTGGTGCCGATATCCAATACAGAGCAGATTACCTTTGACGATCTCATCGGTTATGAGGACCAGAAGCAGCGTTTACTGGAAAATACAGAGGCTTTTGTAGCAGGCCGCCCTGCAAATAATGTGCTGCTGTTTGGCGACAGTGGTACAGGCAAATCCAGCAGCATTAAAGCGCTGATCAACAAATATTATGATCAGGGCCTGCGGATGATTGAAATCTACAAGCATCAGTTCCGCGACTTATCGCAGGTTATTGCCCAAATCAAGAACCGCAACTACCGCTTCATTATTTATATGGATGATTTGTCATTCGAGGAATTTGAAATCGAATACAAATATCTGAAGGCTATCATCGAAGGCGGTCTGGAGGTGCGTCCGGATAATATTTTGATTTACGCTACATCTAATCGCAGACATCTGATTAACGAAACGTGGAAGGACCGCAACGATGTAACACAGGAGGACGGCATTTATAAGTCGGATACGATGCAGGAAAAGCTTTCTCTTGTTAACCGCTTTGGCTGCACGATTTATTATGGACAGCCTACGCAGAAGGAGTACTACAAAATCGTCTGCGAGCTGGCTAAAAAGCAGGGACTGGAGCTTGATGACGACTTCCTTTGTGCCGAAGCGCGGAAGTGGGAGCTGCATCACGGCGGCATTTCCGGACGTACAGCGCAGCAGTTTATTAATTATCTGCAGGGTGTTGCCGATTTTAGTAAAAAATAGCTTGCGTTTACTTGTAGGATATGTTACACTAATCTAGTGTTAATGCAAGCCGCTTTGCCAAGCAAGGCAGCTTCTAAATTATGAATATAATGTTCTTAGCAAAGAGAGGTGTAAAGAATGAAAGAAAAGATTCATCCGAATTACGGTGAAGTTACTGCTACCTGCGCATGTGGTGCAAGCTTCGTAACTGGTAGCACTAAGAAAGAATTACGCGTGGATGTTTGCTCTAAATGCCATCCATTCTTCACTGGTCAACAACGTAACGTAGCTGCTCGTGGTCGTATCGAGAAGTTCAACAAACGTTACAACAAAGAACAATAATCTATACAATAAGGCAGGGCTTGCACATGCGGGTTCTGCTTTATTTAGTTTTATGGAGTATATCTATGAGCACGAAAAAATTATCTGTAGGCGGACAAGCTGTAATTGAGGGCGTTATGATGCGCGGACCACATAAGGTGGCTGTTGCCGTGCGCCAACCTGACGGAGAAATTGCCGTGGATGTAAATCCTGTCAACAGTATCCGTGATAAATATCCTATTTTGAAAAAACCGCTGCTTCGCGGCGTTATTGCTTTATTTGAATCATTATATGACGGCATCAAGGCCTTGGCCTATTCAGCGCAGGTTTCCGGTGAAGAGGACGAGCAGCTGACGGGCAAGGAAATGGCGATGACTATTGCTACTTCCGTATTGCTGGCTGTAGGTCTGTTTATTGTTATCCCAACCTGGTCGATGCGTTTTCTGCATGAGCTGACTGAGGATCCGATGATGCTCAACCTGGCTGAGGGCGTGTTGCGTATGGTTATTTTCCTGGCCTATATTGCAGCGATTTCCTCGATGGAGGATATTCAGCGCGTATTTCAGTATCATGGTGCGGAGCACAAAACTATTTATACCTATGAGGCAGGATTGCCCCTGCGTGTAGAAAATGTGCGTCCGTTCAGCACGCTGCACCCGCGCTGCGGTACCAACTTTCTGATGATTGTCATGCTGATAAGCATGTTTATTTTTACCTTCCTGGGCTGGCCCAGCCTGCTGGAGCGCATTGCTTCCCGCGTAGTGCTGATGCCGGTGATTGCGGGCGTCAGCTATGAGATTATCCGTTTTGCCGGAGCGCATAACGATAACAAGCTGGTGCATATGGCGATTATGCCGGGACTTTTGTTGCAGAAGCTGACTACGCGTCAGCCTGATGACAGCCAGATTGAGGTGGCGATTGCTTCCCTGAAGGCAGTGCTGCCGCCTGAAGAAATTATAGAGTAAAAGTGATTTTATAGATTTGCAGGCTGCTCTATGAGGCTCTCCTTGGGGAGAGCTGGCGCCCGTAGGGCGACTGAGAGGGGCTTGTATCAGCAGAGCTTTATAATAACGGATTTCTTCAAATTTAATTTATAAGACTAACATAACACTTGAGAGGAGAATTTCTAATGCTCGACAAATTGCAGGCACTAGAAGACAGATATTTAGATTTAGAAGCAAAAATCAGTGATCCCGAGGTTATTGCCGACCAGACCAACTGGCTGAAGGCTACCAAAGCGCATGCCAAGCTGGAGCCGATTGTTACCGCTTACCGTGAATACCGCGATATGGTAAAGGCACGTGACGAGGCAGAGGAGCTGCTCGCAGCAGGCGATGACGAAGAGCTGGTGGAAATGGCTAAGGAGGAGCTGAAGGAGCTTAAGCCGCAGATTGAAGAATATGAGGAGAAGCTCACCATTCTTTTGCTGCCTTCCGACCCGAACGATGACAAAAACGTTATCGTGGAAATCCGCGGTGGTGCCGGTGGTGATGAGGCTGCGCTTTTTGCCGGTGTTCTCTTCCGTATGTATCTGCGCTATGCAGAAACCCGTGGTTGGCGTGTTGAGGTTATGGATTCCAACCCGACTGAGCTGGGTGGCTTCAAGGAGGTCGTTTTCCAAATCAGCGGCGACAGCGTTTACAGCCGTATGAAATTTGAAAGCGGCGTACATCGTGTACAACGTGTGCCGGAAACCGAATCTCAGGGACGTGTACACACCTCTACCGTTACCGTGGCTGTACTGCCGGAGGCTGAAGAGGTTGATGTAGAGATTAATCCTGCAGACCTGCGTGTCGATACCTATCGTGCAGGTGGTGCCGGCGGCCAGTACGTAAACAAAACCGAATCTGCAGTGCGTATTACCCATATTCCGACAGGCATTGTGGCACAGTGCCAGGATGAAAAATCCCAGCTGAAGAACCGTGAGAAATGTATGCGCGTATTGCGTGCGCGTATTCTGGAGCAGGCGCAGGAGGAGCAGCGTGCCGCTACTGCCGAGGACCGCAAGAGCCAGGTAGGCACAGGCGACCGCAGCGAGCGTATCCGTACCTACAACTATCCGCAGGGACGCGTTACCGATCACCGCATCGGTCTGACACTGCACAAGCTGGACAGCATTGTCAACGGCGACCTGGACGAGCTACTGGGTGCGCTGATTACTGCTAAGCAAAGCGAACAATTACGGCAGGTGAAATAAAATGGGGAAGCCAGTTTGGACGATTATGGAAATTTTAAACTGGACTAAGCAGCACTTTGAGGCTAAGGGCGTGGAAAATCCACGCCTTGATGCCGAAGTGCTGCTTTGTGCTGTCTTGAAATGTGAACGCATCAAGCTGTATACCGAGTTTGACAAGCCTCTCAGTGAGGAGGAGCGCGACAAGATGCGCTCTTATGTAGAGCGCCGCGCCAAGCATGAGCCGCTGGCCTACATTATCGGCGAGCGTGCTTTTATGCGCAACAGCTTCAAGGTTACGCCTGCTACCCTGGTGCCGCGTCCGGAAACGGAGCTGCTGGTGGAAAGCCTGGTGAAGGCAGCGCCGATGTTGCGCGCCGATGGCGCTGTCAAGGCGCTGGATATCGGTACAGGCAGTGGTGCAATTATCGTTTCGCTGCTTGATTATCTGCCTGCTGCCGTGGGCGTGGGTGTGGATATCAGCAACGCTGCCCTGGCGGTGGCAAAGGAAAATGCTGCAGCGATTGGCGTAGACAAGCGCGTGGCCTTCCGCCAAAGCGATTTATTCAGCAACGTGCCTGTGGAGAAAAAGTTTGATATCATCGTTTCCAATCCGCCGTATATTCCTGCTGCCGATATTGCAACGCTGGCGCAGGATGTACAGCAGGAGCCACGCACTGCGCTTGACGGCGGTGCGGACGGACTGAATTTTTACCGCCGCATCTGTGCCGAAGCAGCAGAGCATCTGGCTGAGGATGGATTGCTGGCTTTTGAAATAGGCATTGACCAAAGCGAGGCAGTGCAGAAGCTGTGCCTGGAGCATGGCTTTGCCAAAACTGCCGTGCGTATGGACTATGCAGGTATTCCGCGCATGGTTTTTGCTTTAAAAGAAAAAGAGGGTGAGGATAAATATGAAAACATCCTACTGGAAATTACAAAAGAACTCTGATAATCAGGAGGTTATGCAGCAGGCAGCGGCATTAATCCGTGCGGGTGAGGTTGTATCGTTTCCGACGGAAACAGTTTACGGCCTGGGTGCGGATGGACTGAATCCTGAGGCTGTGGGCAAGATTTTTGCTGCCAAGGGCAGACCGAATGACAATCCGCTGATTCTGCACATTGCTAAAAAGGAAGATATTGCGCAGCTGACTACCGGACTGAACGCTAATGCCAAAAAGCTCATGGAGCATTTTTGGCCGGGACCGCTGACGCTGATTGTCAATAAATCTGCTATTGTGCCTGACGCTGTAAGCGCAGGGCTGGAAACTGTCGCTGTACGCTTCCCATCCAATAAATTCGCCCAGGATTTTATCCGTGCCTGTGGTTGTCCTATTGCGGCGCCGTCGGCTAATATTTCCGGTCGTCCGAGTCCGACGAATGCTCAGGATGTACTGGAGGATATGCAGGGCAAAATTGCCGGTATGCTTGATGGCGGTAACTGCGGCATCGGTCTGGAATCCACCGTGGTGGATACAACGAGTGCTGTGCCTACTATCCTGCGACCGGGCGGCATTACCTATGAAATGCTGACGGAGGTTATGGGCGCGGTAGAAATCGATCCGGCGCTGCAGGGAGATAAAAACTTTAAGCCGAAGGCACCGGGAATGAAGTACCGTCATTATGCGCCGAAAGCACCTGTTTACCTGTTTGAAGGCGAAGCTTGCAAATGTTTGCCACAGGTTATTGCCAAGGCGTTGGCTGAAGGCAAAACCGTCGGCGTGCTGTGCGGACGTGAGCTGGAGAGCGAGCTGGCAGAGCTTGTTGAAAAGCAGCATCTGCAGCTTTCCTGCTGGGGCGACAGCCGCGAGCAGCTGGCAGCGGATTTATTCTATCTGCTGCGAGACTTTGACCGTACCTGTCCGGATGTCATCCTCGCCGAAGGCGTAGAGGAGGACGGCTTGGGACTGGCAATTATGAACCGCCTGCGTAAGGCTGCGGGCTATCAGATTATAACGCTGGAAAACGGCAGCCTGCATTTAAAAAATAATGTAAATTTACCGACATTTATGTTACAATAAAGGTTAAAGATAATCCCGGCATTAAAAAGCAGGAGAGGAGAAGATTATTTATGAAAATTGCAATGGCTTGTGATCATGGCGGCTTCCATCTGAAGGAGCATATCAAAAAATATTTAGAGGATAAAGGCATCGAGGTTGTTGACCATGGTACCTACAGCGAAGATTCCGTAGATTATCCCGATTATGCTGCTAAGCTGTGCGAGGATATTACCAGCGGTGCAAGCGGTGCGCAAAAGGGCATCCTGATTTGCGGTACCGGTATCGGTATTTCTATCGCTGCCAATAAATGCAAGGGCATTCGCGCTGCTCTGTGCGGTGATGTTTTCTCCGCTAAAATGAGCCGCGAGCATAACAATGCCAACGTTCTCTGCATGGGCGAGCGTGTTTTGGGCGTAGGTCTGGCAGAAATGATTACCGACGCCTGGCTGGAAACCGAATTTGCCGGTGGTCGTCATGAACGCCGTGTAAATAAAATCATGGATTTGGAAGCAAAATAATCGTTTCTGCGTCGCAGCCTAAACGATTCTTGCGTTTCTGAAAATAAACAGAAAAGAAGTAAAGCAACAATGGAAACAAATATGCAAATAGCTAAGGAGCTGGCAGCAGCTGCTGAAGAGCTCATTAGCATAGCAAAGCCTAAAAAGGGACAGATTTTCGTGCTTGGCTGCAGTACCAGCGAAGTACTCGGCAACAAAATCGGCACCGGCGGCAGCAGTGAAACAGCTGTTGCTATGTTCAAGGCGCTGAAGGAAGTGTGCGATGCACACGAGCTTTATCTTGCCGTACAATGCTGCGAGCATCTCAACCGTTCCTTGGTAGTGGAGGCTGCTGCAGCTGAACGCTACAATCTTGAGGAGGTTACCGTGCGTCCGGTGGCTCATGCCGGCGGCGCTATGGCAACTGCCGCTTACGAAAATTTTGCTGAACCTGTAGTGGTAGAAAAAATTTCTGCCCATCTTGGTATTGATATTGGCCAGACGCTCATCGGCATGCATCTCAAACGAGTTGCTGTTCCTGTACGCCTGCAATATAAAAAAATTGGCGAAGCAGTGCTGACTGCCGCTAAAACTCGTCCGCCGTTGGTTGGGGGACCGCGTGCCCAATACCTGGAAAATCGTCCATAACTTATCATCTGCGTCGTTATCATTTCCTCGACGTATGGAAAATACGCCGTCGGAAATGCTGCCTAGCATCTGATAACTTCTGAACGATTTACAATCGCCCATAAGGCACCATCTGCGTTGTTGTTCCAGCCTCGACGTATAGAAATACGCCGTCGGCAGTGACGCCTGGCATCTGGCACCTTCTGAGCAATTTACAATCGTCCATAGCATCATCTGTGTAGTTATCATTTCCTCGACGTATGAAAAATACGCTGTCGGAAATGCTGCCTAGCATCTGAAATCTTATGAACGATTTACAAATTTCCTATGGTATAAGGCACCATCTGCGTCTTTTAGTAGAGCAGAATTTCTGAGCGCTTATCCACAGCCTGTGGATAAAACTGGTTGATATTTAATGTTTTATTTTTAGGAGGGACTTAAAATGAATCTGGAAAAACTTAGCGTAGTTGATCCTGAGCTGAAAGGTTACATTGATGCGGAGCTGAACCGCCAACGTGACAAAATCGAACTGATTGCATCCGAAAACATCGTTACTCCCGCAGTAATGGAGGCTATGGGCAGCGTACTGACCAACAAGTATGCAGAAGGCTATCCCGGTCATCGTTATTATGGCGGCTGTGAATATGTTGATAAGGTTGAAACTCTGGCAATCGAACGTGCCAAAAAATTATTCCATGCTGAATATGCTAACGTACAGGCTCACTGCGGTGCCAGCACCAATATGACCGTGTACTTTGCTTTCCTGAAACCCGGCGATACCATCATGGGTATGGACCTGTCCCAAGGCGGTCATCTGAGCCATGGATCCCCGGTAAATATTTCCGGTACCTATTTTAATGTTGTACATTATGGCGTTGATCCGGAAACCGAGCTGATTGATTATGAAGCTATGGACAAGCTGGCTAAAGAGCATCATCCGAAGCTGATTGTTGCCGGTGCCAGCGCTTATCCGCGTATTATCGATTTCAAACGCATCGCTGATATTGCTCATGCTAACGGCGCTCTGCTGCTGATTGATATGGCACACATCGCCGGCCTGGTTGCAGCAGGTCTGCATCCGTCTCCGGTTCCGTATGCTGATATCGTAACCACTACCACCCACAAAACTCTGCGTGGTCCTCGCGGCGGTCTGATTCTGACCAACAATGAGGAATATGCCAAGAAAATCAACAAGGCTATTTTCCCCGGCATCCAGGGTGGCCCGCTGATGCACGTTATTGCTGCTAAGGCTGTTGCTTTTGGCGAAGCTCTGAAGCCTGAATTCAGAGAGTACGCAGAAAACATTGTCAAGAATGCCAAGGCTTTTGCCGAAGGTCTGAAGGCTGAAGGCTTCCGTCTGGTTTCCGGCGGTACTGACAATCATCTGATTCTGGTTGATGTACGCAACAAAAATCTGACCGGTAAGGAAGCAGAAAAGCTGCTAGATAATATTGGCATTACCTGCAATAAAAACACTATTCCGTTTGATCCTGCCAGCCCGTTTGTAACCAGCGGTATCCGTCTGGGTACTCCGGCTGCTACTACCCGTGGCTTCAAGGAAGAGGACTTCAAAGAGGTTGCGGCTATCATGGGCTTGGTGCTCAATAACCCTGAAGATACTGATAAGCATGCAGAGGCTGCAAAACGCGTTGCTGCACTGTGCGCTAAGTATCCGTTATATACTAATTTATAATTAAGACGACCGATAAAGGCTTATCCGCTTCGTCTTAATCAGAAAAGGAGCGATATATCCAATGCAAATCAATGTAGTAAACCATCCTTTGTTGCAAGCAAAAATGACTATCCTGCGTGACAAGGATACCAAGAGCGTAACCTTCCGCCACATCATCAGTGAGGTTGCAGCGCTGCTGACCTTTGAAACTACCAGAGATTTACCTGTGGAAGAAGTAAAGGTTACCACTCCGCTGTGCGAAACCACTGGCTGCCGTATTAAAGGCAGTGTCACTGTTGTGCCTATCCTGCGTGCAGGCCTGGGCTTTATGGAGGGCGTACTCAGTGTTATTCCTGAAGCCAATGTTGGTCATATCGGCATGAGCCGTAACGAAGAAACTCTGCTGCCGATGGAGTATTACTGCAAGCTGCCTGCGGATATGGACGCTTATACGATTGTTGTTGACCCGATGCTGGCAACCGGCGGCAGTGCCATTGCTGCTATCGACCAGCTCAAAAAGCGCGGTATGAAGAACCTGCGCTTTATGTGCCTCGTTGCTGCTCCCGAGGGTGTAGAAAAGCTGAATGCAGCACATCCTGATGTGCCTATCTACACTGTTGTGCTTGATGACCATCTCAATGAGCATGGCTACATCGTGCCGGGCTTGGGCGATGCAGGCGACAGAATTTTTGGTACGGTATAAAAAATTATGGAACGCAAAACAAGACCTGGCTGGGATGATTACTTTATGGAGATTGCCCAAGTAGTCAGCAGCCGTTCAACCTGTATGCGCCGCAGTGTAGGCGCGGTAATCGTCAAAAATAAGCAGATTGTAGCGACAGGCTATAACGGTACGCCTAAGGATCTGCCTCATTGTGAGGTTACGGGCTGCCTGCGCGAGCAGCTGCATGTGCCTTCGGGGCAGATGCACGAGCTGTGCCGCGGTATTCACGCAGAGCAGAATGCTGTTGTGCAGGCTGCCTATCATGGTGTGTCTGTCAATGGTGGTACAATTTATTGTACGCATCAGCCCTGTGTGGTCTGCACCAAGATTTTGATTAACGCAGGCATTAAGCGCATTGTTTATGCTAATCCTTACCCGGATAAGCTGGCGGAGGATATGATGGCTGCGTCAGGTATTGAAATCTGCGTGCTGGATAAGAAGTAAATATGCTGTAAAAAAGCACTGCTCACATTTCCTTACGGGAAATGCAGAGCAGTGCTTTGCTTTTTATGCTTATTTTACTTGGACATAGGTAACGCCTGCAGCGTAGCAGTCAAGCTCGTAGGGCTGGTACATCAGATAAAGATGACCATCCTCGGTGATGATATAATCCTTGCTGACTTTAAATTTATCGATGTTATCAATAAACGGCGCTTCGCTGACAGTCTTCAAATCTGCACCGTAAACAGGCAGCTTTTTAGCTTTGATATCCTGCTTCAGCTGCTCGGCGTCCAGCTTTTCCATGAAGCGGGTGTAGGGAACGCGCTTGCCGGTAGCCTTGTCATAAACAATGCCGTGGGTATAATACATACCATGAGCAGCCCTGTCATAATAGTACCAGGTATTGAAGGTGAGGCAGACAAATTGGTCGTTTTCGTAAATCACCTCATAATTGCTGCCGACAGCACGCATATCCGGGTGGCGCAAATCCTTACGCGATTTGTTGACCATTTTTTGGATATCGCGATTCATGCGCTCTGCTGCCTGCGGATTTTCCTGCGTGAAAACAGGATATTTATAGTCAAAGCGCTCGCCCTTGTCAACTTCAGTTTGCTGTGCAGCCGACGCACCTGCTGCTACTGCCATTGCCAAAAATAACGTGAGAAGTGTTTTTTTCATTCGTGTTTACCCCCCTTGTAGGAATTGTATTTGGTACTAATATAGTATAAAATAAAAGGGTATCTGTAAAGATGCCTGAGCGGGGAAAGTGTAAAATCTTTGTAGCCTGCGCAGGAAGTATTTGTAAACTTGAGGGGATTTAAAAAATGTTAGGAACAATCGTTAATGTAAGTGCAATTTTAACCGGCTCTGTAATCGGCAGCTTTCTCAGCAGAGGTGTTAATGAACGCTACAAAACAGCGCTTTTCGACGGCCTTGGTTTGGCAACCGTGGGCCTGGGAGCGAACGCCTTTGTCAGCAATATGCCGAAAACAACCTATCCGGTATTATTCATCGCCAGCATCGCCATCGGTACTGTTATAGGAACGTGGCTGGATATCGACGGACGTTTTCACAAGCTTTTGGCAAGCGCCAAAGGTGGCAGCAAGCTGGCGGAAGGACTTTCAACCGCTATTTTGCTGTTCTGCATCGGCACGCTTTCTATTTTGGGGCCGATTGAAAGCAGGCTCAACGGCAACAATACCTATCTGTTTACCAACGCGACGCTTGATTTTGTTTCGTCAATTATTCTTGGCTCGGCCTACGGCATTGGCATTGCGGCGGCGGCTTTGGTGTTGCTGTTGTGGCAGGGGAGCATTTATCTTTTCGCTGGCGTGATTGCTCCTTACATGACACCGGCGCTGATGGGAGAGATTTCTGTTTTGGGCGGCATTTTTCTGATGAGCAGCGGCCTGGGAATTTTACAGCTGCGCGATTGCAAAACGCTGAACATGCTGCCGGCGCTTATCGTACCGCCGATTTTTTATGCACTGATGGCAGTGATAAAATGATTTTTTAGAGTTCATCAAAAGGATGCAAAGTTCACAGATTATCCATTGACTAATCAGTCAGTTGGCTTTATAATAAATTCATCAGTTAGCCAATCCCTCTAGCTGATACACAATACCCCTTTTCTTTTTTATACATCCTTTCACAACATCAACCCTCTGAAAGCAGCAGTGCCGAACGCATGGCGCTGCTGTTTTTTTTTGCGCTTGCGCAGAAAGAAGCACAGCACAAGCAAAATTGAAAGTATACTTACGATTTTCGGCGAATTTCCGAAAGTATACTTTCAATTTTTCAGGAATTTTCGCAAGTATACTTTAAAAAGAGGTAATGTTATTCTTTTCTGCCAAGCTTAAAAGGTAGCAGAAGGCGTAGGCAGGGATGCGCAAAAGCTGCTTGCCGTCAGGTGTGTCATGTACACCATAATCATCCTGACGTTTAGTAATAATTATGCCAAGCTCTGCTTTGCCTGCAAGGGTACAGATAGCGTCATTGTTGCTGATAGGTGCTTGCTCGCGATATTTTACTTCAATCAAAATATCTTTATCAGCAGGATATTCCGCAACGACATCTATTTCCTTTTCTGAACCGGTAGCACGATAATAGCCTACGCTGGTAGCCTTGCGATAACAGAAGGTTTTGACATGCTTATAAATAGTTGTTTCTACAATTTTACCCATTTCTGCAGTATTTGTGAGCAGGTCATCATTCATCAACACGGCATTGCGTATAGCTGCATCAGCAATATAGATTTTCGGCTTGCTTTTGAGAATTTTTTTGCCTTCGATATGGACCGGATTACTGATGTAGATTAAATTAGCACTTTCCAGGTAGCGGACGTAATTTTCCACAGTAGGGCGCGATACACCATTCAGCTCTTTGGCAATGCTGTCATAGGAAACGATTTCAGAGGAAACGTTGCACAGGTAGAGAAAGATGCGCTCCAATTCCAGAGGATTGCGGATATTATACAAGGCTGGTAAATCTCGCTTTAAAACCTTGTCTACAATGTCTTCACGCATAATCTGCTGCGCAAAAAAATCATCCTCAGCTAAAGCAAGCTCCGGGAAGCCACCAACAAGAAGATAGCGGTTAAAGTGCAGTCGGAGGCTTTCTAATTTGAGCATAATATTGGTACGCTCGGCCTGAGTCATCGTCAGCAGCTGTGAAAGCAACAGATTTTCGGGAAGATTTGTGATACTGATGCCGATAAGTGAACAATATTCATAAAAAGAAAGCGTTGGCACCTGAATTACAGACCAGCGGCCGGCACCACTTTCGGTGCTGCCCTTTACCAGAGCCGGGCTTGCAGAACCGGTTGCGATAACCTTGCTTTCAGGTTGTGTGTCATAGATGATTTTTAACCAACCGGGCCAATCAGCAGCATATTGGATTTCATCAAAAAAGTAATAAACATCTTTGTCAGGATGAATATTTTCGTGATAGCATTCTAATATGGCATCCATGCTGCTTAATTTCAAAATAGGATGATCCAGGGAGATAAAAACGATTTGCTCAGGCGCAACACCCTGCTTCAGCAAATTATCGATAACCTGATATATAATGGTTGTTTTACCAACACGTCTGGCACCGGAAAGAATGACGTTGCGACGTATAGTGGTATGAGAAATTTTTTCCAGTGTTTCATAATAGGAAATTCGTTTGTAGCTTTTGAGAAATGCAGGGGCTACTGCACCAGTTTTCCACCAAGGGTTGAAGCCTGCAAGGACTTTTAAAATATTTTCTTGCTTAATAATAGCCATAATATCACCGCCTTACAATTCTATTATAAACCACTCAAAAGCACAGCACAAGCAAAATTGAAAGTATACTTACGATTTTTGGCGAATTTACGAAAGTATACTTTCAATTTTTCGGGAGTTTTCGTAAGTATACTTTAAAACGCGTTAAAAATGACTTTGGCAAGTGTTTTACTCTAGCGCTGGCAGGCCGGTGCAAGGCGCTGCTTTGTCGTTGTAAAGATTCTTACTAGGAATAATTCTTATTCTGTTAAAAATTTTCTGAAAAAGACTCTTGACTAGCTAGTAACCCGCCATTATAATATAAGTATGATTTAGATTAGAGTAAGTCAAAAAACGAGTTACTCCAATCTAAAATTTCACCCCTTGATTATGAAATCCTTGACATAGGCGAAGCTTTGCGTGGTAGAGGAAACAAGGCAACTCTTACCGAACTTGCAGGCGGGGACTTGCGAAGGATTTTGTAATAAATAAAAATCTCTTAAGATAAGAGGAGGAAATTACAATGAAAAAATCCTTAGTACTCGCAATGGCAATGGCTCTTGGTGTAACCGCATCCGCTTACGCTGCTA
>NZ_CALDXR010000021.1 GCF_937920985.1 uncultured Phascolarctobacterium sp.
GCGCCAAAAATCAATCTACGACAATGTACGCAGCTAAAGATGTTGTTTCACACTAAAATCCCTCCGTAAAATAAAACATGATTTTTAAAATTTGTATGGATAACAGCTGCTGTGTATTTTTCTTTATGCTTGTTTAGCAACTGTTTTTTGAACTGACTAAAATATACCACGGATAATAAAATAAATCAATTTTATGGAATTAATAAGCATATAAATTTGATTTATAATTAAGTGCGAAGAAAAGCAGCTGAAGGGAAAACCCTCAGCTGTTGTATTTTTCTTCATATAATGTCATTGCTGGAAAAGCTTGATGAATTCGATGACTGCGTTAGGAACGTAAACATTATGCGGTAAAAGCAGAGAATATTTTCTTTCTGCCTGTTTGGACTGCAGCTTGAAAAAGCGCAGAGAGGTTTCATTGCCGGTTACCAGCTTGTCGCTGATAAAAGTGGCACCGATGCCATGCTCCGCAAGCTGGAAGGCTGTGACGAGCTGCGGCACCTTGACCTTTATGCGTGGCAGAATTTCTGCTTCTTCAAACATTTTTAGCGTACGCATGCCAAGGTTGACATGTGCGTCAATACGGATGAAGCTGTAATCTGTGAATTGCTGTAAGTCAACACTGGGACATTTTTCCGACAGGTGGATGCCGTGTCTGACTTCTATTGCGCTCAAGCTTTCCTCTAGCAATTTATCGCTGAGCGCGAAGGCTTGCGGAACAGCGAGCAGGATATGATCGGAAAAAGTGGGATAGCTGTCAAACTCTTGCACTACGTCTTCATCACAGCTGAAGGTGAAATCAAGCTCGTTATTTTTGAGCATTTCAATGAGCATATCAGAGCTTGTTTCTGCCATTGTGATGTTGATGTTGGGGTAGAGGGTGTTGAATTGGGCGATGTATGACGGCAGGAGATAAGCATTCATATAATGCGTGCCACCGATTTTCAGGTCACCGCTTTTTAAACCATGAATATCATCAATTTGCTGCTTGAGCTGCTGCTCCAGCAGCATTTCTTTTTTGATATGCTGCAGATACAGTTCGCCTATGCTCGTGAGAGTGAGCGGCCTTTGGCTGCGGTTGAAAATGGCAGCACCTATTTCCTGCTCTACTTTTTTGATGGCTATGCTCAGTGCAGGCTGAGTAATGAATAACGCTTCTGCAGCTTTAGAAAAACTGCCGCATTGATAGACCTGGTAGATATACTTTTTTTCTAGCTCCATACTATAAATCTCCTTTATAGAAACATTAATTCTATAAAATTGATTATACACTAGATTGATGTTATAGTAAAGGCAGGTCAAGAAAGACTGCTGCTAAAGTACAGGATAATGACATACAGACACTTTAATGTATGTGGTTTCAGGCGGTCTTGATTAGAGAAAAAGCATGAGGAGGTCAGAGGATGGCTTTAATGTATCAGGTATCAACCCTGCAGGCTTTAGCAAAGGGTGATTTTTATGGCAATGCAACAATTGAAGAGCTGCTCGCCAACGGCGATATAGGCTTAGGTACCTTTGAAGCGGTTGATGGTGAAATGATTGTACTCGATGGTGTCTGCTATCGGGCGAAAGCAGATGGTACAGTAGAGATTGCCGATGCCGGCGACGCTACCCCGTTTGCTTCCGTAACATACTTAAATAAGAATATAGCTTTTGAGCTGGAGAACATCGCTGATATGAGCGAGCTTCTGGCTAAGCTGGACGAGGTTGGCAAAGCTCATGGTGAGAACAATATCTACGCTTGCCGTATAGATGGGTATTTTAACGAAATTTACGCGCGTTCTGAAAAGAAGCAGCATAGCGAGCCTTATAAAACCTTTGCTAAGGTTTTGGAAACAGACCAGCGTGAGTTTGAATTTAAAAATGTCAGCGGCAGCCTCGTTTGCGTATATTTTCCGCAATATATGGATGGCTTGAATGTTGCAGGCTGGCATGTGCATTTTATTTCTGATGACAGAACTATGGGTGGTCATGTTTTTGACTGCTCCCTGCAGGAGGGTAAGGCTTATATGGGCAGAACCGAAGGCTTTAACTTCCTGATTCCGAAAACAAGGTTTTTTCAAAAGCTTACTCTTACTGATGTTTCCAAGGAGGAAATCGAAAGTGTGGAGAAAGCAGGCAATAAATAATAAATTTGCAGCTGATGCTGCGTATGGAGGGTAAAAATGGATAAGCAAGAACAAGTTGAACAATTAACAAACTATGTAGCACATTTTGTAGCGCACACCGCTAAGGTTTTACCTGACGATGTTATCGCTAAACTGGATGAGCTGGCAGAAAAGGAAGACAGCCCGCTGTCTAAAACTATCTACCAGACTATGAAGCTGAACCAGAAGCTGGCGAAGGAGCTGAACCGTCCTAGCTGCCAGGATACCGGCGTTATGCAATTTGTAGTAAGATGCGGCACCAATTTCCCACTGATTAACGAGCTGGAGGTACTGCTGAAGGAAGCTGTTATCCGTGCAACTCAGCAAGCTCCGCTGCGTCATAACAGTGTAGAAACCTTTGATGAATATAACACCGGCAAAAATGTCGGTACCGGTACTCCGACTATTTTCTGGGAGATTGTGCCGAACAGCGATGAATTAGATCTGTACACCTATATGGCTGGCGGCGGCTGCAGCCTGCCCGGTAAAGCAATGGTGCTGATGCCCGGTGCCGGTTATGAAGGCGTAACCAGATTCGTGCTGGACGTTATGACCTCCTATGGCCTGAATGCCTGCCCGCCGCTTCTGGTAGGTGTTGGCGTCGGTACTTCTGTAGAAGTAGCTGCCCTGCATGCTAAAAAAGCATTGATGCGTCCGATTGGCAGCCATAACCCGAACAAGAACGCTGCACTTTTGGAGCAGTTGCTGGAGGATGGCATCAATAAAATCGGCCTTGGTCCTCAAGGCCTGGGCGGCAAATATTCTGTTATGGGCGTGAACGTAGAAAATTCTGCACGTCATCCGTCTGTAATCGGTGTTGCTGTAAACGTTGGCTGCTGGTCTCATCGTCGCGGCCATATCGTATTCGACAAAAACTTAAACTACAAAATTCTTTCTCATAGCGGGGTGACTTTATAATGTACGAAGTAATTGATGGCAAAAAGGTTTTGACTACTCCTGTAAGCGCAGAAGATTTAAAAAATATTCATATTGGCGATATTGTTTATCTGAACGGTGACATTACCACCTGTCGTGACGTTGCACATCGCCGTGTCGTAGAATATGGCCGTGAGCTGCCAGTTGATGTTAAGGATAAAGCAATTCTGCACGCCGGTCCGATTATTCGTCCCCTGGGCGATGACAAATTTGAAATGGTATCCGTTGGTCCTACCACCAGCATGCGTATGGAAAAATTTGAAAAGGAATTCGTAGAGAAGACCGGTGTCCGTGTTATCGTCGGCAAAGGCGGTATGGGCCCCAACACTGAATATGCGTGCAAAAACTTTGGCGCTATTCATTGCGTATTCCCCGCAGGCAATGCTGTTGTGGCAGCAACTGAGGTACAGGAAATCGTTGACGCAAACTGGCGTGAGCTGGGTATGCCGGAAACTCTGTGGAGCTGCCATGTGAAAATGTTTGGCCCGCTGATTGTTTCTATCGACAGCTATGGCAGAAACTTTTTTGAAGAGCAAAAAGTAATCTATAACCAACGCAAGGAAGAAGTATATAACGAGATTATTCCACACGTTAAATTTATTAAATAAAGATAAAATAGCTGTGGATTTATCAGATTCAGGAGAAAAGAAATGAAACAGATATTATCTATTGTCGCACACAATCGTCCTGGTGTGTTAATGAGGGTTACGGGACTGATTTCTCGCCGTGGCTATAATATTGACAGCTTAACCAGTGGCAGTACGCAGAATCCGGAATATGCACGTATGACAATTGTATTGGATGCGGACGAGCTGACAATCGAGCAGGTCTGCAAGCAATTGGCAAAGCTCAGCGAGGTAGAGCGCATTAAGGTGCTGCATCGTGAAACGAGCGCACTGCGCAGCATGCTGCTGGTCAAGGTACACGCCGGCGAAAAGCAAATGGAGGTGCTGCAATTAGCAACAGCCTTCCGTTCCCATGCTATTGATGTTACCGGCAACAGCATGACCTTTGTCAACACCGGTGATGAAGGCAAGCTGTGCGCCTTTGCAAATGCTCTGCGCCGTTATGGTATTGTCGAAATGGTGCAGACGGGAATCGTTGCTTTAGAACGTGGCGATGAAGCATTGGAAGTTAAAGAATCACGCTATGAATGGCCTCATGCCGAAGAAGCGTAAGAAAGACTAACTATAAAAAGTCAAGGGGTTGGTAAGAAAAAAATTCCGTATATGTAGTGGTATTTTATGCAACACAAATAA
>NZ_CALDXR010000022.1 GCF_937920985.1 uncultured Phascolarctobacterium sp.
GAAAGTACTTGGCTGGAAGCGGCCTGGGAGGATAGATAGCTGCCGGTTAGAAAAACAGCTCATGCATTGCATGAGCTGTTTTTTCTATATGTAGATACTTAAATTTGCACTTTTTCTCTGGATAGTATATAATATCTAAAGAATTTTCCCAAAACCGGGCGAAATTTTGGGCGAGCAACGTAACTATAGATGAAATCAATTTAGGGAGAAATATTTCAAAGATGAAGTATTAAATCCTGGTGTCTTGGCTACGAGGTGAAAAATATGTCCTACGAAGAAAACAAAACTAACGCTTCTAATATTGAAATCATTCCTTGTGAAAGAATAAATTGCAAGGGAGCAGCTTCATGTGTGCTTAACATCAATTCATATATGAATGTATATGAGTTTGAAGACAAAATCATGAAGTATATGTGTAATATGCGCCCTGTCATGGACGAATTCATCTGCGTAAATCTTGATGTAATTGCAGATAGACCCGTCGACTTCATCCAAAGTCTGGTTGAAGGATATATTCGCTATGATGGCGTACATATCAAGAAAAACTATCGTGTTGAGTATGGCAAAATGGATAAAGAGGGCAATAATCATATCTATGTTCTTGAAGCACCAGATGGAGCGTGCGACTATGATATGGCAGTCTCTGTCTTTGCTATGGTGTGCATTGAAGAAAAAGCTCCTTCAGACTGGCACTGGAAAGAGATAACTGAGCAAGTGTTTGCTAAGAAAGAGGAAAGTACAGAAGTCATGCATGTTGAAGGGATTGACTGGAAGGAAGCAGCTTTGCTTAAAAGAAAGATGCGCCGTGTGTTAGGTGCTATTATTGGCGATATCGTTGGTTCTGTATATGAATTCAATGAAATAAAAACGAAAGATTTTCCATTATTCTCCAAGCATTGCTGCCCAACTGATGATAGCATGATGACGTTGGCTATTGCGAGTGCTTTGGTAGAATGTGAGAAAGATTACAGCAAACTTGCTGCTGAAACGATAAAACAAATGCAGCTTTGGGGAATGAGATATCCTAAGGCGGGTTACGGAAGTATGTTTTCTGATTGGCTTAGAACGAACGATCCGCAGCCTTATAATAGTTTTGGCAATGGTTCAGCTATGCGTGTTAGCCCAGTAGCTTACGTTGCTAAATCTATAGAAGAAGTGAAGGAACTGTCTAGAATTGTTACTAGCGTTACGCATAACCATCCAGAAGGGATAAAGGGTGCTGAAGCTACTGCAGTTGCAACATATATGGCTTTACATGGAAGCAAGAAAGAAGAAATTTTTACTGTGATAGATAATGAATATTATCCGATGAACTTCACGCTAGACGAAATCCGTGCTGATTACGAATTTAATGAAACGTGTCAGGAGACTGTTCCGCAGGCGTTAAAAGCTTTTTTCGAAGCGACTGATTTTGAAGATGCAATTAGAAACGCAGTATCTATCGGTGGAGATAGTGATACAATTGCAGCTATAACAGGTGCGGTTGCAGGTGCTTATTATGGTGTACCTTATCGAATTGAACAGCAGGCGTTGAAATACATGGATGGATTACAGAAAAAAGCTTATCGCTTATTTTGTTCATCATTTATGTTTAAATAAAAACCAGTTTTGTGCGCTTTGGAGGTGCTTTATAATGACTATTTGGAGATCGCATATTAAAATAGTTGGTAGTCTTGGTGGGAGTCGCATTGATCTTTGCCTTAATAAAAGTGTATTGGCTATGGGGTGGTCGCTTAGTGATAGGCATTTAGAGGGAAATAATATCAATGAAACTGACAAGCAAAAGATTCAGAAACAGCGTTCAGGTATTAAATCTTATGATGATTATGCGGCATTGATTAAAGAGTGGAATGTTTATGGTGGTAGTGTTGATGATAATGTAAGAAGATTATATTATAATGTAAAACCTGATGATTTGGTGTGGATACGTGATAAGGGAATTTACTATATTGGTAGAGTTGGCGAGAATAGTCAATGGATTTATGATAGTAGTCGAGAGTTGTTAGATAGGGATTCTACTACACAACGAACAGATATCGAATGGATAAAAGTAGGCGATGAATCTAGTGTTCCTGGCGCAGTCACAATAGCATTTATTCGTGGTAAAACGCTACAACGTATAGCTTCTAGGGAAGTAGAAACTTTTTCAAAGCATTATTATAATACAATAATGAAAAAAGAACATTATCAAGGTTTAGCTATTGAACCTAATAAAGAAACTTTGTATTCTCTGTTGTCACCAACTGATTGTGAGGATTTAGTGTGTGCGTATTTATTCTCTGAATATAAATATATAGTGATTCCGTCAACGAATAAGAAATCTACAGAGCTTTATGAGTGTGTTTTGCTTGATCCTGAAGATAGAAGTCACGTATATATTCAAGTTAAAAAAGGTAATGTAGATATTGATGCAAACGACTTTAGGCATTTGCAAGGCAAGGTTTTCTTATTTACGAGCGAAGGAACAGTAAAAAATTTTGATTCCAATAATAAGAATGAGAATATAGAACAAATATCGCCAGAAGAATTGTTCAAGTTTGCTATGTCTGATGCAGCAACAAATATTGTTTCTGATAGCATTAGCTATTGGACAGAATATATGCGGAAGGCATTGAAATGAAATCTCTTCTTCTCACCGCCTTCGATCCCTTTGCCCATTACACGCTCAATCCGTCTTGGGAAGCGGTCAAGGCTTTACCCGAAACTATCAACAACTACCATATACACAAGCTGCGCCTGCCGAACATCTTCAATCTCGCTCCACGTCTGCTTTTGGAAGAGGCCGAGCGCGTGCAGCCCGACGTTATCCTGCTGACGGGCATGAACAGTGGCTCGACAGATGTGGAAATCAACCTTGCCGCGCTCAACATTAAGGATGCGTTCATCGAAGACAACATGGGCCGCAGGCCGTGGAATGAGCCAATTCTTGCTGACGCCCCCGCCGCCTACTTTGCTACGATTCCTGTACATGAAATAGTCCGCTCTTTACGTGCGCAGAAGTTGCCCGTGCAGCTGGAGTTTGCTTCCGGCGGCTATGTCTGCAACGAAATTTTTTACCGTGCTGCCCATGCTTACGCCGGTACGACAACGAAAGTGGGCTTTGTACATGTGCCGCTCTTGCCGGAAATGGTGTTTGACGAAAGCCTTGCTAGGCCTATAGAAGAAACCAGCGCGATTTTAAAAGCTATTATCGAGTGTCTTTAATATGAGCCATACAGCGTGAAGCTGTCTGGCTTTTCTTTTTTCGCAAAGCTTCTGCTGAATTTGTATGCTTATCCGCTATTCTTTTTGCTTCTTACGCGTTATAATATCATTATACTTTCAGAAGGCAGGTGCAGCGATGTACTTTCAATACGGCGAAACGGAAATAAATTATCTTAAGCGCAAAGATAAAAGGCTTGCTTTGGCTATAGAGCAAATCGGTCATATTGAGCGTAAACTGGACGCTAATCTTTTTGCTGCTGTTGTACGTCATATTGTCGGTCAGCAGATATCATCCAAGGCGCAGGCAACTGTTTGGGCGCGTTTGGAAGCAAAGCTGATAACAGTTACACCTATGGTGATATATGCTGCTTCGGCTGATGAGCTGCAGGCCTTAGGCATGAGCCTGCGTAAGGCGGAATACATCAAGGATTTTGCGCGCAAAATAATCAATGGCGAGTTTGATTTGCAGGCAGTGGAGCATATGAGCGATGCAGAGGCGATTACAGCGTTGAGCAGCCTGAAGGGTATCGGTAAATGGACGGCAGAAATGATATTACTGTTCTGCCTGCAGCGACCGGATATTTTAAGCTTTGATGATTTGGCAATTCAGCGCGGTTTGCGGATGCTATATCATCACCGTAAAATAACCCGCGAGCTGTTTAATAAATATCAAAAACGTTACAGCCCCTACGGCAGTACGGCAGCCATTTACCTTTGGGCGATTGCCGGCGGTGCGATAGAGGGCATGAAGGATTATGCGCCTGCGAAAAAACGTTAAATTATAAGGGTTCGATTTCCTTTAGTGTTACAACGCAAAATAAATGAGGTTGAATATGTTGTACTATAAAAAGATTTCTTCGCCTTTAGGCGAGATAACCTTACGGAGCAATGGGCAGGCTTTAACAGGTTTATGGTTTGCAGACGATAAGCATTATGGCGACAAAGATATTCAAGATGCGCAAAATGCGGAGCTGCCTGTCTTTGCACTTGCCGAAAAGTGGTTGGCGGAATATTTCGCAGGCTGTGAGCCGAAAGTAAATGTACCTTTGCAGTTTACCGGCAGTGATTTTCAGGAACGTGTCTGGAAAATATTGCAAAACATACCTTATGGCAGCCTCATTACTTATGGCGATATTGCGCGCGAAATTGCAGCGCAGCGTGGTCTTGCGCGCATGTCGGCGCAGGCTGTGGGCGGTGCTGTAGGTCGTAATCCGCTCTGCATTATTATTCCCTGCCATCGCGTAATAGGTGCTAATGGCAGCCTTACCGGCTATGGCGGCGGTATGTGGCGCAAGCTGCGTCTGCTGGAGCTAGAAAAGATTGATATGAGTAAATTAACTGTACCGACAAAGGGTACAGCGTTATAAAGGAGTTTTTTATGAATAAAATGTATTATCCTGTTGTCGCTTTGGCATTGGGACATCTTGTTACCGATATGCAGGCGGGTGCGCTGCCTATCGTTTTACCGCAGCTGAAGGAGCTGTTTTCCTTGAGCTATTCACAATTGGCGGCGATTGTGCTACTGCAAAATATTATGTCATCTGTTATTCAGCCGGCCTTCGGCTATCTTACCGACAGGCGCTCGCTGCCGCGCTTCCTGCCGCTTTGCGCGGCGCTGGCAGGCGCGGGCTTCGCCTTTGTAGGCTGGGTTTCCAGCTACACGCTGCTTTTATGCACGGTTATTTTTATCAGCCTGGCGAGCGCTACCTATCACCCGCAGGCTTCTAAAACAGTCAACTTTTTGAGTGATGACACCAATCGCACGAAGAATATGGGCTTGTTTTCTATCGGCGGTAATGCGGGTATGGCGGTGGGCTCTATCTTCATGACCTTCCTTTTAGGCTTGGCCGGCGGCATTCACAATACTATGTATTTCGCTATCCCTGGTCTGCTTGTTTTCTTGCTGATGGCAAAAGCCATGCCGGATTATATCCGTGTCAACAAGGAGCATGAGGTGCAGCAGGCTAAGAAGGCTGCTGACGGTACAAGCGAAAAAATGTCGTATTTTGCGCTTTTCCTGATTTTGTTCTATATCTTCATGCGTTCTTCTATTCACAGCGGTATTTCAACATATCTGCCGTTGTATTTTATGAAGTTCCGTGGCTTTGAGGCAGTGTTCTCCAGCAGTCTTGTTTCCGGCTTCCTCTTAGGCGGTGTAGCCGGTACATATGTAGGTTCAATTTTGAGCGACAGGCTGGGAGCACGCAAAATTCTCTTGGGCTCTATTACGCTGAGCATTCCGGCGATTTACTGTATTACGATTGCTACGACTAAGCTTTTTGCTATGGCTTCTGTTGTTATTGCAGGCTTCTGCATCATCGGCTCCTTTGCGACTACCATTATTATTGCGCAGTGTATGATGCCGAATAATGTGGGCATGGCGTCCGGTCTGACAATCGGCTTCAGCGTTGGCTTAGGTGGCTTTGGCGTGACGATTCTCGGCGTGCTGGCCGATAAGTTCGGCCTGCCGATGGTTATGCAGCTTTTGGTGTGGTTGCCGATTGTAGCGGCGATTACGGCTATTTGGATTCCGATACCGAAAAAGCTGCAAAAATAAGATAGTTTATGTTGAATAATGCTTGCTGAAATTTTCTGGTCTGTCTTATGTAAATCATATTATAAATTTTTATAGAGGGGTATTTTCTTATGGATAATAACTATAGACTTGGTATTTTTTATGGTCTTGGTGCCTATCTGTTATGGGGCGTGCTGCCGATATACTGGAAGTTGCTGCAGCATGTTGAAGCGATGGAAATTTTGGCGAGCCGTTTTTTATGGTCGGCCGTTTTCGTCTTTCTTTTATTATTGGCAACAGGCAAGCTGAACATCTTCATGCAGGAAACTAAGGCGATTTTCAGCACGAAAAAGACTGCCTGCTGCATGGTGCTGGCAGCAATTATGATTAGCTTCAACTGGGGTATTTTTATTTGGGCGGTAGAAGCAGGGCACATTGTAGAAACAAGCATGGGTTATTATATCAGCCCGCTGATGAACGTGCTCTTTGGTGTAGTATTTCTGCGTGAGCGCCTTGCTAAGCTGCAAATTGCAGCTGTTAGCTGCGCTGCTGTCGGCATCGGTGTGATTATTGTCCATAACGGCGGCTTGCCCTGGATAGCACTGACACTGCCATTGACCTTTGCCTTCTATGGTTTGCTGAAAAAAATTATCGTTGCCCAACCGATGACGAGTATCCTGTTGGAAACATTGTTGATTTCACCTTTGGCTGCAGGCTATTTGTATTACCTGAATACTGTGGGAGGCAATGTATACCAAAGCTGCGATATGAATACGCTGCTGCTTTTGGCAGGTGCAGGCGCTGTTACGGCGACACCGATGCTGCTTTTTACGGCCTGCGCGCGTAAGCTGCCATTGAATATTGTTGGCTTTTTGCAATATATCTCGCCTTCTATCTCGCTGATGATAGGCGTGCTGATTTACGGTGAACCGTTCACCGGTACTACTGCTATAGCCTTTGGCTGCATTTGGGCGGGACTTGCGCTGTTCATCTGGTCGCAGCTAAGAAGATAAAAATAAACTCCTGCCGGCAGACTATGGGCCTGGAGGCAGGAGTTTTTTAGCGGTGCGCCCAGCATGGGCGATAACTAGGTGGTGAAAGTCCACTACGCGCTCGGTA
>NZ_CALDXR010000023.1 GCF_937920985.1 uncultured Phascolarctobacterium sp.
ACGGTGGTGTGAGAGGTCGACTGCTCAAATAATGAGCAGTCTCCTACTCGATTGGTATTGCTCATGTATACATTATATCTCTGTCATAAAGCTTGCTTTTTTGACAGTAATATAGTAAAGTATTACGTAACTTAGTAGATTATTTCACAATGAAAGGTGTGTTTTTGATGAACTTGAAGAAATTTTTGAAAGCTGCCCTGTGCAGTGCTATGGTTGTAGCAATGGCAGTTACCGCTGGCTGCGGCGGTGGCGATAAAAAAGCTGACAGCGGCAAGAAGGTATTGAAGGTTGGTATGGAATGTGCATACGCTCCGTACAACTGGTCCCAACCGTCTGCTGACGGCGGTGCTGTTAAAATCGCCGGCTCTAACGAATACGCTTATGGTTATGACGTTATGATTGCTAAAAAATTAGCTGATTCTATGGGCGCTGACTTGGAAATTCACAAAATTGAATGGGATGGCCTTGCTCCTGCAGTAGTAAGCGGTAAAATTGACGCTGCAATTGCTGGCATGTCCATTACCTCCAAACGTAAAGAATCTGTTGACTTCACTAAACCTTACTACTATGCAACTGTAGTAGCGCTGGTTAAAAAGGATTCTCCGCAAGCTCAGGCTAAGAGCGTTGCTGATCTCAAAGGCTCTGTTGCTACCTCTCAGCTGAACACCATCTGGTATGACCAGATTGACCAGGTTCCGGACGTTAAAAAGCTGCCTGCTATCGATAACGTTCCTGGCATGATTGTTGCTCTGAAATCCGGCAAATGCAACCTGATCGTAACAGATATCCCGACTGCTAAGGCTGCTGCTTTTGCTAACCCTGAGCTGACCATGGTAACCTTCCCTGAAGGTCAAGGCTTCAAAACTTCTAAAGAAGATGTTGAAATCGGCATTGCTATTAAAAAAGGCAACAAGGAACTGGCAGACGCTATGAACAAGGTTCTGGGCGGCATGAATGAGGCTGACTTCAATAAGATTATGGATGAAGCTATTAAGAAACAGCCTTTGGCAAAATAAGCTGTATAAGAATGGAATAGCTGCGTTGCAATAACGAGTTACGCCATTTGCAAGGGGCGGCGGATGTCGCCCCTTTTTGTATTAAATTAAGGTGGTGTATGTAATGCCGGAAACATTTTTTGGCTGGGTAGTCTACCTGCTGCAGCAATATGGCTCTGTCCTGCTGAAGGGCGCGGTCGTTACTCTGCTGTTGGCAATAGTAGGCACATTTGTTGGCTGTATTATCGGCCTTATTGTTGGTGTTATTCAAACAATTCCTTTGGAAGATAATGACAGCAAGGTTAAGAGAACTTTGGTGCGCTGTTTGCAGCGCTTATTAGACGCTTACGTAGAGGTGTTCCGCGGTACACCTATGATTGTACAGGCTATGGTTGTTTATTATGGTGCAATGAGCCTGTTTGATATCGATATGTCACCGCTGTTTGCAGGCTTTTTGGTTGTTTCTATCAATACCGGTGCTTACATGGCAGAAACTGTGCGTGGCGGTATTGAATCTGTTGATCCGGGACAAAAGGAAGCAGCAATCGCTATCGGTATGGACCATATCCAGACCATGCGCTGCGTTATTCTGCCGCAGGCTCTGCGCAACGTTATGCCGCAGCTGGGCAACAACCTGATTATCAATATCAAGGATACTTCTGTATTGAACGTTATTTCCGTAACGGAGCTGTACTTTGCTTCTAAATCTGCTGCAGGCGTTTATTACAAATACTTTGAAATTTTCTTCATTACCTGCGTAATTTACTTTATTATGACCTTTACCGCTTCCCGCCTGCTGCGCTGGTTGGAAAGCAAGATGGATGGCCCGAAGGATTATCAGCTGGTTACCTATGACCCGATGATGGATCCTTGCGGTGATATCCCTCTGCCTACTAAGAAGCCGAAAGGACGGTACTAAGCTATGGAAAAGGAACTTTTGTTATCAGTCCATGATTTAAAGAAAAGCTTTGGCGAGCGTGAAATTTTAAAGGGCATCAGCTTCGATGTCCGTCGCGGCGATGTTGTCTGCATCATCGGTCCTTCCGGCAGCGGCAAGTCTACGCTCATCCGCTGCGTGAACTATTTGGAGCATCCGACTGGTGGTACTATTGATTACCGTGGCACAGATGTTAATGAAGCTTTCAAAAAGCTCACTATGTATCGTACTAAGGTAGGCATGGTGTTCCAATCCTTCAACCTGTTTAATAATATGACTGTACTGGAAAACTGCATGGTTGGTCAGGTTAAGGTTCTTGGCAAAAGCAAGGAAGAAGCACGCGCTACTGCGCTGAAATATCTGAAGCATGTTGGTATGGACAGCTATGTAAATGCTAAACCGCACCAGCTGAGCGGTGGCCAGAAGCAGCGTGTAGCAATCGCACGTGCCTTAGCTTTGGAGCCGGAGGTTCTTTTGATGGACGAGCCGACAAGCGCACTGGATCCGGAAATGGTTGGCGAGGTTCTGCGCGTTATCCGCGACCTGGCTAAGGAAGGTTTGACCATGGTTATCGTAACGCATGAGATGGCTTTTGCGCGTGATGTTTCTAACCGTGTTATCTTTATTGACCAGGGCGTAATTGCTGAGGAAGGCGCACCGCAGGAGCTGTTTGCTCATCCGAAGAATAAACGTACCCAGGATTTCTTAAGCCGATTTGCCAATGCTTAAGCTAATTGTATAAAGTAGATTTTGCTCTCTGTTTCAAGGTATACCTTGAAGCAGGGAGCTTTTGTTTTGCGATGAGCTTTTATCATAACCGAGAGATGCAAGAAGAAATTATAAGTCAACGCAGGAATTTTATTTATTGCTGTAGAAATTCTATTAAGGCGAGGAATATCTCTGCTTAGAAAGAGTTAAAGGTAGTGATAAAAATGATGAAGGTTTTGCGAAGTGTTTTGCTTTGCGCTTTACTGTTGACTACTCATACAGCATTTGCCGCTAAGGGCACTCTGTTATATATACCCATGGACAACAGACCGGTGTGCCTTGATTACACAGTGCAGACGATGCAGGCTGCAGGCTGGGATGTACAGCTGCCGCCGGCCGAATATATTGCCGGTGCTCAGTCAGCAGGGCAGCCGGAAGAGCTTTTCAACTGGCTGGAATCTAAGGCCGGTGAATCGGTAGCCATTGTTGCTTCCTCTGATGCTTTGCTTTATGGCGGACTGGTGGCATCTCGCACACATGAAATTTCGCCGGAGCTTCTGCAGCAGCGTGCAGAACGCTTGGTAGATTTGAAAAAACAGCATGGCGGGCAGAAGGTTTATGTATTTACTACTATTATGCGTTCGCCTAAGGCCAGCAGTGCGCCGACAGAGCCGGCATATTATAAGGAATGGGGCCCTAAGATTTTCCGCTTGGGCGAACTGGAGGACAAGCTGGAGCTTAAGCAGATTAAGCGTAAAGAGGTAAAAGAGCTGGCTGAGCTGCGCAGCAGCATTCCCCGGGAAATACTTACTGATATGTTTACGCGCCGCAGCAATAATATCCGCGCTACGGAGCTTTTGCTGCATGGTGTAGAAAGCGGCGATTTTGATTATATGTTGATTGGCCGCGATGATACAGCTGCTTATTCGCAGGCACATAGGGAAGCACGCGAGATGGATATTCTGGTGAATGAGCTGCCGAAGGAAAAAATCCGTTTCTTCGCAGGCGCAGATCAGCTTGGGCTGCTGCTTTTGAGCCGTGCGGCCAACCGCCTGCAGTACGAGCTGCCGCTGGTAAATGTAACCTATGCTGCCGGCAAGGGAGGCAAGACTGTACCTACGTATGAGGATGATACTGTGGCGGTGAGCGCCAAACAGCATATCTACGCTGCCGGTGCCTTCCCGGTGCGTACACGTAAAAATGCCGATTTGGTATTGGCTGTCAACACTCCTGCCGATGGCGTGACACATGAGGCGTCTGATGCAAGCAATAGCTACAAGGCATTGCCTGCTACCGTAAATTTCGTCAATAAGGTTGAACGCATTCTTAAGCATAATCATCCTGTGACTGTGGCAGATATCCGCTTTGGCAACGGTGCGGACAATGCTTTGGTAAAGACCTTGTTTGACAAACAGCTTGCCTACAGACTGGCATCCTACGGCGGTTGGAATACCGCAGGCAACAGCCTGGGCTTTGCTTTGGCGCAGGGGCTGCTGCAGAAGCAGCTGCCGTTGGAAGCAAGAGAAAATCTGCTTAATGTGCGATATCTTGATGATTGGGCTTATCAGGCAAATGTGCGCATGCAAACTTATCAGCAGCTGATTTGGCCTAACTATTGGCCTAACAGTGGCTTGAACGAGGAGCAGAGTAAGGCGGCGGAAGAGTTTATTACCCGGGAAATCAACAAGGTAAGTAAGCCGTATATGGGCAACACTGCCGAAGAATATAAATTTACGCTGCCGTGGAGCAGAATGTTTGAAGTAAAGGTGGAGCGATAAAATGTCAATGAAGTATACGCTTCGCTTTGCGAAGCTTGCGGATACTGCAGAGCTGCTTGCGATTTACGCGCCCTTTGTCGCCAGCAACGACAGGGCGCTCAGCGATGTATCATTTGAATATGAAGTACCGTCAGTAGCGGAATTTACTGAGAGAATCAAAAATATTTCTGCAGCCTATCCTTATATAGTCTGTGAGCACGATGGCAGACTGCTTGGTTATGTTTATGCCCATCCTTATATTCAGCGTGCTGCCTATCAGTGGGGCGCTGAGGTAACTATTTATCTGGCACCAGAGTGGCAGGGGCGTGGCCTGGGCAAGGTTATGTACGCAGCTCTGGAGGCTTTGCTGCGCCTGCAGGGTGTAGTTGTGACTTACGCCTGCATTACTGCCAGCAATGAGCACAGCGTCAAAATGCATGAGGCTTGCGGTTATAAAATTATCGGTATCTTCAATAATACAGGCTTCAAGCACGGCCATTGGCTGGACATGGTGTGGATGGAGAAGGTTATTGCCGAGCATCCCAAGCAGCCTGCGCTGATCAAAAAGATAGGCGAGCTGCCAGCTGAAGTTGTAGCAGCAATTTTGCGGGATGCTTCTGCGAAGCCGCAGTAGTCAGCATATTAGCAAAACCAGTTTTTGTGCATCAGCGTAACAGCAATTTAAGAAGCTGTTGTAAGATTTTAGCAGAAAAAGAAAAAGCACTGTCGCTCTATCTGATATAAAAATATCAGTGAGCAGACAGTGCTTTTGTGCTTTTCTCAGTTCTTCCAGGGGATAGCCTTTTTCTCCAACCATTGCAGGAACAGGTTAAAGAGCAGGCCGAGCAAGGACAATACAATAACTCCGGCCATCAAGCGGTCAGTAATCATCAAATCGCCATAATGCAGGATGAGGGCACCGATGCCGACCTGTGCGGCAATCATCTCTGCTGCCACCAGCAGCAGCAGAGATGTGCCGGCAGCAAGGCGTAGGCCTGCGAAAATCATAGGTAAGGCGTTAGGCAGAACAACACTTTTCATCGTTTTCCACCAGCTGGCGTTAAAGCTTACTGCAACCTTGATAAGCAGTGTGTCAACATTTTTGACGCCGCTGTAGGTGTTCATTGCTACCGGAAAGAAGACGCCGAGAGCAATAATCGTTACTTTCGAAAGCTCGCCGATTCCAAGCCAAAGGATAAATAACGGCAGCAAAGCGATTTTAGGGATAGGGTAAAGAGCGTTGACGATAGGATTGCCGATTTTATCTGCGAGCGCCGAGGTACCGGTAACAAGACCGACTGCAAGGCCGATAAGGCTGCCGACAGCAAAACCGATTAGGATACGGTACATGCTGGCTGCCAGGCTTACGCCGATTTCACCATCAGCAAGCATGGTAAGCAGAGCGCTGATAATTTGGCTGGGCGCTGGTAAAAACAAAGACGAAACCAGGCCGGAGCGGCAGATAGCCTCCCAAAGGAGCAGCAGGATAATGATGGAAGCAACGCTTACCCAATGCGGATAGGTCTTTTGCCAATGCGTCATACGGTTGCGCACGATATATTCGTTAGCTGCGCTCGCAGCAGTTTTCTTTTCAGGCATTGTCTTCCACCTCCATTAAGGCAGCACGCGCATCCTTGCTGATATGCTCCCAGATGATGCGGACAAATTCCGAAATTTCATCTGTGTGCTCCGGCTTAGAGCGGTCGGCACGCGGAATGGCAATCTGCAGTATTTTGCTGACCTTGCCGGGGCGACGCGAAAGCAGTACAACTCTGTCAGCAAGCATGACTGCTTCCTGAATATTATGCGTAACATATAGCGTGGTCAAGCGCGTCTTTTCCCACAGCGTTACCAGCTCCTCCTGCATGATGGTGCGCGTTTGCGCATCTAAGGCAGAAAACGGCTCATCCATCAGCAGCAGGTCAGGCTCGATAGCTAAAGCGCGGGCGATGCCAACACGTTGACGCATACCGCCGCTTAGTTGATGTGGGAAGGATTTTTCAAAGCCCTTTAAGCCTACAAGCTCAATGTAATGCTTAATGCGAGCTTCCTTTTCGTCTGCCTTCATGCCTGCTGTTTCCAATCCGAAGGCTATGTTATCGTGCACGTTGCGCCAGGGGAAGAGCCCTGTTTCCTGAAAGACGATGCTCATACGAGGCTCATAGCCTGCAGCGACATCAGTAAATTTTACGTTACCGCCAGTTGGCTCCAAAAGCCCGGCAGTTATATTGAGCAAGGTTGATTTACCACAGCCTGACGGTCCTACCAATGCTACAAATTCTTCCTTATTAATGCTGAGGTTAATATCCTGCAAAACAGGAAGCAGCTTACCGCTGGTGGTGGTGAAATCCTTGCAGATATTTGCGATTTCTAATTTCATTTTCTACCATCCTCCAAAAAGACTGGCGCTAACATATCAGCCGCAGCGTTTGGGTGCTAAAGCATCGTTAACGCATTTTGCAGCTGTTAAATTTACGCCAGTCTTGCTTTAATAATTTTATTTCTTCAGTGCTTCATCAAGAAAGCTTGTGTTGGCAACATCCTTCGCATCCAGTGTGCCGGTAATCATCTTGTTATCAGTGTACCATTTAATTTGGGTTGCGATATCGCTGACGAGCAGCTTGCCGTCCTTATCAATATAGGGCAGGCCGGCTTTAATGTCTTCAGCCGGAGCCTTAACGTATTTGGCTACAATATTAACAACCTCTTCCAGCTTCTTGGCATCCTTCTTTTCTACTGCAGCTTCGTAATAATAGTTGCAGGCCTTGTTGTAAGCACGCATGAAGCGTACTGCCGCATCCTTATTCTTCATAAAGTCAGGTGAGTAGAAGATAGCAGATGTCTGGTACGGAATAACGTCGCCAACCTGTACAACCAATTTGCCATAGCCTGCTTTTTGCACCTTGGTGATGTTGGGCTCGTTTAAGATACAGCCGTCAATCTGCTTGCTTTCCAAAGCAGCCATAACAGCGCTGAGCTTGCTCAGGGGAACAATTTCCACATCATTGAGACTCATGCCCTGGGTTTCCAGCATTCTGCCAAGCATATAATGGAAGGTGGAGCCCTTTTGCGTAATACCGATACGCTTGCCCTTCAAATCCTTCAGGCTTTTTACACCGGCGTTATAGTTGTCGGTGGTCACGAGCAGTGCAGAAGAGGAATAGCCTTTTTGTTCGCGTCCTTTATCTGCAACAATGCCCAGCTTTTGTCCCTTGGCTGCCATGTTATAAAGGCTGGCCGTAATGCCGGTAGCACCAACGTCAACCTTAGAGGAAGCAGTAGATACGGCAATCGGATGAGCAGCGTCAAACCATTGTGGTTCAATTTCAATACCTTCTTCAGCAAAGAAGCCCTTATCCATAGCGATAAATAAAGGAGCGCTGCTTGTCAGGCGCAACATGCCAAGGCTTACCTTAGTCTTTTCTTTGGGTGTGTCTTTTTTTGAATCGTTACCGCCACAGCCTGCAGCTAATACTAATAGGCAAAGGCTGAGCAGAAGAGCAACTATTTTCTTCATTAATAATTCCTTCCCTTCTCCCAAAAGTTCAATAAAATACCGCTTTTATTCTACACTATTTAACAATAAAAAGCAGTAATATTAATAAAAAAATCGTTTTGGGAGATAAGAAAAAGTCTTTTTGTACGAAATGCAACAGAATTTGCGGATGTTTTAGGGGGCTTTCTGTGAAAAATCTGTGTTAAGACACTTCTTAATAGCAAAAAAATGCTATAATATAATAGTATGTTTGAAGAAAGGGCGTGGAGACGTGAAGATAAAATTGATGGTGCAGGGGCTGGCCTGCAGTGGCGTGTTTTTATGCAGCGCTTTAGCAGCCGCTGCAGACACGCTGCTGGCGCAGGTGCCGCTGCAGCTGGCAGCAGAGCAGACGGTGACTGCTGAGCTGTGGGGCGACAGACTGCCGAATGGCTATGCCAATGACCTGCTCGTGATGCTTAAGGATAAAGACAAGAAGCTTTTGACGGCTTACGCTCCCTCTATTAAGGGTGGCTATAACTGCCAACTGCAGCCGGTTAAGCTATGGGCAGGCAAAAGTGCTAGACAGCAGCTGCTGGTGAGCGCCGGGCAGGGTGATTGGCGTGCGCCTGGTGAATACCGCGTGCTTTCCTTTGCTAATAAGAAAAAGGTGCGTGAGGTCTTTGGCGCTGCTGAAAGCATGGGATTAGTAACGCAAGCCTATGCCAAAGATGGTAAAATGCATGTAGCCTTAATTGATGGCAACAAATCAGATTTAATCCCGGCAGCAGGCTGCGAGGTGGCAGACGGTAAACTGGAGTATGGCGGGATTTTCTCATTGGTGGCACATGATGTGGATGATGATGGTGCAGATGAATTACTTGGCTGTCAGCAGCTGTTGCAGCATAAACAGCCTTTGGCAGATGTAGGAGCAATTTGGAAGCAGGATAAGAAGACTAAGGAATGGAAGCAGTTTTCCCTGACGATTATGACGCTTGCACCTACCCCTAAGGACAATACCGTAAATGATGGCAAGGATTTTGCTGCAGGAACATTGTTGGTGCGCAAAATGGTAGTGCCTGGCGGTGAGGCGACATTCCCGGTTTTTGCCAGCAAGGACGTGGAGCTGCAAAATAAAATGAATAAGCTGCTGCAGGAAGAATGCCAGGAATATCTGGAGCATTTTTATAAGGGCGAGGCAGATATGGCATTTAAGGTGATGCGTGCTGACGAGCAGATTCTTAGCGTGCAGCTGATTAGCGGTAAAAGTCGCTTTATTCATCATCAGTTGAACGTAAATCCTAAGACGGGTGAAAAAATACGCTTAGATGAAGTTCTTAACGTCAAGGATAAGGATTTGCTGCCGCTGCTCAATGTGCTGAATACCAATAAAAATGTGGTATATAAGGACAAGCTGCCTGATGAATGGTATATTGAAGGAGATAACTTGTTCTTGATGCAGCGTACTGATGGCGTAGATCAGGTATCGGGTTTTGCTTTGGGTAATCTGCATAAATTTTTGCTGAAAAAAGAGCTGTTGAACAGCAAAAGCTGACTGACCAGTCAGTATAATTTGTGAGAAGAAGATAATGGGAGAAAATGCAAGAAAAAGCGGTGAAATCTGCTTAAATAGAGTTTGCTTTTCTGAAAAATGTCCATTATAATAGTAGTATTCTGAAACTGGAACAGGAATATTTTCAGGTAAAGGCGCTACAATATAGCAGTCTTATTAGTTATTATATATATTGAGTAGTTTCAGAGTGAAGGTGAAGGAGGTTTTTTTATGTTTAGTTTTATTCGCTCCGGCCGTGCGAGAAAAGCAATGGCTGCGGCGCTGGCGGCAACCTTTGTACTGAGCGTTGCAGGCTGTGGTCAAAAACAGCAGCAGGGCGGCAATCAGGCAGCTTTGGTTAAAACCATGAAGGTTATTAAGCGTGACACCCCTCTGGTATATGATTATACAGGCTTTGTACAGGCTCAGCAGGAAATGGAGCTGAAGGCTCAGGTAAGCGGCCAGATTACAGCTAAGTATTTCAAGGGCGGTGACACTGTAAGCGCAGGCCAGACCTTGTACGCTATTGACCAGCGTACCTATCAGGCCAACGTGCTCAACGCGCAGGCAGGCCTGGCTAATGCCCGTGCGGCTCTGGCTAACGCTGCTCTGAACGCAGAACGTTATAGCACTTTGTATGCACAGAATGCAATTTCCAAGCAGGTTCTGGATAACGCTATTATGCAGCGTGACCAGGCTCAGGCTTCTGTAAATGCGCAGGAAGCAATTCTGGAAAATGCGCAGATTAACATGACCGATACCAGCGTTTCCGCTCCGTTCAGCGGACGTATTGATACTACCGCGCTGGAGGTTGGTAACTATGTAACCGCAGGCCAGACTACTCTGGCAAAAATCAGCAACACTGACCCTGTATTCGTACAGTTCAGTATCGCTGAGCCGGAATATCTGAAGCTTTCCGCTGCTCATGATAACAGCGGCGCTGCTTCTCTTGATAATCTGACCGTTGTTTTGAGTGATGGCAGTACCTATGATTTGAAAGGCACTGTTGCAGAGGTTAACCGCGGTATCAACGACAACACCGGTACCATGACTGTCAAGGCTCTGTTCAGAAACCCTGCACGTCGTCTGCTGCCGGGCATGTTTGCTCACGTACAGGCAACTGCAGGCACCAAAAAGGATGCTCTCTTGATTCCTATGCGTGCAGTTGTTGAATTAATGTATAAGAAATTTGTTTATGTTGTCGGCAGTGACAACAAGGTAACGATGAAGGAAGTTACTCTTGGTCCTTCCGTTGGCCGTTTCTACATGGTTGAAGGCGGTCTGAGCGGCGACGAGACAATCGTAGTTGAAGGCACCGGTAAGATCAGACAGGGTGCTCAGGTTAACCCGCAACCGATGACTGAGGCTGATCTGGATACTACTGTTGACAACAGTGCTACCGCTGGCAAGAAGCAATAAGGAGGTTGGCTAGATGGCTCGTTTCTTTATTGATCGCCCTGTATTTGCGATAGTACTGGCGATTATTATTACCTTATTGGGCACGATTGCCGGCTTCAGCCTGCCTATCGCCCAATATCCTAACATTACCAAACCGCGTATCAGCGTAAACACCAACTATGTAGGTGCGAGTGCCGATATCGTTGAAAAGGCTGTAGCACAGACTATTGAGCAGAAGGTCAGCGGCGTAGAAAATATGCTGAACATGTCCTCCGTAAGTACCTCCAGTGGTGAGTACAAGCTCAATGTTGAGTTCAACCTGGAGAAAAACGCAGATATCGCTTCTGTAGAGGTACAGAACCGTGTATCCCAGGCAACCAGCTCCCTGCCGAGCGAGGTTTCCGGTTATGGTGTTACTACTGCCAAAGAATCTGCCGAGACCATTATGTATTTTGGTCTTTATTCTCCTAAAAATACCTATGATGCAATGTTCTTAAGAACATATGCGGATGCGAACTTTCTGGATGCTGTAAAGCGTGTTAAGGGCGTATCTACAGTTGGCGAATATGGTCCGGAATATGCAGTCCGCATCTGGCTGAATCCTGAAAAAATGGCACAGCTGGGCGTAACCGTAACCGACGTTTCCAACGCGATCAAAACGCAAAACATTCAGGCAGCGGTTGGTTCTATCGGTAACCGTCCTACCGTTGACCAGCAGGAGCGTACCTATTCCGCAAGTGCTCAAGGTCGTCTGAATACACCTGAGGAATTCGGTAACGTAATTATCCGTTCCAACAACGGCGATAACCTGAAGCTGAAGGATATCGCAACTATTAAAGAAGGGCCGCGTAATGACCTTATCGTCAGCAAGCTGAACGGCGGTGATTCCGTTGTATTCCCGGTATCCTTGACCTCAGATGCGAATGCTATCGAAACTGTTAAGAATATCCGCGAGGTATTAAAGGACGCAGAAAGCCGTTTCCCTGATGATATGAAGCTGGTTGTTATTCAGGATAACACCCAGTTTATTACCGAATCTCTGGAGAAGGTTGCTCATACATTTGTTGAAGCCTTGATTCTGGTTATTCTGGTAGTATTTATGTTCCTTGGCAGCTGGCGTGCAACCTTGATTCCTATTCTGGCTGTACCGGTATCCTTGGTTGGTACCTTTGCTTCCTTTGTAATTTTAGGTTTTACCATCAACACTTTGACTGCCTTTGCGATGATTCTGGCTATCGGCCTTGTTGTCGACGACGCTATCGTTGTAGTAGAAGCGGTTGAACATCATATTCAGGAAAACGGTATGTCTCCTAAGGAGGCAACCTACCGTGCTATGAACGAGGTTTCCGGCCCTGTTGTGGCTATTGCCTTCGTACTGTCTGCGGTATTTATTCCTGTAGCCTTCACCGGTGGTACTGTCGGTGAATTGTACAAGCAGTTTGCGATTACGATTTCTGTATCCATGATGCTTTCTGCTATCGTAGCTTTGTCCCTGACTCCTGCACTCTGTTCCTTGATTCTGGTCAAGAAGGAGGAGGCGCCGAAGGGCTTTATCGGCAAGGCTGTAAAAGCATTTGACGATTGGTTTGCAAGAACGTTGGCTAAATACGTGAAAAACGTTGAAGGCTGCATCCGTAAATCTAAACTGATTCTGACCTGTCTTGTTGTTGTTGTTATCTGCATCGGTTTCCTGGCCAAGGCAACGCCGACAGGCTTTGTACCGAACGAGGACCAGGGCATGACTGCTGTATCCATCGCTTTGCCTGAGGGTGCTTCCAGTAACCGTACGCAGCAGATTATGGCAGGCCTTGCACAAAATATGAGAAAGCTCCCCGGCGTTAAAAACGTTATGGAGGTTAGCGGTATTGATATCCTGTCCATGGGCCAGAAGGCTAACGCCGGCCTGGCAGTAGTTACTATGGAGGACTACAGCAAGCGCAGCAACAGCGTACAGGATGTTATTCCGATGATTTTCGGCATGGGCGCACAGATTCCTGATGCAACCGTTATGGCCTTCCAGCCGCCTTCTCTGCCCGGTGCTTCCAGTACCGGTACTCTGAGCCTTTATCTCATGAACCTTGGCGGTGAGGACGTTAACACTATGGGTGAGCGTGCTAACGAATTTTTGGCTGCTTGTCGCAAGCGTCCGGAAATCGGTATGCTGTACACCACCTTGAACACCAATACTCCTATGTATCAGTTTGAGGTTGACCGTGAAAAGGCACAGTCCATGAACGTGCCTGTATCTACTGTTTATTCTGCATTGCAGGCTTTCTTGGGCGGTAACGAAATCAATGATATCAACAACTTCGGCCGTACCTGGAAGGTTGTTATGCAGGCTGATGAAAAATATCGTACCGGTGTAGAGGATATGCGTTACTTCTTTGTACGCAGCAATGACGGCAAGTCTATTCCGCTGAATACACTTGTAAAGCCTACTCCTAAGAATAGCTCTGTTGTTATGACACGCTTTAACGGTGCCAGTGCGATTAAGATTTCCGGCGACCCTGCCAGCGGTTATTCCTCCGGTCAGGCTATGGCTGCTATTGAAGAGGTTGCTAAGCAGGTTCTGCCTAACACCTATACCTACGAATGGACCGGTCAGAGCCTTGATGAGATTGAAGCCGGCAGCCGTTCCACTCAGATTTTCATTATCTCTCTGATTTTCGTATTCCTTTGTCTGGCAGCTCTGTATGAAAGCTGGACTATTCCTCTGGCTGTACTGCTGTCCGTACCGTCCGCAGTTTTCGGCTGCTTCCTGGTACAGTATGCACGTGGCCTGCAGAATGACGTTTATATGCAGATTGGTCTGATTACACTGATTGGTCTGGCAGCAAAGAACGCTATTCTGATTGTCGAATATGCGAAGATGAATATGGAGCAGGGCATGGATGTTGTACATGCGGCTGTTGAGGCTGCTCATGTCCGTCTGCGTCCTATCCTGATGACATCCTTCGCCTTCATCTTAGGCTGTCTGCCTCTGGCTATTGCTACCGGCCCGGGCGCCGGTGCGCGTGTATCTATGGGTAACGCTGTAGTAGGTGGTATGACCATCGCTACTCTCTTTGGTATCTTCCTGATTCCTGTACTCTTTGTAGTTGTTGAACGCTTCTTCAGCCGCAAAAAGAAGGGGACTCCCGAAGACAATGTAACCGAACAGCTGTAATGCTGCTAAAAAACGCCGCTCGTTTGAGCGGCGTTTTTAATTTTCAATAGCTGGTGTTAGGCAGTAAAATGCATAGTTTTAAATTTATGCATAAATAATAGCATAGAAGTTAATGGTCATTATAATTTAAAAAGCAAGCTCAAAGAGCTTGCTTTTTTAAGTTACATAAGTAAACTAATCCTTTTCAATAACAAAAATGCTTTTTAAATTTTAATAATAATAACAAATTTAAAACGAATATAATCTGTAAGTAAACTAAGACCGTCCGTTTATTATGTGTGACATAAGCAACGGAATAACAGCAGAATTATTTTTATACTTAATTCAGCAAGGCAAAAAGGGGTGTTTGAAGTCAAATATCCGGAAGCATATTGCGGTAAATATTATATTTAAATTTATTTGGAAGGGGTGATTTATATGGGTTCCGTAACAACTAATCCGTGGCTGATTTCTGTTATCAACATGACAATCGTTTTTGGTGTGCTCATTGCTTTAGGTGTACTCATGAGTATGATTCAGTTGGTTGACCCTACTAGAAATAAGCATTGAAGCAAATGATGCACTTTTTCCCTGTCTGATCTATTAAAAAATGCACTTATTTTCCCGATATGGGCCAAGAGGAGGATTATTCTATGTTTGAGGCATTTATCGTCGCTTTGGCTTCTGTTTGGGCAGACTCAGGTTTTTCTGCTCTGACAAGTGGCAACGTAATTATGATTGGCGTTGGTCTGGTTCTGCTTTATATGGCTATAGGCAAAGGTTTCGAACCTTTGCTGTTGTCACCAATTGCTTTTGGTTGTATTCTGGCTAACATTCCTAAAAACGGTTTCGAACAGCCGGGTGTTATGTCCGTTATTATGTACGGTATTCACCATGAAGTATTCCCGCCGTTGATTTTCCTGGGCGTTGGCGCAATGACCGACTTCGGTCCGCTGATTGCTAATCCTAAAACCTTGCTTTTAGGTGCTGCTGCTCAGATTGGCGTATTTGTATCCTTGATGGGCGCTATGGCTTTGGGCTTTACTGTACAGGAAGCATCTGCTATCGGTATTATCGGCGGTGCTGACGGCCCGACAGCTATTTATCTGGCAGCTAAAATGGCTCCACATCTTTTGGGTGCTATTGCCGTTGCAGCTTATTCCTACATGTCCCTGGTACCGCTGATTCAGCCGCCTGTAATGAAGCTGTTTACTACCGAAAGAGAACGTAAGATTGTTATGGAGCAGCTGCGTCCGGTAAGTAAATTTGAAAAGGTCGTTTTCCCGATTATGTGCACCATCGTTATTTCTCTGCTGCTGCCGCCGGTAACAGCTTTGATCGGTATGCTGATGCTTGGTAACCTGTTCAAAGAAGCAGGCTGTCTGGACCGTCTGTCCGATACTGCACAAAATGCTTTGATGAACACTGTAACCATCATGCTGGCTACCGGTACCGGTCTTACCATGAGTGCCGAAGCCTTCCTGAACTATCAGACTATCCTGATTATCTGCTTAGGTTTGGTTGCTTTTGCTGCAGGCACCTGGGGCGGTGTAATATTCGGTAAGATTATGTGCATGGTAGACGGTGGCAAGACTAATCCGCTTATAGGCAGTGCCGGTGTATCCGCAGTTCCTATGGCTGCCCGTGTATCTCAGATTGTCGGTCAAAAGGCAAACCCGGCAAACTTCTTATTAATGCATGCTATGGGTCCTAACGTAGCAGGCGTTATCGGTACTGCAGTTGCTGCAGGTACTATGCTGGCTATGATTGGCCCTGTTGCTAAATAAACAGTTATTGTGATAACTCTCCCTAACAAAGTAAAGCCCGTCCGGTTTTTACCGGATGGGTTTTGCTTTTGTTTAGATTTAAATATACGTACAGTCATTAGACTGTGCCTGTTTGAAAGCAAAAAAATAACCAGTTCGCAGCTGGTTATTTTTTATTGCCAAAACTAAATTCGCAGTCGTTTCAGCATTCTCCCAATCTCTCTAAAGACAAATTGAAAACTGAGAGGATATTAAATTGTTGCTTTGCAGTATTTATTTTAGCAAACTCAAAATGACAATCTGTTGCACAGGCAACAAAAACGATTAATGAACTTTTGAAATAGTATAGAAGTTAAAGTGAAACGATTATGTAAATAAAGTAACTGTTTGACGGAAAACAGTGTGACCTGCGCAACAGAAGATAAAAAAATATAACTTTATACTTATTAAAGTAAGGTAAGCATCGCGCTTATAGAACCTAGTTCCCCTTTAATTATCTTAGGAAGAGGTGATAAACAGTGGGTCCTGTAACAACAAATCCATGGCTGATTGCCATAATCAACATGACCATTGTCTTTGGAGTTCTAATCGGATTAGGCATGTTGATGAGTTTAATCCAGGTAGTTGATCCTACTAAGGCTAAATAAAATTTAGCTGTAAAAAAAGGTTTCAAAGCAGTGTTGCTGCTTTAAGCAGCTTCATAAGAAGAAATAGCATTTTCTGATCTTCTGCTTTCATTGCAAAGCAGACCACAGGTAGACTAGGGGAGACTGTGGTGATGCAGTTAAAATGGAAGTGTTATAGCATTATTGTGAAGCTTATTTGCACTTATAACATCCCAATTAAGGGAAACAAGGAGGAAAAATTCACATGTTTGAGGCATTTTTTGTTGCTTTGTCTTCTGTATGGGCAGACTCCGGCTTCTCTGCACTGACTGGCGGTCATGTAATCATGATCTGCGTTGGTCTGGTTCTGCTTTATCTGGCTATCGCTAAAGGTTTCGAGCCTTTGCTGCTGTCCCCGATTGCTTTCGGTTGTATTCTGGCTAACATTCCTAAAAACGGTTTCGAAGAACCTGGTGTTATGTCCGTTATTATGTACGGTATTCACCACGAAGTATTCCCGCCGTTGATCTTCTTGGGCGTAGGCGCTATGACCGACTTTGGTCCTCTGCTGGCTAACCCGAAAACCCTGCTCCTGGGCGCTGCTGCACAGGGCGGTGTATTCGTAGCTCTGCTGGGCGCTATGCTGCTCGGCTTCACCGTACAAGAAGCTGCTGCTATCGGTATCATCGGTGGTGCTGACGGCCCGACTTCCATCTACTTGGCTGCTAAAATGGCTCCTCAGCTGTTAGGTGCAATCGCAGTTGCTGCTTACTCCTACATGTCTCTGGTTCCGCTGATTCAGCCTCCTATCATGAAACTGTTCACCACTGAAGCTGACCGTAAAATCGTTATGGAACAGCTGCGTCCGGTTTCTCACTTCGAAAAAGTTGCATTCCCAATCATGTGCACCATCGTTATCTCCCTGCTGTTACCTTCCGTAACCGCTCTGATTGGTATGCTGATGCTTGGTAACCTGTTCAAAGAAGCTGGCTGCCTGGATCGTCTGTCCGACACCGCACAAAATGCTCTGATGAATACCGTAACCATTATGCTGGCTACCGGTACTGGTCTGACCATGAGTGCTGATGCATTCCTGAACTATCAGACCATCCTGATCATCATCCTTGGTCTGGTTGCTTTCATCGGTGGTACTGCTGCCGGCGTTATCTTCGGTAAGCTGATGTGCATTGTAGACGGTGGCAAGACCAACCCGTTGATCGGTTCCGCCGGTGTATCCGCAGTTCCTATGGCTGCTCGTGTATCTCAAGTTGTTGGCCAAAAAGCAAATCCGTCCAACTTCCTGCTGATGCATGCTATGGGTCCTAACGTAGCAGGCGTTATCGGTACTGCAGTTGCTGCAGGTACCATGCTGGCTATGATCGGTCCTGTTGGTAAATAATTTATACTGAAACTCCCCTGAGGACGCGCTGCAAGGCGCGTCCTCTTAATTTTTGCCTAGAAAATGTTCTGGAATAATAAACTGTCACATTATGAACAAAAAAGATGGCGATTTTGTGTCCTCAATCAGTGGACATGCGCTGTGGGATTACATTTAATTCGAAAAGTAAAATTAGCACCAGCTGTTAAAAATAACTTATAGGAGGTACTAAAAAAATTGCGTGAATCGCAAACCCTTGATACAATGGGCTTTGGAGCAGAAAGCTGTAAATTATCAGAGCTAATTTTATAAAGAGAATTAAGATAATTTTCAGATAAAACTGGCATATGCATTTCAAAAATCATTTACTTAAAGTTTAACTTAATTCCGGAAAAGCATATAAAAGTATAAAAATAAAATACCATGATAGCAGTGTACATAAAATACAACATAGAAGTACGCAACAGAAAAACACTGTTTACGTTAATAATGTAAATTTTTCAATAAAATAACTTTTTATTTTACGCTTATAGTGTTATAATAGGTACATGGAAATGCAAGAAAATACATAAGCAAATTCCATAAGCTCTTTGAAAACTACATATTAATAGCTGATATAGAATGCCTCCCTCGGCATTGTATATAAATTAATTTTAAAAGGAGGAACATAAAATGTCCCCAGCAATCAAATGTCTTATTTTGTTGGCAGTAGTTGCATTATTATTTGTAACCGAACTTATCCCTCTCGCAGTTACTGCTACCGGCGCAGCTATCGCATGCGGCCTCTTAGGCTTGATTCCTGCAAAACAAGTATTCAGCGGTCTGTCTAACTCTACCGTTGTTCTGTTCGCAGGCATGTTCGTAGTTGGCGCTTCCATGTTCTACACCGGCCTTGCACAAGAAATCGGTAATACCGTAGTTAAAATGTGCGGCACAGGCGAAAACAGCCTGATGTTCGGCCTGATGCTCGTTGGTACCGTACTGTCCGCAGTATTGTCCAACACCGGTACCGCAGCTTGCTTACTTCCTGTAGCACTCGGTATCTGCTCCGCAGCTAAGATTCCTGCTTCCCGTCAGTTAATGCCGTTGGCATTCGCTTGCGGTTGGGGCGGTATCATCACCATGGTAGGTACTCCTCCTAACATCATCGCTACCGGTGCTATGACCGCTGCTGGTCTTGAGCCTTTCGGTTTCTTCGAATTCGCTTGGATTGGTATCCCGGTTTCCGTAGCTGGTATGCTGTACATGATGTTTGTAGGCAAATATTTGCTCCCGAACAAACAACTTGATGCTGACCAAGAAATCGAGCAAGAAATCGAAGCAAATGAAACCTCCAAATCCAAACAAATCGTTTCCGGCGTTATCCTGCTGGCAGTTGTTCTGGTAATGGCTCTTGGCATTAAAGGTATCACTTTGGAAATGGCAGCAATCATCGGTGCTTTGGTTTGCGTACTGACCGGTTGCTTAACTGAAAAACAAGCATATGCTTCTATCGACTGGGTAACCATCTTCCTGTTCGCTGGCATGATGCCTGTATCTAAAGCAATGGATGTAACCGGCGCTGGTAAACTCATCGCTGAATGGACTGTTAGCCTGATGGGCGGCTCTCCTTCTCCGTTGGTTGTAACTGGTGTACTGTTCATCCTGTCCTGCGGCCTGACTCAGTTCATGTCCAACACCGCATCCGCAGCTCTGCTGTGCCCGATCGGTATTGCAATCTCCAAAAACCTGGGCGCTGACCCGAAAGCAGTTCTGATGGCTATCGCTGTTGCAGCATCCTGCGCATTCGCAACTCCGGTAGGTACTCCTCCGAACACCCTGGTACTTGGCCCTGGCGGATACAGATTCATGGACTATGTAAAAGCTGGTACCGGTCTGGTTCTGGTAGCTTTCGTAGTATCCCTGGTTGTTATCCCGATGGTATGGCCGTTCTTCCCTGGCAAATAATTTGTTAGGTTAGACGCTTACAAACAAATCAATCCCCGTCACTTAGGTGGCGGGGATTTTTGTTGTTCAAAGTAGGGAACATACCGGCAGAAATATGTAATGTTAAGGGTGAGCATACAGACATATTTTTTATAAAAAAGTGTACAAGAGAACGGAATAATAAACAAACAAAATGATGTATAAATATGCAATAAGCTGAGTAGAAAAACATGTAAAGTACAGGAATAAAATAAATGAAAAAGGCTTGCAAATTTGTCAGAAGTGTGTTAAACTTAACACTGTTGACAATTAAGTAATTAAAGTAAGTGAAAAAGCCGATAAAGTAAGTTATGTAAGTGAAGGCTATTTTAAGTCTTCAATAGCATAGGAGTTGTCGGAAATGTAAGTACTATAAATTTTTAATGATAGAACTTACTGATAACTTGTTGAATTATTTTATTGATGACCTTCAGTGTGTATAGTGACACACAGACAACAAAACATTTTTATTATTTTAAGGAGGAAAACAATGTCCCCAGCTATCAAATGTCTCATTCTTTTGGCAGTAGTTGCATTATTCTTCGTAACTGAACTTATTCCTCTCGCAGTTACTGCTATTGGTGCCTCTGTGGCATGCGGCCTGTTAGGCCTGATTCCTGCTAAGCAAGTATTCAGCGGTCTGTCCAACTCTACTGTAGTACTTTTTGCAGGTATGTTCGTTGTAGGCGCTTCCATGTTCTACACCGGCCTGGCTCAAGAAATTGGTAACACCGTAGTTAAAATGTGCGGCACCAGCGAAAACAGCCTGATGTTCGGTCTGATGATCGTTGGTACTGTAATGTCCGCAGTTCTGTCCAACACCGGTACCGCAGCTTGCATGCTGCCGGTTGCACTGGGCATCTGCTCTGCAGCTAAAATTCCTGCTTCCCGTCAGTTAATGCCGTTGGCATTCGCTTGCGGTTGGGGCGGTATCATCACCATGGTAGGTACCCCGCCGAATATCATTGCAGTAGGTGCAATGAATGCTGCCGGTATCGAGCCGTTCGGTTTCTTCGAATTCGCTTGGATCGGTGTTCCTATCTCCGTCGCTGGTATGCTCTACATGATGTTCTTGGGCAAATATCTGCTCCCGAACAAACAACTCGATGCTGACCAAGAAATCGAGCAAGAGGTAGAGGCTAACGAAATTTCCAGATCTAAACAAATGGTTTCCGGCGTTATCCTGCTGGGCGTAATCCTGGTAATGGCTGTTGGTATCCCGGGCGTATCCCTGGAAATGGCTGCTATCATCGGCGCTCTGCTGTGCGTACTGACCGGCTGCCTGACTGAAAAACAAGCTTATGCTTCCATCGACTGGGTAACCATTTTCCTGTTCGCTGGCATGATGCCTGTATCCTCCGCTATGGATAAAACCGGCGCTGGTAAACTCATCGCTGAATGGACTGTTGGCCTGATGGGCGGCGCTCCTTCTCCGCTGGTTGTAACCGGTGTACTGTTCATCCTGTCCTGCGGTCTGACTCAGTTCATGTCCAACACCGCATCCGCAGCTCTGCTGTGCCCGATCGGTATTGCAATCTCCAAAAACCTGGGCGCTGACCCGAAAGCAGTTCTGATGGCTATCGCTGTTGCAGCATCCTGCGCATTCGCAACTCCGGTAGGTACTCCTCCGAACACCCTGGTACTTGGCCCTGGCGGATACAGATTCATGGACTATGTAAAAGCTGGTACCGGTCTGGTTCTGGTAGCTTTCGTAGTATCCCTGGTTGTTATCCCGATGGTATGGCCGTTCTTCCCCGGCAAATAATACCAGTCTGACGAATAAAGCACCATATGCTTCGTCACAAATGCCTTGACGTACCAGAAGTACG
>NZ_CALDXR010000024.1 GCF_937920985.1 uncultured Phascolarctobacterium sp.
TGAAAAACTACGAAAAACCGAGATAATCGGTGAAAATTAAAGATATTATAGGGAGATGAGTTGAGTGAAGAAAAAATTAATTTTGTCAACAGGTATTCTTTTCTCTATGTTAGTTGCCGGTAACTGTTACGCTGCTGCTGACGATATTCAGGGAGAATTTAAGCTGGATGAGATGGTCGTTACGGCATCGCGTATTGAGAAAAAAGATATTGATGTACCCGCTATGACTCAGGTATATAACGAAAAAGATATCGAAAGAACTGGCGCAACCAATGTAATGGATTTTATGTATAATGTTTTGGGTGCAGAGGTACTAGATACAACAGCACCTGCAAAAAATGGTGTACATTTTAGAGGCACAGGATCTTCTTCGAGAATGAGAACTTCAGCTTTGATTATGCTTAATGGCACACCTATTAATATTCAGGGTAGAGCGGATATTTCAGCAATTCCTGTAACTGCTATCAAAAGAATCGAAGTACTCAATGGTGGCGGCTCTGTACTTTACGGTACCGACGCATTAGATGGTATGGTTAATATTATTCTTAAGGATACTGTTAAAAACAGGCTTTATGGCGGCTTTGGTACGCATGGCTATCGTGAAGGTGGTATTGCTATTCAGGCTGATAAATTATCTCTTGCGTACGATGGCAGAAAAATCAGCGAAAGAGGTCATGATGGCATTTTAGGAAACAGTAACGTACCTACTAAAGTTAGGTATGGTGGTAAATATGATAGCAGCAACTATTTTGCGCATCTTGTTCCAGATGAACATTTAGATGTAGTATATATGCAGCGCGATTATTCAAATGATTATTTCTACCGTGGTCCTAGTGGCTATAATGATCCTGATGCCGAATCCAGATTATTAAATGTAAAATATAAAAACAAGAATCTGAATGTGTCTACTTATTGGAAGGATTATGAATTATCTATTGTAAATGATAAAACTGGCCTTACTACAGATAACTGGAGCAAGGTTTACGGTATTGATATAAATAATAAGTTTGATATCGGGAAGGCTTCCATTATTGTTGGCGGTAACTTTGATAGCGAACGTATGGCACAGACCAAAGGCACATATCGTAGAACACAAGATACCACTGCAATATATATGCTGTTAGATGCTCCGGTAAGTGAAAAAACTTCTGTAAGTGTTGGCGGTCGTCAGGTGTATATCAGTGATCTGGGCAATAAATTCTGCCCACAATTCAATGTTTTGCATAAACTTGATGAAAACAGCAGCCTGTTCCTGAATGTGAATAAGGCATTCAGAACTCCTTTGGCAGAGGAACTGTTTGGTAATGCAGGTCATGGATATACGGGTAATCTTGCATTGAGACCTGAAGAAGGCTGGTTAAGTGAAATTGGCTGGAAAAAGCAGTTTGATGATAAATCTGTAAAGATTGCCGTTTTCAATATGGATATTAAAAACAGAATTTCTAAAGACGCTACCAAAACTTTTGTGAATAACGATAAGTTTAAAAATACTGGCGTTGAAGCATTGTACGAGCAAAATATTGACAGTAAATGGAAATATAATGTAGGTATGACTTATTCTAATCCTAAAGAAAAATCAGTTGCTAAAGGATGGACTCAGGCTGACTATAAATTTATGGGTACTGCAGGAATTCATTATCAGCTCGACAAATATAATGCGTCTTTGAACGTTCAGTATTATGGCTTGCAAACTCCTTCAAGCAAGGATAAGGATGCAGTTAATTTCAACTTTAATATGGGCTATAAATTTGATAAAAACTCTTCTGTAATTTTCAGAGTTAAGAATATTGCAGATAGTGATAAGTCATTTGAATCATGCGGAAGTCAATTACCGAAGCGAGCTGTCAGCCTGACTTATTATTTAGATTTTTAATGCCATAGAGATATGAAAAGAATAGCAGTTTTACGTTGTTTAAAAAGTTCTTCTCACTGTAGCGGTGCTGGTTGTTTGAAAATCTTATTGAATAAAGAGAAGGTATATTCTAAATATAAGGAAGAAGACATACAGCTTGCAGCATTTTGGACCTGCAATGGGTGCGGCGATATATCGTTGGGGGACGAAGAAGGTCTCAGACGAAAAATAGCTTCCATGGAGCGTTTTTCAGTTGATGTAGTTCATATGTCTCATTGTGTTTTTAAGAAGAAAACGGATGGTTCAGAGGAAATATGCCCCCAAGTTAGTGCTATTGTTTCCGAATTGGAAAAAATAGGTGTAAGAGTAGAGAAGGGATTCTAATAAAAGAAGAGTTGTTGCTGAAAAGGTGACAGCTCTTCTTTTTTAGCTATATAAATTGTTAGAAATACCTGGTATTGTAGCGGGTAATGACTTGTTTTTTTCAACAGAAAACCCATGCCTTACGTATTGTAAAGCATGGGCTGTTTTGGTTAGTGCAAATATTTACTGCGCTGTTATTCTCTTTTCCATAACGTTATAAGCGATATCACCGTCATGCGGTTGTCCGTTGACAGTAACGTTGCCGTGGAAGGCTGCAATTTTCGTCTTCCAGCAGTAGCTGCCGCTGTTGGCGGTAATTTTATTGCTGTTATCATTGAAAACCAGATTACCATTTACATAAGCAGTCCTGTCAGAATGATATACATCCACCTTATCGCAGGCAAAGCTCATATCACCAAAGCTCAGATGAATGTTGCCCTGACCGTGAACCTCCATAGCATAAAGATATACCTTGGTGGCATCACCGGTAATAGTTAAGGTTGTGTCATGTGCCGGGAACTGTACAAAAACGTGTCCCTGCAGGTCATATACGCCGGTGAGCGGGTTAAAGGTGCGGCTGTCGCTGGTGATTACCGGGTCGGCAAAGCACATAGAAGGCATCATCATAACAAGCATAGTTAATATTAAAAGAAATTTCTTCATGAATAAATCACCTCTTGTAGCATGAAAAACAGGAGAAATTTTTAGTGTACTCTTTATTATAGTATTTTTAGAGAGTCGGTGCAAGCGTTAAAAAAGATTTTTTTAGAAAAAAAGAGGATTTTCCCTTTATACATTGAATATAAATTATGTGTGAAATATAGTTGGAGGCGGAGAGGGTAATGAACGGAGATTTTGAAAACTTTAAAGAGCAGGTGCGCAGCACAGCCGATATGGTAGAAATAATCTCCGGTTACGTGCCGTTGAAAAAGAAAGGCCAGAACTATTGGGGCTGCTGCCCGTTTCACGGTGAGAAAACACCGTCCTTTTCGGTGAACCCCGGCAAGAGCATGTTTTATTGCTTTGGCTGCCATGAGGGCGGAGATATTTTTAAGTTTATTATGAAAATCGAAAACTGCAGCTTTATGGATGCATTAAAGCTGCTGGCTGGCAGATATTGTATTCCGATACCGGAAAAGCAGAAAACGGCCGCAGAAATTGCACGCGAGAAACAAAGAGAAAGCATTTACAGTGCTAACGAGCTGGCGTCAAAATTCTTTCAAGCCTGTCTGACAAAAACTGCTCATGGTGAACCGGCGCTGGCATATCTTGCCGGGCGTGGCATCAGCAGAGAAATTATTGCCAGCTTTGGCATAGGCTATGCGCTGAATAATTTTACGGCACTTGTCACCTCATTGGGCAAGCGTGGCTGCCAGCCGCAGGTTTTGGAGGCTGCCGGCCTGGCAGCACAAGGACGCGGCGGCTATTATGACAAGTTCCGCAACAGGGTGATTATTCCGATCCGTGATGCTCGCGGCCGTATAGTCGGCTTTGGCGGGCGCGTGCTGGACAACAGTACGCCTAAGTATCTGAATACAGCGGAAACGCAGTGGTTCAATAAACGGCGCCTGCTGTTCGGTCTGGATATTGCGCTGAAGGCAATCCGCAAAAGCGGTAAGGCTGTAGTTGTTGAAGGCTATATGGACGCCATCAGCCTGCATGCTGCCGGCTTTGATAATGTGGTAGCGTCTATGGGTACGGCCTTTTCGCAGGAGCAGGCTAAGCTGCTGCAGCGTCTGGCGGATGAAGTAATCTTCTGCTATGACAGCGACAGCGCCGGACGTAAGGCTTCGGTGCGGGCAGTGAGCATTGCCCGGGAAGCAGGGCTGAAGGTGCGTATTGCCGGTGTGCCTGACGGCAAGGATCCTGATGAATATGTTCGCCAGCATGGCAGGGATGCTTTTGAGAAGGTGCTGGCGGCAGCGCAGAATGGTATAGATTTTCAAATAGATGAAACAATACTGCAAAATAATGTAGCAAATTTAGCAGGAAAAGTTGAAGCTGTGTCGAATATACTACCATTCCTACTAGAATGTAAAAATGAAATTGAAGCATCGGAGCATATCCGAAGATTGGCGCAGCGGCTGACTATCGATGAAGGCCTGATAGCGGAGGAATACCGCAAGGCAGCACGCAAGGGTGGCAGACAGCAGGCTGGGCAGTTGCAGGTGGTGCCCGAAGAAAAAAGCGCCGGCGTTGGCCAGCAGGCCGAGGAGCTGCTTCTCAGGCTACTTTTGGAGCAGCCGCAGCTGTGTGATGAATGTAGCATGGATGTGAAGGAAATCGGCTTTGATAATGCTGTGCTGGCACAGCTTTTTGAGCGGTTGTGCGAGCTTGGCATTGGTTATACGACGGATAAGCTGAATAATATTCTGGATGATGCAGCGCAGACAGCATTGGCACGTATTTTGGCACATCAGCTGCCGGAAGGCGATACTGATAAGCTTCTGCAGGACTGCCTCAGACAGATGCGACGGCTGCGTTTGGAAAAGGAATATGAAAAACACCGTCTGTTGGCAGATGAATACGAAAGGTCGGCAGATGAGCGTTTTCTTGGGGAATTAATGGAAAGTCAAAGGATAAAGAATGAAATCAAAAAACTCTATGGAAACTAAAAAAACTATGGAAGGAGGGGACACCATGGCTACAACGAGCAAAATAACTCCAGAACAAATTGAAGAGCTTATCCGCAAGGGCAAGGCTAATAAGGGTGTTCTCACCTATAGCGATGTAATGAGCCTCACTAATACTATTGAAGACATTACTACCGAGGATGTTGAGTACCTCTATGAGGTTATTGCACGCAAGGGGTTAGATTTAGTTGATGACAATTCAGCTGATGAGGATGTCCTGCCTTTGGTAGGCCATGATGACGATAGTGACGATCAGGAGGTCAGCGAATCTGAGCTGGCTAATCTGTCTGTGCCGGAAGGCATCAGCATTGATGATCCTGTACGCATGTATCTGAAGGAAATCGGCAGAGTGCCTCTGCTTGTAGGCGAGGACGAGGTTAAGCTGGCTAAGCGCATGGATAAGGGCCGTCAGGCAGAGCGTATTCAGCGCGGCAAGATGATTGAGCTGGAGGAGCCTGCGTTTACTGCTGAGGACAGCGGCAGCACCTTGATTGAAAAGCTGTGTGAAAACATGAAAGAGGAATGGCATATTACAAGAATGCGTTCTGTTTTCCGCGTAGCGCAAATGATTAAGGAGCGTCATAAAGCAGGTAATCCTTATACTATCGCTGATTACGAGGATTTGATTTTTGAATTCACTAAGGACGAACGCCTGCATCTGCAGCGTCTGATGGCAGAACAGAAAACGATGATTCCTGATTGCGAGCAGTTTGTTGTTGCACGTGAGACAAGCGATAAGGATGACCATAAGCTTTACCATATTAAGGCAATTCTTGAAGAAATCAAGGAACGCCTGAGTGATGGCAGAGAAAAGGATACCAAGGTTGTTGAAGCCTACTGCAACATAGATGAAGATTTTGAAAAGCTTTTGAAGGCAGTTGAAACCCAGGGCAATGATGCTAAAAAGTGTCTGTCTGAAGCTAACCTGCGTCTTGTAGTAAGCATTGCTAAGCGTTATGTTGGTCGTGGCATGCTGTTCCTGGATTTGATTCAGGAGGGCAACCTGGGCCTGATTAAAGCCGTAGATAAATTTGACTACAACAAGGGCTTTAAGTTCAGTACCTACGCTACATGGTGGATTCGTCAGGCTATTACCCGTGCGATTGCCGATCAGGCACGTACAATCCGTATTCCTGTACATATGGTGGAAACCATTAACAAGCTTATCCGCGTTTCCCGTCAGCTGCTGCAGGAGCTCGGTCGCGAGCCGTTGCCGGAAGAAATTGCCAAGGAGATGGATACTTCCGTAGACAGAGTACGCGAGATTATGAAAATTGCGCAGGAGCCTGTTTCTCTGGAAACTCCTATCGGCGAAGAAGAGGATTCGCATCTGGGCGATTTCATTGAGGATCATGATGCACCGGCACCTGCTGATGCTGCTTCCTTTACTCTGCTGCGTGAGCAATTAGGTGAAGTACTTGAAACGCTTACCGTTCGTGAAAAACGTGTGCTGGAGCTGCGCTTTGGCCTGGAGGATGGCCGCAGCCGTACTCTGGAAGAGGTTGGCCAGCACTTTGGCGTAACCCGTGAGCGTATACGTCAGATTGAAGCTAAGGCATTGCGCAAGCTGCGTCACCCCAGCCGTAGCAAAAAGCTGAAGGACTTCTTAGAATAATAGTTGACAAACAACTATAACTATTATAAAATAATACTGTTTGGTAGCTTGCATGGGCCTATAGCTCAGTGGTAGAGCCGCCGGCTCATAACCGGCTGGTCGTAGGTTCGAACCCTACTGGGCCCACCAATACCTTACATCAGCAAATCTAAGCAAACCAATGAATAAACGCAGGTCGCATGGCCTGCGTTTTTTGCTTGCAGCGGTCAATTATAAACAGCTTGCTTTTCTATAGGAAATAGTGTAAGATAATATCAGTACTAAAATCTTAAGAAGAGAGGTTACTGTTTTAATGAAAAAAAGCTTATTGACTTTGATTATGGCTTTGGTTATGGCTTTAGCTTGTGCAACCAGCGCTTTTGCGGAAGATTTGGGTTATGTAAATGTTGAACGTGTTTTCCGCAGCTATCCTGATATTCAGACTACTATGAGCGTTATCAATCTGGAGCGCCAAAAGGCTGAAAATGAATTCAACGAAAAGGCTCCGAAACTTGACGACAAGGGCAGACGCGAGCTGGGCGAAAAATTATCCGCTCAGGTAGATAAGAAGGAAGCATCCCTGCTGAATCCTATCCGCGAAAAAATCCGCAAAACTATCGGCCAGGTAGCAAAGTCTCATGGTATTAATAATGTAGTTGATGCCAGTGCTGTTGTATTCGGTGGCAAGGATCTGACTGAAGAAGTTATCGCTGCTGTTGCTCAAGGCAAATAAAAACTAATGTTATCGAAGGCTGTCGCAGGCAAGCGACAGCCTTTTTTTAGTGAGTGTGTTATAATATAAGTAATTTTTTTGCGAGGTGAAGCAGATGCCGGTCTGTCCCTTTGATTTTGTAAATGACGGGAAAAAGCATACTATCTGCCTTGTTGGCGGCGGCGGTAAAACGACGGTTATGTATGAACTGGCCGCTATGTGGGCTGCCTGCGGACGCAAGGTGCTGGTGCTGACAAGTACGCATATCCTGCGTCCCGTAGATGGCAGCTTTGCTGCCGACGCAGCAGCGGTGCAAGATTTGTGGCAGCAGGGGCGTTATGCTGTTGTTGGCACTCCGGAACTGTCAACAGGTAAGCTGACGGCGCCGCCGCAGTTCTTATATGAAGCGATGCAGCCGCAGGCAGACGTGATTTTGTGTGAGGCTGACGGCTCCAAGCATCATCCGTGCAAAGCGCCTGCGGCGCATGAGCCTGTACTTTTGCCTGACAGTGACATAGTGCTTGCTGTTGCCGGTATGGATGCTTTAGGCCATTCGCTGGCGCAGGCTTGCCAGCGTCCACAGCTGGCGGCAGAGCTTTTAGGCTGCAGCACAGATACAATTATTGATGCGCAAATGCTTGCGGCTTTGCTGCTTTCGGCGCAGGGTGCACGCAAAAATGTCGGTACACGTGCTTATTATATTGTCTTGAATAAATGTGACCTGCTAAGTGCAACGCAGCAGGAAGAAATGCGTTGGCTGTTAGTGAGTGCAGGCATGGATGAGCGAAGAACATGGCTTCGTGAAAGGGGAGAATAATAAATGCTGAAGATTATTGTACGCGGTGGCGGTGACCTGGCAACAGGCGTTATCCATCGCTTGTGGGGAGCGGGCTTCAAAGTTTTAGTGCTGGAATGCGCTAAGCCTGCGGCAATTCGTCGACAGGTAGCGCTGTGCGAAGCGGTGTATCAAGGCAGCGCTCAGGTAGAAGGTCTGACTGCAAGGCTGATAAACTCTCTTGCGGAGGCAGACGCTGTCTGGGAGCATGATGAAGTTCCGGTGCTGGTTGACGCAGCAGCGGAGAGTGTGCATGCTTTTGCGCCTGATATTGTGATTGATGCGATTATCGCCAAGCGCAATCTTGCTACAAGCAGTACAATGGCACCGCTCGTGATTGCCTTGGGCCCTGGCTTCAGCGTGGGCGCTGATGCCGATGTGATTGTAGAAACGAAGCGCGGTCATAACCTGGGACGCATTATCCGCAGCGGCAGTGCTGCACCTAACAGCGGTGTGCCCGGTAATATCGCAGGCTATAGTAAGGAGCGTGTGCTGCACGCACCCTGCGCAGGTGTTCTGCACGTTGTTCATGACATTGGCAACATTGTGGAAAAGGGCGAAACTATTGCAACTATTACTGACGGCAGTAATCAGGTGGCGGTAAAGGCAACACTGTCCGGTCTTATTCGTGGCATGATTCGCGATGGCTTTGCTGTTACCGAAGGCTTTAAAATTGCCGATATCGACCCACGTAAAGAAGAACTGGCCAACTGCTTTACGATTTCGGATAAGGCGCGCTGCATTGCCGGCAGCGTCCTGGAATTAGTCTGCCGTTATGCACAGGAGAAACAAAAATGAAGGATTTAATGAAAAAAATACAGGCGCAGACTTTGGATTCACAGCCTTGCTATCTTGTTGCATTGATTGAGAGTGAAGGCTCTACTCCGCGTACCGGCGGCGCCTATATGCTGGTCGGAGAAAAAGGTTTGCTTTACGGAACCATCGGCGGCGGCGGTATGGAATATGCGGCGCAGCAGCTGGCGCAGCAGCGTCTGCGCTGCGGTGGCGGCAGCTTTGTAAAAACGTTTGACCTTTCTCCGGCAGCAGGCATGGCCTGCGGCGGCAGCTGTCAGGTGCAGTTCTGTTACCTGCCTGTGGGGGAAGAAACGGAGGATTTGGCAGAGGAAGCTCTTAGTGCAATGAAGCAGCGTGCTCCCTGGTGGTTTTTACTGCCTTTGGGTGAAGGCAACGCACTGCCGCAAATAAAAAAAGACCTGCAGCTTGCAGGTCGCAGAGGTGTAATCAATATAGATGGCTGCGCTTATTATGCGGAGCAGTATGATTATGACGGTTCGGTTTATGTTTTTGGCGCAGGTCATGTTGCGCGTGAGCTGGTGCCGCTTTTGAGTCATCTCGGCTTTAAATGCATCGTGCTGGATGACAGGGCGGAGTTTGCGGATGCAGCAGCCTTTCCGCAGGCGGAGCGCGTACAGCAGGTCGATTTTACTAAGCTGCAGGAGGTTTGCAGCCTGACGGCTAAGGATTATGCGGTAGTAATGACGCGCGGCCATGTGCATGACGCCAATGTGGAGCGCTATCTGCTGACTACGCCGGTCGGTTATATCGGCATTATGGGCAGTAAAAATAAAGCTGCTATGGCTAGAGCAGCTCTGCTGGCGGACGGCTACAGCGAGCAGCAGCTTGCGCGTGTGATCACGCCCATCGGAATCGACATAGGCAGTGAGACGCCGGCGGAGATTGCGGTGAGTATTGCAGCACAGCTAATCCAAACTAGGGCAGAACGCGTTTCAGAACGCGTATAAGGCATCATATACTTCATCGAGAGGGCCTTGACGTACTAGTAGTACGCCGTCGGGCCTCCATCTTCGTCTCCGGTACTTTCTCCGCGTTCTGTTTAAAGGGTAAAGTTATCAAATATTTTCTCTACGTTTTGTTTAAAGTAAAAGACATCACATCAGTGCTCCTTCTTCGTCTCTGATACCTTCTCCGCGTTCTGCTGATGAGTGAAAGGTAATGCACCACATACTTTATCTAGATAAAAATGAGCACCTCAAAGTAGCAAAAGTACGTCGTCGGTGCTCATTTTTAAATTTCTCGCTTGAATTGCGAACGAAAAAGGCTATCTGATAAAATTTATACGGATTTTCTCTGTAATTTTCTTTACAATAAGACGTGATATGCGATAAAATATATGCATGAAAAAATGAAGGGGTGCTTATATGTCTAAGTTTGTTAAACTTTCTGAGGAAGCCTACAAGTTTGAAGGCAAGCTGTCTTTGAGCTCGGCTATTCCTTTAGGTCTGCAGCATGTTTTGGCTATGTTTGTCGGCAATCTTACACCGGTTCTGATTATTGGCGGTGCCTGCGGTATTGTCGGCGGTGCCGGTTTTGAACAGCTGCAGGTTGTTTTGATTCAGAATGCGATGATTGTTGCAGGTCTAGTAACTCTGCTGCAATTATATTCCGTTGGTCCCTGCGGCGGCAAGGTGCCTATTATCATGGGTACAAGCTCCGGCTTTATCGGCGTATTTGCCGGTATCGTTGCAACCTTGGGCAGCGGTGTTGTCGCCTATGGCGCTATTATGGGTGCCTCGATTATCGGCGGCGTTTTTGAAGCAGTGCTTGGTCTTGTGCTCAAGCGCATCCGTCGCTTCTTCCCGCCTGTTGTCTGCGGCACTGTTGTACTGTCCATCGGTCTGTCGCTGATTTCCGTAGGTATCAATTCCTTTGGCGGCGGCTTCAAGACGAAGGACTTCGGTTCTATAGAAAACCTGTTGCTTGGTTTGTTTGTGCTTTGCGTTATTCTTTTCTTTAAGCATGGCACTAAGGGCTTTTTGAGCTCTTCTTCCATTCTGCTTGGTATTATCGCCGGCTATATCGCTGCGATTTTCATGGGCTTTGTACTGCCTACAACCGCAGTTACGCCTGACGGAGTGGAATACACCAAATCCTGGGTATTGCATTGGGATAAGGTAGCGAACGCTTCCTGGTTCGCTGTGCCTCAGCTTATGCCGGTTGATATCGTATTTGATATGCGTGCTATTATGCCGGTATTGATTATGTTTGTTGTTACCGCAGTTGAAACTGTCGGTGATATTTCCGCAGTTGTTGAAAGCGGTCTGAACCGTGAAGCTACCGATAAGGAATTGTCCGGCGGCGTTATTTGTGACGGCATTGGCTCTGCTATTGCTGCTGTCTTCGGCGTACTGCCTAATACTTCCTTCTCTCAGAATGTTGGTCTGGTTGCGATGACGAAGATTGTTAACCGTTTTGCTTTGGCAACCGGTGCGGTATTCCTGATTCTCTGCGGCCTGATTCCGAAGCTGGGCGCTTTGGTTTCCATTATGCCGCAATCCGTTCTGGGCGGCGCTGCTGTAATGATGTTCTCCTCGATTGTTGTCAGCGGTATTCAGCTGGTTACCAAGGATAAGCTCAATCCGCGCAGCCTGACGATTATTTCCGTTGCCTTAGGCGTTGGCTACGGCATGGGCGCTACACCCGGCATTCTTGCACACTGCCCGGAGGCTATGCGCATGATGTTCGGTGAATCCGGCATTGTTCCGGCAGCCTTTGTAGCAATTCTGCTGAATGTTATTCTGAATAGGGGCGAAGACGCTCAAGCTTAGTTTTATCCTGCTGGGTATCGATATCCAGCAGCTCGTTGATATCCTGAACCGGTACTTTTACTACCAGTTCAGGATATTTTTTTGTCAGTACGGAACCACCCTTATCCTGCGGCAGCTGCTGCAGCTCGTCGGCAAATCTTGCAGGGAAGATGATAGGATTGCCGGGAGTTTCTTCGTAATACAGGCGATGGATTTTTTGCGGCTGTGATAAAAAGCTTTCAGCAAGGCGGATAAGTGTTGTCTGCTGTAAAAGCGGCTGGTCGCCAACGGCGAAGAGCAGGCCAGCGGCCTGAGGCAGGTGCTGTAGCATATAAGCAGTGCCTAAGCGAACGGTGTCGCTCAGATAGGGCTTGTCATGGAGCAGGCAGGGGATTTGCTGCTGCGCGCAGATTTCAGCAACCTCTGTATGGCGTGTGACAACGATACGCTTGGCGAAAAGTCTTTGGCTGATATCAAGGATGTGCTGCAGCATGGGCGCTCCGTCGATGGCTGTCAGCAGCTTGTTGGCACCGAAGCGGCGGCCTACGCCGGACGCCAGGATGATGCAGGCTATGTTAGAATATTTTACGTTCATAAAGTTACCTCACGGTTTTGATTATATATCATTATTATAAGGCTGAAAGCAGGAGCTAACAAGCGGGGGAGTACCGGTTAGCGGAAGAATATATTTTATCCGCAAAAACAAAAAACTCTGTAACCGAAGTTACAGAGTTTAGTTTCAAGTGGTGGCCCTGGCAGGATTCGAACCTGCGACCTTTTGATTCGTAGTCAAACGCTCTATCCAACTGAGCTACAGAGTCACATCAGCGTTGCTGTTGTTTCAAGCAACAATGATATTATAGCGAAAAGTGAGCTTCTTGTCAACACTTTTTGCAATTATTTTCTAGATTTTTTTTCGACAACTTTTTCTTTGGCAACAGGCTGATGTTTTTCCAGCCAGCCACAGTAAATGAAGAAGCCTAAGGCAACGAGGAAGAAGCCTAAGCTGGTTGCCTGAGCGGACTTCAGTCCGAACATCCAGGGCTCGGCGTAATCACCGCGCAGCATTTCCAAAAAGAAGCGGACTACGGAATAAAGCATGGCGTACATACATAAAGCCTGACCGCGTGCATGCTTTGTAGTGCGGAATAAAAGCAGCAGGGCAAAAATGACGATGTCCAGCTGACCTTCCCAAACCTCTGCCGGCCACAGGGGTACGGGGCCGTAGGTTTTGTAGGCCAGAGTACCTTCCGGGTACAGAATACCAAAGCTACCGCCGGTAGGTGTGCCGAAGGCGTCACCGTTGAGCAGGTTGGCCATGCGTCCGATGGACTGACCGATAAGCAGAGAAGGCGAAATGATATCCGCCAGAGCTACCCAGTCGATGTCATGCATTTTGCAGTAAACTATGCCTGCCGCAATGCCTGCCAGCATACCGCCTTGCACGGCCATGCCACCCTGCCAGACGAAGGGGATTTCCAGCAGATGATGGCTGTAGTAATCCCAGTCGAAGAAGAAAACGTCCCACAGCCTGCCGCCGATGAGACCGGCAAAGCCGCCGTAGATACCGATGTCTAAAATGTGCTCGTGCCAGCGTCCGTCCTGCTTAGCCAAAAAGTAGGCAGTGCCGGTGGCCAGAAAAATTGCTGTACAGAGCATCAGACCATACATGCGTATGGGAAAATCGCCGATAAAAAAGAGATATTGATGCATTATGGATAAAGCCTCCTAAAAAATCTAACTAATATTTTAACACATTCCGGCATTTTTATCAGCGAAAAAGTTGTGATTTCTTTATTCAGAAAGCTTATTGAATTTAACAGCGAAGATAGTATTGCGTGACATGTTGCTTATGTCATTATCCACAGCGTCAATATTATGATATAATGAGGGAAGCGATATGAGCTTTATGGAAGCAAAAATAGAGAAAGAAGGTCTGTAAATGATGAAGGCATTGACTTATATTGAACACGGTAAGTTTGCTCTGCAGGAAAAGGCCAAGCCGCAGCTTGTTTCTGCGCGTGATGCTCTCGTGCGCGTAACCTTGGGAAGCATCTGCACCAGTGATTTGCACATTAAACATGGTTCGGTACCGCGTGCTGTGCCGGGAATTACCGTAGGCCATGAAATGGTTGGCGTGGTGGAAGCGGTCGGCGCTGAGGTAAAAACCGTGAAGCCCGGTGACCGTGTGACGGTAAATGTAGAAACGTTCTGCGGCGAATGCTTCTTCTGCAAGAAGGGTTTTGTCAACAACTGCACCGATCCTCATGGCGGCTGGGCGCTTGGCTGCCGCATTGACGGCGGACAGGCGGAATTTGTGCGTGTACCCTATGCCAATCAGGGCCTTAACAAAATTCCTGACAATGTCAGCGATGAGCAAGCGCTTTTTGTGGGCGATATTCTTGCTACCGGCTTTTGGGCAACACGCATTTCGGAAATCACCGAGGAGGATACCGTGCTGATTATCGGTGCCGGTCCGACGGGTATTTGCACCCTGCTGTGCGTTATGCTGAAGCAGCCGAAGCGCATTATCATCTGCGAGAAGGATGCTGCCAGAGCGGAGTTTGTCAGCAAGCATTATCCCGATGTACTGCTTTGCGAGCCTGAGGAATGCGAAGCGTTTGTTAAGGAGCATTCCGACCACGGCGGTGCGGACGTTGTTCTGGAGGTTGCCGGCGGTCGCGACACCTTCCAGCTCGCGTGGAAATGCGCGCGTCCGAATGCTATCGTAACGGTTGTGGCGCTCTACGATGAAGCGCAGAGCCTGCCTTTGCCCGATATGTACGGCAAGAACCTTATTTTTAAAACCGGTGGCGTGGATGGCTGCGACTGTGCGGAGATTCTGCGCCTGATTGAAGAAGGCAAAATTGATACCACGCCGCTGATTACACATCGCTTCAAGCTGGCGGATATCGAGGAAGCTTACCGCATTTTCGAAAACAGATTAGACGGAGTTATCAAGATAGCGATTACCGAATGATTTTTTGGCAAAGTATGTTCTAAGAGGGGCGATTTTATGATTAAGCATATAACAACAACACCGGCAAAGGCCTTAGAAAAATTAAAAGCAGGCAACGCCAGCTATATTGATGCCAAGGTCAACAGCGAGGACATTTCGCAGGCAAAGAGAACAGATACCTTGGTTAACGGTCAGAAGCCTTATGCGATTATTATTACCTGCTCTGATTCCCGCGTGATTCCGGAGAATATTTTTATGACAGGTATCGGCGAGCTGTTTGTTATCCGTATTGCCGGTAATGTGATTGATGAGCATCAGCTGGGCAGTATTGAATACGCTGCCAGTCATCTGGGCGCACCGTTGATTGTTGTTATGGGGCATACACATTGCGGTGCGGTGCATGCTGCAATCAATCACGATCCGGAGGGCTATATCAAATTTATCACGGATAAAATCAAAGCAGCGATTGGCGACGAGTGCGACCCGTATAAGGCAGCCTGCCTGAATGTCAAAAGCTGTGAAGCGGAAATCGAAGCAAGCCTGGAGATTCAAAAGGTTGAGCATCAGGAAGGCTTGCGCGTTATCGGTGCCATGTACCATCTGGAGAATGGTGTGGTAGATTTTATCTAAAGCAGATTATTTTGAGCTGCCTTGAGCTTAGCGTCTTAAGGCAGTTCTTCTTTGTAAGTAAATTTCTCAAAATTCGCAATAATGTGCTTGACAGAATGGTGGCTTGAATGTATTATGTATACATAATACAGATTTCGATTAAAAGCAGCTTTTACACGCTTTTGAAGAAGGAGGCAAATGTATTATGCGTAAAGAACACGACTTTTTAGGTGAATTAGAAATTCCTGATAATGCATATTATGGTGTACAGACCATGCGTGCCATGGAAAACTTCCAGATTACAGGCTACACTGCCGATCCGCTTTTTATCAAAGCCTTGGGTATGGTCAAAAAGGCTGCGGCCTTGGCCAATATGAAAATCGGTCTTTTGGATGAAAAAATCGGCAATGCTATGGTTCAGGCCTGCAATGATATTATCAGCGGCAAGCTGAACGACCAGTTCCCGACCGATCCGATTCAGGGCGGTGCCGGAACATCCTTCAATATGAATACGAACGAAGTAATCTGTAACCGTGCTTTGGAAATTCTCGGCCGTCCGCGCGGCGATTATAATTATATCAGCCCTAATAACCATGCCAATATGTCGCAGTCCACTAACGATGTTATTCCTACATCCATACGTGTCTGCGCTCTGATGCGCGCCGAACAGCTTATTATTGCCTTGGAAAACCTTGCAGATTCCTTTGATAAGAAAGGCGAGGAATTCAAGGATGTGCTGAAAATCGGCCGTACCCATTTACAGGATGCTGTGCCTATTACCTTAGGCCTGGAGTTCAAAGCCTTTGCTTCCTCCATGCGCAGACGCAGTAACTACATTCGCCGCAGCTGTGAGCTGCTGCACACCATGAATATGGGCGCAACGGCAGTAGGTACCGGTCTGAATGCTGATCCCGAATATATCAAAGAGGTTTGCGAGCAGCTTACACTTGTTACCGGCGAAGACTTTACTACTGCGGACAATCTTGTTGATGCTACCAGTAATACGGATATCTTTACCGATTTGTCCTCCAGTTTGAAAACATCGGCACTTTCCTTGATTAAGATTTCCAATGACCTGCGCCTGATGGCCTCCGGTCCGAGGGCAGGCTTCTGCGAAATTACGCTGCCCCCGCGTCAGCCAGGCTCCTCCATCATGCCGGGTAAGGTTAACCCCGTTATCCCAGAAGTAGTAGACCAAACCTGCTATCAGGTAATTGCCAACGATTTGGCTGTGGCCTTCGGCGTAGAAAACGGCCAGTTCCAGCTCAATGTTATGGAACCCGTTATGGCCTACAATATTTTCAATTCCTTACGTTTCCTGACCAATGCCGTTAATACTCTGCGCACCCGCTGCGTAGACGGCATTAAGGCTAACCGTGCCCAATGTGCGGAATGGCTGGATAAGAGCGTGGGCATTGTTACGGCGCTGCTGCCGCATATCGGTTACGAAACCTGCTCCGTTTTGGCGAAGGAGGCGCTGGCAACCAACAGAAACATTAAGGACCTGCTCATTGAACGCAAGGTGCTGAGCAAAGAGGATCTGGATATTATCCTGGCACCAGCGGAAATGACCAGACCGGGCATTGCCGGTAAGGAACTTTTGAAGAAGATTCATGAGTCCAGAGAAGAGCTGGTGTAAAGCACAAGAGAGCAGTTCTGTTATAACAATAGAATAAAAGCAAAAGCTGCAGCTTTGCTCTTGAGTACGGGAGCAGGCTGCAGCTTTTTTGTTTGAGCATGGGAGTTTTGCCGATTAGCATAAGAAAATTTCTTTCGTCCTACCCGAAATCATGCTTTGGTGTGGGGGAAAAAGAGCTTCTTGTTGCTATAATTATAATGACAGAAACTAATTTAGGAGGTTGATGAATATGCGCATTTATAAGAAATTATTTTCCTGCTTAGCCTTATTTTTACTTTGCATCGTGTGCTTGCTTGCGGATGCTCCAAAGGTTCGGGCAGCGGAATTCCTGACTGCTGATGACGGAATATTTCTTTATATGAACAGCAGAGAGCTGGCAATCAGTGATGAGGAAGAAGGCGTGCAATTCTTCCTTGCCGATGACGGCACTCTGCAGCTGATGAACAAAAATACCAAAGATGTTTATAAGACCTTTGTTCCTGCGGAGAATGGAATGGTTGGCTATAGGGTGCGGGATGTTTTTACCGCCAATCCCGAAAATATATTTTTTGAAATAAATGCCACTATCGGTGCTCATGCGCAGAACTGCGGTTATTGGCTTATCGGTAAGGAAAACGGACAATGGGTGACATATGTAACCTTGGAGGATTTGGCTAAAAACGGCTATGCCATTGACCAATGGCGGCAAATTGTGACCAAGATTAATACGGATGGCAGCGGACGTTTTATTCTGCTCAGCCAATATGAATATATGCCTCCGGAAGCCACCTTCGGCATGCAGAGAAAATATTGCACGGATTTGCAGCTGGAGCTTTTGTGGGATGATGCTGCGCCAGGGTTTGTTATGCGCAAATTATAATGTTCGCAGTAAAATTATGGGCATTGCTTGAAAAAATGCATATTATGTTAACAGTAAAACAACTAACTAAAAATATAGCTTGTTTATATTACAAATTTATAAAATAAACTTGATAGTAGTGAAGAAATGCACTATAATAAAATTGTACATAGCGTGCGGTCATCCCCAATGCGCATGCCTAAATATGTATACCTTGTTCATATGCATTCCGTTCCAATTTGCCTGGATTTTTCCAGGCTGTTTTTTTATTGTGTCATAACAACTAAATCAGCTTGCAGAGTGCGCAAAATGTCACGAATAATGTATATAATTCGTGACATTAAACGTAAAAAGACCGCCAGCGGCGGTCTTTAGGTTCTAAATATCGGATTGTAATAAAGTGCTTGCTTCTGTCGAAGCGTTTATTTCCGCTTTACTAAGCACCGCTTTTTGAAAAATGCAATGCCATAGCATAAAATATCATCGTAATCATCCTGGAAATCATCTGCATAGATACGTGTATTGATCTGGTCGATTGCTAAATCGCAAGCGTCCGGCAAGTTGTTCAGCGTTTTTGCATATTTAGCTTCAAAAATCGCTATACGGCCATTGCGGATATCTTTAACAATTACATCACTGCGTCCTTCACCATGCTCACGGTTAGATTCAACAACGTATCCTGCACCGGTGAAGATGCCTGCCAGGAAAGCATGGTAAAAATCCTCGCGATAATCATGGTAGCTGATGGTCATACGCAGAAGCTTCGTTATTTCCTGAGTAAGTGCTTTACTGTCTCCGCTCCATACAGCCGTAAATAATGCATTGCGGTTAGAAGCTTGCGCACTATCGGCAAACCACTTCATAACAGTAGTTTCATAGATTTCCTTAATCTCTTCATTAGGAATAATCAAAGCTGAATAACCATCCGGTATAGCAGCGGGCAGAGCATCATTGCGAACTTTGGTCAGATATCCTGTCAGATATAAAATGCTCCAAAGATTATCTTCAGAGGAGTGCAGATAATCATAGGTCAGGCTGTCATCAACCTTTTGTACGATGAAGCTGCCGGATAAAAGGGTTTCCAGCTTTTCCGTGATATTACTGCTTGCGCAGTCAATAAAGGAGCGGATAATGGAGTTATCGCTGGTGTTGCGCCAATAGCTTACAGGCTTTGCTTGCGGATTACGCTGCAGGTCATACAAGTAGCTGATAACATCCCAAGGGCAGTAAACGTCGGCTGTGTCGAAATGATAGCCATCATACCAAGTGCGGATAGTATCTGCATAAGCTTCCGCATTAGCATCTGCCAGCAGCTTATCTACTTCCTTTTGCGTAAAACCAAAGGATTCTTTGAGATTTGAGCGTACAATAGAGTCGGAAATAAAATTATTGGTACCGGTAAAAACACTCTCTTTAGCAATTCGCAGACAGCCAGTAATCAAGGCAAAGCAAAGATTGGGGTTATCCTTCAGAGAGGTGCTCAGCAACGGCTTGATAATGTTCATCATTTCAGTGTAATAACCGTGGCTGCTGGCTTTGGCGATGGGGACATCGTATTCATCCAAAAGCAGGATTACCGGCTTGCCATAATAGGCGTTCAATATTTTCATCAGGGTGCTCAGAGCGCGGCTCAGGTCAGGCAGGCTTGCTTCGCCAGCCTTAATTCTTTGAAAAATGTTACGGTCATCGCTATCTATATTCTTGCTGTCAAGCAAAAAAGCATATTCCTTGTATAAATCAGCAAATTGCAGAGAGAGCTGAGCGTAGGCATCATTAAAGGAAATACCGTCAACATCTTTTAATGAAACAAAGATAGTTGGGTATCTATTCATCCATTGATTACAAATATTAGTGTTCTTGGAGACAGATAATCTGGCGAAATGCTTGCTGCTGTCTTTGCGGACATCAAAAAAATCCGCCAGCATACTCATGCCGAGGGTTTTGCCGAAACGTCTGGGGCGAGTAATTAACGTTACTTCAGCAATACCGGACTCAAGTATTTCGGTGATCAGGTTTGTTTTATCTATATAGTAATATCCTTCATCGCGAATCTTGGCGAAATTGGAGATACCAACAGGAAATTTCAATCCGTTCAAAATTATCGCTCCTCTCATACAACAGATTTATTACTTAGATTATATCATAATATCAATGCTTTGGATAAGGCTGTTTGAAAAAAGCAGGGAATTTGGCTTTTCCAAAACAAAAAGCGTCAAAGAATGAAGCGTTATATAGTACTACCATATGTAAAAATATTTAGCGGTTAGTGACAATTGGTAATATATTAGCTGAAACTTGCGCAAATAACACTTTGAGAATAAAATATTAGCTATAAATATGTTTAATGTTATATACGAAATTAGCACGAAAGTAAACGATGCCCATATAAAGTAAGTCATCGCACTCGTCAATTAGTGCCGTAGCCGGGATTTCAGTTGAATTTTCGTCTTTTCCATAAAAACAGTCAAATTTTTTTGCCTAGCCTACCCGGAATCGTGGTTTGGGGTGGGGTGAAAAATTCTTTTAAGTGCTATACTGACGTTAATAAAGAGGTTCCATCTTAATTAAAAGGAGGCTTTTAATATGAAGTTTTTGGCAAAAATGAAAGAAAAACAAATGCAGAGAAAACTTGGCGGTATTTTGTGCGGTTTGCTGTGCACCGGTGTATTGGTAATGCCGAGTGCTTGGGCAGATAATTATTATGGTGATGATGGCAAGACTCATATGTCAACCGGTGCTAATGTTACACTTAATTCTGGTACTTATGATTATGTTTACGGTGGCTATAATGATACAAAGGTGTCTCCACCGGAAGTCTTTAAGAACTATGTTACTATTACCGGTACCGCTGCAACTAGCAGCGTATGTGGAGCATATTCTTTTTATGGTAATGTCAAAGAGAATACTGTAACGATTAGCGGTAATAGTTTGGGAGATGTTGTATGTGGTGGTGGCTCCGGAGCTGCAGAAGCTATAAAAAACCATGTTGTTATTAAAGATAATAGCGAAGTAAACGGTATAGTATATGGTGGTAAAGGTGACACAAGCAGCAAGGAAAATAATGTAGAGATTATTGGCAGTACCATCAAGAAAAATGTATATGGTGGTTATGCAGATAATGATAAAAATGGCAGTGCTGAAAAAAACGAGGTTGCCATTGGCGCGGGAAGCAAAGTAAGTGAAGATATTTATGGAGGCTATGCAACTCATAACACCAACGAGAACAAAGTAAGCATTACTAATGGTGCTGAGGTTGGCCAAAGTGTTTTTGGTGGCTTTTCAGTGAAAGCTGATAGTAAGAATAATGAGGTGATACTAAATGGTGCTAGCGGCGTAACAGAAAATGTTGCCGGTGGTGTTGCTTTAAAAGGCAATAGCGAAGGCAATACTGTCAGGATTATCAAGAGCAGTACTGGTTATGTATATGGCGGAAATGGTGACACAAGCAGCAAGGAAAATAATGTAGAGATTAGTGACAGTACCATCAAGAAAAATGTATATGGTGGTTATGCAGATAATGATAAAAATGGCAGTGCTGAAAAAAACGAGGTTGCCATTGGCGCGGGAAGCAAAGTAAGTGAAGATATTTATGGAGGCTATGCAACTCATAACACCAACGAGAACAAAGTAAGCATTACTAATGGTGCTGAGGTTGGCCAAAGTGTTTTTGGTGGCTTTTCAGTGAAAGGTGACAGCAAAAAGAATGAAGTAACAATCGAGGGTGCTGGTGTTGTAACCGCATATGTTGCCGGTGGTGTTGCTATAGCAGGAATCAGCGAGGGCAATACTGTCAGGATTATCAAGAGCGGTGCTGCTAATGTATTTGGTGGAAAAGGCGACACAAATAGTAAGGGAAATAGCGTAGAGATCAGCGAAGGTACAATTAAAGATACTGTATATGGTGGTTATGCAGATAATGATAAGAATGGCAGTGCTGAAAAAAACGAGGTTGCCATTGGTGCGGGAAGCGTAGTGGAGGGGAATATTTATGGAGGCTATGCAACTCATAACACCAACGAGAACAAAGTAAGCATTACTAATGGTGCTGAGGTTGGCCAAAGTGTTTTTGGTGGCTTTTCAGTGAAAGCTGATAGTAAGAATAATGAGGTGATACTAAATGGTGCTAGCGGCGTAACAGCAAATATTGCCGGTGGCGTAGCTTTAGCAGGAATTAGCGAGGGCAACAAAGTAAATATTGCCCATAGTAGTGTTAATGCGAATGTTTATGGCGGTTATGGAGCTAAAGATAGCATTGGTAATATTATAAGCATCACAGATGGCGGTAGCGTTAATAAAAATGTTTATGGCGGTTATTCCTTTAAAGGCAATAGCATGGATAATACTGTAACTATTGATAATAGTACTGTTAATGAAAATGTCTATGGTGGTTATACGGAAAGCGATGGTGCTATATCTGAAAAAATCCAAAATAATAAAGTTATTTTCAAAAATGGTGCGAAAATCAAGGGTGATGTTTACGGTGGTTATGATAAACTGAATAAAGCCAATATTACCAATAACACTTTGGAAGTAGTTGGTAAAGGCAACGAAGCAAAAAGCATTCAAAATTTTGATAAGCTTAACTTCTTTATCACCAAAGATCTTGTTGCCAACGATACTATGCTTAAAGTAACAGATACTGCTCTTATCAATAACGCAGAGATTAAGGCTGGCGTAGAGCTTGGTACTAAGTTAAAGAAAAATGATACAATCAACCTGATTGATGCAGGCGCATTAAAGGCTGAAAATATCACAACAGGAACCTTGACTGATGGCTTAATCTCAATTGATCAGGGACTACAGGTTACTGTTGGAACTGATGGCAATAAATTAGTCGGAGTTATCAATGGCACAACACCTCCGGGCGGCGGTGGCACAACACCTCCGGGTGGTGGCGGCACAACTCCTGGTGCCGGCGGCCTTTATGCTGATGCTGACGCAAAATCTCCGGTTGAAACACAGTCCGCTGCGCTCACTATGCTGAACTTGGGCCATGATTTGCTGACAACTGCAGGTTATGAAAATGCTGCACTGGCTGTTGAAGGTGAGGAAGAAGGTTCTGTTAACCCGTTTATCACCATGAGCGCTAACAATCATAAGCTCGATACCGGTTCTCACGTTGACCTTAAAGCATGGAACATGAATCTTGGCTTTGCAAAGAAAATCAACAACAATTCCGGTAAGCTGATAATTGCGCCTGTGATTGAATACGGTCGCGGCAGCTACGATTCCTACCTCGACAATGGTACGCACGGCGACGGCGACGCACACTTCTGGGGTGCAGGCTTGATGGCTAAGCAGCTCAATGATGATGGCTTCTATTATGAAGGTTCCCTGCGTGCAGGCAGAATGAGCACCGATTATCAATCTGCTGTTGCAGGCGGCATTAAATACGACAGCGATGCAACCTATTACGCAGCACATCTTGGCATGGGCAAGGTTGTTCAGCTGAACGATAAGGATACCCTTGACTACTATGGCAAGCTGTTCTACACTCGTCAACAGGGTGACAAGGTTACTGTAGGCACCGGCGCAACCTATGATTTTGATGCTATAACCTCTCTGCGTACTCGTCTTGGTGCAAGATATACGCATCAGCTGAGCGAGAAGAACGCTTTCTATGTAGGCTTGGCATGGCAGCATGAATTTGACGGTGAATCTAATGCAATTGTAGCAACAACCCTTGGCTCTGCTTCCGCTCCTGCTCCTTCCATGAAGGGCGATACCGGTATTATGGAGCTTGGCTGGAGAGTTAACAACTCCGACAAATTCGAACTGGGTCTTGGCGTTAACGGCTCCGTTGGTAAGCAAAAGGGTGTAGGCTTCAACCTGAGCCTCAACTTCAGCTTCTGATAAAGACTCTAGAATAATAAAAATATAGCATTAGTCCAGGGAATCTTTAAGCATAAGTAATGGACTAACGCAGATTTACAGAGAAAAGCCATGTTTTACTGATTTTCGGTAAGACATGGCTTTTCAAATATGAAAATTAGGATTGGCATAGGGGGATTAAGATACCAAAATTTATATTTTCTGTACAAAAATCTGATAACAGAGCGTCAGCGTTATAGAGCGCTACCTTTCAGTCACAAAACTTTTTAGTAGATTTTCTCCTTTTTACGCACAAAAAAACCGCATAACAAGATGCGGTTTAGGTTTGGTTTACATTTAAACAATAAAAAACGCTGATGCTTATGCATCAGCGTTAACTTCTGGTAGCGCTAAAGCTCTACCTTTCAGTCGCAAAACTTCGTGAACGGGAATTTTTAGGATTTAAACGTCAAAAATCGCTTGTTGACGGTCTAAATTTGGCTTGATTTTGTTGTTTTTAGTATCACTAATTTATTTTTCACAAAAAATTTACAAAAAACGAGAAATTTACTTTCATACTGGTAATAAATTACTAAAAATACGTTATATTGTTCTTTCGATAAAAAAATTGCTTGCTGTCTTTGCTTTACAAAACGAAAATGTGCAATTATAATTACGCAGAAGATGCCGATACTTTTAGAGCGCTAAAGTTATGCCTCGATAGGGGAACCTCCGTGCCGGAAATTTTTATGATTTAAACGTTAAGAATTAGTCTGGCCGAAGACTTGGAAGATTATATGTCACTATCGTTACAATGAGGCTTATTCTATGGGTATAGAGTATAAGAGAGCATACAAGAGTAAGAAGCTTTGACATCATCTGTCACTTATGCTAAACTCTATTTGAGGAGATCAGTATAAGTGTTTGCTTATTAAATATGTCTGATTTAGAATACAACCAAGAAAGGAGTTTGCCAATTATGAGTATAGATAAGGTAACAGATTTATCTGCGTGGATGAAAAAAAGAAGAACTGATTTAATGAATTTAACACCGGAAGCAAGAGCCTATAAACGTACTCGTGGTAGGGTAAGGACTCCTGAGGAGAAGAAAGCATTGGTTTTGGCTGCCGGTAAAGCGTGGAATGAATGGCTTAGTTCCGGTAAGCTGGTAAAGACAGATAAAGGATATGAATTATGCAAGATATAGATAAGAATATAATAAAAAGAATCCATGAAGAGAATTTATCTGATCCGGTTAATGAGCGAATTTTAATAGCTGCCCTTATATGTTCATTAGCTAAAGAGTTTGCCAATGAATTAGTGGTTGTAGGTGGTTCAGCTGTAGAATTTTACACGGCCGCAAGTTATATGACCAAGGATATAGACTTTATAGCTAAAGATGATTTCCAGATAGCTAAAATTATGACCTCGTTAGGTTTTTCAATCGGTGAAGGTTATACATGGTTTCATCCTGATACATCTGTTGTAGTTGAATTTCCTAAACCTCCTTTGTTGGGTGACGTAAGCAGGTTGACAGAAGTAAAAACGGAGTATGGTGTTGCTGAGATTATAGGAGTAGAGGATATTATACTTGACAGATTAAAAGGTCGTGAGTTTTGGCAGGATAACAATGAACTTCCTGAAATGATGATTTATTCACATTATGATAGCATTGACTTTGCGTATTTGCGGAAACAGGCTGCATTTGAACTTATAAGTGATGTTTTGGAAAAAGCCGTCGCAGATGTAGAAGAATACAAAGCTGGCAGGTCACCATATTTGCGCAATAACTTTTATAGTGACAAGGTTGTAGAAGCTAAAATTGTTGATGCGCTTGAGTATGATGTTCCAATGGAAAAAATTATCAGAAGATTGTCGAATGATGATCAGGTCAAAGGAATTTCTATAGATGAAAAGAGAAGCTATCTTGAATCTATCATAAAATCAAGTAAGGAAATCCAAGAGCTTCTATCAGAGTAGTAAAAGAATATGGAAAAGCCTAATGAGTTACGCAAATGATGTGAACTCATTAGGCTTTATTTTTTTGATGCCCTTATACAAGTAAGTCATCGCACTCGTCAGTTAGTATTGTAGCTGGGATTTCAATTGAATTTTCGCCTTTTCCATAAAAATAGTAAAATTTTTCGCCTAACCTACCCGAAATAGGGGTTTGGGGTGGGGCGTAAATGATGTTTTCATGCTATATTAGCAGTAAGAAAGGACAATAAAATCTTTTCAAAGGAGGAATTTGATTATGAAATTTCTGGCAAAAATGAAAGAAAAACAAATGCAAAGAAAAATCGGCGGTATTCTGTGTGGACTGCTGTGCGCCGGGGGGGTACTGGTAGTTCCGAGCGCATGGGCTGCTGATTACTATGGCAACGATGGCGTAACTAAGGTTCCGACCGGCGCTAATGTTACACTGAATTCTGGTACTTATAGTAATGTTTATGGCGGCTATAATGAAGCAAATGTTGCTCCACCAGATGTTTCTCGAAATACTGTTAGCATTTCTGGTACAACAACTACTGATATTGTATTTGGTGGCTATTCTCTTTATGGTAATTCAAAAGAAAATACTGTAACTATTAGTGGTAATACTATGGTAAATATTGTAGTTGGCGGTAACTCTGGAGAAAATGATGCTATAAAAAATTATGTTATCATTCAAAATAAAAGTGAAATAAAAGAATCTGTGTATGGTGGATATGCTAAAAAAAAGAGCGACCAAAACATCGTAGAAATTAGTGATAGTAAAATTAAGGAACATGTTTACGGCGCTTATGCAGCACTTACTCCATATGGTAGCGCTGAAAAAAACAGTGTTAAAGTTGGAGCTAATAGCATAGTAGAAGGCAATGTTTATGGTGCCCATGTTACCCAAAGTGCCAAAGAGAATATTGTGACGGTTAATTCTGCTGCTAAGATTTTAAAAAACGTATATGGTGGTTATTCAGATACAATGAGTGCTGACAGCAACCAAGTAATAATTGAGGGTGCAGGTATAGTAGAAGATAGTGTATACGGCGGCTACGCTGAAAAAGATAACAGTAATAACAATCAAGTAACGGTTGATGGTGCCGGTACTGTAAAAGGCACCGTATTTGGTGGTTATGCTAAAATCGGCAGCGTTAACAACAATCAAGTAACGGTTGATGGTGCCGGTACTGTAAAAGACACTGTATTTGGTGCTTTTTCTGAAAAAGGTAATACTACTGGCAATGTTGTAAATATTAGAGGCAACAGTGTTATTGGTGATGATACCGTTATTCCGATTAAAGGCGCAGTTGTAGGTGGCTTTGCTTTAGAAGGCATCAGCAGTGGTAACACTGTAAATATTGCCAATAGCAAGGTTTTTAGAAATGTATATGGTGCTTTTGGTGGTAATGACTGTACCGGTAACATTATTAACATTACAGGCTCTGAAATTGGTGCTAATGTATATGGTGGTCAAGCTGAGAAAGGTAATAGCTTGGGCAACACTGTAAGTATTGAGAATAGTACAGTTACAGAAAATGTATATGGCGGTTATGCTCAAAAAGTTTTGGCTGCAAAAGCTGAAAATAATAAGGTCATTTTGAAAAATGGTGCAAAAATTAAGGGCGATGTTTATGGTGGTTATGCCGTTATTACTATTGATAGTCAAGATGGTATAAAAAACAACACTTTGGAAGTAGTTGGTAAAGGCAACGAAGCAAAAAGCATTCAAAATTTTGATAAGCTTAACTTCTTTATCACCAAAGATCTTGTTGCCAACGATACTATGCTTAAAGTAACAGATACTGCTCTTATCAATAACGCAGAGATTAAGGCTGGCGTAGAGCTTGGTACTAAGTTAAAGAAAAATGATACAATCAACCTGATTGATGCAGGCGCATTAAAGGCTGAAAATATCACAACAGGAACCTTGACTGATGGTTTGATTAATATTGATAAGGGAATTAAAGTTGCTATTGGACCTGATGGAAATAAGTTAGTCGGAGTTATCAATGGCACAACACCTCCGGGTGGCGGTGGCACAACACCTCCGGGTGGCGGCGGCACAACACCTCCGGGTGGCGGTGGCACAACACCTCCGGGTGGCGGCGGCACAACACCTCCGGGTGGCGGTGGTACAACACCTCCGGGTGGCGGCGGCACAACTCCTGGTGCCGGCAGCCTTTATGCTGCTGCTGACGCAAAATCTCCGGTTGAAACACAGTCCGCTGCGCTCACTATGCTGAATCTGGGACATGATTTGCTGACAACTGCAAGCTATGAAAACGCTGCATTGGCTGTTGACGGGGAGGAAGAAGGTTCTGTTAATCCGTTTATCACCATGAGCGCTAACAATCAAAAGCTCGATACCGGTTCTCACGTTGACCTCAAAGCATGGAACATGAATCTTGGCTTTGCAAAGAAAATCAACAACAATTCCGGTAAGCTGATAATTGCGCCTGTGATTGAATACGGTCGCGGCAGCTACGATTCCTACCTCGACAATGGTACGCACGGCGACGGCGACGCACACTTCTGGGGTGCAGGCTTGATGGCTAAGCAGCTCAATGATGATGGCTTCTATTATGAAGGTTCCCTGCGTGCAGGCAGAATGAGCACCGATTATCAATCTGCTGTTGCAGGCGGCATTAAATACGACAGCGATGCAACCTATTACGCAGCACATCTTGGCATGGGTAAGGTTGTTCAGCTGAACGATAAGGATACCATTGACTACTACGGCAAGCTGTTCTACACTCGTCAACAGGGTGATAAGGTTACTGTAGGCACCGGCGCAACCTATGATTTCGATGCTACAACCTCTCTGCGTACTCGTCTTGGTGCAAGATATACGCATCAACTGAGCGAGAAGAACGCTTTCTATGCAGGCTTGGCATGGCAGCATGAATTTGACGGTGAATCCAATGCAATTGTAGCAACAACCCTTGGCTCTGCTTCCGCACCTGCTCCTTCCATGAAGGGCGATACCGGTATTATGGAGCTTGGCTGGAGAGTTAACAACTCCGACAAATTCGAACTGGGTCTTGGCGTTAACGGCTCCGTTGGTAAGCAAAAGGGTGTAGGCTTCAACCTGAGCCTCAACTTCAGCTTCTGATAAAGACTCTAGAATAATAAAAATATAGCATTAGTCCAGGGAATCTTTAAGCATAAGTAATGGACTAACGCAGATTTACAGAGAAAAGCCATGTTTTACTGATTTTCGGTAAGACATGGCTTTTCAAATATGAAAATTATGATTGGCATAGGGGGATTAAGATACCCAAATTGATATTTTCCGTACAAAAATCTGATAACATAGCATTAGTATTATAGAGCGCTACCTTTCAGTCGCAAAACTTCGTGAACGGGAATTTTTAGGATTAAAACGTCAAAAATCGCTTGTCGGAGGTTTAAATTTGGCTTGATTTTGGTGTTTACAGTATCATTAAGTTATTTTTCACAAAAAATTCAAGTAGTTTACTCTCAACATGGCAATAAATTACTAAAAATCCATTATACTATGCCAGAAAGCAGAGGAAAAACAAATAATTCTTATTGCTTTTCCTAAATTGCCAAACGGAGAAAGCACTGTAATGACCTAAATGAAATATTGGTGAGTGACTAAATCTGATTATTGGTTGTACAAAATGTCCCGAATAATATACAATAAACGGGACAAAGTGTTTGCTGCTTTTGAATATACTCAGGTTGTAAGAAGCTGATTGAAACTCCGTTAATAGGTAATGCTATGGGCAAGATTAAGAAATTCTGTTAAAAAATGTCCCGAATAATATATAATATTCTGGACAAAGGAGGCGAGCATAATGGCAAAAGGATTCTCGAAACAGATTCAAGATAGAATTAGCAATGCAAACTATGGGGCAGTTTTTGTGAATTCTGATTTTGTTGATATTGCTGAACCAGAAACGATTAGACGAAATCTGAATAGATTAACACAGGCTGGGATATTACGTAGAATACTAAAGGGTGTATATGAAAAACCAAAGTACAGCAAGCTACTTGATGAATATGTAGCTGTTTCTCCGGACGCTGTAGCAAAAGCATTGGCACGAAGTTATCATTGGACTATTGCGCCATGTGGAAATACAGCTCTTAATTTGTTGGGAATTTCGACACAGGTAACAGCGGTTTGGTCATATATTAGCGATGGACCTTATAAGACATATGAGTGGAACTCTACAAAATTGGAGTTTAAGCATAGAACCAACAAGGAAATTACTGGTCTATCCTATATGACGAGCTTGGTGATTCAAGCACTAAAAACTTTTGGTAAATCAAATGTAACGCCGGGTATCATACAGACACTTTCTGAAAAGCTATCTGATGACGAAAAACAATCCTGCCTGAAAGAGGCAACAGAAGCTACGGATTGGGTTTATGATACGATACGTAAAATGTGTGGAGGTGGCACTCAATGATAAATGTAGCAAGATTGCCGGAAAGTGATCGGAGAGAACTGTTTAGAAATACTGCAGATAAAATGGGATTGAACGATGCCATATCGTTGGCTTATGGAAGGTTTGGTATTAGAACCTAAAAAATCTATTAAAAATGTTCGTTGATACACAGCTGTATAATGTATATATGTCTTCTAAACATATAAAAAAAGCACGAAATTTGGTATAATATTGTCATGGAAAACAATACAAAAACTACCAAGACAATTGAAATATCTGTTACAGAATACGAGAGATTAAAAAACTCAAAAGAAGAACTGCGTCAAAGAGTCGGACTATTAGAGGAAGCTCTCAGACTTGCAAAAAAGAAAAAATTTGGCAGTTCTAGTGAGAAGATTTCTCCGGAAACCAGCGCTCAGCTCATATATCTATTTGATGAAGCTGAAACAGTGCTTGCTATTGAAGATATTATTACGGAACAAGAGGAAACTAAGGTAGCAGCACATACACGCAAGAAAAAGACGTATCTGCTTCAGGACAAACTTCCTGATAATGTTAAGATTGAAGTTATAGAACACAAGCTCAATGAAGCAGAAAGAAATTGCCCTGAATGTGGTGCTGTAATGGAAGAGATTGGTAAAGAGGTTCGTCGCGAGTTGGTAATTATACCTGCTAAGGTTAAGGTACTCGAACACCATATCTATTCCTATGCCTGCCAGAACTGTAAGCAAAATAATATAGAAACTCCTGTGATCAGAGCAGAGAAGGAAGTTGCTTTAATTCCGGGCGGATTTGCTACGCCTGAAGCCGTAGTTCACATTATTACTCAAAAGTTTATAATGGGGTATCCATTATATCGTCATGAACAAGAATGGAAGAACCAGGGAATTGAGCTTTCCAGACAGACCATGTCTAACTGGATGCTGAAGTGCGTAGAGCTTTATCTTGAGCCTTTATATGAAAAACTACACGAGAAACTGCTACAAAGAGAAGTTCTCCATGCGGATGAAACAACTCTGCAGGTTCTTAAGGAGTTTGGCAAGCCTGCATCCAGCAAAAGCTATATGTGGCTCTACCGGACCGGCAGCGATGCTAAGTATCCAATTGTGCTATACAATTACCAGTCAGGTCGAGGTAAAGAGTATCCTCAGGAATTCTTAAAAGGTTACAAAGGATATTTACAGACAGACGGATATTCAGTATACCATGACTTGAATCAGGATATTACAGATGTTGGCTGCTGGACCCATTTGAGAAGAAAATTCGATGAAGCTCGAGTTGCTCTTCCTAAAGGAAAATCCGCTGCAATGTCTGCAGTAACCAATGCTTTAGGTATCTTCACCAAAATATATAAGATTGAGAAGCAGCTTATAAAGTTAAGCTTTGCAGAACGCTATACCAAACGCCTGGAACAGGAAAAACCTCTTCTTGACGAATTATTTGCGTGGGCGAAAAACTTAAATGCTGCACCAAAATCTGCATTGGGAAAGGCTTTGACTTATCTGGAAAACCAAAAGCCATACCTTCTGAACTATCTTAATGATGGTCGTTTAGAAATAGATAATAACAGAGCTGAGCGTAGCATTAAGCCTTTTGTAATTGGACGTAAAAACTTCTTGTTCGCCAATACACCACGAGGAGCGCAAGGCAGTGCAATTATCTACAGCTTGGTAGAAACCGCAAAGGAGAACCGCTTGGATCCATTTAAGTATATAGTCTATGTTCTTACTACTGCCAAAAAAGTAGACCTGTCTCAAAAGGACAATGTCGATTTGCTCCTACCATAAAATGCACCAGCTGAATGCAGCGTAAATTTCAAGAAATGAATATGATTTGTACCAGGACCGCTATGCGGTCCTGATTTTTTTCATACATGACAGATTTGACGCTTACGATAGATCTAGAGGTTCGTTAGATATTTAAGAATTTCTTGAAGTCTGGTAAATAATGGCGTGAAACAGGAATTTCTTTATAGTCACAGTTTTCTAAAGTGAGTATAAAGGTATCATTGAACCAAGGAATTATCTCTCTGATTTTACCAATATTAACTATATATGATTTATGGGTACGAAGAAAGCCGTGATCCTTAAGTTTTTGCTCTAAATCTTTTAAAGGGGTATTGATTTCAAATTCACCATTATTAGTAGAAACAATAATTTTTTGTTCTTGTGCTCGTATAAGACTTATCTCAGTTTCCGGGTTTAGCAGAATCATTTTATCGTTATGCCAAATAGGAAGTTTAAAACTATCCTTATGTTTAATATTATTAGTTTGCTTTTTAAAATTTCTATATCGCATTATTGTAATAAGGATGCGTTCCTGAGTATATGGTTTTAAAACATAATCAAAGGCCTGTAGATCAAAAGCTTGGACAGCGAACTGACCATAACCAGTAGAGAAAACAATTTGTGGTGGGTTAGGGATGGTGGTGCGTATAATACGCGCAATATCTAAGCCGTTAATTTGAGGCATTTCGATATCGAGAAAAACAATATCTACAGTACTGTTTTGAAGATAATCAAGGAGTTCTTGACCTATAGCACATTGAGCTACAATTTCAATATCACTGATATTGCTTAGAATGGTAGCTAGCTCTTGGCGAGTTGGGTATTCATCATCTACAATTATAGTTCTAATCATTGTTTTCGCTCACCTCTTGAAAAGGAATTTTCATAATAACTATGGTACCATTATTCATGCTACTATAGATTTTAAGTTTGTTTTTTGGACCATAAAGAGTAATTAAGCGTTGGTTTACATTAGTAAGTCCTATTGAATTCTTAGGCTTCGTGTTGTCAAAAATATGTTTCAATCTATCTGATGTCATACCTAGCCCGTCATCAATTACAGCAATACGGAAAGAATTTTTTTGCTTGTCAATTCGAATAATAATTCGTCCGCCCTCAAGTTTTTGATACAGTCCATGACGGATAGCGTTTTCAACAATAGGTTGTAGTATGAGAGCTGGTACTAGGAATGATTCTTCGATGTTTATGTCATAATCTACTTTTAATCTGTCACCAAAGCGTGCCTGTTCTAAATGAATATAAGCGTTGATATGCTGAAGTTCGTTTAGAATAGAAATCATGGTATTTCCATCTGTCAAATTGTTCCTGTAATAGCTAGCGAGATCATTGATAAGAGATTTAGCAGTTTGAGGTTGTTGAGAACAGTAGAAACTTATAGTACTCAAAGCATTGAAAAGAAAATGGGGATTAATTTGAGATTGTAGAGCTTTAATTTCTGCCTTATCGTATAGACCAGCTTTTTCTTTAATGCTATGAACAGTGATTTGGTTGGTAATCATAGTACCAAGGCCATGAGCTAATGTGGTTTCAAAAGGAGTAGTTTCGGAGTCTAGAATATGGCCGACACAGAAGTAACCGACATGGTGTTTATCATTATAAATAGGAACATTAATATAGGAGCGAATAACATCTAGACTCTTCGTATCTTGCTTGAAAGAAGTTTTGAAAAGATTTTGAAAGTCATCTACCAAAAAAGAGACGAAGGGGGCTTCGGTGCGGTAGGATGAAAAGCCTAGTATCTCATCTAACGATGTAATAGCTACAAAATCAAATGTTTCTGCTTCCTGAAGAATAATATCAGCAGTTTCTGAAGCACTGGTAATATTTAAGCCGTCTTGTAAAATAGAGATAGAATTATTAGTGATTTTTAACGCTGTTTTGGCACTGATTCCTTCTATTTTTTCTTGTTGATTATAAAAATCTTCTAATATACCCATAAATGCGCCAGCACCTATAGAATAACTAAAGAGAATAGGAAATAAGATATCTTCAACAGTATAACTGTTAGGCAACGTAGTAGTGTTTAATGATATATTAATGACAAGGTAGAAAAAAGTGAACATTAAACCTAATATAGAGGCATCAGCATAAATGGCATGTTGCTTCTGAAGCCAGGTAGCAAAAAAGCCTGCAATAAGACCGATTAAAATTACCAATATATAGTGATATGAAAACGGAGCGTAAGGTACAAGAAAAAAAGCAAGGATAGAGCTGATAAGACCTGTAGCTGTACCTACGATTGGCCCGCCGATAAGTCCTGAGACCATAACAAAGGCAAGCTGATTATTAATGCAGCGAGTAACTAGTTGAGCTCCGAAAAAAGCATCTACAAGGGAAAATGCTACAAAGATTGCAATGAATTTTAGTTTACTTAGATTGTTTTTTGCAAGGGTGTTGATTGTGTTACTGATTACTGATGTACGGCAAAGGAGAGAAAATAGGATAGTAGCAAAGAATAGCCTTGCACATAGATTAATTATAACATTATACCAAAGCATAGAAAACTCCTTAAATGTAGTTAGATAAACAACAATCTATATTATTATTCTAACACAAAAATCTCTCATTAATAATAAAAAAAACAAGATACGGGAAAATATCTCTAACATGCATGTGAGAGAATTATAATGCAACTTTCTGGTATAAGATTATAAAAAAATAGAGATTTAAATACATATTTGGCAAAAAGACTATGATGATAAAATTCTAATGTTGCTGCTAACAAGAGAATTCTACAAGTGATGATTTATGCATTGATACTTTAAAAATACTGTCTCTTATACACATCTGACGCTGCCGACGAG
>NZ_CALDXR010000025.1 GCF_937920985.1 uncultured Phascolarctobacterium sp.
TAGCGGGTTCTGTTTCATTCCTATTTGTGCCGAGCCCCGCGCGGCATGGAGATTATTATGAAAAAAATTCTGTTCTTAGTTTGCCTGCTGCTGTGTCTGCTGCTTGCCGGCTGCGGACCGCAGGAAAAGAATACCGCCGACAGCGGTAAGGTTTTGTACACGGTGACGGATGCAACAGGCACCAAGCTGAGCTTCAGCGAAAAGCCGCAGCGCATTGTGAGCCTGAACGTATCTGCCGATGAAATTTTGCTGGATATGGTTGACAGTAAGCGCTTGGCAGCCTTGTCGCTGCTGGCTGACGATTCCGGTATCTGTAGTGCCGGTGACAAGGTTAAATCCGTCAAGGGCAGAGCGCAGGGCAGCAATCTGGAAAGCGTGTTGGACATGCAGCCCGATCTGGTTATTATCCCGGATTATACCGTGGAGCCGATTCAGGGACTGCGCAGCGCCGGACTCAAGGTTTATGTGTGCCATACGCCGAATAATGTGCAGGATATCTTCAAGTTTATCAAGGAAATCGGCTCTGCCGTAGGCGAAGAAGCCAAGGGCGAGGAGATGGCCAAAAACATGGAAGCACAGCTGGAGGCTGTGCGTAAGCAGGCACTGCAGGCTGCAGGCGATAGGCCGCTTAATGTACTGGCGCTCTCCTTTACCGGACCGCTGGGCATGAGGGGTACCTTCAGCGGCCTGTGCTATTATGCAGGCGTACATAATGCGCTGGACGGCATGGATATTCCGTATCAGGGGAACCTGTCGGAGGAAAAAATGCTGGAGCTTAATCCGGATGTGATTATTACGCCAAGCTGGGATTACAGTAAAAAAGGCAACCCGGAGCAATTCCGTCAGCGCTTTTTACAAAATCCGGCCTATAAAAGCATTAAGGCTGTAAAGAACGGCCGCGTACAAAGCCTGCATGACAATTATTTATACAGTACTTCGCAATATACTGTTAAGGCTGTGCAGGAGCTGGCACATGCCGCTTACGGAATTTAGTTAGGAGATGCAGTGGCAATGAGATTGCTCAAAACAATTGGTCTGACACTTTTATTGGCAGTGGGAATGCAGCTGTGTGCTGCTGCCGAGCAGCAGGAAGCGTTTTATACAGGTGAAAAAATTAAGGGCTACGATAAGGGCAGCTTTGTAATTTTGGAGGCTGATGATATTAACTTCCGCAGTGCTGCCAAGGACGGTAATGTTTTGAAGGTGCTGCCGCACCATTCGCTGCTGCGTGTTATTGGTCAGAAGGGCGATTGGCTACAGGCAGAATCAGATGGTGTGGATGGCTTTATCTATGCACCCTATACTGTTGCCGGCAGCAGAGATGAGCTGACGCAGGAGGATTTTGCTCTTGGTTATGCTGCGCTTGGGAAGCAGTTTGATGAGCAGGAGGCCAAGGAACGTCTTGGTGCTGTCAAGCAGGAGCAGGTAGATAAAAAGCGCAAACAGATTAAATACACCTACGAGGGTGCAGTAATCAGCGTTGCCCGCAAAAAACAGTCAGTAGAAGCAATCCGTGTGGTTGATCCCAAGTATATTACGATGCGCGGCGTAAGCATCGGGGACAGTGCCGGCAGAGCTGTAGGACAGTACGGCCTGCCTGATGCGGTTGTTTATGCTGCTGATAATACTACCTACGAATATTTTTGGCAGGACGACAAGGAGCAGCCGTTGCGTTTTGCGCTGGAGATTGACAAGCAGAGCCGTGTGACAGCCTTTATCTTGGAGAAGCTGAAGGAAAAATAACAGTCTGCCGTCAGTCTTTGCGGACTAAATAAAATCAGGCCTTAAATGAGCATGTATACACTAAAAATCCTGCTTCATAAGCAGGATTTTTTTGTGTGCTGGCAGAATTATAACAGTTATAATATATTAAAATTTATACTAAAGGAGTTGAGCTGAATGCCGTTTTTAATCTTAGTTATAATTATTTGTATGATAGTAGCATTGTTTGCCGTGCAGAATGCGGTAGCAGTGTCCTTGAACTTTGTTTTCTGGAGCTTCAGCGCTTCACTGGTGCTGGTAATACTCGGTGCGTTTTTAATGGGCGTGCTGGTTGCCACCTGCTTCTTGCTGACAATGAAGGCCAAGCATTATCTGAAGGATAAAAAAATGCGTGAGGAAATGCAGCAGCTGCAGGCAGAAAACAAACGCCTGCAGGAGCGCGTTGCCATGCTGCAGCACACCCAGCTGTTGCACAACGAGGCGGCACAGGCAGATGCTGCCAAGCAGGCAGAGCCGGCTGCAGCGGAAAAGACTGCTGCCGAGAGCGGTAGCCGCCAATGATGCACAAGGAACGAATTTGGGATATAAAAGAATATAACAGTCAGATGGCAGACTATTTGGCGGAGGAGCTGAATATTTCGCCGATGGTCACCGGTATTTTATTGGAGCGAGGTCTGCAGAATGCTGATTCTATGCGTGCTTTTCTCTATGGTAGCGTTACGCCCTTTCATGATCCGTTTTTGCTGAAGGACATGCAACGCTCTGTTGAGCGTATAGAGCGGGCCTTGGCGGCAGGCGAGCAGATTACAGTTTACGGCGACTATGATGTGGATGGAATCAGTGCCTCCTCTTTGCTGTATCTTTATCTGAAGCACCGTGGCGGCAGAGTTGCTACTTACATTCCACAGCGTAAAAGCGAGGGCTACGGTCTTAATGATGAGGCACTGAGGAGCATTGCCGAGAACGGGACAACGCTGGTTATTACGGTGGACTGTGGTATCAGCGGTCTGCACGAGGTAGCCAATGCGCCGAAGTCTCTGGATATTATTATTACGGACCACCATACGGTGCCGGAGGTTCTGCCTCCTGCTTACGCAATTATCAACGCTAAGCAGCGTGACTGCGGCTATCCGTTTAAGCATTTGAGCGGTGTAGGCATTGCCTTCAAGCTGTGCCAGGCGCTGGAGCAGCGTGAGCCGGGCAGGCTGCCGGCGTGGCAGGGACTGACAGAGCTGGCGGCACTGGGAACGGTAGCGGATATTGTGCCGCTCATCGGCGAAAACCGCGAGCTGGTGCGCCGTGGCTTGAAGGCAATGGAAACAACGAAGCTGGTTGGCCTGCGTGCTTTGATTAAGGCCAGCGGCTGTCCTGCAACGGGCATTGCTTCCGATAACATCGGCTTTGGTCTGGCGCCGCGCCTGAACGCCGTGGGCAGGCTGGAGCATGCGCAGCTGGCGGTGGAGCTTTTGGTAACCGACGACAGCGTTAAGGCGGAGCAGATTGCCGCCGAGCTTAACCGTGAAAATACTCTGCGTCAGGAAATCAGCCGTCAGATTATGGATGAGGCGGAAGCACAGCTGGCGCAGGAAAAGCATATTGATACGGCAATCGTGCTTGCTTCCGAAGGCTGGCATCAGGGCGTTATCGGTATCGTGGCGTCGCGCCTGGTAGACAAGTACCACCTGCCGACGATTCTTATCAGCCTGAACAACGGAGTTGCCAAGGGCAGCTGCCGCAGTATTCCGGCGCTTAATCTTTACGAGGCGATAGATGCCGAGCGTGATTTGCTGACGCAGTACGGCGGTCACCATCAGGCAGCGGGCCTCACGTTGCCGGCAGAGCTGTTGCCGGAATTTAAGCGCCGTTTCCGCGAATACGTTGCGCAAAAGCTGCGTCCGGAGGATTATCTGCCGCATCAGGCCATTGACTGTGTTTTGAGCGGCAGCAGTGAAATCAGCATCAGGGATTTGGAGCAGCTGGCGCTCTTGGAACCCTGCGGCTGCGAAAACCAGGCACCTGTATTTGCCTTCCGTCAGGCGCTGCTGCATAATCAGCGCGCTATGGGCAAGGAGCGCAATCATCTGCAGTTTGTGCTGGATAAGGGCTACAATTCTTATCGCGGACTGATGTGGAATAATGCGGATTTGTTGCCGTATATGTTTGAAAATATGGTGGCTGATGTTGCCTTTCAGCCGAAAATAAATGTCTGGAATAATGAAACGAGTGTACAGCTGCAGGCTGTAAGCATTCGTCAGCAAATGACGCTGGGGGATATGCGTCAGGCTGCCGATGATAAATGGCGTCTGCTGCTGGGATTGGCCAAGGTGCATAACAAGGTGCTTGCTTATACAGAAGATAAGCAGTCGCTGCCCGCCGAGGTGCTGCAGACTGCGGGGGATTATCTGGAGCTGGCTTCCTATGAGGAGGCTGCCGGGTTGAGTAAGGAAAGGCTGCAGCAGGCCGAAGAAATAGTGCTGCTGGATTTGCCTGCTTATCCGCTGGCGGATATTATGCGCAGACTGCGCCGACAGGGAGCAAAACATGTGACCATGCTCTTTAATCAACCGGATTTGCAGGAGCAGCTGCAGCGCCTGGCTTTGACGCATCCGGACAGGGATGCGATGATGCAGGCCTATAAGCTGGTGATGAATGCACTCAAAATGCGGACGACCGTGAGCATCGATGAGCTTTTGTCTGCTCATGCGGAACAAATAAGTGAACAAGCTGTAAAAATTATGGAAGAGCTTGGCTTTATCCGCTATAATAATGGTATAATAGAAAAAGCTGCTATTAAACGCTGCTCGCTGGAGGATGCACCCCTATATGTAACCCTGCAGCAGGAAAGAGAGCGTTTGGAGCACATTTATAAAGAAAATTACCGCCTGAGTCAGCACGAGTTGTTGCGCTGCTGATGAAGTGCAGATGGGAGTGGGGAGAATGCCCTCGACAAACGCAATAACTAATATTACTGATATAGATGAATTGTTTGCGCGTATAGAAGAATATCTTACGCCGGAGCAGGTAGCTTTTGTCCGTAAGGCCTATGAGCTGGCAGCCAAGGCACACGCTGCGCAGACACGTAAATCCGGTGAACCGTACATCATCCATCCGATTGGCGTTGTAAGCATCCTTGTGGGATTGCAGATGGATGATAAAACACTGGCTGCTGCCTTCCTGCATGATGTGGTAGAGGATACGGATTACAAGCTGGAATATATCAAAGAGCAGTTCGGCACCGTAGTAGCAAACCTGGTAGACGGTGTTACCAAGCTGGGCAAAATCGAATATATTTCCAAGGAAGACCGCCAGATTGAAAACTATCGCAAAATGTTTTTGGCGATGGCACGCGATATCCGTGTGGTACTGATTAAGCTGGCTGACCGTCTGCATAATATGCGAACGATGAAGTATATGCCGGTGCATAAGCAGCAGTCTATTTCCCGGGAAACATTGGAGATTTATGCGCCGTTGGCACATCGTCTTGGTATCTATACCATTAAATGGGAGCTGGAGGATCTGGCATTCCGTTATATGGAGCCGGATATTTATTACGACCTGGTAGAGCAGGTAAAAATAAAACGCCGTGAGCGCGAGGATATGATTAACGAGGCTATGACAACGTTGAAGGACGCTGTCGAGAAGGCCGGTATCCGCTGCGAAATTCAGGGCAGACCGAAAAACTTTTACAGCATTCATAAGAAAATGCTGCGTGACCACAAGCAGCTGAGCGAGATTTATGATCTGCTGGCTATTCGTGTGCTGGTAGATACCGTTAAGGACTGCTATGGAACGCTGGGTATCGTACACAGCATGTGGCGTCCTATTCCGGGCCGCTTCAAGGACTATGTAGCGGTGCCGAAATCCAATATGTATCAGTCCTTGCATACTACTGTGCTGTCTAACGGCGGTCAGCCGCTGGAAATTCAAATCCGCACCTTTGAGATGCATCGCATCAGCGAATACGGTATCGCTGCGCATTGGCGCTATAAGGAAAGCGGCGGCAGCAAGCCTTCTGCTAGCGGTGATAAGGGTTTTGATGCCAAGCTGAGCTGGCTGCGTCAGCTTTTGGAATGGCACAAGGATATGAATGATTCGCGCGACTTTGTCAACACGGTCAAGATGGATATCTTTGCCGATGAGGTTTTTGTCTTTACGCCGCGCGGAGATGTTATTGACCTGCCTGTAGGCAGTGTTCCGATTGACTTCGCTTACCGCATCCATACGGATGTAGGCAACCGCTGCGTAGGTGCCAAGGTCAACGGACGCATTGTACCGCTTGACTATCAGCTGAAGAACGGCGATATCGTAGAGGTTATCACCTCCAAGCAGTCCAATGGCCCGAGCCGTGACTGGATTAACGTTGTCGGCTCTTCGGATACACGCAATAAAATCAAAAGCTGGTTCAAGAAGGAGCGCCGTGAGGAAAATATCATCAAGGGCCGTGAAATGCTGGAGCGTGAGGTTAAACGTCTCGGCTACGAGCCTAAGGTGCTGATGGCTCCGGAAAAGCTGAAGGAAGCAGGCAGCAAAATCCGTATCGATTCCGATGAAAATTTGCTGGCAACACTTGGCTATGGCGGTGTTACGCTGAACACGGTTATGTCCAAGCTGGTAGAGGTCTATAAAAAAGAGCAGAAGCTGGAAACCACCAAGGACCTGGCGCAGGTACTGGCAGAGCTGAAGCCGCGCAAGTCTAAGGCTAAGGCCAGCCACGGCATTCTCGTTAAGGGCGAGGAGGGCATCATGGTTAAGCTGGCGCGCTGCTGCAACCCGATTCCCGGCGACCCGGTTATCGGCTATATTACACGCGGCAGCGGTATTTCCGTACACCGTGCGGACTGCCCTAATATCCTGACCAATAATCCCGAGGAGCAGCGTCGCTTAATTGAGGTTGCCTGGGATGTAGGCATTGATGATGTCTATAAGGTTAACATCGTGATTACGTCCGTAGACAGAACAGGACTGATGAGCGATATTATGAATGTGACTAGCGAAACGAAGATTAATATTTTCTCGCTTGCATGTCATACAGATAAGAATAAAATTGCTACCATGCACATGGGACTTGATATCATGAGCCTGGAGCAGCTGGAGTATTTTATGAACCGTATCCGCCGCATGAAGGGTGTTTATTCTGTTGAACGCCTGATTTCTACGGCGAACGGCAGCGGAGGCAAGAAGAAATGAGAGCAGTTGTGCAGCGTGTAGACCACGCCAGTGTTACTGTAGATGAAAAGATTACCGGCGAGGTACAGAAGGGCCTGCTGGTGCTTCTGGGTGTCGCTGAGGGCGATACCGATAAGGATTTGGCTTATATTATCGACAAGGTTTGCGGTATGCGCATTTTTGAGGATGAGGCAGGTAAGATGAACCTGTCGGTGAAGGATGTTGGCGGTGCTATTCTGGCGGTTTCGCAGTTTACCCTGTGCGGTGACTGCCGCCACGGCAAGCGCCCGTCCTTTACGGCGGCAGCGGCGCCTGATGTGGCCAATGCCTATTATGAGCGCTTTGTCGACGGCTGCCGTAAGGCAGGCCTGCCGGTAGAAACAGGCATTTTCCGCGCGCATATGCTGGTAGAGCTGGTGAACAACGGTCCGGTAACTATTTTGCTGGACAGCACGAAGCTGTTATAATTATATTGTGCATAGATTTATCAACGGAGGTTGAAGAATGAAGATTTATCATGTTGAAGCAGGTATGCTTGCTACCAACTGTTACTTTGCTGTAAATGAAAACATTGGCGAAGGTGTTATTTTTGATCCGGGCGGAGATTACCCGACCATCAAGAGAATGATTGAGCAGGCTAAGGCCAAGGTTGTCGCTATTGTGCTGACTCATGGCCACAGCGACCACATCGGTGCGCTGGCAGAGCTGCGCAAGGCTACCGGTGCGCCGGTATATATCGGCGAGGATGATGCCGACTGCCTGACACAGCCGAACAGAAACCTATCCTTCTTTATCGGTGAAGAATTGAAAAATGAGCCTGCAGACCACCTTGTACATGACGGTGACGTGCTGGAGCTGGCAGGCATGAAGTTTGAAGCCTTTGCTACGCCGGGACATACCAAGGGTGGCTTCTGTTATTACTACGCGCCGGGCAAGGTAGTTTTTGCCGGTGATACTATTTTCTGTGAATCTATCGGACGCACCGATTTGCCGGGAGGCAGCTACAGTGCTATCATTAAGTCCATCAAAGCAAAGCTGATGGTGCTTGATGACGATGTTAAGCTGCTGCCGGGGCACGGACCTACTACTACCGTGGGCTGGGAGCGTCGCAGAAACCCGTTTCTGCAATAAAACATCATGCTGAAATATTGGCCTCAAATACGTAAAAGCACCTTTTTTAAGCTGGGTGTTGTTACGGCAATCTCTTATGTTTTATATTTAATGGCTGGCTTTTTACTGCCGCTACTGCTGGCAGTAGGCTTGGCCTTTGCACTTTATCCGCTAGTTAATGCTATCGCGCAGGTGCGCATGGCGCATGGCATGATTAAGCTGTCACGTGTGGTGGCGATTATCCTGGCGTTACTGGCCTTTTGTATCTTTATTTTTATGATTATCGGCTTCATTATTTTGCCGCTCTTCGGGCAGATGAACGAGTTCCTGCAAAAGCTGCCGGCATTGGCCGCCAAATCCAATATTCAGGATTTGGACAGCATGCTTAAGGACCCGTCTACTATTCCGCTCTTGCCGTCCGACTTCAATATGCTGGTCAACGGCCTGCTGAACTGGGCGATGGGCTTTGTGGGAACGGTGCTGCGTAATCTTGTCCAGTCCAGCCTGGGAATTGTGCAGAGCTTGATAGGCCTGATTATCGTGCCCTTCCTTGCCTTTTATTTTCTTAAGGACTGGCGTGAGCTGCGCTTGATGGTGATTAATCTGTTCAACTACGACGCGCAGGAGAAGGCGGCGGAGGTTGTGGACGAAATCGGCAGAACCATGAGCGCCTATGTGCGCGGTATGGGCAAGCTGAGCCTGATTTCCGGCTTCGTTATTACCATCGGCACGGCTTTTTTGGGTATTGACTTTCCGCTGGTGCTCGGCTTTTGGGCCATCCTTGCCGAAACGGTACCGGTAGTCGGCCCGTTGATGGGCGCTGTGCCTGCTGTATTTATTGCCTACGGTCAGGCGCCGGAGGCTGCCTTCCATGTAGCGCTTTTTTATCTGGTATATTATCAGCTGGATGCTAATTTTATTATGCCTAAGCTCATGGGACAGAAGATTGATTTGCATCCTGTAGTTTTGATTATCAGCCTACTCATCGGTGCTAAGCTGTTCGGTATTCTCGGTATGGTCTTTGCCGTGCCGGTAGCAGCAATCTACAGAGTGCTGTACAAGCAGCTGTGGCATGCCGGTGAAGGACGGGAGAATTAAATGTTTTTTTGCTTACGTAATACATTGGAGCTTGATGCTGCGCGGCCTGTGAGCGACATGGCCGCATTTTTTGGCTATCAGCCGGCTCCGTCCGCTGCGCTGACGCTGACGCTTGCGCGCGAGCACGGCTGCGTCAGCGCCTGCCTGCAAGGTGCGGAGCAAAGCTTTACAGCGAGCGAGCCCTGCAGCGAAGCTGCGGCGAGCGGCGAGGTAACGCGTTGCGTGAAGCTTGTCGTGCTGAAGGTTTTTGCCGAGCTTACCGGTCTGCAGCCTAAGCTGCCCTGGGGCATTCTCACAGGCGTGCGCCCGACGAAGCTGGCGCATAAGCTGCTTGACAGCGGCGTAGAGGCTGCAGCCTTGCCGGAATATCTGAGCGAAAATTATTTGCTGCCAATGGCGCAGGGAAGGCTGCTTGCGGACATTGCTCTGAAGCAGAAGCATATCCTCAGCGACAGTACGCGCCTTACGGATACCGGTATTTATATCGGCGTGCCGTATTGTCCTTCGCGCTGCAGCTATTGCTCGTTCCCGGCGGGAATTGTGCCGCAGGATGAAGAATCTCAGCAAAACTTTGTAAATATGATTGAACAAGACCTGCAAAATGTGGTACAATTAATAGGTATGCATAGCTTGCGTGTAAAATCACTTTATATCGGCGGCGGTACGCCTACGAGCCTGAGTGATAAGGTATTTGCACGTCTGCTGCAGGCAGTGGAACGAAAACTGCTGCAAAGCAACTGCGAAGGCTTGCAGCATCTGCGCGAGTTCACGGTAGAGGCCGGTCGCCCGGACTGCTTCAGTGCCGCTAAATTGGCGGCGATGGAGGCGGCGGGGGTGAAACGCATCAGCGTCAATCCGCAGAGCTTCCATGATAAAACGCTGCAGCTGATTGGCAGGCGTCATAGCGTCAGGGATTTTTACAATGCCTATGAGCTTGTGCGCAAAAGCCGGATTCCTGTTGTGAATGTTGATCTGATTATCGGTCTGCCGCAGGAAACGGAGCAGGAGATTGCATATTCTCTGGAGCAGGCAGTGGAGCTGGCGCCGGAGAATCTTACTGTGCATACGCTTACGCTGAAGCGCAGCGCGCCGCTCTTTCAAAAGCAGGAGCAGGCAGTGCTTACTACGCAGGCAGCGGAAAAAATGGTGCAGCGGGCCGCTGAGATGGCAGCTGCGATAGGGTTAGAGCCGTACTATCTGTATCGCCAGCATTATATGCTGGGGCATCTGGCAAACATCGGTTATGCCAAGCCCGGTACGGAAAGTATCTATAATATCCAGATGATGGAGGAACGTCATCCGGTGATTGGTGTGGGACCTGCATCTGCCAGCAAGGTGCCTTTGCCTGACGGACACCATCTGCATAAACTGAATATGCCGAAAAATGTGGCAGTGTATGGGGCGCGCCTGCAGGAGCTGGCAGAGCGTCGCCGTGATTTGTTTAATATAGAAGGCACAGACCTGTAATAGGCGCAAGTGCCGTTAGGAGAGGATAGACTATGCTGACAACAGCACCCAGAGGTACGAAGGATATTATGCCTTCTGACGTTAACGCATGGCGTTATCTGGAAGAAACCATGCGCAAGATTTGCGCACAATATGGCTACAAAGAAATCAGAACTCCTGTGTTTGAGCATACAGAGCTGTTCCAACGCGGTATCGGTGATACCACCGACGTTGTTGAAAAGGAAATGTATACCTTTACCGACCGTGGTAACCGCAGTATTACCCTGCGTCCGGAAAACACCGCCAGTGCTGTCCGCGCTTACGTTGAGCATAAGCTGAGCAAGGATGACGCTGCCACGAAGTTCTATTACATCGGACCTATGTTCCGTTATGACCGTCCGCAGGCAGGCCGTCTGCGTGAGTTCCACCAGTTCGGTGTGGAAGCTTTGGGCGTAACCGGTCCGAATGTCGATGCGGAAATTATTCTGCTGGCTGTGCAGGTACTGCAGAGCCTGGGCCTGAAGGATTTGAAGCTGAAAATCAATTCCGTAGGCTGCCCCAAATGCCGTCCGCAGCACAGAGAAAAGCTGCAGGCTTTCTTTAAGCCTAATTTTGACGAGCTGTGCAAGGATTGCCAGGGCCGCTTCGACCGCAATCCGCTGCGCCTTTTGGACTGCAAAAATCCGCATTGCCATGAGCTGGGCGAGGGCGCACCGAGCCTGGAGGAATGCCTGTGCGATGAATGCAAGGAACACTTTGAGGGCCTGAAGCAGCTGCTGACCGCTGCAGGTGTTGAATATGAGGTTGACCACAATCTTGTGCGTGGCCTTGATTATTATACAAAAACTGCTTTTGAAATCCAGTACGCTCCGCTGGGCGCACAAAGCGCTGTTTGCGGCGGCGGCCGTTACGACGGACTGGTACAGGAAATCAGTGGTGACGAAGCCCGCCCCGGCATCGGCTTTGCTATGGGTATGGAGCGCGTGCTGCTGGCTCTGGAGAAGCAGAATCTGCTGCCCGAATTTGATGAAAGCATTGACGCATATGTTGTCTGCCCCAAGCAGGAAAACTTTGCGCTGGCCTTCAAAACCGCCATTGATCTGCGTCGCGCAGGCTTTAAAGTTGAATACGACTTTAACGGCCGCAGCATGAAGTCCCAGATGAAGCAGGCCAACAAATTCCAAGCTAAGCAAGTGTTAATATTTGGCGAGGATGAGCTCAGCCGTAATGCCGTTACTGTGCGTAACATGGCAACAAGCGAGCAACATGAAATCGCTGTTAATGATATTATTAGTTATTTCAATACTTTATAAGTAGAGGTGCTAAAGATGATTAATGAAAAACGCAGCCATCATTGTGGTGTGCTGACCAAGGAGCAAGCCGGCGAACAGGTTGTACTGTGCGGCTGGGTTGCTAAACGACGTGACCACGGCGGATTGATTTTTATCGATTTGCGTGACCGCAGCGGTATCGTGCAGGTTGTTGCCGATCCCGAAAGCGCAGGCAGCAGCTTCAAAACTGCCGAGGACATCCGTAACGAATATGTTATCAAAGTAATTGGTAATGTACGTCTGCGTGATGAGGACACCATCAACGAAAACATTCCTACCGGTACTATCGAAGTACTGGCACATGATATCGAAGTGCTGAACGGTGCTAAAACTCCTCCGTTCTACATTAAAGACGGCATTGACACCGATGAAAACCTGCGTCTGAAATACCGTTATCTGGACCTGCGCCGTCCGGAAATGCAACGCAATCTGATTCTGCGTCACAAGGTTGCTAAGCTGATGCGTGACTATCTTGATGATAATCATTTCCTCGAGATTGAAACTCCGATGTTGTGTAAATCCACTCCGGAGGGTGCTCGTGACTACCTCGTTCCGAGCCGTGTAAACCCCGGCAAGTTCTATGCACTGCCGCAATCTCCGCAAATCTTTAAACAGCTGCTGATGGTAGCTGGTATGGAGCGTTATTTCCAAATCGCACGCTGCTTCCGCGATGAGGACCTGCGTGCTGACCGTCAGCCGGAATTCACCCAGCTGGACATGGAAATGTCCTTCATGGAAGTTGACGAAATCCTGGAGCTGATGGAAGGCTTAATCCACCACATCTTCAAGGGTGCTCTGGGCAAGGATATCCAGATTCCTTTCCAACGTCTGACCTGGGACGATGCTATGGATCGTTTCGGCAGCGACAAACCGGACCTGCGCTTCGGCATGGAGCTGAAAAATGTCAGCGAAGCTGTTAAAGGCTGCACCTTCCAGGTATTCAACAATGTTATCGCTAACGGCGGTCAGGTAAAATGCATCAACGTTAAGGGTTATGCAGATATTCCGCGTCGTCAGCTGGACGAGCTCGTTAAATTCTGCGGCATCTACGGTGCTAAGGGTATGGCTTGGCTGCAATTCCCGGCAGAAGGCGGCGTAAAATCCTCCATCGCTAAATTCTTCAGCGATGAAAACATTGAAGCAATCAAAAAGGCTGCTGAAGTTGAAGCAGGCGACCTGCTGCTCTTCGTTGCTGATAAACCGTCCGTAGTTGCAGCTTCTCTGGGCGCACTGCGTATCGAAATGGCTAAACGCCGTGGTCTGATTGATCCAGATAAGCTGGCTTTCACCTGGGTTGTTGACTTCCCGATGTTCGAGTACAACGAGGAAGAAAAACGTTATGTTGCAATGCACCATCCGTTCACCGCTCCGCGTGACGAGGACCTGCCGCTGCTGCTGACCAACCCCGGCAAGGTATATGCTAAGGCTTATGATATGGTTCTGAACGGCACCGAAATCGGCGGCGGTTCCATCCGTATCCATCGCCGCGACGTACAGAAGAAGGTATTCGAAGCTATCGGCCTGTCCGATGAGGAAGCACAAGAGAAGTTTGGCTTCATGATGAACGCATTCGAATACGGTGCTCCGCCACACGGTGGTCTGGCATTCGGTCTTGATCGTCTGATCATGATTATGGCTCAGCGCGATTCTATCCGCGACGTAATTGCTTTCCCGAAAACTCAGAGCGCATCCGATCTGATGACTCAGGCTCCTAACGATGTTGATGAAAAACAGCTGCGTGAGCTGCACATCAAGACCAGCCTGCTGATGAAGAAGGACAAAGAAGACAAATAAGCACTTTAGACCGCTTCTGTCAAGAGGATAAAGCAAAATAAATATTCAAAAATTTTTAATGGAAGCGTTGAAAAACGCTTCCATTTTTGGTATTATATGTATGTCGATAGAAGTTAAAGACAATTGAAGAATAGTTGTTAATTATACCCCTGCGATGTTCGTTACATTGCTCCAAAGGTTTTGAGCCAACACTCTAACCTAGGGAGCCTGATACTCCTTCTTTCAAAAACATGCCTCCTTTGAGTGGACGTTTGCGATTGGTAGGGAAGGCACCCACCTGCACATGCAGGTTCAAAACACGGAGCTGGACGGCATTGTGGGGATTAATTTTTGCCAAAAATCAATGTATTGCGTTTTGCAATACATTGATGCTATAATGAGTGTGAAAGGTGGGATTACTATGGTAGCCAAAAGTGCAAATGTAAGTGTAAGAGTTGAGCCTGATATTAAAGCTCAGGCAGAGGCAATCTTAGAACAATTAGGTATTTCTGCATCATCGTTTATTAACATGACTTATAGGCAGGTTATCCTGAAACGTGGTATACCTTTTGCTGTTACCATACCGCATAGCTTGCCGACACGCGATTCTATGAGTGATGAAGAATTTGAGCAAATGATTAGTGCCAGCTTGGAGCAGGCTAAAAGAGGAGAGAGTATTCCTTTTGGAGAAGCAATGGATAAGCTTATGCGAGGTCTGTAGCTAATGGAAAAACAGTACAGAGTTAATATTACGCATGATGCTTATAGGCAGATGGAAACAATCAGAGATTATATAGCTTATGAGCTGATGTCACCGAAAGCTGCCAAAAATCTTTTGGCGACTTTTAGAAAAGAAATTTTGCTTTTACAGTGGACTCCTGGTATGTATGCTTTAGTTGAGGAAGCAAATTGCAGAAAAAAAGGTGTGCGTAGATTTCCTGTGAAGAATTTCCTGGTTTATTATTGGATTGATGAATATAATAAATTAGTGAATGTAATCGCAGTTATTTATGCCAGAAGAGATCAGCTCAAGCAATTAGAGAATCTGGATTTGGAATAAAATAGAGAGTGACGATCATGGAAAATCTATTCGGTAATTTATTTGAAACTGAAAAGCGACAGACAAAGCCTTTGGCTGACCGCATGCGTCCCGAACGCCTCAGCGACTTTGTAGGGCAGGAGAACGCCGTGGGCGCAGGCAGTCCGTTGCGCCGTATGATTGAGCGTGATGTGCTGCAGTCCGTACTCTTTTACGGACCTCCGGGAACAGGCAAAACAACGCTGGCGAAGGTCATCGCGCATGTTACCGGTGAAAAGTTTGAGGCCATCAATGCCGTTTCCAGCGGTGTGCCCGAGCTGCGCAAGCTCATCGCCAAGGCGCAGGAGGACAGACGCAACGGATGCGGCCGTACTATCGTGTTTATCGACGAGATTCATCGCTTCAACAAGGCGCAGCAGGATGTACTGCTTCCCTACGTTGAGAACGGAACGATAGTGCTCATCGGTGCTACTACCGAAAACCCTTTCTTCGAAATCAATTCGCCACTGCTTTCGCGTATGAAGGTGGTGCGTCTGGAAAAGCTGCAGGCAGCGCAGATTCAGCAGATTTTAGAGCGTGCGATTGCCGACCCGGAGCGTGGTTTTGCCGGCAGCTTTAAAGCGGAGCCTGAGGCGCTGAGGATTATTGCCGATTTTGCGGCAGGCGATGCCCGCAGTGCGCTGAACATTCTGGAGCAGGCTGAGTTCATGCTGCCGGAGGAGGGCGAGCGTGTGCTGACGGTGGCAACGCTGCGCAGCGTTATTGGTACAGCGCTGCAGCGTTACGATAAAAAGGGCGACCAGCATTACGATATCATCAGCGCCTTTATCAAGAGCATGCGCGGCGGCGATGCTGATGCGGCGCTGCATTATCTGGCGCGTATGATTGAGGGCGGTGAAGACGTGCGCTTTGTGGCGCGTCGCGTCGTTATCTGTGCGGCGGAGGATGTGGGCCTGGCGGATCCGCAGGCGCTGGTGGTAGCCAACGCTGCGGCGCAGGCTGCCGACTTTGTCGGCTGGCCTGAGGCGCAGATACCGTTGGCGGAGGCTGTGTGCTATATCGCCAATGCACCTAAGAGCAACACTGCCTATATGGGCATTGCCAAGGCGCGCGCGGATGTGCGTAACCGTAACTGCGGCAGCGTGCCCAAGCACTTGCGTGATGCGCATTATCCCGGTGCCGCCAAGCTGGGGCACGGCATAGATTACAAGTATCCGCACAATTTTCCCGGAGGCTGGGTGGAGCAGCAGTATCTGCCTGATGAGCTGGTGGGAACGCGCTATTACATTCCCAGCGGTCACGGTCAGGACAAGGGGCGCAGATAAAAATAGCATAATTAGAAATTTAAGCTATACAGCTAAAATTTGCAGAAATTATTTGTGACGCAATCTAGCATTTTTTCTGTTAATAGTGTATACTATACCTATATTATAGACTATTGTATTAGACAGAAAGGGTGTGAAGATCATAGCTTTAAGCAACAGGCAGAAGCAAATTGCTGAAATTGTACGTCTGGACGGACCTATTACCGGCGAGCATATAGCCGAAAGGCTGAATGTAACCCGCGCTGCCTTACGCAGTGATCTGGCAATCCTTGTTATGGGCGGTATTCTTGATGCGAGACCGAAGGTTGGTTATTTTTATACCGGTAAAAATACTTTGGGTATGCTGATGGAAGAAATTTCTGCTATTACTGTGCAGGATCTGCAGTCGGTACCGGTAGCGATTAAACATGACAAGAGCGCCTACGAAGCAGTTGTTACCATGTTTCTGGAGGATGTCGGAACGGTGTTCGTGCTGGATGAGGAAGGCATGCTGAACGGCATTTTATCGCGAAAGGATTTACTGAAGGCTGCTATCAATAATAATGATTTGCGTGATATTCCCGTGGTCATGGTGATGACGCCGATTTCCAAAATCATTGTGGCTACTCCGGATGAGCCTGCCGCTTCGGCAGCACGCAGACTGATTGATAATGAAATCGACTGTCTGCCGGTAGTCAAAATCATTGATGAAAAGAAGCGCATGTATCAGGTGCTGGGACGTATCACAAAAACTAATTTTACTCGTCTGCTGGTAGATCTGGCTGAGGGTAAGGGGGGTAATTATCATAATAACGAAGCTTAATCCGGTTATTTATGCTGTATCTGACTCTATTGGTGAAACTGCGGAATCCGTAGTTAAGGCAACCACCAGTCAGTTCGTAGAAGAAAAATTTGATGTTATCCGTGTTCCTTACGTTAAGGACAAGGAACAGATTGATAAAATTGTAGAAGAGGCTGCAGCTAATCATGCGGTTATCTGTTACACAATCGTATCGCCGGAGCTGCGCGAGCATATGGCGGACAAGGCTATGAGCAGTGATGTTGAGGTAGTTGACGTTTTGGGACCGATGCTGAAATCCATCGAAAAGTCTACCGGTCTGCTGCCGAAAAATCAGGCTGGCCTGATTCACTCTTTGGACCACGAATACTTCAAGCGTGTTGAGGCTGTGGAATTTGCCGTTAAATACGATGACGGTAAAAATCCTCTGGGCCTGTTGAAGGCGGACGTTGTTATTATCGGCGTTTCCCGTACCTCCAAAACTCCGCTGAGTATGTATCTGGCACATAAGCAGATTAAGGTTGCCAACGTGCCGCTGGTACCGGAGCTGGCTCCGCCTGAAGAGCTCTTCAAGGTGCCTCCATATAAGATTATCGGCCTGTTGATTGACCCGTTCAAGCTGAACGAAATCCGCAGCGAGCGCCTGAAAACCATGGGCCTGTCCGATACTGCGACCTATGCCGATATGAAGCGTATTGATGACGAGCTGGCTTATGCTAAGGGCATTATGCGCCGTCTGCACTGCCAGATTATCAACGTTTCCAACCGTGCGATTGAAGAAACTGCCGGTATTATCATGGAATATGTGCGCAAGAACAAGGAACGCCATCACGAAAACTAAATTAGTGTAGCTCTGAGCTGCTGTTGCAGTGAGTCAGAAAAATAAACGGCCATTGGCAGCAAAGCGTCTGTCGGTGGCCGTTTTTGTATAAAGAGGGTTGAAGGAGGTGCCTTGGTGCACAGATACGTTTTTCATATTCCCTGCGCTGTTTATGAGAACGGTGCTTTAAAGCCTGCTCCATGGCAGCAGGTGATAGACGATTTCGCTGAGGTGCTGTATAAGCATACGGACGGCTTTTTCGTGCAGGATGTCGTGGGCTATTATAAGGGACGCAGCTATGCGGAAAAGCTGCTGGTGGCTTATACCGATGCCGATGTGGCCGATGATTTTGTGCGCATTGCCCGTGTTTTGCAGCAGGAATGCTATGCCTACGAGCGTGACGGTGAGCTGTTTATCGCCAAGTGATGCCTGCACTTTTAACGGATTACGTTTTTATGCAGTCTTGGTACATCGATAATGCCAATATAATTTTTTCCTTCTAAATGTAGAAGATGTTTTAGGCATAAATCCTTTAGAAAGCGAGAGAACAACAGTTAGCAGAACGGTGAAAAAAGTATAAATATAGCAATTAGTTTTGGAGGTGCACAAAATGTCTAAATTATTGGGGACATTAAGTTCTTTATTCATATTGTATGCAGCTACTATGACATCAATAGGTACGAATACAATAGTTTATTTAGTTATATTTGCACCGTTTGCATTGATGCTCTTATACTCTTTATGGTTTACTAAACCCTGGTACGAGAAAACAAAAAAATAGCTTCAAACAAACTTTATGACACTACTTAGTTCAACCAGGTAGAATTTAGCTGATACATAAAGATAGATTTTGTGTGCGGTTAGAAGAATAGATAAACAGTTAACTATTTGTCACTTTCTGATTCCTGTTATATTGTGACAAAGATAGTGACACAGGCTTGTATAAAACTGCATGATATTGAGCAGAGTGGCTCTTTTGTGCTATAATAATATATTATGATTTAGATTTAGAGGTGCAAAAAACTATGGCACGCTTTGCTGTAAAAACATTAGAATTTGATAAAGTAAAAAATATGCTGGCCTCCAAGGCCGCAACCTTTTTAGGCAAGCAGGCAATAATTTCCCTGCAGATCGAAAGTGAATTCAGTAAGGTTAAGCGCCTGCAGGAGGAAACTGCGGAAGCGCTGCGCATTCTGGATGAAGGCAGACGTTTCCCCTTCGGCGGTGCGTTCAATATTACTGCTGACGTGAAGCGCGCGGAGCTTGGCAGCGTTCTGGAGCCGGAGGAGCTGCAGCATATCCAGACAACGGTGCAGGCCTTTGCTTCGATGAAGGATTTCACTGCGGAAAATGCGGAAACTGCGCCTAATCTGGCTGAATACGGTGCGGAGCTTACACAGTTCGGCCGTCTGGAAAAGCAGATTGGCAGTGCGATTGATGAGCATGGCGAAATCAAGGATAACGCTTCGCCGAAGCTCGGCGGTCTGCGTACTGCGATTCAGATTGCCAAAAACCGCGTGAAGGAAAAGCTCGACAGCATTCTGCATGACCCCAATAACCAGAAGTACTTCATGGATAACATTGTGACGATGCGCGGTGACCGTTACGTTATTCCTGTAAAGCAGGAATATAAAATGAATTTCCCCGGCATTGTGCATGACCAGAGCGGTACGGGTGCAACGCTGTTTATTGAGCCGTTGGCTGTTGTCAATCTGAACAATGATATCAAGCGTTATGTAGCAGAGGAACACGAAGAAATCGAGCGTATTCTGCGTCAGCTCACGCAGAACGTGGGCGCGGAGGCGAAGGCGCTGCTGGCTTCGCTGGAAATTTTTACTACGCTGGACGTTATCTGCGCCAGAGCTTTACTGGCGCAGGAGCAGCATGCGGTACGCCCGATGCTGGTGCTGAGCGGCGGTGTAGAAATTGCGCAGGGACGTCACCCGTTGCTGCCGAAGGATACGGTGGTGCCTTTGGACGTACAGCTGGGTGATAAATTTACCATGCTGCTGATTACCGGCCCTAATACCGGCGGTAAGACGGTAGCGCTGAAGGCTGTAGGCCTCTTTGCGCTGATGGCGCAAATCGGTCTGTTTATCCCCGCAAGCAGTGCCAAGCTGCCGGTGTTCCGTGCAGTTTATGCGGATATCGGCGATGAGCAGAGCATTGAGCAGAGCCTGTCAACCTTCTCTGCTCATATGACGAATTTAATCAGTATTTTAAACGAGGTCAAAGCAGGAGATTTGGTGCTGATTGACGAAATCTGCGCTGGCACCGATCCGAACGAGGGCGCGGCGCTGGCTATGGCGATGCTGGAGCACCTGCATGAGCAGGGCGTGCTGACGATGGTGACAACCCACTACAGCGAGCTGAAAACCTTTGCCTACGGTCACGAGGGTATGGAAAATGCCAGCGTGGAATTTGACCCCGTGTCGCTGCGTCCTACCTATCGTTTGCTGATGGGTGTGCCGGGAAGCAGTAATGCCTTCAACATCAGCCGCCGCTTGGGTTTGGCTGAGGATATTATCCAAAATGCCGGCGAGCTGCTGAATCAGGAGCATGTGCATATGGAAAATGTACTGCAGGAGCTGGACAGCGAACGCCGCCGTTATGAAAGCGGCAGCAAGGAGATTGAGGACCTGCGCCGTGAAAGCGAGCAGCTGCGTAACGCGCTGGCTTACTCCAAGAGCGAGTTTGAGCGCCGCAAGAATGAAATGCTGCGCAAGGCGCGTGAGCAGGCGGACGAGATTTATCGCCGCAGCCGTCGTGAATCCGAAGCAGTGCTGAAGGAGCTGCGCTCCATGAAGGCTGACTTCGATACGAAGCGCCTGGAGCAGGCGGCAGAGGAAGCGCGCAAGAAGCTCAACAAGACATTGAGCGAGGACGCACCGCTGCCGGAGGGCGCACCGTTATCTGCCAAGACGGCCAAGAAGGGCCTGAATGTCTTTGTTGTTTCCTTAGGAAAGAACGGTATTATTACCGATGTCAACGGCAACGATGTAACAGTGCAGGTTGGCATCCTGAAAATGACTGTGCCGGCAAAAAAATGCCTGCTTACCAAGGCACAGCCTGCGCATACCGATGCTGCGCCTAAAAAGCGCAAGGGCTTCAGCAAGAATGCTGCTGCCAATTACGCACACCAGATGTTCATTGCCAAATCGGGCAGTGCCAAACAGGAAATTGATTTGCGCGGGATGACGCTGGATGAAGCAATTCCCGTTGTAGATAAAGCTATTGATGATGCACTGATTGCCGGTATCGGCCAGCTGCGACTCATCCATGGCAAGGGAACCGGTGCCTTGCGCGCCGGACTGACAGCGTATCTGTCGACCAACCGCTTTGTCAAGAAGCTGGAAACGGCAGCGCTGGAGGCCGGTGGCAGTGGCGCTACGGTAATTGATTTGTAATTTTGAAAGGAGTAGTTAACTATGACTATGAGTATTGCTGCAAAACACGCTAAGGGCAAATCTGCCCAAGATAAAATTTTCGGAGCTAACGCTGCTGCTGTGGCAGCAGCTGCCAAATACGGCAAGGATGCCGTTACCAACGCTACTATCGGCGCTATTTTGGACGAGGATGAAAAGCTCGTCTGCCTGCCGACCGTAGAGGAGGTTTTCCGCGGTCTTTCCACCAACGAAATGATTGCTTACGCACCTATCAGCGGTCTGCCTGAATATCTGGACTGCGTTCTGACTGCTGCCTTTGGCAACTCACGTCCGGAAGGCTACATTGCTGCAGTAGCAACCGCAGGCGGTACCGGTGCTATCCACCATGCTATCTGGAACTACACCGAAACCGGTGATACCGTGCTCTGCTCCGACTGGTACTGGGGCGCTTATAAGGTGCTGTGCCAGGATATGGGCCGCAATTTCACCACCTATAAAATGCTGGACGAAAACAACAAATTCAACCTGCCTGCTTTGAAGGAAAAGGTTGACGAGCTGCTCGCTAAGCAGGATAACCTGCTGTATTTGCTGAACACTCCGGCGCACAATCCTACCGGCTACAGCCTGAGCGGCGAGGATATGGACGGCGTGCTGGCAATTCTGAAGGAAGCTGCCGTACCGGGCAAAAACATCGTTTTCTTCCTGGATGTTGCATACATTGATTATGCCGGCGAAAAAGAAGAAGTACGCAAAATCTTTAAAAAGCTTTCCGGCTTGCCTGCCAACATTCTCTGTATTGTAGGCTACAGCATGTCCAAAGGCTTCACCATGTACGGTCAGCGTACCGGCGCAATGATCGGCGTTTCCTCCGATAAGAGCGTTATTGACGAGTTTGCTGCTATCAACCAATACACCAGCCGTGCAACCTGGTCCAACATCAACCGTCCGGCAATGCGCACTCTGGCAACCATTTACAGCGATCCTGAGCTGCTGGCCAAGGTTTGCGCTGAGCGTGATTACTATTATCAGATGATTAAGGCACGTGCCGACCTGTTCACCAAGGAAGCGGAAGAATGCGGTCTGCCGATGCTGCCGTATGTAGCAGGCTTCTTCCTGTCTATCCCCGCTAAAAAACCGGATGCAATCTGCGAAAAGCTGCACGAGGACAATATTTTTGCAGTTCCTCTGGCTGCAGGCGTACGTATCGCTGTTTGCGCTGTACCGCTGAAGAAAATCAAGGGTATGGCTGCTAAGGTCAACGCTGCAATGCAAGCCGTTGGCGAATAAAATGCTTAAGCTGCAGTTGTCCAATGGACAATTTATCGAAGTAGAGGAGGGCAGCACACTGCTGCCCCTAGCTAAACGCTTTAGTGCAAAATATGCTTCTCCCATCGTTATGGGACTCTATAACGGTGAGGAATGTGACCTGCAGCGTCCGTTGACTGCTGACGGCACAGTTGATTTTGTCGAGGTCAACAATTCTACAGGCATGCGTGTTTATGTGCGCACGCTGCTGTTCATGCTGATTGCAGCAACCAAAAAGCTTTATCCCGATGTACATCTGGAGGTGCGCAATTCTCTGGGAAGTGCGCTCTACTGTAAGGATAACAGCGAGCGCAAGCTCACCGCTGAGGATATCCGCAGCATCGAAGATTATATGCACAAAATGGTGGAACGCAGGGAGCCTATTAAGCTGCTGCGTCTGGCAAAATCGGAGGCTATTGATATGGCCTGCGCTAACTGCAGTGATGACAATCTGGCGCTGTTGGCCCAGGTACCTGATGACACTGTGCTGACGATTAACATTCTGGAGGGTGTACCCGGTTATCTCTTCGGCCCCATGTGCCCGGATGCCGGCTATGTGCCTTACTTTGAGCTGCTGCCGTATGCTGATGGTGTAATTATCAATTACCCTGATGACGGCAACTGGACAGTGTTGCCGCCTTTTGTAGACCAGGCGCGCCTTAATGATACTTATCAGGAGGCAGAAGAATGGTCTGCCATGATTCATTGCAATACTGTCGGCAAGCTCAATAAAATTATTGATTTAGGCTATGCCGAAAAGATTATTCAGGTAGCGGAAGCGCTGCATGAAAAGAAGCTGGCTAATATTGCCGATATCCTGGCAAATCACCATGAGCTGAAGCTGGTGCTGATCGCAGGTCCGTCCTCTTCCGGTAAGACCTCTACGGCACAGCGCCTGAGCATTCAGATGGCGGTTAACGGCTTGCGTCCGATTGCTATATCTATGGACGATTATTATAAAAATCGTGTAGATTCACCACGTAAGGCTGATGGCAGCTATGACTTTGAATGTTTGGAGGCTATTGACCTGGAGCTGTTCAACGAGCATCTGCATCGCTTGCTGGCAGGTGAAAAGGTTAAGATGCCCAAGTACAATTTCCGCACCGGTTGCCGTGAATATCGCGGTAATGAGCTGCAGCTGCAGGAAAATTCCGTTTTGGTTATTGAAGGCATTCATGGCCTAAACGAAAAGCTGACACCGTCTGTGCCGGCGGAAAACAAAATCAAAATTTACGTCAGTGCGCTGACGCCGATGTCCTTTGATGAGTACAACCGTATCCGCACTACCGATATGCGTCTGCTGCGCCGTATGGTGCGCGACAGCCAGTTCCGTTCGCATGATGCGGAAACTACGCTGAAAACCTGGTCCGACGTGCGTGAGGGTGAAGAAAAATACATCTTCCCGTACCAGAGCAGTGCCGATATTATTTTCAATACCACATTGATTTACGAATTAGCTGTGCTGAAAAAATATGCGGAGCCGCTGCTGCGTGCTGTGCCGCAGTCCGCAGGCATGGCCTACACTACTGCGCGCCGTCTGCTGAACATTTTAAGCTACGTTAAGCCGTTGGAGGATGAGGTTATTCCTAATAACTCTATCCTGCGTGAATTTATCGGCGGCAGCGTGTTTAAGGATGCACTGTAATTTTCACAACAAAATAATGCGGTCTGTAGTCTGCTGCCCAAGCCGGGGCAGCGCGCAGACACAAATAAAAAAGCTGTTGTACGTTTGCTTGCGTACAACAGCTTTTGTGTTAGCGGTAAAAATTATTTGCGGAACATTTTGTCGAAGCGCTCCAGCAGACCGGCCTTGAAGCAAAGCACCAGGCCGCCGACAGCGCCGACTGCTGCCTGCAGAATCTGGTAGGGTAGCTTGATGTAAGCGTAGTGCGGTGTGCTGTAAATAAAGGCACGTCCCAGAGAATAGCCCACAACCATGATAACAGCGCCCAAAATTACGCCGAGAGCAGCGCCCTTGAAGCTTACTTTGCCGCCGCGGTGTGCCAAGAGGCAGATGACAACAGCCTGAATGCCGTGAGTAACCAGAGAAACGAACATCGGTGTCGGGTAGAAGAATAAATCGCCCAAGAAGGCACCAACGCCGCCGACGATGAAGGCAGCCTTGGGGTCGTCCAGCAGAATTGCTGCCGTGCAGATGATAACATCATTGAGATATAAATGGCCGCCCGGTACCGGCAGACCGAAGGAGCTCATCATAATATTGAGCGCCATAAACAGTGCGGTGATGCAGATTGCCAGGGTGGCGTTACTTTTTTGTGCGTTACGTTCTATATGTTCCATATAAACATTCCCCTCTTTATAAGATGATAAAAACTATTATATCGCTGTTTGGTTATAATAATATTGCCAGAACAGAAAAATTATCTATGGTCAGATTAGCCGGGGAATTCCTTTCGCTAATTCTTCATAAAATTTTTGGTAGAATAAAGCAGGTATTTTTGGTATAATTATTGAATAGAGTATAGGAATAAGTAAAAAATGGGAGGTCGCTATCGTGACAGAACTTAAGAAATTCAAACGTGTAGTTTTAAAGCTTAGTGGTGAAGCCCTGGCCGGTGAAAAAGGCTTTGGCATTGATCCGACAGTAGTATATGCCTTGGCTAAGCAAATCAAGGCTGTAGTTGAGACAGGGGTAGAGGTTGCTATCGTTAATGGCGGCGGTAACTTCTGGCGCGGACTCAGTGGCAGCAATAAAGGCATGGACCGTGCTACTGCTGACTACATGGGAATGCTGGCAACCGTTATCAACTCTTTGGCGTTGCAGGATGCATTGGAAAACTTAGAGGTTCCGACCCGTGTGCAGACCGCTATTGAAATGCGTCAGATTGCAGAACCCTACATTCGTCGCCGTGCTATCCGCCATATGGAAAAAGCAAGAGTCGTAATTTTTGCCGCTGGTACCGGTAACCCCTATTTCTCAACCGATACCACCGCTGCTCTGCGTGCTGCGGAAATCGAAGCAGACGCTATCCTGATGGCTAAAAAAGGCGTAGATGGTGTTTATGACAGCGACCCGGCAGTTAATCCGGATGCGAAGAAATTTGATGAGCTGCCTTACATCGAGGTTATCAAACGTCATCTCAGCGTAATGGATTCCACTGCAATCAGCCTGTGCATGGATAACAACATTCCTATTGTAGTATTTAATATTGATGAACCGGGTAACATTCAGCGTGCTGCTGCAGGCGAAAAAATTGGTACCCTGGTAGGAGGTAAGGAATAATGGCAACAGTTAATGAAATTATCAGCGGTATCGAGAGCAAGATGGAAAAATCCGTTGCTGCTCTGCGTGTAGATCTGGCAAGCCTGCGTGCTGGCCGTGCAACTCCCTCTCTGCTGGAGAAGGTTATGGTTGATTATTATGGTTCCCCGACACCTGTAACTCAGGTTGCAAGCGTAACCGTACCGGAACCGCGTATGATTGTTATTCAACCCTGGGAGAAAAACATCCTGAAGGACATCGAAAAAGCAATTATGAAATCCGACCTCGGCCTGAACCCGAACAGCGACGGCATCTGCATTCGTCTGAACCTGCCGCAGCTGACCGAAGAACGCCGTAAGGATCTGGTTAAGGTTGTACATAAAAAAGCTGAGGAATACCGTGTTGTAGTCCGTAACCTGCGCCGTGATGCCAACGATGCTATCAAAAAGACCGAAAAGGCTAAGGAAATTACCGAGGACGAGGCTAAGAAGGGTACTGAAAAGGTACAGAAGCTGACAGATAAGGTTATGAAGGAAATCGACACTGCAGCTGCTAACAAAGAAAAAGAAGTAATGGAAGTATAATGGAAATTCCACAGGTTTTGGCACTGCCTCTCGAGGAGGCTGTCCGTCGCCTGGAGGCCGTAGGCTGCACCTATGAGGTGCAGCCTCTGCTGCCGCCGCGTGCAAGCGAGGCAGACTTTGAAGGGCGCGAGGTGCGCAGATATGTAGTAAGACAACAGCAGTTGTCTGCTAATAGATTAGCTCTTACCATTGTGTATAGATAAGGAAGGAGGTGCGAAGAATGGCTCTGAAAATTGATAAAGAAGCATGCGTAGGCTGCGGTACTTGTGCTGCTACCTGCCCCGTTGGCGCTATTACTGAAGTTGACGGTAAATATGAAATCGGTGAAGACTGCGTAGAATGCGGCGCTTGCGCTGCTAGCTGCCCGGTTGGCGCTATTGAGTAATTCAAGACTGCAATGCAAAATCAGGAAGGCGGCCTCCCGCAAGGGGGAGGCTCGCCTCTTCTTTAATCAGGGAAAAAAGTAAGGAAAACTAAAAGCAAGTTACAAATTTTAGCGAAGGGCTTGATGCTTGTGTTTAGAGGCTTGTTTCAAACAAAAAATAAGACTAAGAATAATATCGTAATGCATACTGAGGACTTGGATATGCAGAATATTCCTCAGCATATTGCAATTATTATGGACGGCAACGGTCGCTGGGCTAAGGCTCAGGGCAAGGTGCGTACCTTTGGCCATCAGGCCGGAGCAGAAACACTGAAAACTATTGTCAGAGCAGCTGATAAGCTGGGAGTTAAGGTTATCAGTGCTTATGCATTTTCAACCGAAAACTGGAAGCGTCCGGTGACGGAAGTAAACTTTATCATGGAGCTTTTGAGCCGTTATCTGACCAACGAAATTGATGAATTTAACGAAAATAACGTACAGGTGCGTTTTATCGGCTCGCGTAAAGGTCTGCCTGAGATTGTACAGCAGAAGATGGACCACGCAATCGAGGCAACGAAAAACAACACCGGTATTATTTTGAATTTGGCTATAAACTACGGCGGACAGGCAGAAATCCTACATGCTGTGCGTACCATTGCAGCAGAAGCTGCCAACGGTACTCTGGCCGTAGACGATATAGATAATAATGTGATCGAAAACCATTTGTATACCAAGGGCCTGCCTGCGCCGGATCTGCTTATCCGTCCGGGCGGTGATTTGCGTATCAGCAACTTTTTGCTCTGGCAGATTGCTTATGCGGAAATCTGGACGACTAAGGTGTACTGGCCGGAGTTTACGCCGGATCATCTGGTGGAGGCGATTTTGGCTTATCAGGGGCGCGAGCGCCGTTTCGGCGGCTTAGTCAGCCAGTAAGACGCCATATACTTCGTCAGGTCTCCTAGCAGTACGAGTATGTACGGCGTCGTCGCCCTTCCTCGTCTCTGGCATCTTCCTGGCTGCCTGGAGGAAATAGGAAAGACGCCATATACGTCGTCAGGGATCAAATAAATCTAATAACTCAAAGAAGGATGTATTTTAACTATGTTAACACGTATTATTACCGGTGTAATCGGTATTGTGGCAGCAGTCGGCATTATCACCAAGGGTGGTATGCTTTTTAATGCGGCTGTTGCTGTTTTGGCTGCTGTAGCCTGGTACGAATTCCACAAGATGGTGGAGAACAAGGGCTATCATGCCTATACGCTGACCGGTGGCGTGGGTGCCGTGCTGATGGTGCTGGTTGCCGGTGCAGGCTATTATTTTGAGCTGGAGGGCGTTTATACGCTGGCATTTATTGTGATGCTGACAGCGCTGTTCTTCATTTTCAGTACGATTGAGGGCCTGTGGCTGCATTGCAACCGAGGTGAGCAGCATTGGGCAGAGAACAGTGCGCTTACTGCATGGGGCATGCTGTACTGCGGTCTTTTGTTTGCGCACATTATTTTGTTGCGCTCCTTTGATGGTGGTCCGCATATCGACTTGGGCTTCCGTGTATTTGAATACGGCGAAATCTGCCTGTGGATTGTGCTTTTGGGCACCTGGGCCAGCGATACCTTTGCTTATTTCTTCGGCCGTGCCTTCGGCAAGACGCCGTTCTGCAGCGTCAGCCCGAAGAAATCCTTTGAGGGCGCTGTCTGCGGCTTTGTCGGCTGCTTTGTGACCGTACTGTTTTTGTGCATTATCTGCTTAGGCATTGCTTTGTGGCATGCTGTGGCAGTGGCGCTGGCGGTGGCAATTTTTGCTCCGGTTGGCGATTTGATTGAATCCATTGTCAAACGCAGCTTTGACATCAAGGATTCCGGTAAGATTTTCCCCGGTCACGGCGGTGTGCTGGACCGTTTCGACAGCCTGCTGTTTACAGCACCGGTTGTGTATTATCTGCTGATGATTATCAGCGCTTTATCTATGTTTCAAGAATAGAGGATAACAAATGAAGAATATTTCTATTTTGGGCAGTACAGGCTCTATCGGTCGTCAGACCTTGGAGGTTGCTGCTGCCAATCCTGAAAAGCTGAAGGTACGTGCCTTGGCTGCGCATAAAAGCGATGAGCTTTTAGAGCAGCAGATTAAGCAGTTTGAGCCTGATATTGCCGTTTTGACGGATAAGGACGCTGCTAAACGCTTGGCTGATCGCTATCACGGTAAGACAGAAATCTTAGCCGGGGAGGAAGGCCTTCTGGTTGCTGCTACCTACGAGGGAGCAGATACCGTTCTCGGTTCTATGGTAGGCTATGCCGGCCTGCGCCCGACGTTGGCTGCTATAGCCTGCGGAAAGAATATTGCGCTGGCAAATAAGGAAACACTTGTTGCTGCCGGCAGCATTGTTATGGAAGCCGTGCGTAAGCACGGCGTAAGCCTGACTCCTGTGGACAGTGAGCACAGTGCTATTTTCCAATCTCTGCGCGGCGGTACGGAAAAGGAAGTCAAACGCCTGATTATTACGGCGAGCGGCGGTCCCTTCCGCGGTAAAAAACGCAGTGAGCTGGAAAATGTTACCCTGGCGCAATGCCTCAATCATCCAAACTGGAGTATGGGGCAGAAGGTGACGCTTGATTCCTCTACACTGGCCAACAAGGGTCTGGAGGTTATGGAGGCACATTGGCTGTTTGATATGCCCTATGATAAAATTGCGGTTGTCGTACATCCGCAGAGCATTGTACACAGCTTGGTAGAATTCTGCGACGGCAGTGTGATTGCCCAGCTGGGTGTGCCTGATATGCGTCTGCCGATTCAGTTCGCCTTGAGCTGGCCGGAGCGCTACAACTACAGCTTTGAACAGCTTGATCTTGTTGCTGCGGGTAATCTTACCTTTGAAGCACCTGATTTAGAAGCATTTCCTTCCTTGAAGATTGCTATTGACTGCGGTAAGGCCGGCGGCACTCTGCCATGTGCCTTCAATGCTGCTAATGAGGAGGCTGTTTATGCCTTTTTGGCAGGCAAAATCAAATATCTTGATATCCCTTATATCACTGCTACGGTTACAGCGCAGCATAACAATGTTCTGCGCCCGCAGCTGGAGGATATTGAAGCAACGGATGCCTGGGCACGTGCTGCAGCCCAAGGGGTTATTGCTAAATTACAGACTGAAGGCCGGCAGGATTAGCCGACTATCGTAAGGAGGTAAAATGCTTACAATTTTAGCCGCTGTTTTTGTTTTTGGTGTGCTGGTTACGGTACACGAATTCGGTCATTTTATTACGGCAAAGCTCACAGGTATGCGTGTTGATGAATTTGCCATCGGCTTTGGTCCTAAGCTGTATCAGCAAAAGGACGGCGATACATTGTACAGCCTGAGAGCTATTCCGTTGGGTGGCTATAATAAAATCGCAGGTATGGATCCTGATGATCCGCCTGAACCCGGAACCTTTAAATCTAAGCCGATTCCCTCCAGAATGCTGGTTATTCTGGCAGGTGCGCTGATGAATTTCCTGTTGCCGATTATCCTGTTCAGCGGCATTTTTATGCTAGAGGGCAGACAGGAGCTGGTGAATGAACCAATCCTGGGTACTGTTGTAGACGGTATGGCTGCAGGCAGAGCGGGACTGCACAGCGGTGACCGCATTTTGACGATTAATGATAAGCCTGTTGCTACCTGGACTGAGGTTGTTACCAACCTGCGTGCCAGCGGTACGAATCCGGTAACGGTGACAGCTGAAAGCCAGGGAGCTGTAAAAAGCTACACCATGACTCCTGTGTATGACAGAGAGGCAGGCCGTCCCTTAATCGGTATCAGCCCCAAGTTCAACAAGGTCAGCCTGGGCTTTTTCGGCTCGATTAAAGAAGGCTGTGTATATACCAAAAATATTATAGTTTCTATGCTGAACGGTCTGTACAAGATTGTTTCCGGTAAGGCTCCGGCTGAGGTGGCCGGTCCCATCGGTGTAGCGCAGATGGCAGGTCAGGTGGCGGAAAAAGGTCTGTTGCCGTTGATTACCTTTGTTGCTTTTTTGAGCATCAACCTGGGTGTTATCAACCTGCTGCCGCTGCCGGCACTGGACGGCGGACATTTTGTACTGCTGCTGTTGGAAGGCCTGCGAGGTAAGCCGCTCGGCAGCAAGGCTATGACTAACATCCAGATGGTTGGTATTGCGCTGATTTTAGCGCTGACAGTATTTTCCACCTTTAAGGATATAACACGTTAAGAGGTGAACGAAAGTGATAGAACGTAGAAAAACCCGCCAGCTGCATGTAGGCAGCGTGGCCGTGGGCGGCGATGCTCCGATTGCCGTTCAGTCTATGACTAACACACATACAGACGATTCTGCTGCAACCTTGGAGCAGATTCAGCGTCTGGCAGATGCAGGCTGCGATATTATCCGCTGTGCTGTGCCTGATATGGCAGCGGCGGAGGGCCTGAAAACTATTTGTAAGGAAAGTCCGATTCCTGTCATTGCTGATATTCATTTTGATTATAAGCTGGCTTTGGCAGCGATTGAAGCAGGCGTTGACGGCCTGCGCTTAAACCCCGGTAATATCGGCGGTGAGGAGAAGGTGCGCGCTGTTGTTGAAGCAGCGAAGGAACGCAACATTCCTATCCGTATCGGTGTCAACGCCGGCTCCCTGCCGAAGGATTTGCTGGAAAAATACGGTCATCCCACCGCGGAGGCTCTTGTGGAGGCGGCTTGGCGCCACGTCCGCATTCTTGAAGCGATGGATTACCGTAACATTAAGATTTCGCTCAAGGCGCATGATGTGCCGCTGACACTGGAGGCCTATCGTCTGATGGCAGCGCAGTGTGATTATCCGCTGCATGTCGGCATTACGGAGGCAGGCACTGTCAATAGCGGTATTATCAAATCCGCCGTGGGCATCGGTACCCTGCTGGCCGAGGGCATCGGCGATACTATCCGCGTTTCGCTGACCGGTGACCCGGTGAACGAGGTGCGTGTGGCCTATGACATTCTGAAATCCCTTGGTCTGCGTGAGCACGGACCGACCTTAATCAGCTGCCCGACCTGCGGTCGCACCCGCATCAGCCTGGAAAAGCTGGCGCTGGAGGTGGAACGCCGTCTGGCAGATATTGAAGAACCCATTACGGTTGCCGTTATGGGCTGTGTAGTCAACGGACCCGGTGAAGCGCGTGAGGCTGACGTCGGCATTGCCGGCGGCATCGGCGAGGGACTTGTATTCCGCAAGGGCGAAATCCTGCGTAAGGTTCCCGAAAATCAGCTTGTAAGCGAGCTTTTTGCTGAAATAGATAAAATTTTACTTGAGAGGAAGGTATCCCGTTAATGAAAGTTTCTAAAATGTATGCACCCACTCTGCGTGAGGTTCCGTCCGAGGCTGAAATCCCGAGCCATCAGCTGCTGCTGCGTGCCGGTTTTATGCGTAAATCCACCAATGGCATGTACACCTATCTGCCGCTTGCTTGGCGTGTTATTAAAAAAATCGAAAATATTATCCGCGAAGAGATGGACCATGCAGGCTGCCAGGAAATCATGATGCCGATTATGCAGCCGGCAGAAATCTGGAAAGAAAGCGGCCGTTGGGACGCTTATGGCGCAGAAATGGTACGCTTGAAGGACCGTCATGGCCATGAATACTGCCTTGGTCCTACCCACGAGGAAATGGTTACTACTCTGGTTAAGAACGATGTACGTTCCTACCGTCAGCTGCCGCTGAACCTGTACCAGATTCAAGACAAATTCCGTGACGAACGCCGTCCGCGCTTCGGCCTGATGCGCAGCCGTGACTTCATCATGAAGGATGGCTATTCCTTCGACCGTGATGAAGCAGGTCTGGACGTTTCCTATAAGGCAATGTATGATGCTTATGACAAAATCTTTACCCGCTGCGGTCTGAACTTCCGCCCGGTAGAAGCAGACAGCGGTGCTATCGGCGGTACCGGCAGCCATGAGTTCATGGTGCTGGCAGACAGCGGTGAAGCAGAAATTACCTACTGCACCAAATGCGATTACGCTGCCGATATCGAAAAGGCAGAGCTGTATCCGATAGAGGCTCCGGCAGAAGAAATGCAGGAGCTGAGCGAGGTTGAAACTCCGAACTGCAAGACTATTGCCGACGTTTGCGCTTTCCTCAACGCTCCGATTGAAAAATCCGTAAAGGCTGTTGCTTACCAATGCGAAAAAGGCCTGGTACTGTGCTTTGTTCGCGGTGACCACGAGGTTAACGAAACCAAAGTACAAAACACTGTAGGCGCAGTTGAGCTGGAAATGGCAGAGGCAGAGCTGCTGGCTAAGGCTGGCACTGTCGGTGGTTACATGGGCCCTGTAGGTCTTGACCCCGAAAAGGTTATTATCGTTTGCGATGCAACCGTTATGAATATGCACAATGTTTGCTGTGGTGCTAACCATGAAGGCTTCCACTACATCAACGCTAACCCGGGCCGTGACTTCACTCCGACCTACGTTGCCGATATCCGTCTGATGGCTGAAGGCGATCCCTGCCCGCACTGCGGCGCTCCGATTGCTAAGGCTCGCGGCATTGAAGCAGGTCAGGTATTCAAGCTGCACACCAAATACAGCGCAGCTATGAAATGCACCTATCTGGATGAAAACGGCAAGGAACAGCCGATGGTAATGGGCTGCTACGGTATCGGCGTTGGCCGTACTATGGCTGCCTGCGTTGAACAGAGCCATGATGCTGACGGCATGATCTGGCCTGTTGCTATTGCTCCTTATGAAGTGCTTGTTGTACCTGTAAACGTAAAAGACGAAGCATCCTTTGCTAAGGCTGAGGAAATCTACAACGAGCTGCACAAAGCAGGCGTTGAGGTTGTTATCGACGACCGCAAGGAGCGTCCGGGCGTAAAATTCAAGGACGCAGATTTGATCGGCTATCCGCTGCGCGTAGTTGTAGGTCCTAAGACTCTGCAGACCGGCGAGCTGGAAGTAAAAGTTCGTAAGACCGGTGAAGTAAGCATGCTGCCGTTGGATAGTGACTATATCGCTGCTATCAGGGAGATGCTGCAAAAGCTGTAAAAATAACTCAGTCCCCGTGTCTGCGCCCGGCGCAGGCAGAGGGAACGGAAGCTGTGAGGTGATACTGGCATGGATTTAATTAATACTTCTTTTTTGCATAACAAAGAGGTTGTTATGGTTATCAGGCTGGTTGTTGCTGCAATTCTCGGCGGTATTGTCGGTATAGAAAGAGGCAGTGGCGACCGTCCTGCCGGTTTCCGTACACATATTCTTGTGTGCGTGGGCTCGGCGCTGTTTATGCTTGTTTCGCTTTACGGCTTTGATGATGTTTATCCTCAGACTGCTAAGCTGGAGGAGGATATCGGCCAGCGTCGCGACTCGGCGCGTATTGCAGCCCAGGTTGTCAGCGGCATAGGCTTTCTCGGCGCAGGCACCATTCTGCACGAGGGTTTAACTATTCGCGGTCTGACAACTGCTGCCAGCCTGTGGATGGTTTCCGCAATCGGTCTTGCTGCCGGCAGCGGTATGTACTTCCTCAGCAGCGTGGCAACCATTATCACTATGATAACTCTAGTTACCTTCCATACCTGGGAAAAACGCTTCGCTGCCAACAACCGCAGTGACCGCCAGTTTGTCCGCATAATTACTACCAATCGCTCCGGTGCCATCACAGATGTTACCGGTTATTTGTCACTTAACGGTGTGCAGGTAAAATCGCTGAACGTAAAACGCGATAAGGAAAAGAATCGCCTGGTGCTGGAGGTCTTTCTGAAGCTTGGCAAAACTGCGCCCGATGGCGGAGATTTGGTAAGAGGGTTGCAGGGGATTGAGGGGGTTGTCGGTGTCGAAAACATGAGATAAGAGAGATAAGCGATAGCACGCCATCTGCGTTGTTGCGTCGCCTCGACGTACTAAAAGTACGCCGTC
>NZ_CALDXR010000026.1 GCF_937920985.1 uncultured Phascolarctobacterium sp.
AGCACGCCATCTGCGTTGTTGCGTCGCCTCGACGTACTAAAAGTACGCCGTCGGCATCCGCGCCTAGCATCTGACGCACTCTAGCTTATCTCAGGGAAAAAGGAAGATAGCACGCCATCTGCGTTGTTGCGTCGCCTCGACGTACTAAAAGTACGCCGTCGGCTTCGCGCCTAGCATCTGACGCACTCTAGTTTATCTCAGGAAAAAAGGAAGATAGCACGCCATCTGCGTTGTTATCCAATTCCCCCAACAACTTCTCCCGTCATTATTAGGAAAGGATTTAATGTGAATAAAAAATATTGCCTGATTCCTGATGAAGAAAAATTTTATAGTTTTTTGGCTTCGCTGACCTTTTCCCCGGTGGAACTGATGCAGCTGAAGCTGATGCATATTAATCAGATTTGTGTAGACGAGTCTGCCTGTCAGTGGGAGGTGCACTTTAGCTGCGCCGCCCATCTTACCGGCGGCTTGCTGCAGAAGGCGGCGCAGCAGCTTGCAGCCGCTTTTTCTTTGCAAAGCGTAGATATGATTTGCGACGGCGATGGCTCCAAATGCCAGATGATGCAGCGTGAGCCACAGGCAGAGGTAGAAATTACCGATTGCACTGGTGAACCGCTGCCGGAAGAAATTCCTCTGCCGCCGGAGCCGCCTGATATTGATATCGGCGAAACCCTGCCACCGGAGCCTCCCTGCGAAGTGTCCTACAACAATCCGGAGGAGGATCCGGAGTATCTGCAGGCAATGGCTGCCTTATACGGTGAAAAGAAGGCAGACGGCCAGCTGTGGGGTAAAAAAATCAAGGGTACACCGCGTAAGCTTGATACTGTTACCGAGGAAGAGCGCAACGTTGTTATCGAAGGTACCTTTGTTAAAAGTCTGGATAAGGATGGTGCGCTGCAGACCTTTATTGATAAGGAAACGCGCGTCGGTTCCATTGTCCTGACCTTTAACGTGAGCGATGATACCGGCGGTATTTTCGTCAAGCTGCGTTTTGACAAGCGTGATGGCGGTGACCCGCGCAAGGAATGCAATGAGTTTAAAAATCTGTTGAAGCCCGGTATGCGCTTGCGTCTTCAGGGTGATGTTGCGCCAGACCGCTTTGCCTTTGACGAGATGTGCATGGTGCCTCGTGGCATTATGAAGCTCGATGCCAAGGAGGAGCGCATGGATAATGCGGAGGTCAAGAGGGTTGAGCTGCATTGCCATACGAAGATGAGTAAGCTTGATGGCCTGACGCCGATGGAGGGCCTGGTCAAGCAGGCAATCCGTTGGGGACACAAGGCTTTGGCGATTACCGACCATGGCGTAGTACAGGCCTTTCCGTTCTGCTTTGATGCGGCGGAGGGCAGTGACCTGAAGCTGATTTTTGGCATGGAGGGTTATCTTATCAGCGATAGCCATACTAAGGACGATGCTGTTGATACAGAAAATCCTGATGCTGCGACTAAGGGTAAGAGCAAAATCAGCAGCCACCATATTATTATTCTGGCGAAGAATGAAATCGGTCTGCGTAACCTGTATCAGCTTGTTACCATAAGCCACTTGCGTTATCTGAATAAGCGTCCGTTGCTGCCGCGCGCTGTTATCGAGGAGCATCGTGAAGGCCTGATTCTCGGCTCGGCCTGCGAAGCAGGCGAGCTTTATCGTGCGGTGCGCTTAGGTGCGAGCGATGAGGAGCTGGAGGAAATCGCCGGCTTCTATGATTATCTGGAAATTCAGCCTACTGGCAATAACCAGTTTTTGGTACGCGAAAATTACTGTACGGAAGAGGATTTGCGGGAGCATAACCGCAAAATCTACGAGCTGGGCAAGCGCTTGGGCAAGCTGACTGTAGCAACCTGCGACGTGCATTTCCTCAATCCTGAGGATGCACAGCTGCGTGCGATTCTGCAGGCCGGTCAGGGCTACAAGGATGCTGATTTGCAGCCGCCGCTGTACTTGCATACTACGGAGGAGATGCTCAAGGAGTTCTCTTATCTTGGTGAAGATGCAGCCTACGAGGTTGTTGTTACCAATACCAATAAGATTGCGGATATGATTGAGCGTATTAAGCCTGTTCCCGACCGCGACCAGCTGTATTCGCCGTCGATTCCGGGTGCGGAGGATGCCGTGCGTGATTTGTCCTATGCCAAGGCGCATGAATGGTACGGCGAAAAGCTGCCGCAGATTGTTGAGGACCGCTTGAAGATGGAGCTGGATGCTATTATCGGCCACGGCTTCTCCGTATTGTATTACATTGCGCATAAGCTGGTTAAGCATTCTATCGACCGCGGTTACTTGGTAGGCTCGCGTGGCAGCGTAGGCTCGTCCTTTGTTGCTACGATGCTGGATATTACCGAGGTTAATGCGCTGAAGCCGCATTACCGCTGTCCGCACTGCCGTCACAGCGAATTCTTTATGAACAATGAGGTAGACAGCGGCTTTGACCTGCCACCGAAGGATTGTCCTAAATGCGGCACCAGAATGCTGCGCGACGGTCATGATATCCCGTTTGCGGTTTTCCTGGGCTTCCATGGCGACAAGGTTCCTGATATTGATTTGAACTTCTCAGGTGGTATCGATCCCGATGATCCGTCCGCTATGTCCGACCAGAGTGTAGCGCACAAGTATACCGAGGAGCTTTTCGGTCGCGACAATGTTTGTCGCGCCGGTACGATTGCTACCATCGCCAACAAAACTGCGATAGGCTTTATCAGAAAATATTACGAGAGCAAGAATCTGCATGTGCACCCGGCGCACGTGGCTGCGCTGGTTGAAGGCTTTGCCGGCATCAAGCGCACTACGGGCCAGCATCCCGGCGGTATCATGGTTGTGCCGCGTAATATGGATATCCATTATATTACACCGATGAACCGTCCTGCCGATGATAAGGATGGCACTACGATTACTACTCACTACGATTATCATAGCATCAATGACCGTCTGGTTAAGCTGGATATTTTGGGCCACGATGATCCGATGGTTCTGAAGATGCTGGAAAAATATCTGCAGGAGGATGTGGATCCTAACTTTGATCCCAAGAAGATTCCTGTAGGCGATGAAGAAACGATGCGTATCTTCCAGGATACGTCTTCGCTTGGCGTTACGCCGGAGCAGATTGATAGTGCCGTCGGCACCTTTGGTATCCCGGAATGCGGTACCAAATTTGTACGCCAGATGATCAGCGACGTACAGCCGAAAAAATTCAGTGAGGTTGTGCGTGTATCCGGTTATTCGCACGGTACGGACGTATGGCTGAACAATGCGCAGGATTTGATTAAGGAAGGCAAGCCTGTTGCCGAAACTATCTCCACGCGTGACGACGTTATGACGCACTTGATTTCCAAGGGCGTGGAGCCCAGTCTGGCGTTTAAGACGATGGAGCACGTGCGTAAGGGTAAGGCGGCGAAAAAAGGCCTGGAGCCGAAGATGCTGGAGGCTATGCGCGCGGTAAACATTCCCGAATGGTATATCAAATCCTGCGAAAAGGTACAGTACCTGTTCCCGAAGGCGCATGCTGTGGCGTACGTTCTGATGGCGTACCGCATTGCTTATTGCAAGGTGCATTATCCGAAGGAGTTTTATGCAGCGTACTTTACGGTACGTGCCAAGGATTTTGATTACACCCATGTTTCCAAGGGCAAGGCCTATGTGAAGAATTTCATCAAGAATGTTTACCAGCAGGGCTTTAAGGCTTCGCCGCTGGATAAAACAACGGTTACTTATCTGGAGCTGGTGAATGAGATGCTGGAGCGCGGTCTGAGCTTTGATAAGATGGATTTATACAAGTCGGACCCGATTAAATTCCTTGTTACGGAAAACGGCCTGCGTCCGCCGCTCGCTGCTTTGGGCGGTGTGGGTGAAAATGCTGCCAAGAGCATTGCGGCTGCCAGGGATATCAACAGACCGTTTATCTCTCAGGAGGATTTGCGCTTGCGCTCGGGCGTCAACAAGAGTGTTATCGAAAAGCTGGCTGATATGGGCGTTTTGGGCGATTTGCCTGCTACAAACCAGATAGATTTGTTTGCTTGAGATAGGAGATACATATGCAAAAAATGATTTTGGCCTATAATTTTACGCCTGAGCGTCTGCAGGCGCTGAAGCTTATCTGCATGATGCTGCGCACGCAGCTGCGCGCCGTGGCGCGCGAGGAGCTGCTGCAGCCTGTTGGCTATCTGGCAGGCTTGTCCGAGGTGGCGCCTGTCAGTGAAGCTTATACCGGTGACGAGGGGCAGGAGGAAATGCTGCTCATGTGCGGCTTCAGCCGTCAGGATTTGGACAGACTGCTGGCTGCTATAAAAAAGGGCAAGCTGCGTCAGGTGGCGCTGAAGGCGATGCTGACACCCACCAACTGTACCTGGAGCGGCCTGCAGCTTTTGCAGGAGCTTAGCCAGGAGCATGCTTATATGCATGGCAAAAATGCAGGCAAATAAGCAAAATTGCTGTTGCCGGTAGTTTTACTGGCGTTAAAGCGCTTTCTCTGATATAATTAGGCATGATAAACTTTAGCTACATTTAGGAGGATAATAATAATGGCAAAAGATAGTTCCTTTGACGTTGTTTCTCAAGTTGATATGCAGGAGATGGATAACGCTGTTAATCAGGTTAAAAAAGAGATTGACCAGCGTTATGATTTCCGCGGCAGCAATGCTTCCATCGAGCTCGGTGAGAAGGAAGTAAAAATTGCAGCTGAGGACGAGTACAAGCTGGGCGCAATTTTAGATATGCTGCGCCAAAAAATGGCTAAACGCGGTATTCCTCTGCGTTGCCTGGTTCCGGGCAAAATTGAGCCCGCTGCTAAAGGCACCGTTCGCCAAGCTTTGGAAATCCAACAGGGTATTTCTAAGGAGAACGGCAAAAAAATCGTGGCAGCTATCAAGGCTTCCAAGCTGAAGGTAACTGCTCAGATTCAGGATGACCAGGTACGTGTTGCAGGTGCGAAGAAGGATGACCTGCAGGCTGTTATCCAGCTGCTGAAGGCCGGTGATTTCGGCGTTGATCTGCAATTCATCAACATGCGCTAAGCATTCGTCCACGGTCAGGAAAGAGTGGAGCAAATGACAGAAGACAAAGACTTTGACAAAAGTAAAATCAATGAGAACGAGCTGCGTAAGTATGCTGACAACTACAGCGAGGAGAATTTACTGCACAAGATCAGTAAGTTTGGTGCTCATATAGGCCTGGAGCTGCTGTACAAGGTTGCTCAGCTGTGGTGCGTACTGCAAAAGCCGGAGGTTCCTGCGAAGGATAAGGCGTTGATTATGGGCGCCTTGGGGTATTTGATTTCTCCGTTGGATTTTATTCCGGATTTGACGCCGGTGCTGGGCTATAGCGATGATCTTGTGGCAATCAGCTTTGCAATGCTGAAGGTACAGCAGTATATTGATGATGAGGTCAAGGCTGAGGCGAAGGCATTGTTGGCGAAGGTTTTTGATGGGAATGCTGTTGCGAAGCTTTGAGTGCTTTGGACTAAGAGGCGCTGCCGGAAGGCAGCGCTTTTTTTCGTGCGTAAGCTTCTAATGATGCAAAGGATGAATGTAGCACTTACCTAGAAGGGAGGAATACTTGTATTGATGTCGTAAAGTAAAGATTTGCTAAAGCGAAAAGAAAAGATAGTTGATATTTTACTTGTGATTTGACGCAGAATATTGCTTATTTTGCGTAATCTATAAAATGAAGCAATATGTAATATAATATCTGAAAAGTGAGCAAAAGACAAATGATAATAATTAACGAATGCAGATTCTTGACTATATGATAGTTTGAGTGCTATAATAAAAAAGTAAATGATACAAAAATCCAATAGAGAAGATAGAAAAAAATAAACTCAAATAATATTAAAACATTATATCAATTACTGCTTTTGATATGATAAAATTTAAAAACCGTATTAAACAAATAGGGAAGCATGGTGAAAATCCTGCACTGTACCGCAATTGTATTAGGGAGTGCTTTTATCATATAAGCTGTTTGCCATAGCTTATACCTTTCGCACAGGGATGAAGGCATGAAGATCTTGAGTCAAAGCGCTGTTTGTTTGAGATATCCATTATACCTGCGATTTACAGGCGGATGCGAATTGTTTTTAGTATGCCTTTGTAAAGAAGGGGGACGTGGATTCAAATGAAGTACGAGGATTTAAAGATCAGTTTAACGCATTTTCAGAGCTTGGATGAGAAGTTTGTAGTAATACCGCGGGATTATCTGCTTTCAATAATAGAGGAACTCTTAAGATTGCGGCGGCGTGATGGAGCAAGGGCACAGCATGGTCGAATAAACTCTATACATAGCAATAGTTTAAAAGCAAAATTATAAATTTCAATATAATTCATATAAATCATGTACTTCAGCACGCCAAATAGCTTAGCTTACCTGCACAGGAGACCGTAAAGTCGGATTGCAGCTGAAGGCATATAAAATTAATCTGATGACTTAATTTTATTATGGGACTATTATGCCCATTTTAAAATTAAGTCTTTTTTTATAAGCTTATAATAAATTTCCAGGTTAAGGGGGAGATGTAAGTGAAAAATATTAATGGCCAAAATATTTTAGCTGCAGCAATTGCTATATCTCTGGGATGTTGCTATGCTGACTTTCTGCCTGTTGCATATGCGGAAGCAAATGAAGCCGCACAGACAGCAAGTAATGGTGCTGATGATCCGTCTATGGACTTCAGCCTTGAAACTATGACGGTAGAAGCAAAACGTCCTGATTGGGAAAGTAAGCTTTCTCCTGGCACGGTGAATATTGTGCGCCCTGATGACTTCAAGGGTGAGCAGAAATCATTGCCTGACTTGCTTTTAACAGTGCCTGGCGTGCATGTGCGTGAGGTAAACGGCAAGGGACAGTATACAACGGTGACGATGCGTGGCTCTACTGCGGCGCAGGTCGGCGTTTTTATTGACGGTGTATTAGCCAACCTTGGCGGTGACACTGCTGTTGACCTTTCGACAATTCCTGTAAAAAACGTAGAGCGTATTGAGGTTTACCGCGGTTATATTCCCAGCCGTTTCGGTGGTACCTTCATGGGCGGTGTTATCAACATTGTTACCAAAAAACCGGAAACAACCAATGTATCCTTAGAGGTTGGCAAAAGCTCTTATGGTGGCAAAAGAGGCTCTATGGAGATTACAGCTCCTCTGGGAGATGGTTCGTTAATGGTTGGCACTAACTACGAATCAAGTGACGGTGATTTCAAATATAAGAATTATGCTGCGGAAAGGTATATACCTAGTATAAAAACTTATATTGCTGAAAATGAAAAAGAAATAGTAGAGTTCAATAATAATAATATAGATATGCTCAATGGCACTTTAATAAAGCTTTCAGATGAGCAAGTAGAATATTTTAAAGCAAATAATGATGCATGGGAAGCGTATGTTAAAAATGAAGGAGAAAATAGCTTAAGTAATTCTATTTATGAAAATCGTTATAATTTTGCAAAACAAGATATTGGCAAGACGAATTTTTACAAAATAGAACAGCAGCTAATTGATCAAGGGATACAGCAAAAATATTTTGATGCTGGATATGATAATAATGACTGGTTTACTGGTGTGGAAAATGACTGGAATGGAAATAACTTTGGCCCGGGAATTATAACTCCAGAAATAAAAGATGAATTAATCAAAAATTACGGAGATAGTATTGTTCAAGGCAATATAAATGAATGGACAAATAAAGTTAACCCGGAGAATAGTCCTAGTATAGAAGCTTATACACAAAAAGTTAAGGAATGGAAGCAAAAATTAAAAGAAGCGCAAAATGCAACCAGATATAGAAAATATAATGATTATGAAAAATCTAGTACTATAGTTAAATGGCAAAATGCTGATTGGATGATTAAGGGAACCTACAATAAATTGGAAAGGCATTTACCGGACAGCGTATGGGGCGGAGATGTAAAGGGTGCATTTGCCAGCAATGGAGTAGATTTATATGATAAATTTTATTATGATAGCCGAAAGCAAAAACAAGAGAACATGGGACTTATGTTGCAGAACCGCCAGGAAAGAGGCAAGCTGGAATGGGGTTGGATGATTGACTATGAACATCAAGATAAAAAATATAATGCGGAACATATATTGATAGAAAACTTTAATCCTGGGCAGGATTGGGAGTTAGCAAATACTCCACTACGTGCATGGAGTAGATATAAGTCCAATAAGTATACAGCCCAGATTGATGGCGGTTATAAGTTGAATGATAATAATATGCTTGATTTCCTTATCAATTATTCTAATGAGAGAATGAGAATCAAAGGGTCAAATATGGATAAGGTGTTAAGCAAAGAAAATGAGAACTCCCTGGCATCGCAAATACGTAATAAATATGATCAGAAACTGTTTAACATCCAAATTCAAGATTCTATTACTCTGGATAAGGCTGGTAGTTGGATTTTGACGCCAAGTTTACGGTATAACCAATCCCAAATTATTGGTTATAGCGATGGTAAACGTTTTGAAGATGGTTATTTCGGCTGGATACATCCAAAAGATTCACAAACAAACAGCAAGACTACCTGGCAGTTGGCGTTAAAAAAAGAATTTAATGACAATTTAACTGTACGCATGACAGGTGGTACATATTACCGGTTACTTAATATGGCAGAAATTGCCGGTGATGGAGCTGGCATATTGCCTACTCCTGCAGACCATAACGGGAAAGGGGCGATATTCCCTGTTCCTGAGGAAGGAAAGCAGTTTGATGTTAGTGCCATTATGCATAATAAGCTTTTAGGAGCTGATAATTCTACTACGATAACTTATTTTTGGCGTGATTCTACCAATATGTTGCAGCTAGAGCGAGCTGGTAAGGATTATTGGTGTTATTATAACGATAACAAAGGGAAAGCTACTGGTTTGGAATTACAAAGTAGCTTTAAATGGGATAAGTTTGATTTAGATTTGCAGTTAACATATGTTAACAGTAAATCTTATAGCCAATATACTGCTAATGGTAACAATAATGGCTATAGCAGTGTATGGTCAACATACCAACCTGAGTGGGAAGGCAATCTCCGTATAACCTATAGACCTTCTGATAAGTTTTCTGTGTTTGCTGAAGGACATTACACTGACGAATATTTTACAAGCAGAGGTAAAGCTAGTAGTGGAGATATTTCCCCTTACTTGTCAGGAATGCCGGTAGCAGAATTATTTGTTATGAACAGTGGTTTGAAATGGATGCCACAGAAGAATTGGCAGTTAACTGTTGGCTGTAACGATATTTTTAATCATGGACCCAGAGCAAAAATATTGAGCAATATAACTAATATACCAGATGGTTACATAAATCCGGAATTTCCGACACAAGGAAGAACTTATTACGTAACTGCAAGGTACCAGTTCTAAGGAGATGAATAAATATGCGTAAAATGAGCAATGTAAAGAAAGCTGCAATTTTAGCATCGGTTTTGGGTGGTTATGTATTTGCAGGTAGTGCTATGGCGGCTAACCTTTTGGTTACAGTACCTTCTAATTATGGCAGCAGCAATATGGCTGTTATTACAGGTTCGCGTGTTACTGATAGGATAGACGCTGAACCAAGTAGGGCTGTTATGACATCTTTGAATAGAGATCCGGCTGCTTATAGTTTTGTAATGGATGGTAAAAACAAGTTTATTTTACGGCAATATACTTATGATACAATAGATTTACTCCCTATGATATTGGTTGACGCGGACACGGATTGGCCGAAGGATGGTTATATCTCCGGAACAATCTCAAAAGGGGCTAATCCCCATGCGGCAGCTGGTCATAATGGGTATGTTTATACAGGTGATTATGACTTAGGAACTATTGCGGTCGCTAAGGTAACAAACAATGCTTTAGTTGAGGATGTAAGTAAAACAAGATATTTATTAGAGGATATCAATAAGTATTGTGAAGGAGACTTAGATGTTAGCGAAGGTGCATGCACTCATGGCGAATCTTTATTAGTAAAAGGTAATCAGTTATTTGCTGTAGTTAGTGTTAATGCGACAGGCGGAAATACCAGCTATTCCTCTGGCTATTTGTTGCAATATGATATTCAGGCTGATGGTAGCTTGAAATTTGTTTCTTTTACTAGAACAGGGCGCAATACAGATACAGTAAAACTGAATAGTTACAATAATTTACTAATCAACACTGCCATTGGAGGTATGCAGAATTACGGATATGGAAACAACGGTTCAAACGTTACTATTGGCGTATTGAGTGGCGGTAAACTAAATGATAAGAATGAAGTCAATGCTTCTATTGTACCTGAAAATATAAAAAAATTTAAGTTGGATTTTAGAGATATTTGTGTTTGGCCAAATGGTACAGCCTATATACTTGCTTACAATCTCGATGAATCAGGACGGGGTGGCAGTAAATTCAATATTTATAAAACCACAGTGGCAAATTTGAATTCAACAACACCTAAGGATTGGGAGATTGTTGTTCAGGATAAAACTGATGGCGGTGGTAATACTGGTGTAAAAACAGGTTGGTTTAACAAGATTTTTGCAGAATATTATACCAAGCGTTTGTGGGGCGAATTTGGCGATAATATTGTGGTTTACCTTGATGGTGACAACAATCCCAGCTATACATGGTCAGCTTATAATTTAGCCGGTAACAGTGATTTTCATACTTTTAACTCTGTAACACAATTAGCTGGTGATGATGTTGTTGGCGGCTTGGCTTTATTAACTAAGTCGCGGGAAGAAGGGCTTACAACACCTTCGGCAACAACTAGTACAATTATAAATATTAATGCTAACGTTAAAACGGCAGATTATCAAAACAGGATTACAGGAACTACAAGCGATACTATATATTCCGATATTACCCCAGATAATAGCAATTATACATTTGAAGGGGATAAAACTATTTCGTTGAGTGAAGTAGCTTGGAAAAAACAGGCTGATTTAAGCAATAATATTCTGGCCGCTATTTATGCGCATGACGGCAACGATATTACTGTCAATGCCGGCAGCAATACTTTGCAGCTACAGGTACAGAACAGCATTGCTACACCTGTCGGCGTTTATGCCGGCAATGGCAAAAATGTTACTATTAATGCAGGTAAGCTGAATATTATTACCATTGGTGCTGTAGATGGCAACTCCTTGAATAACGCAATTATGAATGATGCAGGCAAGTCAGCTGCCAGCAAGATTACTGTTAATGGTGACGTTAATATTTCAATGAGAGGCGGCTACGGCGGTAATGGCGTTGCTGTACAGAAGACAGACCGTTGGGGCGAAGCAAGCTATGCTTCTGATGTTGCCAACACAATTACAATTAACGGCAATCTGACTGTAAAGGGCACTGACAGCGAAACCTGGGGCATTCCTATAAATGCTGATAATGTGTTATCGCGTTTTAACAATGCCGGTATTCTTACACAGGTAGAAAATAGCCGTGTAGATGTCAGCGGTACTGCTGATATGGATGTGTATGGCAATGGCATTACAACGAATGCCAAGAACAGTACGGTTTCTATTGGCGGTGGCGAGATTAATGTGCCGAAGGGCATGAATTATAGCTACTATACCTTGGGCGCATATCAGGGAACTATTAACGTTAACACCGGTAAGGATGGCGCAACAGCCGGCAATAACAGCGTTAAGCTGGGCGGCGACATTTTTGCTCTGTCAACTGGTGCGGTTAATGTGGCACTGACTACAGGGGATTCCTATCTGCGGGGCATTGTAGATAATGGCGGTACTGTTAATATGTGGCTGCAAAATGGTGCAAGCTGGATAAACCAGGCCAATAATACCCGCTATGCACAGGATAATGAAGATGTCGGCAGCAATGGCGCCAGCCACATCAGTAAACTGACCGGCGGAAGCAAAGATGCTGCAGGCGTTATCTTCCAAAAGAGTGGCAGCAAGGATATAACCGTAGATAAATACAGCGGTAATACTATGGTTATCTATGAGCATGATAATAGTAACCCGGAAAATATTCTTGGTGGCAATTTTACGGTAAAGACTGCTGAAAATGGCTCCGCTGTAGTTTTGCGTACTGATAGCAGCGGTGTAAATACTTCTTCTGAAGCAACTGTCAATAAGGTTCTCGACGCTTTGGCCAACAAGCTTTATTATACAGATTATGTCAGCGGCAGCAGAAATCTGGATGGAAAGGTACAGATTGCCGAAGGGCTGACAGCGGCTTCTGCAGCTCAATATATTGGAAATATTGAATATAGCAGTACTAGTGGACAAGGACGCTTAGGTGAAAAAATTACAACGCTATTAGAAGTTCCCAAAGGAGATAATGTTGAAAATAATAAAAACTTCCTTGTGGAAAATGATAGTTGGCATGGCAATAACAGTGGCGATAAAGTTAATCTGACATTGAAGGATAAAGCGAGCTGGACTGGTGATAACAGTGGCAGCAATATGGTGGTTAAAGCATCAGATTCCACCTGGACTGGTGATAATAAGGGTGAGGGATTAAACGTAACGCTGAATACATCAAGTTGGGAAGGGAATAATGAAGGCGGTACGGCTGTTATTGAGCTTAAGAATAAATCTAATTGGAGCGGAGATAATAGTGGTAATAACGCAAATATTGTAATAGATGATTCAACGTGGAACGGAGAGAATATTGGCAAAGATGCTATTATAACTGTTCGTAACAATGGTTATTGGAATAAAGACGTAAAAATTAATAACACTAAGTTAACAGTAGATAGTGCAAGCTATAATGGACACATAGTTAGCGATAGTAATACTATTAATGTGCAGAATTCGGCTCAATGGTCTGGTAACATTAGTGGAAAAAATAATATTATTACGTTACAGGACGCCAAATGGAGTGGTAATAATAGTGGGGATAATAGTACCATTAATCTGTTGAATGCAAAATGGAATGGTAATAGTTTCGGAAAGGACACCAAGGTTGCAATTAACTCTGGCAGTGTATGGGAGGGTTATAATAGTGGCGCAGGCTTTGATTTAAAAATGGCTAGCGGCAGTACTTGGGTTATAACTGCTGATTCTGTGGTAGAAAATCTTAGCAGTAATCTTGGACGAGCTGCTGGGACTAATCCAACCATTGATATGACTAATAGTGCAGCGAATGCTACTATTGGTAATTATAATGGCAACTTTACTTTGCTGTATAAGCACGATTATACTAATCCTTCACAATTACAAGGAGGAAGCTTTACCATCAATAAAGCTATAGACGGGAGTACTATCACTTTGTTGACGGATAGTAGTGGGATTAAGCTTAACGACGAGGATAGTGTAAATGATACGCTCAATGCTTTGGCTAATAAGTTATATTATCAAGAAGCAATAGAAGGAAAACAAAATTTATCTGGTTCGGTGAAGATTGTGGAAAGCCTGACTGCACCTGAAATTAGTAAGCAGGCTGGCAGTATCATCTACAATAGTACAAATGGACAGGGCATGTTGGACGCGAACAGTGTAGCACCAGGCTTCACTTATCCTAAAATGCAGGATAAATTTGTGTTTAATACAACTCTGACCGGTGATTATAAAACGGATAAAGAGTACAGGCAGCATGGTGTGCTTACGGCTGATAATAACAAATATGAGTTTCCACTAGATCCATCAACTAGTTCTTTACATGAAAAAACAACTATTGTACCTGAAAATGGTAATGCGATTTCTGTAAACCATGATACAACAATATGTTTGGGAAGAACTTATGATTTGTATCTAAATGCGCAGAAAGCTCCTAATATTATTGTTAGTAATGCTAAATTAAATATACGTGATGCCGGTACCGTTTATACCGGTAGAGATGAGATACATACATATGACTACAAGACACGTAACGAATATCAACCGGGAGTCATAGTAAATAATGGTTCTTTGAAAATAGAAGGTAATTTAGAAGCATATGGAAAAGTTGATGATGCTACGCCTGTTATAACTATCAATGGTAAAGATTCATCGGTAGAAATAACAAAAAGCTTAAGTATAGCGGCTGGTAGGGTTGTGCAATATGGCGATAAAGAAGATTTTAGTAATAAAGCGGAGGTAGCAGTATTAGCTGATGGAGGAAAGCTTCTTGTAAAATCTGGTGTAAATATTTCTGGCAGTTTACATGCAACCAATGAAGGCAACATTGAATTACGCGGTGGAGCCTACATGACTGTGATGGGGGATTTAATCGCAGATAAGAATGCTAAAATTAAACTAGTTAGCAATCAAGGGATTGTAGATTTAGATAGTAATGTTTCGACAGATGATACTGGTGAAGTGATATTAGATTTTGCGAAGAGTAGCTTGTTGAAAAATAAATGGAAAGGCGATAATAATGGTAATACCCAATTAGTTATGGAGAATGGCGAGTGGCGAGGCAATAACAATGGTAATATTACAGCTAGCCTTGCCAATAGCTCAACTTGGAGCGGTGCCAATACCGGCGCTAATGCAACCGTAAGCCTGACTGACAGCAGCTGGAGCGGCGACAACAGCGGCGTAGGTCTGAGCCTGACTGCCAACAACAGCAAGTGGAACGGCAGCACGAATGCTGCAGGCAGCGCAACACTGACGAACGGCAGCATCTGGACGGGCGCAAGCACAAGTGCAGACTTTACGCTTACATTAAACGGCAGCACCTGGAACAACAGTGGTGCCAGCAGCCTGAAGAGCTTTACAGCTACCAATGGCATAGTTGACATGACAAACGCTGCAGCAAGCGTAACCATCGGCAGCTACAGCGGTGACGCAACTGTCATCTACAAGCATAACAGCAGTAATCCTGGCGAAGTCAACGGCGGTAAATTCACTGTCAACAGTGCTAAGAACGGCAGCAAGATTACCATGCTGACGGATAACACCGGCGTAGATACGACAGATGAGGACAAGATTAACGAAGCACTGGATGCACTGGCAGGCAAGCTGTTCTACCTGGGAGCAATCGGCGGGGCGGAAAGCAATCTGAACGGCACCGTGAAGATTGCCGAAGGACTGACAGCAGCTTCTGTTGCTAAGCAGACTGCAGGCATTGTCTACGACAAGACAACAGGTCAGGGCAGCGCGGACCACAAGAGCGTAACGCCTGGTCCTGTATATCCGACGGAACAGGACAGAACAGCCTTTGTAACAAGCATTACCGGTGAGCACTTCACTGATAAGGAATACCGTAAGGCCGGCGTTCTCTCCAACACAGTCGATAATAATATCTATAACTTTACGAAAGACGCAACTACGATTACTACCGACAGCAGTGCAATTACTACAGCTAAGGATACAACCTTGAAGCTGAACAGCCACGATATGACGATTACTGCTAACAGCGGTGATGGTATCGCAACAACCGGCGGCAAGCTGACAGTTCAGGATGCAGGAAACTTTACTGTAACAGGTGCAAAAGCAATCAATGCCAACAACAGCAAGGTGGAGATTACTGCAGTTAACGCAACGCTGAATGGTGACGTGACTACAAATAATGCTGTAACAATTAAAGCAACGAAGGTTGCGAAGGTAAACGGCGCAGTAAGTGCTGACGGTACAAACAGCAGCGTAAGCATTAACGGCACAGCAAGCGCAGCAATTAGCGGCGAGGTAACTGCCAATGGCGCAAATGCAGCAGTAACTGTTGATTCCGCAGATACTACTATCGGCAGCGATATCACTGCCAACGGCAAGGGCGCGAAGGTTACAGCGAAGAACCTCAGCAAGTTGGATGGCAATGTGGCAACAGATGCTGACGGCAGCGTAGAGCTGAACTTCAAAGAGGGCGCAAGCTGGAGCGGTGACAACAGCGGCAACACAACCATGAGCCTGAGCAAGGGTACCTGGAACGGAGCCAACACCGGCAAGCTGAACGTAACGCTGACTAACGGCACAAGCTGGACCGGCGACAGCAGTGGTGCAGGCAGCACGATTAAGCTGGATGCTTCTAGCTGGAGCGGTATGAACAGCGGAGCCAATGCAGATATTACATTGACTAATGGAGCAAGCTGGAGCAAAGGCAATACTGCAGACGGCGTAACCGTTAAGGCAGATAAAGCAGCCTGGACAGGAGCTAACGGCGGCGCGAATGCGAACATTACGTTGGGCAACGCTTCTACTTGGACCGGTGCCAATAACGGCGCTAATGCAACGGTTAACTTGACCGACAGCAGCTGGAGCGGTGACAACAGCGGTGCAGGTCTGAGCCTGACTGCTAACAACAGCAAGTGGAATGGCAATGCTAATGCCGCAGGCAGTGCAGTATTGACAAATGGCAGCATCTGGACAGGTGCAAGCACTAGTGCAGACTTCAGCCTGACACTGAACGGCAGCACCTGGAACAACAGCGGTGCAAGCAGCCTGAAGAGCTTCAACGCTACTAATGGCGTAGTTGACATGACAAACGCTGCAGCGAGCGTAACCATCAGCAGCTACAGCGGTGACGCAACTGTCATCTACAAGCATAACAGCAGCAATCCTGGCGAAGTCAACGGCGGTAAATTCACTGTCAACAGTGCTAAGAACGGCAGCAAGATTACCATGCTGACGGATAACACCGGCGTAGATACGACAGATGAGGACAAGATTAACGAAGCACTGGATGCACTGGCAGGCAAGCTGTTCTACCTGGGAGCAATCGGCGGGGCGGAAAGCAATCTGAACGGCACCGTGAAGATTGCCGAAGGCTTGACAGCAGCTTCTGTTGCTAAACAGACTGCAGGCATTGTCTATGACAAGACAACCGGTCAGGGCAGTGCGGACCACAAGACCGTAACGCCGGGACCTGTATATCCGACAGAACAGGACAGAACAGCCTTTGTAACAAGCATTACCGGCGAGCACTTCACCGATAAGGAATACCGTAAGGCCGGCGTTCTTTCCAACACAGTAGATAACAATATCTATAACTTCACGAAAGACGCAACTACGATTACTACCGACAGCAGTGCAGTTACTACAGCCAAAGATACTACCTTGAAGCTGAACAGCCACGATTTGACGATTACTGCCAACGGCGGTGATGGTATCGCAACAACCGGCGGTACGCTGACAGTTCAGGATGCAGGCAGCCTGACGGTTAAGGGTGCGAAAGCCATTAACGCTAACAACAGCAAGGTGGAGATCACTGCAGTCAACGCAACACTGAACGGTGAAGTAAGCACAAATAATGTCATAAATATTAAAGCAACGAAGGCAGCGAAAGTAAACGGCGCAGTGAGCGCTAACGGTGCAAACAGCAGCGTAAGTATTAATGGCGGCGAAGCTACGACTGTTACAGGTGCAGTAAATGCTGACGGCGCAAATGCGGCAGTAACGATTGATTCTGCTGATACCACCATTGGCAGCGACATTACTGCTAATGGCAAGGGTGCGAAGGTTACAGTCAAGAACCTCAGCAAGCTGGACGGAGATGTTACAACAGATGCTGACGGCAGCGTAGAGCTGAACTTCAAGGAAGGCGCAAGCTGGACTGGTGACAACAGCGGCAATACTACCATGAGCCTGAGCAAGGGTACCTGGAACGGAGCCAACACCGGCAAGCTGAACG
>NZ_CALDXR010000027.1 GCF_937920985.1 uncultured Phascolarctobacterium sp.
GAAGTACGCCGGCGGCATCCGTTCCTCGCCTCTGGCACTTTCTCGCCAGCCTGGTTATTGGAACTGAAGACGAATAAAGCACCATATGCTTTGTCACAAATGCCTTGACGTACTGGAAGTACGCCGGCGGCATCCGTTCCTCGCCTCTGGCACTTTCTCGCCAGCCTGGTGACTGGAACAAAAGACGAATAAAGCACCATATGCTTCGTCATAAATGCAAATCAATCCCCGTCGCGAAAGTGACGGGGATTTTTGTTGCCTAAATTTTTCTTAGCGACTGTTATATAAAAACGTTGACATAATAAAAGCGCAGAGCTTGTCAGTTTTTGGCTGCAATTCTCTGCGCTTTGTTTTTCTATTTCTTTATTTTTACATCTACCTCAAATAAACGCTTCCAGGGGAAGGAAAGTGAGAACTTAGTACCTTTGGTCAGCGGACAATCATTAACCATTCTTTGACAGTCTGCAGTAACCTGTTGCAGGATTACTTTTTCCTCTGTAGCAAGATCATATTTCAAATCCTCGCGGTTATGCTTTTCCAGCTCGTTTGAAATGCTGCGGCGGGCATTGCTCTGATAAAACCAATCGTCGATAAGGCGTTGGCGCAGCAGTCTGCTGCGTGCTTCGCTGCTCATATCGCGGGCGATAAGCCCTTGGGCGATGGCATAGCCTACGGCGTTGTCAGCTGTATTCCAACCATTGTAGGCTGCTAACGGCTGCAGGTTGATGCTGTTGGCCAGCAGGCTCATAAAGCCGTTGTCCGCACCGTTGGAATAGCTGATATCGGCCAGGGAAACGTTGCGTCCGGAACGGAGCAGCTGTCCCAGGATACCGACAAAGTTTTTATTGCCGGCAGATGCAAAGGGCTGGTTATCATCAGCGGTAGAATCCTTGACGATGCCGTCCTGCGGCGTATTGAGTGCTAAAATCAGATCGGCGTTATCTGCGGATGCTGCCTGCACTGCACCGGCAGCGATAATCTGCTGCGGTACGCTGTCCTGCAGCCGTGCGTCGCTGTACTGGGGCAGGGTGGAGGCACCGGCTCCTACGCTGTACAGGGGATAAACGGAAGGTTTAGTGCCGTTGGCCTCGTTGTAGGCACGGGCGATTAAAAGCAGGCCGAGCTGATCAACTCCGTCCAAAATCTGAAAGCAGTCTCTGCTCATATCAAAGGTACTGAGGCTGATTTTGCGTCCTTCCATGTGCGTAGCGGAAAGAGGAGCGTTATCATCCTTGCCGATGGCAAAATAATGAAATTTGCCGTTGCGGGCCATGCGTGTAAGCTCCTGGTTGACAAGCAGATTTTTTTCGCGTCGCTCCAGCCAGTCACCCAGCTCAGCTTTTTTCATGTTGCGCTCCAGTGCCTGCATCGTCAGCTTTTCCGCAGGCGACAGCTTGCCCTGGTCCTGCTTGTCTAAAAGCTGGCTGTAGGCAAAGATACTTGGGCCTATGGTGCTGTAGTAAGGCGGCTCTACACGTCCTCTGCTGGCGCGTGGGGTGCGCATAATCGTTGAAAAAGCATATAGCTTTATCGGCAGGGTAGTTTTCAGCTTGTAAAGATGATTAACGCGCTTTTGCAGCTCCTCCTGGCTTACGTTGTGTGTGCGCGAGCCGACAAGGCCGCCGTAAACAAGACTGTCGGTGCTGATAACTGCGGCATCGGCCTTGGGCGCCTTGTGTTCCAACCAGTCCCAGATAGCGTCGGGATTACCGTTTCTTTCGTTAGTGGCAATATATTTTTCGGGCGGCAGAATAATTTTGCAGTTTGCTGCCTCCATCGTTTGTTGTACATAAGTGGAGCAGACCGGTCTGTTGTCTAATGGTACATAAAGAATAGTCAGGCGTTTGGCCTGGACGGAACCCGGCATCAGTAAAGCAGCTGTGCAGATGGCTGCTGCCAGCTTATGGTGCCGAAATGTGAATTTTGCCATGCGTACGCCTCCTTGATTATTAACAGTTCTGAATATATACGTTTTATAAAGGTTAATATACATGCACAAAGGACTCGTTGTTTGGCATGTTTACAAGTAAAAGAATTTATTTTATTATTATACTATGAAATAAAAATTTTTTCCAGTGGAAGCTTGACAAGCATTGCCGGTGTGCTATAATAAACTGGTAAATGAAAATAGTAACAGTAATGCGAAGGAATTGCCGTCGTGGATGGTTCTACAGAAAATGCTGCCGTGGCTGAGAGCAGCAGGAAGGAAACGAAGGGCGCACCGCCTTCAAACTGACTGCGGAACGCGCAAGCAAGTATGCCAGTCCGTATTACCGGCGTTAACGGTACCGAGAGGGCTTAATATATAAGTCAATCAGGGTGGAACCGCGGAAAACTCCGTCCCTTTTTGCAGAGGGATTGGGGTTATTTTTATTTTTAATAAAAATAATAGGCGGGTAAGCTGAGGTTTCGGAAGGCTTAAGAAAAATATTGCGTGTTACTGCGTAATTTAGAGGAGGATAATTATGGCTGATATCAAGATTACTTTGAAAGATGGCAGCGTCAAGGAATTTGCTGCCGGCACAACTTTGCTGGACATTGCCAAGAGTATTTCCCAAAAGCTGGGTAAACAGGCTCTGCTGGCTGTTGTTGACGGTGTCAACAAGGATTTGAGCGATAAGCTGGAGCATGATGCAGCAGTAGAATTTGTTACACCGGATACTCCGGAGGGTCTGCATGCAATCCGTCATACTGCTGCACACGTTATGGCTCAGGCTATTCAGCATTTGTTCCCGGATGTTAAATTTGCTATCGGTCCTGCTATTGCCAACGGCTTCTACTATGATTTGGACAGCGAGCATACCTTTACTCCGGAGGACTTGCAGGCTATCGAAAAGGAAATGGCAAAAATTGTTAAACAGAATATTCCTCTGCAGCGTGCAGAACTGCCGCGCAGTGAAGCTCTGGCAATGTTTGCTGCTAAAGATGAAAAATATAAGGTTGAGCTGATTAATGACCTGCCTGAGGATGCGATCATCAGCACCTATACCCAAGGTGATTTCACTGACCTCTGTGCCGGTCCTCACTGCCCGTCTACCGGCAGAGTAAAAGCATTTAAACTGCAGAGTATTGCAGGTGCTTACTGGCGCGGTAACGAAAAGAACAAAATGCTGCAGCGCATTTATGGTACTGCATTCCCCAGCAAGGAAGAGCTTGATGCTTATCTGCATATGCTGGAAGAAGCTGCTAAACGTGACCATCGTAAGCTGGGCAAGGAGCTGGATTTGTTTGCTATTATGGATGAAGGCCCCGGCTTCCCGTTCTTCCTGCCGAACGGCATGGTTATCCGTAACGAGTTGATTAACTACTGGCGTCAGGTTCATCGCCGTTATGGTTATGAAGAAATCAAAACCCCGATGATTCTGTCCCGTAAGCTTTGGGAAACCTCCGGTCACTGGGATCATTACAAAGAAAACATGTACTTTACTCAGATTGATGAGCAGGATTATGCTATTAAACCGATGAACTGTCCTGGTGGTATGCTGGTTTACAAGCTGCATCCGCATTCCTATAAGGAACTGCCTATCCGTGCCGGTGAACTTGGTCTTGTACACCGTCATGAGCTCAGCGGTGCTCTGCACGGACTGTTTCGTGTACGTTGCTTTACTCAGGATGATGCGCATATCTTTATGATGCCCAGCCAGATTCGTAGCGAGATTAAGAATGTAATCAGTTTGTTTGACGAGGTTTATGCAACCTTCGGTCTGAAATATCATGCAGAACTGTCTACTCGTCCGGAAAATTCCATGGGCGATGACGCTACCTGGGAGCTGGCAACCCAAGGTCTGAGAGATGCGTTGGAGGATTGCGGTCTTGATTACGTAGTCAACGAAGGTGACGGTGCTTTCTATGGTCCTAAGATTGACTTCCATCTGACCGACTCCATCGGCCGTACCTGGCAGTGTGGTACTATCCAATTGGATATGCAGCTGCCGGAACGTTTTGAACTGACCTATACCGGTGAGGACGGCCTGAAGCATCGTCCTGTTATGATTCACCGCGTTGTGTATGGTTCTATTGAACGCTTTATTGGTATTCTGATTGAAAACTATGCCGGTGCTTTCCCGGCTTGGCTGGCTCCTTGCCAAGTTCGCATTCTGCCGATTACCGACAAGCATGTTGAATATGCTAAAAAGCTGGCTGACAAGATGTTTGATCTTGGCTTGCGTGTACACCTTGATGATCGCAATGAGAAGCTTGGTTATAAGATTCGTGAAGCACAGGTACAGAAGGTTCCTTACACCTTGGTCGTTGGTGACAAGGAAATGGAAGAAGGCACTGTAAATGTACGCCGTCGTGGTGAAGGCGATATCGGTGCTATGCCTCAGGATGAATTTATCTCCATGCTGCAAGAAGAAATTAAAGAGAAAAAATAAGCTGACGGCGTAGCCGACAGCTGAAGAAAACTGCCCCACTTACAAGCGGGGCAGTTTTTTGTCTTGCTTTAAAAGAAGTACAAAGTAAAATTCTATTCTGTTTTTACGCCTGTATGCGTCCATACCTGCAGTTCTACCTCAAATATTCTGGCCCAAGGGAGCTTAGCGCCGACGCTGAGGTCGCGCAGATAATAGCTTTGTCCGTTTTGCTGATAAAAGGGTGTGCGTCCCAAATTATCGTGCAGCAGCTTATATGCCTGCAGGCTGAGCTTTCCCTGGATATATTGCTCTGTTGCCGTTTTATCTTCGCTGTCCAGCTCTACGGGATTTATACCAAAGGCTTCCAATTTTTGTCGCAGTTGGGGATGCACCAGCTTTTGGTAATAGTAATCCTCGAGGATACGCTCGGCGGTAAAGTTCAGGTTGGCAGCGTAGAGTGCTGCCAGCTGGTCCGCAGCTGCGCCTGCTGCCTGCAGCTGGCGCAGGCGGCCGCAGAAGATCAGTCCCTGCGCTAAGGCGGTGCCTGAAGAATTGCTGAAGGTGTTCCAGGCGGCGTAGGCAGCGAGCTTATTGACTTGCACGTTGTTTGCCAAAAGCTGGGGCAGCAGCAGCTCTTCTGCTTCAAAATTGGCGCTGCTGTCGACTAGTGCAACCTTATAGCCTTGGTCCAGCATTTGCCGTAGCTCCTGTACCTGCTTGGCAGACGGACGGAAATCGTCGTTACCGCAGTTAACATAGCAGATGAGGTCTGCAGTAGCGGGCGTAGTAACCTCAGTTGCGCCAAGCAGCTGCAGCTGGTTGCGCAACGCTGCACCGACGCAGACTGCCATGTAGGGCATATCTGCACCTTCCGCTTCAGGAGAAGCGTAATGCAGGTAAACCCTGGGCTGCCAGCCGCTTTGCTGCAGATAGTATCGCGTGAGCAGCAGGGTGGCGATTTCATCTGCGCCGTAGGTGAGCTGTGCCTGCTTTTGTTTTTGCTGGGCAGCGATGCTGCTTTGCAGCTTTACAGCACTGGCGTGCGGCAGTCCGATGGGCGAAGCATCGTCCTGACCGAAGGTTATCTGTCTGTCATCTGTGGCAAGCTTAAGCAGGCCCAGGTTAAAGCGGTCGCTTTGCTGATAACGGCTGCGGTATTTATCCAAAACCTTGGCCGGGATTTTTGCTTCTGTGCGGCGCAGCTCCTGCGTCATGGCGAAGCTGCCGGTGATGCGCACCATATCGGCAAGCTGGGAATAACGCATCAGCTGGTATTGGTACCAGCGGTCGGGCAAAAGCTGGTCGCTGACGAGCAAGCGCGGAATGACGGAAAAAATTGCCTGCCGCTTTGTCGCCGACAGCTCTTGCAGATGCTTGAGCAGCTCATCTTCCTCAGACGGAGTGGCGGTGTTCATGCGGGCGGCCAGCAGGCCGCCATGTAGCAGATTATCGGCAGAAATGATGCTGTAATCGCATAATAGCTGATTTGTCTGCAACCATTGGAAAAGTTTTTGTCTGTCAGAGGGCGTCTGGTAGTTGTCAAGATAGCTTTTTGGCGGTAAAATTACATTTAGGCCTGCAAGCGTACCCAGTTTTTGTACCATGGTGCTGCAAACAGGGCGGCTGTCGAGCGGCAGCAGCAGGACGCTTTGCGTTGGCGTCGGTTGCGCCAGTTGGAGCGGAGTGCTTGAGGGCAGCGACAGGCGTAAGCAGATGCCTGATATCAGCAGTATGGAGCAAATTGTTAAGATTATTTTGCTTGAATTGCGCATAAGGGTGTCCTTTGAAAGAAAATGTAGAGAATGTTTAAGATTAATTTCCCCCCTTTCCGTCAGCTCATTACATTCGCTGACACCTTCCCCGATGGGGCAGGCGAGAAAGTGATTGCGAAAGGGGGCGAAATGCCATCTCACCACAATTATAACATAGAGGAGCAGTATATGAGAATAATTACCGGCAAGGCCCGTGGCCTGCAGCTGACTGTACCGAAAACCTATGATGTACGGCCGACTGCAGACAGAGTTAAGGAATCCGTTTTTAATATTATAGGCAGTAAAATTATTGGTGCCACAGTGCTGGACCTGTTTGCAGGTACAGGCAACCTGGGGCTGGAAAGCTGGAGCCGTGGCGCTGCAGCTGTTACATTTATTGATGCCAGCAAGGAATCTTTGCGCCTGGTGCGCAGCAATATTACCAAGTGTCGCGCAGAGGCTGACTGCAGAGTGCTGCAGGGCAGTGCTCCTGCTGTTGCAGAAAGGCTGGCGGCAGCAGGGGAGCGGTTTGATTTTGCTTTTTGCGATCCTCCGTATAACAAGGGCTGGATAGAGCAGATTATTGCGCTTTTGGGCAGACGCTCCTTTTTGCGTCCCGGTGGCTATCTGGTAGTAGAGCGCAGCGCACATAATGCGTTGCCGGAGCTGCCTGTAGGTTGTGAGCTGGTGCGTAGCAGCCGCTATGGCGAAACGTTGGTAGATTTTATTTGTTATAATCCTTTGTAATTATAATATTTTTGGGAAATAAAAAGGATTATCAGCTTTTATGTCGAATAAAAGACAAGATATATAATAGGGTTTTCTTTGATCGGGTTCCGGTTAAGAATAGATTAGGAGGTCTGGCTATGCGCAGAGCAGTTTGTCCAGGAAGCTTTGATCCTGTTACCAAGGGTCATATTGATATTTTTGAAAGAGCAAGTGCGATGTTTGATGAGCTGATTATCAGCGTTTTTCATAATCCTGGTAAGGATAAGGCAATGTTTTCTATGGAAGAGCGTGTGGAAATGCTTAAGGATGCAACTAAGCATATTCCTAACGTAAGAGTAACCTGCTTTTCAGGCTTGTTGAATGAATTCTGTAAAAAGGAAGAGGCTCCTTTTATTGTCAGAGGTCTGCGCGCTTTTACTGATTTTGAATACGAATTTCAAAGAGCGCTGCTGCTGAAAAAAATTGATAATGATTTGGAAACAGTTTTCATCATGACTAATGCAAAATATTCCTTCGTCAGCTCTTCCGGTGTACGTGAGCTGGCAACCTTCGGCGGTCAATTAAAGGATTTAGTGCCTGAATGCATCGAAGAACGCATCCGTAAGCATGTTTACCAAAAGTTTGAATAGATTAGAGTGGGGATGATAACATGATTGAACGCAACAAAACTAATGTAGCACTCGATGGACTTTTTGACGAATTTCTTGATTTGGTTTCTAATGCAAGACGTGTTCCTTTGATGGATAAGATTATGCTTGATGAAAACGATTTGCTGAATATTATTGATGATCTCAAGGAGGCAATTCCGCGCGAAATCAAAAGTGCCAACCAGGTGCTGGAGGAGCAGAAGAATATTGTCGATAAGGCCTATGCTGATGCCGACCGTATTGTGCAACAGGCTAAGGAAGAGGCAGAGCGTATTGTAAGTGTTGCTCAGGCTGAGGCTGATGCCAAGGTACAGCAGGAGGAGATTGTTAAGCAGGCTAATGCTGTAGCAGAGGATGTTAAGGCTAATGCACTGCGCTATCAGGAGGAAACCAAGCTTGCTGCTGATGAGTATGCTTTACAGGTTAAGCAGTCTTCCCTGAAGTATGCTGATGATATGCTTGAGTTTTTGAGCGGTAATCTGACCAGTGCTTTGGGCGGACTTAAAGAAAACATCCAAAGTGTTAAGGAAGAAATGAATAACATACAGCATCCGCAGGCACCGGTAGAGGCGCCGGAGCCGGAAGCTGCTGAAGAAGAATAAGAAATAAGTGCATTATAAAAGCTGTAACGAGGCATCACATGTGTGATGCTGACGTTACAGCTTTTTGTTGTTTAAGCAGTATTTTAGTTGTTTGACAGCGATGTTTAGCTTTGGCTGCGGACGTAGATGGGTGATTGGTAAAAATCGTTGCCGCTGCGGTTAAGTGCGGTGTTATGCTGCAGTAGGGACCATGTGTCGGTAGCAGCTATTTCCAATGCTAATTGCGTTTGGTAGGCAGCGTTATCAATATTTAAGGCGTTTTGACCTAACTTAGTGATGAGTGGCAGGCTGGCGCTTTTCTTCATCTGGTGCAGCAGCTGACGGCCGTTGTCATTAAAGGCCAGCACGCGCAGGTAGGCAGGCTCCTGCTGCTGCCATACTGCTTTGGACTGGTCCAGCAATATTTGCAGCAGCAGTCGGCGGATGCGGCTGGCTGTGTAGCGCTTGCTGCTGCAGGCAGCGAGCGCTGCCTGCAGGCAAGCGCAGTCGCCAGCCTTGCTGAGCAGGTTCTCCAGGCCTTCACAGGCCTCGCAGCGCTCAGCCAACTGAGACGGCGTAAGCAGCCGCAGGCGATATTTCAGCAGCTGCCATAAAAGCTGTGCGTCGTAGCCGCCCCTGGTAAGTGCTATATGCGTGTAGGCAGGCGTGGCCTGCTGCCAGCTGCCATTGCCGAGCGCCAAAGCCTGGCGAATCGCGCTGGCGCTGGCTATACTGCTGCTGATGGCGGTGGAGTTATAGCCTTCGTCTGTACGCTGCAGGTAAAGCGGTTTGATGCTTGCAGCAGTCTGCAGCAGGGCCTTGGTATATTCCAGCGCCAAAATGTCGTTGGGAGAGCGGAAGGCGGTGTGTGCGCCTAAAATTTTTTCCCAGGCCTGTGCATAGCTGCTGCCGCTTTGCAGCAGCTCACGCAGCCTTGCCTGCGCTTCAGCGCTGCAGGCAAGGCGTGCTGCGGCCACGAAATCACTTTGCGGGTGTTCTGTACCGCAGGCAAGCGTATTGACGCAGCCAGTGGCTGCCAGAAGCTCTATAGCGCCCCTGGCAAAGAATTCGGCACTGCGCAGCGTAAAGGCGCAGCCAAGCTCCAGCACCAGATCAGCACCGCCCTGTACAGCAAAGGCGGCGCGCTGCCATTTGCTTAAAATGGCAGGCTCGCCGCGCTGCATAAAGCTGCCACTCATTACGACGATGACTGGCTGCTGCGTCAAACGCTTCGTTTCCTGTATATGATAAAGATGACCGTTATGAAAGGGATTATATTCGGCAATGATGCCTGTAGCCTGCATGATTTTTACCTCGCAATATCTTATCTCTATGAATATTATTATAACATAGGCTTGGAATTGAGAAAATATTTCTGTTCAATTAGCTACGAATAGTGTATACTAATAATATATTGGTATTTATGACTAGAATTAAATTTGGCGTTGACCGGGAGGTTTATTGTGATTGTTTTCGTAGTAAATTGTGGCAGCTCCTCCATCAAGTATCAACTGATAAACATGGAAGGCGAGCATGTCATGGCCAAAGGCCTGATTGAACGCATCGGTATGGAAGGCTCCACACTGAAGCATACGCCAGCAGGCAAATACACAATTGATATAAAAGAGGAAATTCCTGACCATAAGGTTGGTATCCGCTTGGCGATTAAAGCGCTGACGAGCAAGGAATATGGCGTTATCAAGGATATGTCCGAGATTGATGCTGTAGGCCATCGTGTTGTGCATGGCGGTGAGCGCTTTACTGACAGCGTGCTGATTACCAGTGATGTGTTGCACGGTATTGAGGCTTGCTGTGAAATTGCACCTCTGCATAATCCGCCTAACCTGTACGGCATTAACGCTTGTATGGAGATTATGCGCGGAACACCGCAGGTTGCTGTGTTTGATACAGCCTTTCATCAGACAATGCCTAAGGTTGCCTATCTTTACGGCCTGCCCTATGAAATGTATGTCAAATATGGCGTGCGCCGTTACGGCTTCCATGGCACTTCGCACAAATATGTGGCGCTGCGTGCTGCAGAGCTGATGCACGAGCATATGAATGATTTGCGTATTATTACTTGCCACCTTGGCAATGGTGCCAGCATTGCAGCAATTAAATACGGCAAATCCATTGATACAAGCATGGGCTACACACCGCTTGAAGGCCTGATTATGGGCACCCGCAGCGGCGAGATTGACCCGGCGATTATTCCCTTCCTGATGGAAAAGGAAAATATGAATGCGCAGCAGATAGATGATTATCTGAACCGCCGCAGTGGTATTCTGGGCATCAGCGGTCTGTCCAGTGACTTCCGTGACCTGGAAAGCGCTGCGAACCGTGGTGATGACCGCAGCCAGCTGGCGATAGACGTTTTTGCCTACAAGGTAAAAAAATATATCGGCGGTTATGTAGCAGCAATGGGCGGCGTGGATGCGATTGTCTTTACTGCAGGCCTGGGAGAAAATTCTCCCTTTATGCGCGACAAAATCTGCAACGGCCTGGAATATCTGGGCACGCGCGTTGATCCGGAACTGAACCAGGTGCGCGGCAAGGAGCGCGAAATCAGCGTGCGTCGTGCGCGTGTCAAGATTTTCGTCATCCCGACAAATGAGGAGCTGGTTATTGCCCGCGATACCTATAACATCTGTCGCAGAATCATCAAGCTGTAGTCGTTTGCCTGAGGCTATAGTAACTGATAATAGTTTTAAAGCATTTTTACTTGACAAAGAGCGGTAATACCGCTATAATTGTAACGATTGGTGAAATATGATTAAAATAAATGTCGCAGAAATCAAGAAAAGACTAGTCGGTGAAAAAACTCTTGCTTATGAGCTTTCGCCTGCTGAGCTGGAAATTGCAGCTGAAGAGCTTGCTGTTGACGGCACAGTAAATTTAGAAGGCACCATGAGCAACGCTGGTGATGTATTATTACTGCAGGCTGTAATGACTGCTAAGGTACGACGTACCTGCAGCCGTTGTCTGAAGGGTTTTACAGGTAAAACCAGGGCAGAGGTTGTCGAGAAGTTTTATCCGGCAAGTGCTGAACATATTGAAAATGATGCTTTTGTCTACGATTCGGACGTTATTGATATAACGGAACCGCTTCGTGAAGGGCTGCTGCTTGCAGAGCCCATGCAGGCTCTGTGTAAGCCAGACTGCCGGGGACTTTGTCCCGTTTGTGGCGCTGATCTTAATGATGGTGACTGCGGATGCGACAGGTTCACTGTAGATCCGAGGCTGGCGGCATTGAAGCAATTCATCAAAAATTAAATTCACTTCATAGCACTGAGGAGGTGTATTGAGAAATGGCAGTACCTAAGAGAAAAATGTCCAAAGCCCGTCGTGACAGACGTCGTGCTAACTGGAAACTGAGCGTTCCTGGCATGGTTGAATGCCCGCAATGTCATGAAATGAAAATGCCGCATCGCGTTTGCCCTGAATGCGGTTACTACAATGGCAAACAAGTCATTGCTAAAGCTGAATAATTTTAAGCTGTTGATAAGGCCTTCGGAAGTAATTCCGGAGGCTTTTTACATGATATGCTGAAGCTTATCGTTTAAGCAGCACTTAATTGTGTAATTAAAAAAATCGCTGAAATATAAGAGATGTTACAATTTTTTTGCTAAAAAACCCTTGCCAAAAACGTGCTATGCTTTTATAATAAAAACAGATATTATGAGCTGGTACTAAAAAGCAGGTGATGGAATGACTTCTTCTAAAAAATTAATACGTCACAGAAGCTTGAAGAAGCTGCTTAGGGATAATCCCTTCAGCACTGATGAGCAACTGGCAAAGATGCTGGATGTCAGCGTACAGACTATACGTCTGGACCGTGTTGCTCTGGGAATTCCTGAGCTGCGTGCCAGAACTCGTACTATGGCCGAAGAAGCTCAGACCAAGCTGCGTGCCATTGATAAAAAGGATATCGTGGGCGAGCTGCTGGATCTGGAGCTGAACAAAATCGGTATTTCCACGCTGAAGATTACACCTGATATGGTGCTTGAGCGTACCGGGATTGCCCGCGGTTATTATATGTTTGCTATGGCCAATACTTTGGCTTTGGCAGTTGTAGATGCGGAATATGCGCTGACTGCTGTAGGCAATGTCAAGTATAAGCTGCCTGTCAATGCAGGTGCTGTGCTTGTAGCCCGTGCAGTAGTTACACACCGCCGCATGGATAAATATTATATTTTTGTTTCCGTGAAAAACAATAACGAAGAGGTTTTTCGCGCTAAGTTCATTATTGTTTCTTTGGATAACAGAACTAAGCATGAGGGGGAGCAGGAAGCATGAAAATCGCCGTAGATGTTATGGGTACCGATTATGGTCCCAAAGAGCTTGTTTTAGGTGCAGTCAACGCTGTTAAAGAGTATGGCTGCGAAACTGTTTTGGTTGGCGATGAAAAAATAATCCGTGAGCTGCTGGTAAAATACGGTGCGGATAAAAATCCGAAGATTACTATTCATCATGCCAGCGAGGTAATTGCGATGGACGAGCATCCTGCGATTGCGGTTAAGTCCAAAAAGGACGCTTCTATCGTAGTTGCGGCAGGATTGCTGAGAAACAAGGAATGTGATGCCCTTGTTTCCTCCGGCAGCACTGGTGCTGCTGTCGCTTCAGCGCTTTTTTGCGTAGGCCGCATCAGGGGCGTGGAACGACCTGCTATTGCAACGCCGATTCCCAGCCTGAAGGGTACTACTGTAGTGCTTGACAGCGGCGCCAAGGTAGACGCCAAGCCTGAGCATATGGTACAGAGTGCTATCATGGGTACGGTGTACGCAGAAAAAATTTTAAAAATTTCTCAGCCGAAGGTAGGACTTTTGAACATCGGTGAAGAAGAAACTAAGGGTAACGAGCAAGCATTGGCAACCTACCCGCTTTTAAAGGATACTCGGACGATAAACTTTATCGGCAACGTTGAAGGTCGTGACATCAACAAAGGCACGGTAGATGTAGTTGTCTGCGACGGCTTCGTCGGCAATGTCGTGCTGAAGTTCGGTGAAGGTCTGGCGAAGGCTATTATGACGCTGATCAAGGAAGCAATTATGAACGGCGGCATTCTGGCAAAGCTGGGCGGACTTTTAATCAAGCCTGCACTGAAGGGCCTGAAGAAACGTCTTGACCCTGCTGAATACGGCGGTGCCCTGCTGTTAGGTATCCGCGCACCGTTTATTATCTGCCATGGCAGCTCCAAGGCTAAAGCAATCACTAATGCTATTCACGTAGCTATGGACTTTGCCGAGCAGGATGTTGTAAGTATCATCAAAGATAAGATTGCGGAATCAAAAGAAATGAGGAATTAGATAAATGACAAGAGCTGTTGGTATTTTAGGTTTAGGACATTATGTTCCTGAGAAGATTATCACTAATACAGACATGGAGAAAATCGTTGAGACCAGTGACGAGTGGATTACTGAGCGCACCGGCATCAAGCAGCGTCACATCGCTGCTCCGGAAGAAGCAACCTCTGATCTGGCGTACAATGCTGCTGTAGAAGCACTGAAGGACGCTGGTGTTGCTCCGGAAGAGCTGGACCTCGTTATCGTAGGTACTGCTTCCAGCGATTACATTTTCCCGTCTACTGCCTGCCTGGTACAGGCTCGTCTGGGCGCAAAAAATGCAGCTGCCTTTGACCTGGCTGCAGGCTGCAGCGGCTTTGTTTACAGCCTTGCTGTAGCAAGCCAGATGGTTAAGAGCGGTCTGTATAACAAGATTCTGATTATCGGTGCGGAAACTCTGAGCCGTATTATGAACTGGACAGATCGTAACACCTGCGTTCTCTTCGGTGATGGCGCCGGTGCTGCTGTAGTTGGCGAGGTTGAAGAAGGCTACGGTGTACTGGGCATTGACATGGGTGCCGACGGCAACGGCGGCAAGTTCCTGCTGCAACCGGCAGGCGGCAGCCGTAATCCGGCAAGCGAAGAAACCGTTGCTGCCAAAGACCACACCATTCATATGAACGGTCAGGAAGTATTCAAATTCGCTATTCAGATTATGGGCAAGACTGCAAAGCGTGCTCTGGCTAAGGCGAATATGAAGCCGGAAGAGTTGGATATGCTGTTCCCGCATCAGGCTAACTACCGTATCATCACTTCCGCTGCTAAGCGTCTGAAGATGCCGATGGATAAGGTTTGGGTAAACGTAGACAAATACGCCAATACTTCCGCTGCATCTATTCCTATCGCTCTGTGCGAGGCTCAAAAGGCTGGCGCCCTGAAAAAAGGCGACAACATTATTCTTGATGGCTTTGGCGCAGGTTTGACCTGGGCAGCTATTGTCCTCAAGTGGAGTAAATAATCCAAACATTTTTCGTTTGTCTTAATAGTATTTGATTTTTGTCGAAAGTGAGGTAATTTACACGATGAGTAAAATCGCATTCGTATTCCCCGGCCAAGGTTCTCAGACCGTTGGCATGTGCAAAGCTTTTTATGATGAATATCCTGTTGTAAAACAGATTTTTGAAGAGGCTGATGACGCTCTTGGCTATTCCATCAGCAAAATGTGCTTCGAAGGTCCTGCTGAAGACCTGAAGCTGACCGCTAACACCCAACCTGCTATTCTGACTGCCAGCACTGCTTGTGCAGCAGTTCTGAAGGAGCATGGCGTAAGCTGCGATATCGCTGCTGGCCACAGCCTGGGCGAATACAGCGCACTGGTAAACACCGGCGCTCTGAAATTTGCTGACGCTGTACGCATTGTTAACAAACGCGGACAATTCATGCAAGAGGCTGTTCCTGTAGGCGAAGGCAGCATGGCTGCTATCCTCGGTCTGGACAGCGACAAAATCGTAGAAATCTGCCGCAGCGTAGAAGCTGAATCCGGCGAAGCAGTGCAAGCAGTAAACTTCAACTGCCCCGGTCAGGTTGTTATCGCAGGTGCAGTTAATCCTGTAAATAAAGCTATCGAAGCTCTTAAGGCTGCCGGTGCAAAACGCGCAGTGCTGCTGCCAGTAAGCGCTCCTTTCCACAGCACTCTGATGCAGCCCGCTGCAGCCCGCCTGGCTGAGGTTCTGGCTCCGATTGAAATCAAAGATATCACTATTCCTGTTGTTGCTAACGTAACCGCTCAGGAGGTTACCAGCGGCGAAGAAATCAAAAAGCTGCTCGTTAAGCAAGCTGCTATGCCTGTTCTCTGGGAAACCAGCGTACGCAACATGGTTGCAGGCGGCGTAGACATTTTTGTTGAGGTTGGCCCGGGCAAGGTTCTGACCGGCTTCACCAAGAAGATTGCTAAAGGCATGATGGCTCTCAACGTTGAAGACGCTGCCAGCCTGGAAAAAACCTTAGCTGAGCTGAATAAATAATTCACCAGGCTAAACTGTCAGCTTCGCAATTCCCCTAAACGTACATGCAGTATGTATTTGTGAAGACTAAATGACAGATGATGAATTGAAGGATAAGGAGAACTTACAATGAAGTTAGAAGGTAAAAAAGCTCTCGTAACTGGTGCTTCACGTGGCATTGGCCGTGCAATCGCACTGGCTCTCGCTGCAGAAGGTGCTGACGTGGTTGTAAACTACGCAGGCAGTGAAGCTGCTGCTAAAGAGGTTGCTGCAGAAATCGAAGCTATGGGCCGCAAGGCTTTCGTAGTGCAGGCAGACATTTCCTCCAACGAAGCTGCTACTGCTATGGTAGATGAAGTTGTTAAAGAATTCGGCCGCATTGATATCCTCGTAAACAACGCAGGCATTACCCGTGATGGTCTGCTGATGCGTATGAAAGAAGAGGATTGGGACGCAGTTCTGACCACTAACCTGAAGGGTGTGTTCAACTGCACCAAGGCCGCTGTCAAATACATGATGAAACAAAAAGCCGGCAAAATTGTCAGCATCAGCTCTGTCGTTGGTCTGATGGGTAATGCTGGCCAGGCTAACTACGCTGCTGCTAAGGCCGGCGTAATCGGTTTTACTAAATCCGTTGCTAAGGAAGTTGCTGCTCGCGGCATTAACGTGAACGCTGTTGCTCCCGGCTTTATTAAAACGGATATGACAAGTGTACTTTCCGACAAAGTTGTTGAAGGTATGCTGACTTCTATACCCTTACACAAACTGGGTGAAACTACTGATATTGCCAAGGCTGTTGTCTTCCTTGTGAGCGATGACGCCAATTATATTACCGGACAGACTTTACATGTTGACGGTGGTATGGTAATGTAATAGGGGGCCCATTTGGGAGACCTGCAACTTTACCTATTGGAAGGAGGTGAATCGTAATGAGCACTTTCGAAAAAGTAAGAGACATCACTGTTGAACAACTGAGCGTTGACGCTGACGAAGTAAAGATGGAATCCGCTTTCATCGATGATCTCGGCGCTGACTCCCTCGATATCGTTGAGCTGATCATGGCTTTCGAAGAGGAATTCGGTGTTGAAATCCCTGATGAAAAAGCTGAAAAAATCCGCACTGTAGCTGACGCTGTTAAACTGCTGGATGAAGAAAAATAATGCTTTACCTGCTTATGTTTAGGGAACCCCTTGAGGGTTCCCGGACACAAGCTACTCTACTTTAGTCCTGAAATGGGGGATATTTGTTGAAACTACCAGTGCTGAAAATCGGTAAACTTGTTGCTGAAGTACCGATTGTACAAGGAGGCATGGCTATCAGGCTGTCTACAGCCCGTTTGGCAGCTGCTGTAGCTAAAGAAGGCGGTATAGGACTTATCGCAGCGTCCGGCATGAGCTTTGACGAACTGCGTACAGAAATACGTCTGGCAAGAAAACTTACCGGCGGCAAGGGCATTATCGGTATTAATGCAATGTTTGCGGCAAGAGAGTTTTTAGGTCTGATCACTACCGCTGCACAAGAGAAAATAGATTTAATCGTAGCCGGCGCCGGTTTTTCAAGAGATATTTTTGCCGTCGGACGTAAATATGGTGTCGAAGTAGTACCAATTGTTTCTTCTGTAAAACTGGCTAAGATTTCTGAGAAGCTGGGAGCTTCTGCTATCGTTGTCGAAGGCACCGAAGCAGGCGGTCACCTGGGAACCCAGCAATCTATTAAAGAGATACTTCCGGAGATTGTTAAATCCGTTAATATACCTGTTATTGCTGCCGGCGGCGCTGTCTGCGGCAGTGATGTTGCCGAGCTTCTGAAGCTGGGCGCGAGCGGTGTGCAGATGGGCAGCAGATTTGCTGCCAGTGAGGAATCCAACGGCGCACCTGCTTTAAAAGAATTCTATCTTAAAATGACTAAAGAAGATGTTGTGCAGATTGACAGCCCTGTAGGCTATAAGGGACGCGCTATCCGCAATCCCTTTGCACAGTTATCTTTAGATAATAAAGCTCCTAAACCCACCACCTGCGATTTGTGCTTAAAGCATTGCACCCACAGCTTCTGCATTATCAGAGCGCTGACACGTGCACAGCAGGGTGACGTAGAAACCGGTCTTGTTTTCACCGGTGCCAATATGTGGAAAATCAAGGAAATTCTGCCTGTAAAAGAAATCTTCAGGCGCATAAAGGATGAAATTTCAAAAATTTGATTACGAGGTGAACTATTTTGAGTAAAAGAAGAGTTGTAGTAACTGGCGTTGGCCCTGTAACTCCTATCGGTATCGGCAAAGATACCTTCTGGAATAACCTGGTTGCCGGTAAATCCGGTATCGGCCCTATCACTCAGTTTGACACTACTGATTTCACAGTAAAGATTGCTGGTGAGGTTAAGGATTTTGATTACACTGCTTTCATTGATAAAAAAGAAGGCAAGCGTATGGACCGTGTAACCCACTTTGCAGTTGCTGCTGCTAAGCTGGCAATCGAAGACGCTAAGCTGGATATGAGCAAGGAAAATCCTCTGCGTTGCGGCGTTTGCGTTGGCAGCGGTATCGGCGGCATCCACACCTTCTTGGAGCAATCCCTGAAGCTGGGTTCTAAAGGCCCGTCCAAAATCAGCCCGTTCTTCATTCCGATGGAAATCCCGAACATGTCTGCAGGCCAGATTGCTATTGCAACCGGTCTGAAAGGTCCTAATACCGCTATCGTAACTGCATGTGCTACCGGCACCAACTGCATCGGCGACGCTCTGCGCACCATTCAATACGGTGATGCTGACGTAATGCTGGCAGGCGGCACCGAAGCAGCAGTTTCTCCGATTGCTATCGCAGGCTTTGCTAACATGAAGGCTCTGTCTACCAACAACGAAAACCCTGAAGCAGCATCTTGTCCGTTCGATAAAAAGCGTGATGGCTTTGTAATGGGCGAAGGCGCTGGCGTTTTGGTTCTCGAAGAACTGGAGCATGCTAAGGCTCGTGGCGCACACATCTACGCTGAGCTGGCTGGCTTTGCTATGAACTGCGACGCATACCACATCACCGCTCCGGACCCGACCGGCGAAACTCCGGCTGCCTGCATTGCTGCAGCAGTTGCTGACGCTGGTGTAAAACCGGAAGAGGTTGACTATATCAATGCTCATGGTACTTCTACCCATCGTAATGACCTGGGCGAAACCATTGCCTTCAAGAAGGTATTTGGCGAGCATGCTTACGAACTGTGCATCAGCTCCAACAAATCCATGATTGGCCATCTGCTGGGCGCTGCTGGCGGCGTAGAAGCTATTGCTACCGTTATGACTATCGAAAACGATATCATTCCGCCGACCATCAACTACAAGGATAAGGATCTGGACGATCCGGAAGGTCCGCTGGATCTGGATTATGTACCGAACGAAGCTCGTAAGAAAGTTGTTAATGTTGCACTGAGCGACAACCTGGGCTTTGGCGGTCATAACGCTTCTATCGTATTCAAAAAATACGTTGATTAATAAGCAGGATTGATTAAAATGCAGGAAAAACGTACACAGCAGCTGCAGAGCTTCTGCCAGGGGCTGGGTATCCATATGCATGATTTAGAGCTTCTTGATATGGCTCTGACACATACATCTTATGCCCATGAAGCTAAGCAGTATCCTAAACCGCATCACAATGAGCGGATTGAGTTTTTGGGTGATTCCGTGCTCAGCGTTATCGTGAGCACATACATGTATAAGAACTTTCCTGATTTGGCTGAAGGCCAGCTTACTAAGCTACGTGCTTATCTGGTTTGCGAAGGTTCTCTGTATGAATATGCTAAAAAGATTCATCTGGGTGACTATCTGCAGCTGGGTAAGGGCGAGGAGCTGAGCGGAGGACGCGAGCGCCCCTCCATTCTGGCTGATGCTTTTGAATCTGTTTTGGGTGCCATCTACCTGGATCAGGGCTTTGAGGTCGTACAGACTTACCTGCTGGGTATGATGCAGTCGGAAATAGATTTCATCTGTCGCCATGGTATCTTTAATGATTACAAGACACGTTTGCAGGAGTATCTGCAGCGTGACGGCGATGCAGATATTCATTATGTTCTTTTAGGCAGCACCGGTCCGGAGCACAATAAGGTATTTACCTCTCAGGTAATGTTGGGTAATACTGTTATCGGCGAGGGCAGCGGTCGCACTAAAAAAGATTCGGAGCAGCATGCTGCTAAGCAGGCGCTGGCACATATGCATGTAAGGAATCAGGAATAACATTACAATATCGGCCTACGGTAGAAATGCCGTAGGTCTTTTATTTTGCCCACAGGCAGTAATGCTTTACGCTTTGCAGCGCACAAAAAATCCCCTCTTCCTGTTCGGAAAGAGGGGATTGCAGTGTATTGCTTAGTGTTGTTTTTCGTAGGGCTGGTTCATCAGAGCTTCGTCATCAAAGTAGTTGATGCGCATTGCCTCGCGTACGTCATGCAGAGTTGCAGCAGCGGCTGCTTCAGCTTCTTTGCTGCCTGCACGCAGAATTTCGTAAACCTCAGGGATGTGTTGCTCCCAATAGTGACGGCGCTCACGGATGGGCTCCAGAACGTCCTGCAGCACGTTGTTGAGGAACTTCTTAACCTTTACGTCACCCAGGCCACCGCGTTGGTAGTGAGCCTTCAGCTCGTCCAGGTTAGCGTAGTCCGGCAGGAATTTGGCAAAGTGCTCTTCGGTGCTGAAAGCATCCAGATAGGTGAAAACAGTGTTGCCTTCAATTTTACCGGGATCCTCTACGCGTACATGGTCAGGATCAGTGTACATGGACATAACTTTTTTCTTGATATCCTCCGGTTCATCGGAAAGATAAATGCAGTTGCCCAGAGATTTACTCATCTTGGCTTTGCCGTCAATGCCGGGCAGACGCAGGCAGGCGTCGTTTTGCGGCAGCATGATGTCCGGGTCAACCAGTGTTTCGCCGTAAACGGAATTGAACTTGTGCACGATTTCCTTACATTGCTCCAGCATCGGCAGCTGGTCCTCACCTACAGGCACTACAGTAGCGCGGAAAGCGGTGATATCTGCAGCCTGGCTGATAGGATAGCAGAAGAAACCGGTAGGAATGCTTGCTTCAAAGTTGCGCATTTTGATTTCGTTCTTGACGGTCGGGTTACGCTGCAGACGGGATACAGTGACCAGGTTCATATAGTAGAAGGTCAGCTCGGTCAGCTGCGGCACCATGGATTGAATGAAAAGGGTAGATTTAGCAGGATCAAGGCCGCAGGCCAGATAATCCAGCGCTACTTCGATGATGTTCTTACGTACCTTTTCCGGATGCTCAGCGTTGTCTGTAAGCGCCTGGGCATCAGCAATCATGATATATACCTTGTCATATGCACCAGAATTTTGCAGCTGTACACGCTGGCGCAGAGAGCCTACATAGTGGCCTACATGCAGACGTCCGGTAGGACGGTCGCCGGTCAGGATAATTTTACTCATATTAGTCTTACCTCTTTTTGTTCTTATATTTATATAATAATTATAAGTGCACTGACGTAAACTGTCAACGCATGCTTACTTTACGAACATAGCATAGTATCCGTTGAAGAAGATATACAGCACTATCAGCGGCAGAATGTAGGTAGCATAGAAGCGAATCCATTTGGGGAAGGGAATGCCCTTACCGGTATCTGCCTCTGCAATAAAGTTATCCCAGCCCCAACCGTAACGGCTGGTGCAGAAGCTGAGGTAAATCAGACTGCCTAAGGGCAGCAAATTGTTGCTGACAAGGAAGTCTTCGAGGTCAAGAATGCAGGTGCCTTTGCCCAGGGGCTGAATGTGGCCCCACAGGTTGAAACCCAGCACGCAGGGCAGGGAAAGCAGGATAATCGCAATAATGTTAAAGCGAATAGTTTTTTTGCGCTCCCAGCCGGTTAAATCGCAGATGCAGGAGGTAATGTTTTCGAATACAGCGATTACTGTAGACATGGCAGCGAAAAGCATGAACAGGAAGAACAGAGTACCCCAGATACGGCCGCCGCTCATGGCGTTGAACACGTTGGGGAGGGTGATGAACAGCAGGTTCGGACCGCTGTCGGGATTGATGCCGAAACTGAAGCAGGCCGGGAAGATAATCAGGCCGGAAACAATTGCTACAAAGGTATCCAGTGCCATAATCCACATTGCTTCACCCGTCAGGCGCTGTTCCTTGCCGATGTAGCTGCCGAAGATAGCCAGTGCTCCGATGCCAAGGCTCAGCGTAAAGAAGGCCTGTCCCATAGCGGCGAAGACTACCTCACGGATACCGTGCTCCAGAACTCTGTTGAAGTCAGGATAGAGATAATATTTAAGGCCTGCAGCACTGTTGGGCAGAGTAATGGAGTTTACTGCCAAAATCAGCATGAGCAGCAGCAGGCAGGCCATCATATTTTTGGTGATGCGTTCAACGCCGGCCTTGACGCCAAGATAGCAAACGCCAAAGCAGGAGAGAACAATGATAATCATATTACCGGCCATGGTTACGGGGTCGCTAAGCAGGCTGCCGAAAACGTTGCCAACGCCCTTGGCATCCAGACCGACGAAGCCACCTATAGCCATTTTGTAGAAATAATACAGCATCCAGCCGGAAACAGTGGTGTAGAACATCATCAGGAGAACATTGCCGGCAATAGCACCGTATTTATAAAGATGCCATTTTGTACCGGCAGGCTCCAGTACGTCGAAGGATTTTGCAGCGCTGCGTACACTCGCACGGCCGACCGCAAATTCTGCTACCATGATGGGCAAGCCCAAAAGCAGCAAAAAGCAAAGATAGATTAAAACGAAGGATGCACCTCCGTATAAGCCCGTAATAAACGGGAAACGCCAGACATTGCCTAAGCCGATTGCACAGCCGGCAGATATTAAAATAAAGCCAAGGCGTGAGGAAAAGCTTTCTCTTTCCATAAATAAATACCTACTCCCTAAAAAATTTTGGATAATCTAATTATAAGCTAAAGGAGAATTATAAGCAATAAAAAAACTGCATCCCGCTGCCTGGGCAGCAGGATGCAGTGCAAAAGATCTTATTTCTTTTCAGCAGGAGCCTGTTCCGGTGCTTTGTACGGAGAGAAGCTGAAGTTTTGCAGCTTAGCATCTTTGCCGAAGACAAAGGACATAACTACGATTTTTTCTTTGGAGAAGCCTGCGATATATGTTACCTTATCAGCATGGTCATAGCGCTCAAAGCTGAAGAATTTTGTTTCTTTTAAGGAACCGAATTGTTGTTTAACCTGTTTTTGGATAGCAGCAAAGTTTTTCTGGTCCATGGTTTTGCCAAGCTCAGCGCTCATGGAAGGAGCAAGAGCTGCATATTCAGTAGCAGCGTCGCCAGCCAGAGAGGTCATCATTTTTTCAGCAGCCTTTTGTTCCTTGTTCAGGTCGCCGCCGTCAGCAGCAAAGGCCAGACTGCTGCAAGCAAAGGCGAGCAGCATGGTTAATACTAATACTAATTTTTTCATCTTCATTACCTCCAGTAACATATAGCTTGAAAGCCTATTCTATATATAATCATAACTGTTTTTTCTCAATTAGTAAAGTCTTTTAAAAGCATTTTTAGAAAAATTTGATTTTAAATTTTGGCAAGCATTATCATTTTCTCATAAGAATACTGGTGCCACGCAGATGACACCATTATTCGATAACAGCTATTTTATTGTTGCTTTACTAGAAAAAAAGCGCTGCGTCCCTTGGGACGCAGCGGCTTTAAAGAAGGAGCTGAAAAGCAGCTCGATTTATTTTTCATTTTGGACTTCCGGTCTCTGCAGGCATTGAAACATCATTTCTGCCAGCGAGCGCTTCAAAAGCTGGTTGAATTCATCAGCCGTGTGGGCGCTTAACGGTTTGGCCTCTAACGCATAAGTTTTTTTATCTTCACCAAAAATCAGCGCATCAAGACTGCAACGCAGATGCTGGGCGATACGGATAGCAATCGCCAGGCTCACGCCGGTTTTACCGTTTTCCAGATTACTCATGTGTGTTTGCGAAATATTAATTGCCTTTGCCAGACTTTGTTGAGATACCTGCGATTTGGTACGCATCTGTTTGATATTGTTGCCGATAAGCTTATAGTCGGGGTTTACAGTTAAGCTTGCCATAAATTACACCTCCAGATGTTATTCAACAATAGAACATTTTTATATTTCTCTACATGAACGGAAGCTGTGTTGCGTTCTTTAAGTATATTATGACATTTTTATGCGGAAATGTCCCTACCCTAAATGGTAATTTCGGGTAGGATAGGGCAGAATCTTATGAAAAAAACGCTAATTTTATTTACAAAATGTATTTTACGCTTGACATTTTCTTGTTAACTTATAGTAAAAAATGGTATACTCCGAATTTGCTATAGGAATAGCAGTAAGGTGAAGCTTTAATTTAAGTTGTATGCCGCCAACAGCTAAAGTTGCAAATGCTGGCGCAACGTGTTATATTAAGGCTAGATTATATGAAAACGAGGTGTATTATGCTTACTGCTGCTGATTTTGACAAGTTGGGCTTTTGGGAGGACACTACTCCGGAAGAAAATATTACGGTATACGGTATGGATTTTGGCACGGATTATATTATGCTGACGGATGATTTGGGCAAAACGCCGCTTGATGCTAAAAAATTCATCGTTGTAGCTGCCTATGATGAGGCAGATTGCTTCCTGTGGGGCGTGGAGCTGAAAAATTTTGCTGCGCTCAAGGAGCTGTGCACCCAATATGCTCCAGGCAGTGCCGAGCTTTTGCAGGCATTGCAGGCTTACAAGCTGCCAAAAAAATAAAGCTGCTAATGTGGAAGGCTTGCCTTCTGACGCAAAAGCTGCTGCCCTGCGTCTGTGACGCGTGGCAGCAGTTTTTAGCTTGCAGCAGTTTATTCCATAGCGAAAACGGTATCAACACTGGCCTTAATCGTAATTTCCTGCGCAGCTATGCTTGTTTCGGGGGCAGCAGCTCTGTCGGCAGCAGCCATCAGCTTCATATTGCCATAGGAGCGCTCCATGCCACCGCTGTAACTGCTGATGTTGGCACTCAGCAGTTTGCCGAGCGTGCGGCCGCCGGCATTGGCAACCACTGCAGCCTGCTGGCGTGCGTTTTCAACAGCCTGAGCCAGCAGCTTGTTGCGGTAAAGCTCTCTGCTGCTGACGCTGAAGGAAATATTATTAATCGTATCAACGCCGGCAGTGCTGATTTTGTCGATTACCGGACCAAGCTTAGCAATATCCTTAAGCTTGATGCGTACACTGTTGCTGGCGGTATAGCCGGTGATTTTACCTTTGATATCGGTATCAGGATAAAGCGTGTAGCTTGCAGTCGTAATATCACTGCCTAAAATATTGCAGCCAAGCAGATTATGCCTGACGCCTTCCATTTTGCTGGCAGCGGCATTCGTAGCTTCGGCAGCAGTACGGCCTTTGCCATTGACATCAAAGCTGATAACAGCAGTATCGGGCGCAACCTCAATCGTGGCATTGGCACTGACGCTGATGCTGGGCACATCAGGCTGTGCTGCCAGGGCGCTGGCGCTGCCAATGGCCAGCAGGCAGACGGTAAGCAGAGCACAAAGCATTTGTTTTAGCTTAGACATATTATAACCTCCTCGTGCTTTTGTAAGATTATTATAGCACATAAATATAATATAAACCTAAAAGACACAGAAAAAACACGAAGCTGTAGGCGTGAGGCTGTAGCAGGTATATAGGAAAAGGCGGTTAACTTACTTACTTTTAACACTTACTGCCGTCAAAGCATTTTCTTAATGGTACAAATGTGCTATAATAAAAAACGCAATAAGAAGCAGGAGGTGCGCTGAATTGGCAAAGAAAAAAGAGCGTGGCAGGTTGCAGGTAGAATATATCTGCCCGGCTTGCGGCAAACATTTAGCTTGGGCGTTGCCTACCGCTGTAATACAATGTCCATGCGGACAGTGGGTAGATAATAACAATCGCTTAAAAGATAAAAGCGAGGTTTATCTGCCCTTGGACAGTGAGCAGACTGTACTTTTTTAATGGGGGTAATAATATGGAAACTATTTGGCAACAGGCTGAAGGCTTGAAGGCTGAAATGGTCGAGCGCCGCAGAGATTTGCATAGACATCCGGAAACAGGCTGGACGGAATTTCGCACGGCAAGCATGATTATCGGTGAACTGCAAGCTTTGGGCTATGACGTTAAATTTGGCGCTGACGTTATTGACGAAAAATCTATGATGGGAGTACCTAGTGAGGCAGAGCTGGCTGATTATATGCAAAGAGCTATCAGCGAAGGTGCGGATCCGGAGCTGGTAAAGCAGATGGCAGGCGGCAAGACCGGTATCGTGGCAACTCTTAAAACAGATAAACCCGGTAAAACAGTTGCCTTCCGCTTTGATATGGACTGCAACGATGTAGGGGAGGAGCGTAGCGAGGAGCATCGCCCGGCAAAGGAGGGTTTTGCTTCCGAGCACAAAAAGGCTATGCATGCCTGCGGTCATGACGGTCACGTAACCATCGGCCTGTCGGCAGCAAAGCTGCTTGCCGCCAATAAAGCACGTTTGGCAGGCACCATTAAATTGATTTTCCAACCGGCAGAGGAAGGTGTACGCGGTGCTTTCGCTATGATGAACGCCGGTGTAGTTGATGATGTAGATTATCTGTTCGGTGGGCACATCGGCTTTAAGGCTACTACTGACAACTGCCTGGTAACGATGACTGACGGCTTTTTGGCAACAACTAAGCTGGATGCGGAATTCACCGGTGTATCTGCCCACGCAGGCGCTGCTCCGGAGCAGGGCAAGAATGCTTTGCTGGCAGCAGCACAGGCTGCAATTTCCCTGAATACCATTCCCCGTCACAGCAAGGGCTCCAGCCGTATCAATGTAGGTGTGCTCAACGCCGGCACCGGCCGCAACGTTGTGCCTGATATCGCTTCTATTAAGCTGGAAACCCGCGGTGCTACTACCGAAATCGATGAATACATGGTTACAGAAGCTAAGCGTATTCTTAATGCCTGCGCTGCTATGTATGATGTTAAGGTAAAAATCACTATGGCCGGTGCTGCACCTGCCTGCTTTGCAGATAAGGCGCTGGGCCACGAGGTAGCAGAGCTGATTGAAGAAAAATGCCACTATGATGAGGTATTGGAATATGTAGACATGGGCGGCAGCGAGGACTGCGGTTATTTCATGGAGCGCGTGCAGCAGCATGGCGGTCGTGCGTTGTATATGATGTATGGCACCAAGATTGCCGCAGGTCATCACAATAGTCATTTCGATTTCAATGAGAACTGCTTGTGGAAGGCTGCAGCAACAATTACGGAAATTGCTGTGCATTTCAGCAATAAGTAAATAATTTAAGCAAATCCGCCATGATTTTGCCATAATCATATGTTATACTTATGAGCATAAACAAAAGCAATATCCTGGAGGTATATATTATGAAATCACTTAAAAAAATCGCTTTAGTATTTTCCTGCATGGTACTTTTGGGTGCTGGCAGTGCTTTCGCCGCTGACGCGGCTCAATCCGCTCCCTTAGATGAGGTACAGGCTAATCCTGAGATAATGCGTGCACCGGGAACCTACATCACCCGTGGCGAAATCGTTGCTGTAGAAGATGGCTTTTACGTTATTAAGGGCGAGGGCAGCAGAAATATGGTTGCAGCCATTGTTGACCGTGATACCTACATTGTGGAGGGTGCCAGCGGTAAACTGCGTCTGCCCTATGCTTTGAAGGTTGGCCAAAAGGTTACTGCCTATTATTCCGCAACCATGACACGCAGCCTGCCGCCGCAAAGCCATGCTCTGGCGATTGTGCTTGAAGACAGCGAAGAATCTGCAAGCTTCTTCGAGGTAGCGCAGGCAAGCCTCGCTAAGGATGGCAGCTATGTAACCGTACTCAACACCAATAATGATGTTATTGCAACGATTGACGCAGCTGCCTGCAAAGACTTTGCTAAGATTAAAAAAGGTGATAAGCTGCTGGTTTGGAGCAGCATGATGACTATGAGCTTGCCTGCTCAGACTCACGCTGAGAAGGTAGTCGTACTTCCGTAAGGACGCGCGATAAAGCATCATAGACGCAAAGCCCCAGCTTGTCACGAGTGAAGCGAAGTGAGAAGCTGTTTGGGCGTGCTAATGCCGCTTGCGGCGAGCTTTGCGACGGCTCCTAGGAGTACAAGGGCGTACGCGACGCAAAGTCCCAGCTTGTCACGAGTGTAACGAAGTGAGAAGCTGTTGGACGTGCTAATATCGCTTGCGATGAGTCGTCGTCGTCGCGTCGCCTCTGATACTTTCTCCCGCGTCTGGCGAAGGAGAAGGAAAAGTACTGTAAGGACGCGCGATAAAGCACCATATAAATAAAAAATATGAATTTGATTTGTAAAGAGGGTTAGTTAAAAATGAAGATTTTTATGGATACTGCTAATGTAGAAGAGATTGCCAAATTTGTTGATTGGGGCGTTGTGTATGGCGTTACGACCAACCCGAGCCTGATTGCCAAAAGCGGCCGTACCCAGGCTGAGGTTATCCCGGAAATTGCCAAGCTGGTTGCCGGTCCCGTCAGTGCCGAGGTTATCAGCACCGAATGTGCTGGCATGGTAGAGGAAGCACGCAAGCTGGTAAAGATTGCAGATAACATCGTTATCAAAATTCCCTGCATTCCGGAAGGCCTGAAGGCAGTAAAAATTTTAAGCGCTGAAGGCATTAAAACCAATGTAACGCTGGTATTCAGCATGGCTCAGGCTTTGCTGGCTGCACGCGCAGGTGCCAGCTATGTCAGCCCGTTTATCGGCCGTTTGGATGATATCGGTGAAGACGGCGTACAGCTGGTAGAAAACATTGTCAAAGCCTTTAAGCTGTATGGCATTACTACCGAGGTAATTGCTGCCAGCATCCGTAATCTGGAGCACGTAGAAAAGGTTATGCTGACCGGTTGCCAAATTGCAACTATTCCTACTAAAGTGCTGGAGCAGATGATTATTCATCCTCTGACAGATAAAGGCTTAGCGCAGTTTATGGCTGATTACCAAAACAGCCTGAAGTAAAAGTCTTAGAATATTGTTACTGAGTCCGCAGCCTTAATTATAGGGAATAATTTTGGCTGCGGAAAGTTTTTTGTGAGTTTGAGGGAGTGATTTGATGAATTTAAAAAAGGCCTTGCAGGCTTTTCTTGTTACTGTGTCTTGTGGTATGCTGAACGTAGCAGGCGCACAGCAACGACCGGTGTTTATTCCTGAGGATTATGTTACAGAGCAGGCGCAGGCGGATTTTGTCGCCAACGGTCCGAAGCTGCTTTTTAGCGACAGCCCGGAAACTGTTTACCAGAACGGTATCTTGTATCGCGATAAGGTTGCGGGTGATGTGCGTTTATTTGTGCATCATGTCAATGGCGTTGCTGATAAGAAAAAGCTGGCGGTAATGCTGAAAAACGCTGATAATCTGCGTCCGGTGCATTATAAGGTAACGCGTAGCGGCGTAGCAGGCTTTGCCTATGATTATATGCGCGACGGTAAAAATTCCCAAAAGGAATATTTTGATGACAGCAGCCAGAAGCTACAGGAGGGCAAGCTGGGTTTTGGTAATAGCCATGAGCTGCTCAGCGGCCGCGGTATTATTCTGCCGCAGGATAAGCTGTATACAGCAACAATCGATCTGCACTTTGACAAGCCGGTTGAGGTGAGCGTACTGATGTGTGAAACTAAGAGTGATCTGGAGCTGTTTAACGAAGGCACTGCGATTCAGCCGATGGACGAGCATCCGCTACGTGGAACCTTTGAGGCTGCAGACTGGAACTATACGCTGAAGAAACCTGTCAAGGCACCGGAAAAGCCGCTGATGCTGGAGCTGGCAACGTCACAGGAGGGCTATGCCAAGGGCGTTGATGCTACTACCGGACTGCCTGCGGAAAACTACGGCAACTACGGCGTTATCTATAAGGTGAACTTTACCGTTGTAGGCAAAAAGCCTATCAGCTTTATTTTGAATCCGATTGGCGGACCGTTTGCCGGTTACGGCGTACTGGAAAACAAAACTAAGGGTGAGCGTCAGCTGTTGGCGTTGCCTGAACGCACGGTGTGCTTAGGCTCGAAAATAGAGGAAGCAATAGAGCTTGCTCAGCTGAAGGCCGGCGACTACAGCTTTATCTGGTCGCCTCCTGGTGCATCTAATCTGCCGGTGCAGCTGATTTGGGAGAAAGTTGAATAAATAATGAGATAGGTTAACTAATACTGTCGGACACAGTTTCGACAGTATTTTTTTATCATTTTGTTTATTTGGTTAGCGAGAAGCAATATCTACCCTTAGTGATGCTTTGCCTATTGAGTAAATTTAGAATTAAGAATAGATTGATTACCTGCAAGATAACAGCAAAAAAAGTAGGAAGTTATTTGTGATTATTTTGTAGATTGGTACTAAAAATACTTGACATTTTTGACGGAGGGTGTATAATTCTAAATGAGAATTATTTTTGATAAAGGATGATGAAAATGGCTAAAAGAAACACTATTCAAAGACAACTTGTTATCGCGGCTGTACGTTTTTTAGCAGATCACCCTACTGCTGAAGAAGTATATGATCGCATTACTATGGAGTATCCTGATATCAGCAAAGGTACCGTTTACCGCAACCTTAATTCTCTGGTTGAAAGCGGTCTGCTGAGCAAGGTTTCCGTTCCGAGCGGTGCTGATCGTTTTGATCATATCCTCGCAAGACATTACCACATCAAATGCACTGAATGCGGTAAGTTCATGAACGTAGAAAACTTTGATTATATTCCGGATATGGATGAAAAGGTAGCTGCTGTAACTGGCTACAAAATGAATCACCATGATATTGTTTTCAGCGGTATCTGCCCTGAATGCCAAAAGGAAATGGCAGAACACCCTGTAAGCGAAGATGTTTTGGGTGATGACCAAAACTGATTCTAAGGCTATATAAGCTTTAGTTTGGGAAGGCTGTTGCGTCGTTTTCAAGAGGAGGAATTGAAAATGGATTTAAAAGGCAGCAAGACTGAAAAAAATTTGCAGACCGCTTTTGCGGGTGAGTCTCAGGCTCATACTAAGTACCAATATTATGCAAGTGCAGCCAAAAAAGAAGGCTACAATCAGATTGGCGCTATTTTTACCGAAACTGCAGGTAATGAAAAAGAGCATGCTAAATTGTGGTTCAAGGCACTGCATGGTGGCGCTATTCCCCAGACTATTGAAAATCTGAAGGATGCAGCTGCAGGCGAAAACTATGAGTGGACCGAAATGTATGCCGAATTTGCCAAGGTTGCCAAAGAGGAAGGCTTTGATAAAATTGCATTCCTGTTTGAAGAAGTAGGCAAGATTGAAAAAGAGCATGAGGAAAGATATCGTGCGCTTTTGGCAAACATTGAAAATGATCGTGTCTTCCAGCGCGAAGAGAAAAAGGTTTGGATCTGCACTAACTGCGGCAAGATTGTTATTGCTGAAAAGGCTCCGGAAAAATGTCCGGTATGCGACCATCCTCAAGGTTATTTCGAGCTGAAGGTAACCAACTATTAATCTATTAATTTGCTGAAGCAGAATTAATTATAGAAGCTTTAAAAGGCTTTAATGGGGATTTCTGCGACAGAACGTAAAACAAAATAGCAGCATAAGAGGCAAACAGCGAGGCGCAAGCCTGCTGTCTGCCTCTTTTTTGCGTAAAGCAAAAAAGCTGCCGCATTTGCGGCAGCCGGGCTGCGCTCTTTTCAGTAGAAAAGCAGCTGGGTTTTGTAGACGGCGCTGACGCCGGCATTCAGAGCAAAGAGGCAGCCAAGCGAAAGCGCTATGAGCAGAGCAGCTTCCTTGCTGTTTAACGGCTGTTGCTGGTGCATGGCGCGGCTGATAGCCTTGCCGCATAAAACGATCAGCATGCCCAAGAGAAATAAAGAGAAAAATATATTCAGCATTATAATGGCTCCTTTTTTATAAGCTGTTTACAAGCAGATAAATATTTATAGGATTAGTATACCACACTTTTCGTGAAATATGGTATACTATTATAGATATATTCAGCAAAATATAGCAGAATCAGATTCTGCCATGTTCCAAAAGAGAAGGGTGATTAGTATGGAAACAAGAGTAGCTGTTATCTCTCTGATTGTAACGCAGCCTCAGGCTGTGGAAGAGCTTAACGCAATTTTACACACCTATAGCAGTTATATTATCGGCCGTATGGGCCTGCCCTATCGCCAGAAGAATGTTAATATTATCTGCGTTGCCGTTGATGCGCCGCAGGATATTATCAGCGCTATGAGCGGTAAGCTGGGGCTGCTTGCCGGTGTGAATGCCAAAACTGCTTATTCCAACGTAACTGCCAAGGAATAAAACTGCTGGATACAAACTATCTGACGGGAAAGATACTACTGACCTGTAAGGAGGAGACAAAATGTATAATGCAAAATCAATGAAGGCTGAAGAATTTATCTGTCATGAGGAAATCCTCGACACACTTGCTTATGCTGAGGCCAACAAAAACAACAAGGAGCTGCTGGAGCAGATTATTGCCAAAGCCAAGCTGCGCAAGGGCTTGAGTCATCGTGAGGCCAGCGTATTGCTTGCCTGTGAGGACGAAAAGCTGGTGCAGGAGATGTTTGCTCTGGCTGAGCAGATTAAAAAGGACTTTTACGGCAACCGTATAGTGCTGTTTGCTCCGCTGTATTTATCCAATTATTGCATCAATCACTGCGTATATTGTCCTTACCATGCAACTAATAAGCATATCGGACGTAAAAAGCTGACGCAGGACGAGGTGCGTGCTGAAGTTATTGCACTGCAGGATATGGGCCATAAGCGTTTGGCGCTGGAGGCTGGCGAGGATCCGGTAAACAATCCGATTGAATATATTCTGGATTGCATTAAGACTATTTATTCCATTAAGCATAAAAACGGCGCCATCCGCCGCGTAAACGTAAACATTGCGGCTACGACCGTAGAAAATTACCGCAAGCTGAAGGAAGCAGGCATCGGTACCTACATCCTCTTCCAGGAAACCTATCATAAGGAAAGCTATGAGAACCTGCATCCTCGCGGACCTAAGCACAATTACGCTTACCATACGGAGGCTATGGACAGAGCGATGGAAGGCGGCATTGATGATGTAGGCTTGGGTGTACTGTTCGGTTTGGAGCGTTACCGCTACGAGCTGGCCGGCCTTTTGATGCATGCCGAGCATCTGGAGGCAGCACACGGCGTAGGTCCGCATACCATCAGCGTACCGCGTATCAAACGCGCCGATGATATCGACCCGGGCGTTTTTGACAACGGTATTGATGATGCAACCTTCTGCAAGATTATTGCTATTATCCGCATTGCTGTTCCTTATACAGGCATGATTATTTCTACACGCGAAAATCAGGCTGTGCGTGAAAAGGCACTGCATCTTGGTATTTCGCAAATTAGCGGCGGCTCGCGTACTTCCGTAGGCGGTTACACCGAGGATGTGCGCCCGACCGATACCGAGCAGTTTGACGTTTCTGACCAACGTTCTTTGGATGAAGTAATTGAATGGCTGATGGAATTAGGCTTCCTGCCATCGTTCTGTACTGCCTGCTACCGTGCCGGACGCACAGGCGACAGATTTATGGAGCTGTGCAAGTCTAAGCAGATTCAAAACTGCTGCCATCCTAATGCGCTGCTGACGCTGAAGGAATATCTGGAGGACTATGCTTCTCCGGCAACAAAGGCTTTGGGCGAAAAACTGGTGCAGGCCGAGCTGCCGAACATTCCGCAGGAAAAGGTGCGTGAGGTTTGCATAGAGCGTCTGCAAAAAATTGCTCAGGGAGAAAGAGATTTCCGTTTCTAAAATAAAAAAGACAAGCCTGCGGGTGCAGGCTTGCGTTGTAAATACTAAAAAACCGCTGCAGAGATTCTGCAGCGGTTTTGAGCTTTAGTAGTCTTATTCGTTCATCAGGTGCAGGGATTCAAAGAGCTTGAAGGCAAGGCTCATAATAATAGCAACAACAGTTGCTAAAACCATGCCCTGTACGGAAAATGCACCGAAGGAGAGCTTCGCACCGGAAAGGCCGATAATCATAATAACAGAGGTCATTACGAGGTTGGAGGATTTGCTGTAATCTACCTGACGTTCAACTAGTACGCGGATACCGCTGGCAGCAATTACGCCGAACAGCAGGATGCAGATACCGCCCATAACCGGAACGGGGATGCTGTGAATCAGCTCGCTGAGCTTACCGCAGAAGGAAAGAATAATCGCCATGACAGCAGCGCCGCCGATAACCCAGGTGCTGTAAACCTTGGTGATTGCCATAACGCCGATGTTTTCACCGTAGGTAGTGTTCGGAGTTGCGCCGGCAAAGCCGCTGATAACGTTGGAAAGGCCGTCGGCGAACAGGGAACGGGACAGGCCAGGATCCTTAATCAGGTCGCGGTCAACAATGTTGCCCGTTACTACGAGATGGCCGATATGCTCAGCCAGTACAACGAGTGCGGCCGGAGCTATAATCATAATAGCGTTGATATCGAAAACCGGAGCGTAGAAATGCGGTACCTGGAACCAGGGAGCATCAATTACCGGCTGGAAGTTGACGATACCCATGATAGCTGCAAAAACATAACCGCAGACAACGCCGAAGAGAATCGGGATGATGCTCATGAAGCCGCGGAAGGCAACAGAGCCGATAACGCCGACTGCCAGCGTGAACATAGAAATAGCCACGTTGACCATGTCGATTTTATCACCGGTCAAACCTGCCATGTTGGCTGCAACAGGTGCCAGCTCCAGACCGATAACAGCGATGATTGCGCCCATTGCTGCCGGCGGGAAGATGACATCAATCCATTTGGTGCCTACGCAGTGAATAATCAGCGAGAAAAGCATGAACAGCAGACCGAAAACGATAAAGCCGGACTGTGCATGGTTATAGGCAGAGGTGGACATAATCAGCAGTACAGGAGAGATAAAGGCAAAGCTGGAGCCGAGATAGGAAGGAATTTTGCCCTTGGTGATGAAGATGTAGAGCAGGGTACCCAGGCCGTTCATGAACAGGCAGGTAGTAGGGCTTACCTTAAACAAAAAAGGAACCAACACGGTGGAGCCGAACATGGCGAACAGATGCTGGATACTTAACGGAATATTAAGTAGTAATGGCGGACGTTCTTCAACTTGAATAACTTTGCGTTCCAAAATAAATAACCTCTTTTCTTAAATTATGCTATGATAATTTTACGTGGATTTTACATTAATTGCAAGGAGTTTTTAGCAAAAGTGTAAAAAACTTTCCATAATCTCGGATTTTCAGATGAAGTGCCGCTCTTGTGTGATGCTTAAGAAGCAAGTATAATAAAGCTGTCATCTTTATTATATATTTTTTGTTGCTATTTCCGAATGAAGGGGGAATAAAAATGTTACAGGTAAATCAAGAACGTGTAGCCAAGCTTTTACAGGGGTTGGTAGCTTTTACGGACAGTGATGAGGGTGTTACGCGCCTTGCCTACAGTCCGCTGGATAAAAAAGCTCAGAGCTGGCTGTTGGAGCAGGTGCAGGATTTGCATTTGCAAATCCGCACTGATGCTGTGGGCAATGTCTTTTTGCGTCGCGATGGCAAGCAGCCGCAGCTGCCACCAGTAGCCAGCGGTTCGCATTTGGACACTGTTATTCACGGCGGTGCCTATGACGGCATGTGTGGTGTTGTAGGTGCCTTGGAGGCGCTGTATATGCTGCAGGACGAGGAGCTTGAGCGCAGCATTGAGGTTATCATCTTCCGCGCGGAGGAATCGAGCCGCTTCGGCTTTGCAACCATGGGCAGCAAGCTGCTGACAGGCAGCGCAGTGCCAGAGCAGCTGAACAAAGGCGCTAAGAAGGGTGATATCAGCTTTATCGAGGCCTTGCGTGAATGGGGCTGTGATCCTGACGCTTATCGTGATGCCGTAATTGCTCCTGGCAGCTATAAATGCTTTGCGGAGCTGCATATCGAGCAGGGCAAGGTGCTGGAGCAGACGCAGCACCAGCTTGGTATCGTGCATAATATTGCGGCACCGACGCGTTTTAAGATTCATATTCAAGGTGTGGCTGACCATAGCGGTGCAACGCCGATGGGCATGCGCCGTGATGCGCTCGTCAGCGCTGCTAAGCTTATTTTAGCGGTGAACGAAGCTGCGGAAACAGAAAAAGCCAACGGCAGTGTTGGTACCGTTGGCGTGGTTGACGTAGAACCCGGCTCGATTAACGTTGTGCCGGGAGCAGTTACGCTGTGGGTTGATGTGCGTGGTGTTGATAAAGCCAGCATTGAGCGCGTGCTGCAAAGCATACGCGAGCAGGCTGAAAGCGTTGCTGTTTGCGACGGCGTCGGCGTGCAGCTAGAAATGCTGACGGCAGACAGCCCTGTTGCTTTGGATAAGGCTTTGGCCGCGCAGAGCGAAGCAATCTGCGCGGAAAAGGGCTTTAGCTTCTTGCATATGAACAGCGGCGCCGGCCATGATGCTATGCATATGACGAAAATCTGCCCCACGACAATGCTTTTTGTTCCCTGTCGAGCAGGCATCAGCCATAACCCGGCAGAGTATGCCTCAACTGAGGATATTTGCCGTGGCATTGAGGTTCTGGCAGAGGTTTTGCGTCGGGAGGCAAATTGACAATAACGCAAAAACTGCTATAATAAAGTATAGAGATAGCCGATTGTGGTAGGTCGGCTGTCCCTGCAAAGTTTGAGTTTGAAGGAAGCCGCCTTACCATCAGGCGGCTTTTTTTCATGCCTTTTATACTCCTGTACCGTCAAAGCAGGGGATAAAGTCCTTGCAGGCTGCATCGCCCTCCTGCACAAAGCCGTCTTCGATAGTGCTTTGCAGCAGATAGTTCTCCAGCTCCTTGTATTCTTCATCCGTAACCTTGCGGTTGATTTCAGGATATTCGCTGGCGCGGCCGCAGGGAACATATTGGTGCATCAGGCTGAACATTACCTGCCCCGGCTTGAAGTTGGCAGCAACCCAATCAATAATTCTCTTGGTGTTGTCCGGCATACCGGGCATAATCAGATGACGGATGATGACACCTTTCGTCATAATACCGTTATCGTCAATATGGTAGTCGCCTACCTGATTATACATTTCCTTAATTGCTTCGGTTGCAATGCGGAAGTAGTAGGGCGCGTTGCTGTATTTGATAGCAGCCATATCATCACTGTATTTTAAATCCGGCAGATAAATCTGCACCTTGCCTTTAAGGCGGCGCAGTGTATCCTGCGTTTCAAAGCCGCTGGTGTTGTAAACAACAGGCACCGGCAGAGGTTCATCCAGACTTTGCAGCACTGCTTCGGTAAAATGGGTGGGTGTAACCAGATTGATATTGTGCGCACCCTGGGCGATAAGCTCGTGATAGATTTCCTTCAGACGTTCAATAGTAATTTCCTTGCCGAAGCCCTTGCAGCTGATGTCATAGTTCTGGCAGAAAACACAGTGCAGGTTGCAGCCGGAAAAGAACACAGTACCGCTGCCTTTAGTTCCGCTGATGACGGGCTCTTCCCACATATGCAGGCCGGCGCGGGCAACAATCGGAGCGAGGCCGACGCCGCAGCTGCCAAAGCAGCCGGTAGTATCAGACATGTTTGCCGGGCGGTCTACACCGCAGCGATGCGGACATACATAACAGAGAGTCATATTATTTCCTCCTTTGAAAATTAGAGCTGTTATTGGTATTATATGATGGCTGAGATGGTACATCATACGTTTAATGATAACGTTATGACAGGCAAAACCGCTCTCCGTCATTTCTTGGCGATGACATCCGTCCGAGGGCTTTCTTTCTTGCCTTACGGGCAATTCATCTTATCTCTTCTGGGAGAGATTCTCTTCTGCAACACTCTAATTCGTTATACCTTTATTCTACCACAATCGCCCGCTATTGACAAAAACAACGAGGCATCTTATAATTTTAGTATTAGGTCATATAACTGACGGAAGTGGGTTACCACAGGGGAGTATGACCGGTAGCACGCCGACCGTCTGGGCAAAGATTTTTTCTTGTGCCAGTGTGTCGGTTTTTTTGTTTGTCTAAGTGACTGGCACTATACAAAAGAGGAGGAGTTATAGTGAAAGAATTAGCATTAAAATATGGCTGCAATCCTAATCAGGGCAGCGCACGTATTTACATGAACAATGGCAGCGAGCTGCCGATTGAGGTACTGAACGGCCGTCCCGGCTATATCAATTTCCTCGATGCCTTCAACAGCTGGCAGCTGGTAAAGGAACTGAAGGAAGCAACCGGCCTGCCGGCAGCAGCATCCTTTAAGCACGTAAGCCCTGCAGGTGCTGCAGTAGGCCTGCCGCTGAGCGATACTCTGAAGAAAATTTATTATGTAGATGATCTGGAGCTGTCTCCGTTGGCAAATGCTTATGCACGTGCCCGCGGCGCTGACCGCATGAGCTCTTATGGCGACTTTGTTGCTTTGTCTGATGTTTGTGACGTGCAGACTGCTAAAATGCTGGCACGCGAGGTTTCCGACGGTGTTATCGCACCCGGTTATACCGAAGAGGCTCTTACCGTTTTGAAAGGTAAACGCAAAGGCACCTACAACATCATTAAAATTGATGAAAACTACAAGCCGGAACTGCTGGAGCACAAGCAGGTATTCGGTATTACCTTCGAGCAGGAGCGCAACGAAGCTAAAATTACCGCAGACCTGCTGCAAAACCGCCCGACTGTGAATAAAGAAATTCCGGAAGGCGCAGCACGCGACCTGCTGATTTCCTTAATCGTTTTGAAATATACTCAGTCCAACTCCGTTTGCTACGTAAAAGACGGTCAGGCTATTGGCATCGGCGCCGGCCAGCAATCCCGTGTACACTGCACTCGTCTTGCAGGCGGTAAGGCTGATATCTGGTGGCTGCGCCAAAATCCGAAGGTTTTGGCTCTGCCGTTTAAGGACAGCATCCGTCGTCCCGACCGCGACAACACCATCGACGTTTATATCTCCGATGATTATGAAGATGTACTGGCTGACGGCGTATGGGAAAACTTCTTCACCGAAAAACCGGAACCGCTGACTCGCGAAGAGAAAAAGGCTTGGGTTGCACAGCTGAAGGATGTTGCTCTCGGCAGTGACGCTTTCTTCCCGTTTGGCGATAACATTGAACGTGCGCATCGCAGCGGCGTGCAATATATTGCACAGGCAGGCGGCTCTATCCGTGATGATAATGTTATTGAGACCTGCGACAAGTACGGTATTGCAATGGCATTCACTGGTTTGCGCCTGTTCCACCACTAAGATAGCTTTATAATGAAATTTCGTCCCACTCGTTTGACGGGTGGGACGGTTTTATTTTCTTCTCTTTTGATTCTGCCAAACCTAACACACTCAAAAATGCTTGCTGCTTTATTGCAAATTACGTAAATTGCATGTATGATTGATTACAGGCAATCTTTTACAAAAGCGTAAAGTAAAATGCCTATATCATAATTAAAACTAACTCCATTCCTATGAGGTGATAATATGCTTCTTAAAGAAATGAATTTCCGTGACATCGTAGATAAATATCTTAACATAGACGCAGCCGACATGGCGCAAAAGCTTGGCAGCATTTTTGAGGTAACCGATGATGTAACCGGTTTACTTTGCTATGGTTATATAGATGCACAGGCAGGCATTAGTTTTGAAATACTTTGCTGTGCTGTACACGATACGGATAAAAAGACGCTGAAGCTGTTGCATGGTAATGATGAGCAATCAGCGAAGATACGCTTAGCTGAGCTGCTAGAAGCGCAGGCAGCTGTGCTACCGAGCGAAATGCCTCGCTTAAGCGAGTTCAAGGGCAAGGTTGAAATGGTGCAAAAGGCTTATAAGGCAGATGAAGCGACAGAAGCAATGCGCCAGCTTACTTCGTTAGATCCGGCAAGACTTGCAACGCACCCGGATATCGTCACGGTTTATCTGGTGCGTGGTGATGAAGCTGAAGCGGTTCAGGTGCTGCTTAAGGAAGTACGTGAGGTAAATATCATAGGCACACTGCTTTCCGAGCCTCAAGCGGCGACTGGTCTGCATAAGGGCGATGAAATAAGCTTTTTCCTGGTGCGTAACGAAAAGGGAATTATGTGCATGAAGGTGTTTGAGAAATAAGCAAAAGAAAGGACATAGATGCTGAGCTAAGCTCGGCAAGGTGATTTTTTGAGTTCTGTAAAAAGAAACAGGTATATAGATGGTAAGCTGCTTCTGGCTTATCCTGACGATTATACTGTTTTAGATATTGAAACTACCGGCCTGAGTCCGCAAAATGATTATATAACGGAAATATCGGCCATAAAATACCGCAATAATCGCAGAGTAGATGAATTTTCCAGCTTAGTTAAGCCGGAATTATCTATCCCGTATTATATTACACGGCTCACCGGTATCAATGACGCCATGGTTGCGGATGCTCCGGCAATCGACGAGGTAATTTTGTCCTTTATGGATTTTTTGGCTGATGATATTATTGCAGGCTACAATGTAGCCTTTGATTTGAGCTTTATTGCGGAAAATCTGGCAGGCTATTATGCCAAAAGATTAGCCAATGATTATGTTGATGTTATGAAGCTGGCGCAGAATGAATTACCGTTTTTAGGCAGGTATAAGCAGACTGCGGTCGCCGAATATTTTAATATTGCCACAGCAGGCGCGCACAGGGCACTTGTTGACTGCGGCATTTGCAATGGCTGCTACCAGAAGCTGAAGGAGCTGGCGGTGGCGGATTATCATCTGCCGCCGCAGCAAAGAGAGCTTGCAATCGTACCGTCTTTCAGGCGCTTAAGACCGTTGGTAGATAGAAATATAGTTCTGCTTGGCTCTTTTGACGGTCTTTATCTTAAAAACCTTCAGGAGATACTGACTGCGCTTGGTGCAAGCGTTGCTTATCATGTTACAGCAGCTTCTGATATGGTTATTGTCGGCACGGCGGATGCTTCCGTGTGTGAAGGTGCTGATTTGCAGCGTGCTGTCAGCATGAAAAACGCGGGCAAGAATATCTATATTCTTAAAGAAGATGTGTTTTGCCAATCGGTGCTGGCCAAAGGCTGGCTGAGGATTTTAGGCTAAGCGGTAAATTATCATAACAAAAAACGCTTACGCCCCACGCATCGCGTGGGATGTAAGCGTTTAATTTTTTGCGGTTATTCAATCAAACCCTTAGGAGAAATTACTTCGCCGTTATCAAAAGCAATATAGGTGACCTGAATTTTTACGGTTTCTTTGGTAATATCCAGATTCATCAGCTTTTTGTCATCCGGCAGCATGGAATTCAGCTTTTTGCTGGTGGTGAGCTCCACTGCCTGACCAGGGGCGATGCTGCCCTGATAATGCTCCGGATAGGAATAAAGCTGTTCGCCTTTATCGTTGAGCACGGTTACATCGTAATACATACGGTTGATAGCAACGTTGCTCATGTTTTTGGCCATGATGGTAGCGGTAAGCGTAGCTTTTTCTTCGCTGCCGATTTTGTTGCTGTCCTTGTTCAATGTCAGGCGTTCGCTGGTTGCTTGCAGTGCTTTGTTCAGACGTTCCATAACAGGCTTATTCAGCAGGGCCTGTTTAGCACGTTTAGCTGCGTCCAATTGGACGATAAAGTCTGCCAGATTGCTGACTTTCTTAATCTGCCAATCACCTTTATCATTTTGCTGCATCAACAGCTCGGCAATAAAATCCTTTTCAAGATCCTTATCGCGCAGTACCAGCGTAGCTGTAGCTGTTTCGCCATCATGCTTGCTGAGCTTCAGATCTTTGACAGTAAGGTTTTGAATGGGGATGTGGCGTTCCAGGTTACGCTTCATAGCATCAGGTACCGGGTCGACCGACTGCTTAGGCGTATTGTCGGGCTTAGCGGCAATTTTGTCCAGAGCCTCTTGCGTCATCAGGTCTACTACCGAAGGCTTCAGCATATGCAGAATGCCGAGTGCGAACGGGTTGGAGAAAACATTATCGTTATTGATTTTGCTTTCTGCCTTGATGATGTCATCGAAAGCGTTGTCCATAACAGATGGAACATCAACATAGCGTGAAAATTTTGCGCTGTCATGCTGCTGCAGTGCAACACGCGCTTCGTTCAGAGCATAAGCCGGTGTACGGATGAAATAAAGAAAATAAAAGGCTGCGCCTGCAAGGGCAGCGAGCAGAATAAATACAACAAACCATTTCTTTTTGCTTTGCATGATTTTGACCTTCCTAAACTATATTAAAAGGCAATCGGAAAAATTCTTTGCCTGCATATATTGTAATCATCTTAAGGGCAGATTTCAATACCTACTACTAAAATATTTTATAAATTATTCCCTACTTCTTTCCGTGGGAAATGTTGCGGGAAGTGACTGTAATTGGGTATAATATAATGATAGACTGATTTTACACGGAGGTATTTACATGAGTGATAAAAATAAAACCTACTGTCTGATAAATTATGGCTGCCAGATGAATGAATCCGATACGGAGCATTATGCAGGACAGCTGCAGGAGCTGGGCTATGCGCCTAATCCTGATTTTCATACCGCAGATATAATTATTGTCAACACCTGCTGCGTGCGCGAAAGTGCGGAAAAGAAAATTGCCGGCAAAATTGGCGAATTAAAGGCTGTAAAGCGTGCCAATCCGGATGTAGTTATCTGTGTTGCAGGCTGTATGGCACAGAAGGACGGCGAAAAGCTGCGTAAAAAGCATCCGCAGGTAGATTTGCTGCTGGGTACTGCTTACGTTAACGATTTTAAACGCTTGCTGCTGGAATTTCTGGCAGAGCGCAAGGCTGCGGTTTATACCGATCTGACTATTCACCAAAGTGAGTTTGAAGGTCATATGGTACGCCAAAGCTCCTTTGCTGCCTGGATTCCTATTATGTATGGCTGCAATAATTTCTGCACCTACTGCATCGTGCCGTATGTACGCGGACGCGAGCGCAGCCGCAGCATAGATAATATTGTTGCCGAGATTGAGGCAGCAGTTAAAGATGGCTACAAGGAATTTACTCTGCTGGGACAAAACGTTAATTCCTATGGCAAGGATTTTGGCGACAAGGACGCTTTCGCTAAGCTGCTGCGCCGTGTGGATATTATTCCTGGCGTTGAGCGTATTCATTATATGACCAGCCACCCGCGTGATATGAGCGAGGAGGTTATCAAGGCTGTTGCAGAATGTGAGCACATCTGCGAAAACTTCCATCTGCCGTTCCAGGCAGGCAGCTCCGAAATTCTGCGCCGCATGAACCGCGGTTACACGAAGGAAAAATATCTGGAGCTGGTGAAGATGGTACGCAAGTATGTGCCGGACGCAACGATTACCACAGATATTATTGTAGGCTTCCCGGGCGAAACCGAAGAGGATTTTGAAGAAACTTTGGATGTCGTGCGTCAGGTTGGCTTTACCTCTGCTTATACCTTTATTTATTCCAAGCGTAGCGGTACACCTGCAGCCAAAATGGAAAACCAGGTGCCGCTGGCAGTGAAGAAGGAACGCTTGAACCGTTTGATGGCTCTGCAGAACGAGAACAGCCTGAAGTGCCATGAAAAGCTTGTAGGTCAGACTGTAGAAGTGCTGGCAGAAGGCCCCAGCAAGCAGAAAACAGTTTGGAACGGCCGCACACGCACAGGAGTTCTGGTACTGTGGCCGATTGAAGATAAGCAATACGAGGTAGGACAGAAGGTTAATGTGCAGATTGAAGCTGCGCAGACCTGGCTGGTGAAAGGTAAGGCGGTTGATTAATGGCTGCTGCAAATGTTACACCCATGGTACAACAATATATGGCGGTGAAGCAGGAGCATCAGAATGAGCTGCTCTTCTTTCGCTTGGGCGATTTTTATGAAATGTTTTTTGACGATGCTATCACAGCATCGCGTGAGCTTAATTTAACACTGACCAAGCGCTCTAATGGTATGGAAAATATGCCGATGTGCGGTGTGCCTTATCATTCGGTGGACGGATATATCGCCAAGCTGATAAAAAAGGGTTACCGCATCGCCATCTGCGAGCAGGTGGAGGATCCCAAGCTCGCCAAAGGCATTGTTGAGCGTAAGGTTATTAAAATTATTACGCCTGGAACGGCGCTGAACGAACAGCTTCTGGAGGATAAGCACAACCGCTATCTGGTGTTTTTACAGCAGGATCAGGAAAAGGGAATGTGCCTGGCGGCGGCTGATGTAACTACGGGCGAGTGCGAATGGTTTCTTGACCAAACTTCGGAAAGCTTTTTGAATATCACCGAGCAGCTTTACAGACTGCAGCCTGCAGAGCTTGTTGTTCATTTTACTTCGGAGAAAATGAGAGAGAAGCTGCAGGAATGGCTGGCTGCAAGATTGCCGGAATGCGTTGTTACGCATTATGACGAGAGTACGCCGGAGGCTGATTATTTTACGCAGCACTTTGCCGGCAGTGAGGTGCCGGATGAGGTACACAGTACGGTTGAGCTTTTGCTGCGCTATCTGCATGGAACGGTTATGGCGGATTTGAGCCATATTAACCGCCTGGTGCGGATTGAACGCAACAGCTTTATGAATCTTGATGTGACTGCTATCCGCAATCTGGAGTTGGTTCGCAATATGACGGACGGCTCGAAGCGCGGTACGCTGCTGCAGGTACTGGATTTTACCAATACATCGATGGGTGCGCGCCGTCTGCGCAGCTGGATTGAAAGCCCGCTGCTTGATGTAGGCCGCATTTATGAGCGTCAGGAGGCTGTAGCTGAGCTTGCTGCAGCCGCAGAGCTGCGCGAAGCGATTGTGGCACAGCTGAAGGCAGTAGCGGATCTGGAGCGTATTGTCAGCCGTATTGAGGTGGGCAGTGCCAATGCCAGAGATTTGGTGGCATTGCGTAATTCCTTAAGCGTGCTTCCGGGCCTGAAGGGCATTCTGGAAGGCTGTAGCAGCGGACTGCTGCGCAAGCTGTGGAAGGGCCTGCATCTGCACGAGGAGCTGGCTGCAAGATTGCAGCAGGCGATTGTCGATGAGCCGCCGTTTTCTGTTCGTGAGGGCGGTATGATTCGCACAGGTTATAATCAGGAGCTGGATGAGCTGCATCTGATTGCTGCCGACAATAAAACCTGGATGCAGAACTTTGAGCAGAAAATCAAAGAGGAAACCGGCATTAAAACCATGAAGGTCGGCTTTAACAAGGTTTTCGGCTATTATATCGAGGTTAGCAAGGGACAGAGCAGCAGTGTGCCTCCGTACTTTGTGCGTAAGCAGACGCTGGTAAACGCGGAGCGCTATATTGTCCCCGAGCTTAAGGAGTTCGAGAATAAAATTCTCGGTGCCAAGGAAAAAATCGAGCAGCTGGAGTATTATCTGTTTGATGAGCTGCGTACCTTGATTCGCGGCAAAATCAAGGAGATTCAGGAAACTGCCCGCGCCGTCAGTTACATTGATGTGCTGACAGGCTTGGCAGAGGCTGCCTATAAATATAATTATGTAAGACCTGAGCTGAATAATAACGGCGAAATCAAGATTGTTGACGGACGCCATCCCGTAGTAGAGCGTTTGCTGGAAAAGGAGATTTTTGTCCCCAACAATACCAATCTGAATAATACCGACGAGCGCATGATAATTATTACCGGTCCGAATATGGCAGGTAAATCAACCTACATGCGTCAGGTAGCGCTGCTGGTGCTGATGACGCAAATCGGCAGCTTTATTCCTGCGCGTCAGGCGAGCGTTTGCCCGGTGGATAAGATTTTTACGCGTGTCGGCGCCAGCGATGATTTGGCGACAGGCCAGAGCACCTTTATGGTGGAGATGAACGAGGTAGCGCAGATTTTGAAATACGCTACGAAAAACAGCTTGATTATCCTTGATGAGGTGGGCCGCGGTACCAGCACCTTTGACGGTATGAGCATTGCTCACGCAGTTATGGAATATATCCATGACCGCATCAAGGCAAAAACGCTGTTTGCTACGCATTATCATCAGCTGATTGCCTTGGAAAATGTGCTGAGCGGTGTGAAGAATTATTCCGTTGCCGTCAAGGAAAGAGGCAAGGATATTATCTTCCTGCGCCGTATTGTACCGGGCGGAACCGACCGCAGCTACGGCGTGCATGTTGCACGCCTCGCCGGTCTGCCAAAGAAGGTGCTGGAGCGTTCGGAGGAGCTGCTGAAGGAATATGATAATGACAACGGCCGTGTACAGCAGCCTGCAGCTGCTGCAGCACCGCAGGATAATATGATGGGCTCGCTGTTTGGCAGCTCTATTGCCAATGAGCTTTTGAAGCTTGATGTTATGAGCATGACACCGATTGAGGCGATGAGCGCCTTGTATAAATTGCAGGATGAAGCAAGAAAGGAGCTGGGTAAATAATGGCAGAAGAGCATGCCGTCCGTTTGTTGGATACGAATACCGCCAACCAGATTGCTGCCGGCGAGGTTGTAGAAAAGCCTGCGTCCGTAGTAAAGGAATTGGTTGAGAACGCACTGGATGCCGGTGCGGATAAAATTGAAGTAACGATTTTTGCCGGCGGTACGGAATATATCAGAGTAACTGATAATGGCTGCGGCATGAGTGAAGCTGATGCCAAAATGGCTGTGCTGCGCCATGCCACAAGCAAGCTTACGAAAGCTGAGGATTTACTGAGCCTGAATACCTTGGGCTTTCGCGGTGAAGCCTTGCCCAGTATCGCCTCTGTTTCTAACTTTACGCTGCTTACCCGTCCGGAGAGCGAGGAATTCGCTACCTCCGTACATATTGACGGCGGTGAAAATACGGAGGTTACAGCAAGCGGCGGCAGTACGGGTACTACCGTAATTGTAGAGAATCTGTTCTTTAACGTGCCTGCACGCCGTAAATTCCTGAAAACCGTGAGCACTGAAGGACGTTATATCAGCGAGCTGTTGACAAGGCTGGCGCTTTCGCGTCCTGATGTGCGCTTTAAGCTGGTTAACAATGATAAAGAGGTGCTCAGCACTCCCGGTGATGGAGATTTAGAGCATGCGATTAAAGCACTGTATGGCAAGAATGTTGCCGAAAACCTTTTGGAGGTATCGCTGAACGATCCTAAGGTAAGAGTTAGCGGCTTTATCGGCAAGCCTACGCTGTTGAAGGGAACGCGCCAGTGGCAGACGTTCTTTGTCAACGGACGCTGCATCGGCAGCAAAATGCTTTCCAAGGCCATGGACCATGCTTATCAGTCGCAGATTCCCAAAAGCGGCTTTCCCTTTGCTGTTATCAATATAACAGTTGATACAGCCAGCGTTGATGTTAATGTGCATCCGCAGAAGAGTGAGATTAAATTCAGTGATGACAGCCTTATTTACAAGGCTATGTATAAGGCGCTGACCGATGCACTGACGAAGCCGATGAGCGCGCAAAAGACGCAGGTAACGCTGCTGCCTGATTCAGAGCTGAATGTGTTTGTGAAGCCACAGCCGCAAGCTGTTTCTGTGCCGGTTACACCTGTACCGCAGCCTAAGCCTGCGTATCAGCCGCAGCAGCCTGTGTTCAAAGGCGGCGCGGAGCAGATTTTCAAAACACCGGAGCGCAAGGAAGAGCCACAGAGCGCAGCCGAGCCAGTGTTCAAGAGCAGCGCAGAGCCGATTTTCAAAACGCCGGAGCGTAATGAGGAGCAGCCTGCAGCAGAAGAGCTGTTGGTAAATGAGCAGCAGCCTGCGCCTATTGTGAAAAAGGAGCAGGGAGAGCAGCAAGCAATGTGGCAGCCGTTTGATGATTTCAACAAAACATCTGCAACCGTTTCCTATACCAAGGGATATCAGGAGCCTGTGCTGGAGGTGCATGAGGCGCGCAGTGAATTTGCCAAACCGCAGCCGACGGAGGCTGCACCTGTGCCCAACAGGGAAACTATTGCTTTTACAGATACCGACAGCGGTATGGATACTATCTGGCCGATTGGTCAGGTTGATAAAACCTTTATTATTGCTCAAAGTGAAAATACGCTTTATCTGATTGACCAGCATGCTGCTCATGAGCGTATTCTTTATGACAAGCTGGTGGCTTCGCATGAGCAGATTCCGTCGCAGCAGCTTTTGATGCCGTTGTATGTGGATATGGCTGCCGATGATATTGCGCTGATTGAGGAGCACAGGGACGAATTCCTGGCTTTGGGTGTTGATGCAGCCAGCGCCGGTGAAAGCCTGCTGCGCGTAAGCAGTTTGCCGGCGGATATCAAGGCAGATGCTGCTGAAGATTTTATCAATGCTATCAGCAAAATGCTGCGGGAAATGCGTAATGTCAATGGCAGCGATTTGCGGCAGGAGGTACTGCACATGACTGCCTGCAAGGCGGCAATTAAGGCCGGACAGCTGCTGAATATGCGGCAGATGCGTCAGCTGATTATTGATTTGTGCAATACTACGCATCCGTTTACCTGCCCGCACGGCAGACCTTGCATGATTGAAATTGACAGCAATCAGCTGTATAAAATGTTTAAAAGGACGGGCTTTTGATGCTTACAGGCAGAATTGGCGTAACAACGGCCAGAAATGCGACAGGTAGCGCCGCTGCAGCTCAGGCCAGGGCCTGGGCGGAGCAGCTGGGCGCAATTTATGTGGATCGTCCGCATAATATGGGCGTAGACGAGCTTATGGCGCAATATGAACTGGCAGCGCTTGTCGTGGGCGAAAAGGATGGTCCGCGTATTCATAGCGCCGCAGGCAGCTTTGCCTATCATCCGGGTATGGCGGTGCTGCGTCTGCAGCAGCTGAAGCGTGGTGCGACGGAGCATTTGCTGACGGCGTTGGACCTGCGTCCGGGAAAAAGAGTGCTGGATGCTACGCTGGGACTTGCTGCTGATGCCGCCATCAACTCGTATATTGTCGGGGACGAAGGAACAGTTGTGGGGCTGGAGGCTTCACCGCTGCTGCATTTTGCCGTGAGCTATGGTTTGCAGCATTATGTGGCAGAAGATGCAGACCTGACGGCAGCACTGCGCCGGATTCAGCCGGCGCAGGCGTTGGCGGAGAATTATCTGGCGCAGTGTGCGCTGGACAGCTTTGACGTTGTTTATTTCGATCCGATGTTCCGTCATCCTGTAAATGGTGCCAAGGGCATGGAAGCATTGCGTCCGCTTTCCTACGAGGAAGCGCTGTCGGCAGAAACGCTGCAGCTTGCATTGCGTGTAGCGCCGCGTGTGGTTATCAAGGAGCGCAGCGAATATATTCTGCGCGAGTATGGCTGCGAGGAATTTATCGGCGGCAAATATAGCAGGATTAAGTACGGAATAATAAAAAGGTGATTTATGTTGCAAAAAACCAAGGTAGTTGTTATTTTAGGAGCGACAGCAACCGGAAAAAGTCATTGCGCTATTGAGATTGCCAAGCAGTTTCAGGGCGAAATAATTTCCGGTGATTCAATGCTGGTTTATAAAAATATGAATATCGGTACGGCGAAGCCTACTGCTGAAGAACTGGCGGCTGTACCGCATCATCTGGTGGATATTCTGCCGCCGGATGCTTCCTTCAGCGTTGTAGATTTTAAGGAGCGTGCAGCTGCGCTGATTACGGAAATTAATGCGCGCGGACATCTGCCGATAATTGCCGGCGGTACAGGTCTGTACATAAAAGCGTTGCTTGAGGATTATGCCTTTAATAATGCGGATGAGGACAGCGAGCTGCGCCGCAGGCTGGAGGCCGAGGCACAGGAAAAGGGCGCGCTGGCGCTGCATGCGCGCCTGCAGGAGTTGGCGCCGCAGGAGGCGCAGCGCATTCATCCCAATAATGTGCGTCGCGTTATCCGTGCACTGGAATCTGCTATGCAGGGCGAGGCTGTCAACCAGTACGGTGCGCAGGAAAGTCCTTATGATGCTGTGGTTATCGGCTTGGAGATGGAGCGTCAGGCGCTGTACGAGCGCATCAACAAACGTGTGGATTTGATGCTGGAGGCCGGTCTGGAGCAGGAGGTGCGCAGCCTGCTGGAGCAGGGGGTAGTGCCCGAGTGCCAGTCAATGCAGAGCATCGGCTACAGACAGATGGTGTGGTATCTTAACGGCAGCATGGATTACGCTGCTGCCGTAGACAAGCTGAAGCAGGCAACGCGTAACTTTGCTAAAAGGCAGATTACCTGGTATAAAAAAATGCCTTATATTCACTGGCTGCATTTGGATGATGAGCCTGATTATCAACAGGCAGTGGCAGAAATTTCCGAAATACTTGTAGAAAGTGGCATTTCGGTGTAAAATATAAGTATAAAGAGGAGTGTAGGTTTTTAGGAATCTGTGCTTCCGGAGATAACGAAATGAGTAGGAGGGGCTTTTAATGATTACTTCAGTAAAACCCGCAATGAATTTGCAAGACAGCTTTTTAAACCATGTTCGTAAGGAAAACCTGGGTGTTATTATCTATCTGATGAATGGCTTCCAAATTCGTGGCTTGGTAAGAGGCTTTGACAATTTTACCGTTATTATTGAAAACGAAGGCAAGCAGCAGCTTGTGTACAAGCATGCTATTTCCACTATTTCCCCGGCAACTAATATTACTATTATGCAGCCTGAGAAAAAAGAATTTTAATATAGTATAGGTATGAAGAAAAACGGCGCAACAGCGTTGTTTTTCTTTTTCTGAAGATGAATGCACCAGGAATTTTTGCTAATGGCAGATTTGTAGGGTGGAGGCAGGTTTTATGTTTGACTATCTGGCATTGTTCCAGGAATATCTGATGGTAGAGCTGGGCTTGTCTAAAAATACGCAGCTGGCGTATCTGCGTGATTTGCGCCTGCTGATGAAAAGCCTGCAGCTGAAAGCAGATGAAGAGCTGCTGCAGGTTTCGCGACAGCAGCTGATTGCCTATCTTGTACGTTTGAAGCAGGAGGGACGTGCAGCTTCTACGGTAGCACGCAAGCTGGCTTCGATAAAAGCGTTTTACCGTTTTCTGACGGCAGAGCGTTATATCCGCCGTAATCCTGCCGAGGTGCTGGAGGCGGCGAGCAGGGGTCTGCATTTGCCGAAGGTGCTGAGCGTTCAGGAGGTAGAAAGGCTTTTGGATGAGCCTAATTTGGGAACCTTGGACGGTTATCGCGACAAGACGATGCTGGAGCTGTTATATGCTACCGGTATGCGTGTTTCGGAGCTGGTAAATGTGCCGGTGAAGAATGTTGATATGAAGATGCAGTATGTCATTGTTATGGGCAAAGGCTCTAAGGAGCGTATGCTGCCGTTAGGCCGTACTGCGCTGCATTATTTGGAGCATTATTTGTCTGTGGTACGTCCGCAGCTTCTGCATGGTAAGCCGGATGCGGCTGCAGAGCTTTTTGTAACCGGCTGGGGCGGACCGATGACACGGGAGCGTTTTTACGAAATTATTGTGGCATACGGCAAGAGTGCAGGCATCAGCAAGCGTGTTACACCGCATATGCTGCGTCATTCCTTTGCGACGCATCTTTTAAATAACGGCACCGACCTGCGCATAGTGCAGGAGCTGTTGGGACATGCAGATATTTCCACCACGCAGATATATACGCATCTTGATGTGGAGCGTTTGCGTGAGGTGTATGATAAAACGCACCCACGGGCTTAGAAAGGAGAACACCTATGACAAAAGCAAGCAAGAAAAAATCCTCCGGCAGTAAATATGCTGTACTGATTTTAACAGCGGTTATTGCGATTATTGCCATTGGCTGCGGACTTTTTTATGCTACAAGCAATAGCAAGAAGGATGTTTTGGATAAGAAGGGTGACGAGCCGCAGACGGTAAGTCTGCTGGATGAATCTATAGAGGCACAGCGTCTGCTGGATAATATTTTGCTGCAGAAAAATAATTGGCAGCTGATTGAAAATGATCATGGCAAAAAGGATGTTGAGGTTGAAGAATCCGGTGCCAAGGTGCAGATTAACCAGCGTGAGCTGGCAGTTGGCGTACCCTCCAGCACCAGCTTGACCGGTGCCGGTGATTGGCTGCAGGCTAAGGTGGAGCAGGCGGGACTGGTTTATATCAGCGGCAAGCCTGCCAAATACAAAAAACGGGATGCTTATAAGGCTGAAATTGGTATTAAGGTTAAGGCCGGTGCAGGCAGTAAAAGCTTTGTGACGGATACTGTTGTTTTCTTCCATAATAGTAACCTGACCAAGCAGGATAAGGATGTCAAGGATTTACCTGAGCAAAAGGCAGAAGAGGAGCAGCAGGGGACCGTCAGGCAATTCAGAGGAAAAGTAGCCATTATTATTGATGACTGCGGTTATGATATGGCGCCGGTGCGCAAGCTGTTGAATACCGGTTTGCCGTTCAGCTATGCTATATTGCCGTATAAGCAGTACAGCAGCGATGTTCTGGAGATGGTAAAGTCTAAGGGCTGTGTGCCGATGCTGCATCTGCCGATGGAGCCTATTGACCGCAGTGCGATGAGCGAGGGCGCTGCTACTATTCGTACGGATTTGTCTGCGGCGGAGAAGTTGTCCTTGACGCGACGTGCGCTTAACAGTCTGCCGGGAGTGATGGGTGTAAATAATCATCAGGGCTCGAAGGCGACTGCTGATAAGGATACTATGCGAGTTGTTTTGCAGGAGCTGCGGCGGCAGAAGCTGTTTTTTGTGGACAGCCGTACAAATTCTGCTTCGGTAGCACGCAATATGGCGCAGCAGCTGGGAGTTTCAACTGCGCGCAATGATATCTTTTTGGATAACAGCTCTGACGTGCAGGCGATTCGTCAGCAGATATATAAGGCTTTCGCTATGGCGGAAAAGAACGGCAGTGTTATTGCTATCTGCCACGCCAGACCGAATACTGCTAAATGCTGGGAGATGTATGCGGCGGAGTTTAAACGGACGGGGGTAACTTTTGTGCCCGTGACGGAGCTGCTGTATTAAAATATTAGTATTTGGATTCGACTTCTTTCATAACTGAAAGAAGATAGTAAGAAATATTCGCTTGATAACTGCGCAACTAAAATATCGTTTCGCTCAGAAAAATTTTCCCGTGCCCATAGGGCACAACGCAAATTTCGTGTGGAACCAGAACGAAACGCCGCAAAACTCGCGCTAAGCTAAGATTTTTTGCAATCTGAGTGCGGAATAGCGCTCAAACAGTTGCGCCGCTTCTATGGTTCCAGACACTCATTTTCTAAAATTTTTATTCACTACACGATATATCAGTTGCTTGCTCTGGTGTGTTGTTCAAAAGTTGTAATTCTTAAGAAAAATTGGCTCTCCTTGGGGAGAGCTGTCGCCTAAAAGGCGACTGAGAGGGGATTGTTCGTGAATAGTGTTTTATACGGTAAAATGATACACCCCTCTCCGTCATCGCTACGCGATGCCACCTCTCCCCAAGGAGAGGCTCTTATGAGTACATATTCTGTTTGCAAAACTCTAATTTACATAAACTGAATCGAGGTAAGGAAATGTCTAATTATGTAGAAGAAACAATCGGTAAATATGAAAAGTATATCAATCCTGCTCAGGCAAAGCTGTTCCGCTTCATGGGCCTGGCAAGCATTGAAGGTCATGCTGAGGGCTGGACGATTACCGACAGCGAAGGTCAGGAGTTTATTGACTGCCTGGGCGGTTACGGTATGTTTGCTTTAGGCCATCGTCATCCGAAGGTTGTTGAGGCCGTAGAAAAGGAGCTGCATGCTATGCCGATGTGCGGCAAGGTGCTGTTCAACCGTCCGATGGCTGATTTGGCGGAGGCACTGGCAGAGATTACCCCCGGTGAGCTGCAGTACAGCTTTTTTGTCAACAGCGGTACCGAATCCGTTGAAGGCTGCCTGAAGGTAGCACGTCTGGCAACAAAACGCAAAAAGTTCGTTGCTGCCAAGAATGCTTTTCACGGCAAAACCTTTGGCAGCTTAACTGCTACCGGACGTGATATGTATCGCGAGCCGTTTAAACCGCTGCTGGATGGCTTTACCCATGTAGAATACGGCAACGCTGCAGCTGTTGAGGCAGCTGTTGATGAGGATACTGCTGCTGTTATCCTGGAGCCTGTTCAGGGCGAGGGGGGCATTATTGTTCCGCCGGCAGGTTACCTGCGCGAGGTGAAGAAAATCTGCGAGAAGAAGGGTGCTCTGCTGATTGCCGATGAGGTACAGACCGGTATTGGTCGTACAGGCGAATGGTTTGGCGTTAACCATGACGGCGTTACTCCCGACCTGATGGCCTGCGCTAAGGCTTTGGGCGGCGGCGTAATGCCTATAGGTGCGATTATCGGTACTCCTCGTGCCTGGGCCGGTCTGATTGAAGCACCGTTCCTGCACACCTCTACCTTTGGTGGCAACCAGCTGGCCTGCGCTGCCGGTGTAGCAGCCATAAAGACTATCAAGGAAGAGGATATGCTGCGTCGCGGTCGTGAGGCTGGTGCATATCTGAAGGCTGGTCTGGAGTCTATCGCTGCAGAATATCCTTCCGTTATCAAGGAAGTACGCGGTCGTGGTATGATGATCGGTATTGAGCTGACTAAAGAGGGCGCTGGCGGTATGCTGATGAGCCTGATGATTAACCAGCACGTTATTGTTGCTTATACACTGAACAATCCGAAGGTTATCCGCATGGAGCCGCCGCTGATTATGCCTAAAGAGGTTATCGACCATGTTCTAGAGGCCTTCAGAGGCGCTGTTAAGGAAACCGCGGATGTTATTGAAGATTTATAAGAGGAGATAAGATTATGCCTTATGTAGAGAGCAAAACCACCATCAAGGGCGATGGTGCAAAAATTTATGATATTATCAAGGATATGGCTGCTTACCCTAATTTTATGCATGACCTGGTAAGCGTAGAAATCTTGGAGCGCGGTGAGAATTACACTGTTTCTCACTGGGTAAGTAATGTTGACGGACGCAAAATTGTCTGGACCGAGCGCGATACCTTCTATCCTGAGGAGCTGAAAATTACCTACGCTCAGACCGAGGGTGATTTAAAGAAAATGGAAGGCTCCTGGCTTATTACACCGCAGGCTGACGGTTGCGAGGTAACGCTGGCAGTTGATTTTGAGTTCGGTATTCCGATGATTGCCGGCCTCCTGAATCCTATTCTTAAGAAAAAAGTTCGTGAAAACAGTGAAAATATGTTAAACTCTATCAAGGCCCAAATTGAAAAATAAGTAATTACTTGTTATAATAGATATGTTGAAAATGTATTCTATTAATGCCTGTACCTGTTTACAGTGCAGGTCTTTTATGAGGAGGAAATTACTTAGATGAAAACAGCGTTTTTAATGGCGTTAATGACAGCGCTGCTGATGCTCCTGGGCGACTTCTTCGGTGGTCTGCGCGGCATGACCGTAATGCTTTTTGTAGGCGTGGCAATGAACTTCTTTGCTTATTGGAACAGCGATAAGATGCTTCTGGCACATTACGATGCACAACAGGTTGACCGCAACAGTGCGCCGGAGCTGTACGGAATAGTAGAAAAACTGGCTAAAAAAGCCAATATTCCTATGCCGAAGGTTTATATTATCGACAGCCCTGTGCCGAATGCTTTTGCTACCGGCAGAAATCCGGAGCATGCTGCCGTTGCGGTAAATACTGCGCTGGCAGATATGCTGACCAAGGAAGAGCTGGCCGGTGTTTTAGGTCATGAGCTGAGCCACATTATGCATCGTGATATTTTGGTAAGCACTATTGCCGCTTCTATGGCAGGTGCTATTTCCACGATTGCCCAATTGGGTATGTTCTTTGGCGGCGCTCGTGATGAGGATGGCGAAAGCCGTAATCCTATCGCTTCTATTCTGGTTATAATTTTGGCGCCTCTGGCAGCCATGCTGATTCAGATGGCAGTATCCCGTTCCCGCGAATATATGGCTGATAAATCCGGCGGTGAGCTTTGCGGCAATCCGAACGCTCTGGCTGATGCCCTGCTGAAGATTGAAGCTTATGCGGAGCGTCGCGTAATGCCCGGTGCTACAGAAGCAACTGCGCATATGTTTATTATCAACCCCTTTGCCGGTGTTGATGCCAAGCAGCTTTTCAGCACTCACCCCGCAACCGAGGAAAGAGTTCAGCTGCTGCGTGAGCAGGCAAGAAAAATGGGTATCCGTTAACAATTCAACTATACCTCTAAGTCACATCGGTGACTGGGTTAGTATAAAAAATTAATTAAACTTTAAGGAGAGATTCACACATGGAACAAACACTCGTACTCGTAAAACCCGATGGAGTTAAGAAAAATCTGATTGGCGATATCATCGCTCGTTTCGAACACAAAGGCCTGCAAGTTGCAGCTCTGAAACTGGTTAAAGTTACCGAAGCTCAAGCTAAATTCCACTATGCTGAGCATGAAGGCAAACCCTTCTTCGGCGAACTGGTTGACTTCATCACCTCCGCTCCGCTGGTTTGCGCTGTAATCCGCGGCGAAAACGCTATCAAAGCTGTTCGTCAACTGAACGGTGCTACCAACCCGATTGAAGCAGTTCCCGGTTCTATCCGCGGCGACTTCGCTCTGAGCATCGGTGAAAACATTGTTCACGGTTCCGACAGCCCGGAAGCTGCAGAACGCGAAATCAACAACTTCTTCGCTCCGGAAGAAATTTACTAATTAACTTTAGCCTTTCGGCGGCCATGAGCTGACTGAGAGGGGTTACACTCTCACGGAAAGGATGGTGCAGAAATGAAGAAAGCTGCTGTTTATACCAGAACCGGTGACAAAGGAACTACCGGTTTGTACACCGGAGAACGTGTTCCCAAGCAAAGCCTGCGTGTAGAAGCCTATGGTACTGTGGATGAAATTTCCTCGGCATTAGGTTTGGCACGTGCTCAGGTTACGCGTGAGGATGTGCGTGAAACCATTTTCAATGTACAAAAGCTGCTCATGTCTGTGATGGCTGATATTGCCAGCCTCAACCTGCCCGAACCTTACATCAAAGAAGAACACGTTAAGCTGTTTGAAGATACAATCGACAAGTTTGATTCTCTGCTGCAGCCGCTGGGCCATTTCATTATCCCCGGCGATACTGTAGGTGCTGCCGCCCTAGACATCGCACGCACTACTACCCGTCGTGCCGAGCGTTGCCTGCTGCGTTTGGCTGAAAACGAACCGGTTAACTCCAATGTTCTGGTTTGCCTGAACCGTTTGTCTGATTTGTGCTTTATCCTGGCTCGTGTAGAATGCGAAGTAAAATAAGCATTGCTGATTAAGGAATAGAAGCCTCTGCCTGTGGCCTTTGGCCGCAGACGGAGGCTTTTTGCTTTATGCTATGACAAATGATGAATTGTCACATAATTCGCTCATGGTAAGAAGAATACGTGTATACAATCGTGCGAAGTATTGTACACTATATATTGATGTGCTACAATACTATACATGGGCTTCGGGAAAAAGCCTTAAATTGTAAACGTGTTTTAAATTTTTACTGGGGGGAATTTTTTATGTTGGAGATTTTGAATTCTATTGATGGCTTCATTTGGGGCCCGCCTTTGATGCTGCTGCTTATTGGCACAGGCATTTTAATGAGCGTCCGTCTTGGCCTGCTTCAGGTTATGAAGCTGCCTAAAGCCTTGCAGCTGATTTTTACCGCCCGCAGCAAGGGCGAAGGTGATGTAAGCAGCTTTCAGGCTTTGTGCACTGCTTTGGCTGCAACTGTCGGCACCGGTAATATCGTTGGCGTAGCAACGGCAATTAAGCTCGGTGGTCCCGGTGCTCTGCTGTGGATGTGGTTGGCTGCTTTCTTCGGTATGGCAACCAAATATTCTGAAGGCGTACTGGCTGTTAAGTATCGTACCTATGACGAAAACGGCAATGCCTCCGGCGGTCCGATGTACTACATTGAACAGGGCTTAGGCAAAAAATTCAAGCCGTTGGCTGTAATGTTCTCTATCTTCGGTGTTATGACTGCCTGCCTGGGCAGCGGTACCTTTACTCAGGTAAATGCAATCACCTCTATTGTTAATGTATCCTTCGGTGTTTCCGAATATGTTGTAGCAGCAGTTCTGACTGTTCTTGTAGCTGTTGTTATTATCGGCGGTCTGCAATCCATTGCTAACGTAGCAAGTAAGATTGTTCCTTTCATGGCTGCTGTTTATGTTATCGCAACCGTTTCCGTGCTGGTCTTTTATGCTGATGCTCTGCCGGCTGCAATTAAGCTGGTTATCGACGGTGCCTTCAACGGTACTGCGGCAGCAGGCGGCTTTGCCGGTGCCGGAATTATGCTGGCAATGCGCAGCGGTATCGCCCGCGGCATTTATTCCAATGAATCCGGTCTGGGTTCTGCTCCTATCGTAGCAGCTGCAGCAAAAACCAAATGGCCTGCAGAACAGGGCCTTGTTTCTATGACCGGTACCTTTATCGATACCATCATCATCTGCACCATGACCGGCCTGTCCATTATCGTCAGCGGTGCCTGGACCGGCGACCTGAACGGTGCTGCACTGACTGAGGCTGCTTTTGCTTCTGCTTTCCCGGCTGTTGCCAAGTATGTCCTGACCGGCGGTCTTGTGCTCTTCGCTTTCACCACTATTATCGGCTGGAGCTATTACGGCGAGCGTTGCGCAGAATATCTCTTCGGCGTAAAATGCATCATGCCTTACCGTATCGGTTACATCATTCTGGTAGGCCTGGGCGTATTCCTGAAGCTGGAAATGATCTGGATTATTGCCGATATCGTTAACGGTTTGATGGCTATTCCTAACCTGATTGCTCTGCTGGGCCTGAGCGGTGTAGTTGTTGCAGAAACCAAGCTGTACTTCGAGCATTGGGAAAAGGTTCACAGCCGTCGCAAACAGCTTGCTGAGATTCGTGAAGATCTGGCAACTGAAAATAATTAATTAGTATTTACGAAAGCCATTGCGGAAATATGCAATGGCTTTTTTTCATTAAGTTTTTGTGTCATCTGTATTTTTATGTCTTTAGTGTGTTATAATATACATATCAAGATAATAGGAGAATAAAATGGTTTATGGTTTGTTAGCTTTGCTGGTGGTTCTGTTGGACCAGGCAACAAAGTATTATGTGGTAACACATTTTGCGTTAGGGGAGAGCGTACCGGTGATTAATAATGTATTTCACTGGACGTTTATACTGAATCCGGGTGCTGCCTTCGGCATGCTGGAGGGCAGTCGTTGGCTGTTCGTGTTGATTGCGCTTGCGGTAATCGGCGGTGTCTGGTATATGCGCGAGGAGATTACTAAAATGGGCGTAATGGCCTGCTGGGGAACAGCGCTTTTTGCCGGCGGTGCTTTGGGTAACTTGATTGACCGCACTACACGCGGTGTGGTAATTGACTTTTTTGATTTTCGTATCTGGCCGATATTTAATGTGGCCGATATAGCAATTTGTGTGGGAGTAGGTTTGATTATATGGAGCATATTGAAAACGGAGCTGCTGAGCAGCAACGATTGATTATAACTGAACAAGAGGCCGGACAGCGTGCCGATGTAGGCTTGGCGGCAATGCTGGAGCTTACACGCTCGAATATGCAGAAGCTGCTGGAGGAGGGCCGTGCTGTGCGCGGCGGCAAGGTGCTGAAATCCAACTACAAGCTGCGTCTGGGTGACGAAATTGATGTTACTATGCCTGAGCCGCAGCCTTTGGATGTACAGCCGGAAAATATTCCTCTGGATATTATTTATGAGGATGAGGATGTTGTTGTTGTCAACAAAGCGCGCGGGATGGTAGTCCACCCGGCGGCAGGCAATTTAAACGGAACGCTGGTCAATGCGCTTTTGTATCACTGCAAAAACTTATCTGGTATCAACGGCGTTATCCGCCCGGGTATCGTGCACCGTCTGGATAAGGATACCAGCGGTATTATGATTTGTGCCAAGAATGATGCGGCGCATCTTTCTCTGTCGCAGCAGATACAGGCTAAAACCGCCCAGCGTACCTATCTTGCTGTAGTACGCGGCAACATAAAGACAGACAGCGGCGTGATTGAAACGCTTATCGCCCGTGATAAAAACGACCGTAAGAAAATGGCGGTTGTCAAAGAAGGCGGACGTGATGCTGTTACCGAATATGAGGTGCTGGAGCGCTTCGGCAAATATACTATTGTGCGCTGCCGTCTGCGAACGGGACGCACGCATCAGATTCGCGTACACATGGAGTATTTGGGCTATCCTTTGGTAGGAGACCCGAAATATTCTCCGATGAAAACTCCCTTCAGCATTCAGGGACAGGCTTTGCATTCGCAGACACTGGAATTTACCCACCCGCGTACGGGAGAACGCTTGAGCTTTGAAGCTCCGTTGCCGGAGGATATGCATAAGATTGTTACCCGCCTGCGCCTGGGACAGTTTAATTAGTTGAGCTCTGCCTTAGGGCAGTCTTGATAGCAGGTTAAAAAGCCTGAATAAAAATAAGAGGTGAGCCAAATGAGCAATTTTGTTAAAAAGAATGTTATTATGGATGCAGAGGCTATGCGCCGTGCGATTGTCCGTATTTCTCATGAAATTATCGAAAGAAATAAGGGCGTAGACAATGTTGTCATTGTCGGCATCCGTACCCGCGGTGTACCTATCGCAGAACGCTTGGCAGCAGCAATTAAAGATATAGAGAATGTTGAGCTGCCGGTAGGAATGCTGGATATTACCCTTTATCGTGATGACCTGTCTACTCTTGCATATAATCCTATTGTACACGGTACAGAAATTGACCTGGATCTGAACGGCAAAACCGTAATTCTTGTTGATGATGTGCTGTACACCGGTCGTACTATCCGCGCTGCTCTTGATGCGGTTATGGATATGGGCCGTCCGAAGGCTATTCAGCTGGCAGTACTTATTGACCGCGGACATCGCGAGCTGCCGATTCGTGCTGACTTTGCCGGCAAAAATGTTCCTACCTCCCATAAGGAAGCTATCAATGTATACCTGGCAGAGGAAGACGGCATTGATGAAGTAGCAATCGGTGATATCGAAGAATAATCAACAGTAGCTTGTTAATGGAACAGGAGGAGATTCTATGCAGCAGGCTGAAATGTTGCGCAATGAGGCTTTGGGCGTAACTTTGGTAAAAAAATTGAAGCTGCGTGGCTTTGATGCTTATTACTGTGCTGATAAGCAGGCAGCGCTTAAGCAGGCTTTGGCGCTGATTCCGCAGGAGGATGTTGTTTCCTGGGGCGGTTCTGTAACGATTGATGAAATAGGCCTTTTGGACGCAGTTAAAGAGCGCAATAAGGTTATCGACAGAGTTGTAGCAGCAACTCCGGAAGAAAAAACAGAATTGATGCGTCAGGCGCTTTTATGTGATACATATTTAATGAGCAGCAATGCCATCAGCAGTGATGGTCAGCTGGTAAATATCGATGGTAACGGCAACCGTTGCGCCGCTTTGATTTTCGGACCGAAGCAGGTGCTGGTTATTGCCGGTCTGAATAAAGTTACAGGCTCCTTGGAGGCTGCTATGGACAGAGCGCGCAATGTGGCTGCGCCGATAAATGCCAAAAGGTTTGCCGGTCTGCAAACACCTTGTTATAAAGCCGGCCTTTGCGGTGATTGCCTTTCAGCGGACTGCATCTGCTCGCAGATTGTTATTACACGCACAAGCCGCAGCAAGGGACGCATTAAAGTCATTTTAGTCGGTGAAAGCTTAGGGTTCTGATTTTAGGGGAGTTGTTTAGCGTAGGTGTTAGCAGCTCCCTTTTGCATAAGAAAGCAGGTGAAAAAATGGCTCGTACTATTATTCTGTTGTTGGATTCCTTTGGTATTGGTTACGCCCATGATGCTGATGCTTATGGCGACAAGGGCGCAGATACTTTAGGGCATATTTGTGATTGGCTGGCAAAAAATCCGCGCCGTGCAGGCGAAGCGCCGAAGCCGCTGCATTTACCGCATCTGGCTGAGCGCGGACTGCAGGCAGCTGCAGAGCTGAGCCGCGGCGAAGCACTGCCGGCAGGCTTGGGAGCAGAGCATACTATCGGTGCTTATACCTATGCGCAGGAGGTCAGCCGCGGTAAGGATACGCTGAGCGGACATTGGGAAATCAGCGGTGTGCCGGTTAAATTTGACTGGGGCTATTTTCCTGATGTGCCGAAATGCTTTCCGCAGGAGCTGGTAGACGCAATCATCAGCCAGGGCAATTTGCCTGGCGTGCTGGGCGAATGTCATGCCAGCGGTACCGAAATCATCAAGGAGATGGGCGAGGAGCATATAAAAAGCGGCAAGCCGATTATTTATACCTCCGCCGACAGTGTACTGCAGATAGCGGCGCACGAGGAAGCCTTTGGCCTGGAGCGCTTGTATGATTTGTGCAAGCTGGCCTTTAAGCTGGTGCAGCCGTATAATATTGCCCGGGTAATAGCGCGTCCGTTCGTTGGCACCTGTGCTGCGGATTTTACCCGCACAACCAACCGTCACGATTACGCAGTACCGGCACCGCAGCCGACGCTGCTTGATAAAATGGTTGCAGCAGGCGGCAACGTCTACGCTGTAGGCAAGATTGCCGACATTTTTGCACATCGCGGCATTACGAAGCATTATGCGGCAGGCGGCCTTGATAAGCTGGTAGATGCAACGAAGCAGGCTGTGGCCGATGCTCCGGATAATACCATTGTCTTTACTAATTTTGTTGACTTTGATTCTTCTTACGGACATCGCCGTGATATTCAGGGCTATGGCGAGGCACTGGAATATTTCGATAGCAGGCTGCCGGAAATTACCTCTCTGCTGCGTCCTGACGATTTGCTGCTGATGACGGCGGATCATGGAAATGACCCGAGCTGGAGCGGCACGGATCATACGCGCGAAAAAATCCCCGTACTTTTTTCGGGAGCAGGCATTGCCTGCAAGCAGCTTGCGCCTATGCAGACCTTTGCCGATATAGGACAGACGATTGCCGATTATATGAAAATAGAACCAACCCTTACCGGAACTAAAGCGGACTTGTTTTGAAAGAGGTGGACAATATGAGCAAACATTACGCAGCACCTGAGGAGATTTTATACCATGTAGGTTTTTCGGCGGTGCAGCTGCAGGGCGCAACTGTTGCCGTGCTTCCCGGTGACCCCGGACGTGTGGAGCCTTTGGCTAAGGCCTTAGGCAGTGATGCAAGCTTTATTGCCAGCCATCGCGAATACACCAGCTGGCTGACTAAAATCAGCGATACTCCGGTACTTGTCTGCTCTACGGGTATGGGCGGTCCTTCCGTAGCAATTTGTCTGGAAGAGCTGGCGCGTATGGGCATCAAAAAGCTCATCCGCTTCGGTACGACGGGAACGATACAGGAAAAGGTTAATCTCGGTGATATTATTATTGATAAGGCTGCCGTTCGCCTTGACGGCACCTCGCAGCATTATGCGCCGTTGGAGTTTCCCGCCGTTGCCAGCTTTGATGTGACAACGGCACTGGTGGTGGCAGCCAAAAGTGCCGGTGCGCCCTATCACTTGGGCATTGCTGCCTCCAGCGACACCTTCTGGCCGGGGCAGGAGCGCTATGACAGCTTCACCGGCTATGTGCCGCGCCGCTTCCGCGGGACGATGCAGGAATGGCAGGCATTGGGAGTGCTGAATTATGAAATGGAAACCTCCGCTTTGTTCGTAACCTCGCAGGCTTTAGGCTTAGAGGCAGGCGCTGTCTGCGGCGTGGTAGTTAAGCGCACGCAGAGCGAAAGCGTGGCGCCGCCTGATGTTTATCAGCGTGCTTTTGGCTACATGGTGCAGGTGACACGCGGAGCTGTCGAGCTGCTGCTGGCGGAGGCAGCTGAGTAAGAGGCAGGTGATTCTTATGAAAAATATTAAATGGCTGCTGCATGTCTGCTTTTTGCTGATGTCTGTAGCTTTGCTTGCCACTTTTATGCCGCAGACTGCGCGGGCAGATTTTGCGGAGCGTCCTGTGGGCTTTGTGGTAATCGACCAGGATGGCGGTGTGGATGGTGCTGTTTATAAAGAATGGCGTCAGATGGTCAAGTTGGCCTATCGCTTTCCTGATTATCAAATCATAGATGGCGGCGAGCCTCAGATGCTGGTGAGCAGGGCAGTGCGTGACGGCGTAAAGCTGGATGCATCATCTTTAGCCGCTTTGGCGGAAAAAAGCAAAATGGATGTGCTGGTTGTTGCACGCATCTATGAAATGGATGAAAGCCTTGTCAGCGGCTGGGGATTCCGCTTTGATCACGATACCTATGTGCGTGTTGTAGCGGATGCAGACCTTTTTGTATATAAAAAGGATGGCAATAAGCTGCTGAAGAAACGCGTGCGTGAAAGCGGGCTGCGTGAAATGGGTAATTATGAAAAGCCGGCGGAAACAATAAAATGGCAGCTTTCTAAGCTGGTAAATACGATGGAAAATAAGCCGATTATCGGCAGTTAAACAGAAATTATGAAAAAACAGTTAGCTTGTTCACCTTAGTTTAAGGCGACAGGTTGTAAAATAATACTGTAGGCAGAAATTAATAGCTGCCTGATGCGAAAAAATTGAGGTGAAAAATGCATATTTTAGTCACAGGCGGAGCTGGTTACATCGGCTCGCATACTGTCATTGAACTGCTTAAAGCTGGTCACAGTGTTGTAGTAGTAGATAATCTTGTTAATTCCAGCAGGCTGGCACTGCAGCGTGTAGAAAAAATCACCGGTCAGCAAATCCCTTTTTATGAAACTGATATCAGGGATCGTGCCGGCCTGCAAAAAGTTTTTGATGAGCATAGCTTTGACTGCTGTATTCATTTCGCCGGTTTGAAAGCAGTGGGCGAATCGGTACAGAAGCCATTGGAGTATTATGAGAACAATATTTCCGGTACTCTGGTACTGCTGGACGTAATGCGTAAAGCAGGCTGTAAGAATATTATTTTCAGCTCTTCGGCTACTGTTTACGGTAATCCTGCTGTAGTGCCTATTCCGGAAACCTGTCCTAAAGGGCAGTGCACTAATCCTTATGGCCAGACAAAGTCGATGCTGGAGCAAATACTTTGTGATATGTATGTAGCTGATCAGGAGTGGAATGTGGTTCTGCTGCGTTACTTTAACCCTATCGGTGCGCATAGCTCCGGTCTGATTGGCGAAAATCCCAATGGCATTCCCAATAACCTGATGCCGTATATTACTCAGGTAGCTGTTGGCAAGCTGGAGCGTCTGCATGTTTTTGGTAATGATTATCCCACTCCTGATGGTACTGGCGTGCGTGACTTTATTCATGTAGTGGATTTGGCTAAAGGTCATGTGAAAGCTTTGCAGGCAATAGATGACAAATGCGGCGTAGAGGTGTATAATCTTGGTACAGGTATTGGCTATTCAGTGCTGGATTTAGTCAAAGCATTTGAAAAGGCTACTGGAATTAAGATACCTTATGTAATTGACCAACGTCGTGCAGGGGATATTGCCACCTGCTATTCAGATCCGTCAAAGGCGTGGGAAAAGCTTGGCTGGAAGGCAGAGCTGGGTATTGAGGACATGTGCCGCGATTCCTGGAACTGGCAGAAGAACAACCCTAATGGCTTTGAAGCATAAGGCAAAAAGAAAAAAATAGTAGAAAAAGAGGAAAAGTATTTATGTGTGGTATTGTTGGATTTTGTGGAAATAAGCAGGCAGCACCTATTCTGTTAGATGGTCTGTCTAAGCTTGAATATCGTGGTTACGATTCTGCCGGCCTCGCAGTGCGCGATGGCAGTGCACAGGTGCAGATTGTTAAAGCTAAAGGTCGTCTGAAGGAGCTTTATGCCAAAACTAATGGCGGACAAAGCCTCATTGGTACCTGTGGTATCGGTCATACCAGATGGGCAACCCATGGCGAACCTTCCGAAACTAATGCGCATCCGCATGCCAGTGCTGATGGCAATGTAGTTGCCGTACACAACGGTATTATCGAAAACTATCAGGAGCTGAAGGAAAAGCTGATGCACAATGGCTACACCTTCTATTCTCAGACTGATACCGAGGTTGCCGTTAAGCTGATTGACTACTACTATAAAAAATATGAGCATACTCCGACTGATGCTTTGAGCCATGCTATGATCCGTATGCGCGGCTCCTATGCTTTGGCAGTAATGTTCAAGGAATATCCCGGCGAAATTTATGTTGCCCGTAAGGACAGCCCAATGATCATCGGCGTGCAGGACGGCGAATGCTATGTTGCCAGCGACGTTCCTGCTATTTTGAAATACACCCGCAAGGTATATTACATTGGCAATCTGGAAATGGCTCGTCTGGCTAACGGCGAGGTTACCTTCTACAACGTTGATGAAGAAGTAATCGAAAAACCGTTGACCGAAATCAAATGGGATGCCGAAGCTGCCGAAAAAGCAGGCTTTGAACATTTCATGATGAAGGAAATCCACGAGCAGCCCAAGGCAGTACGCGATACTCTGAATTCCGTACTGGTTGACGGCAAGCTGGATATGAGCGCTGTCGGCCTCAGCGACGAGGATATCAAAAAGATTGACCAGATCTGCATAGTTGCCTGCGGCAGTGCTTACCATGTAGGTGTGGCAGCGCAATATGTAATTGAGGATCTGGCACAGATTCCGGTTCGTACCGAGCTGGCTTCCGAGTTCAGATACCGCAAGCCTCTGCTGAGCAAGAACGAGCTGGTTATCATTGTCAGCCAGTCCGGCGAAACCGCCGACAGCCTGGCAGCTCTGCGTCTGGCTAAAGAAAAGGGCATCAAAACTCTTGGCATCGTCAACGTAGTAGGCAGCTCCATTGCCCGCGAAGCTGATAATGTTTTCTATACTCTGGCAGGTCCGGAAATTGCCGTTGCAACTACTAAGGCTTACAGCACTCAGCTGATTGCTGCTTACTGCCTGGCAATTCAGTTTGCTATGGTTCGCGGTACTATTGATGAAGCTAAATATCTGGAACTGATTCAGGAAATGGCACAGCTGCCGGATAAAATCCAAAAGATTATTGAAGATAAGGAACGTATCCAATGGTTTGCAGCTAAACAGGTAAACGCTAAGGATATCTTCTTTATCGGCCGTGGTCTGGATTACGCTGTTAGCCTTGAAGGCAGCCTGAAGATGAAGGAAATTTCCTACATCCACAGTGAGGCTTATGCTGCCGGCGAACTGAAGCACGGCACTATCAGCCTGATTGAGGACGGTACTCTTGTTATCGGCGTACTGACTCAAAGCGAGCTTTACGAAAAGACTGTCAGCAACATGGTAGAGTGCCGCAGCCGTGGCGCTTATCTGATGGGCCTGACTACCTATGGTAACTATAACATTGAGGATACCGCTGATTTCACAGTGTATATTCCTAAGACTGACGAGCATTTCATGACCAGCTTGGCAGTTATTCCGCTGCAGCTTATGGGTTATTATGTGAGTGTTTCTAAAGGATTAGACGTAGATAAACCTAGGAATTTGGCTAAGAGCGTTACCGTAGAATAAGAGTGGGGTGTAATGCATCATATGCATCGCAAACCCTCCTCCACGTACTAAAAGTACGCGTTCGTCGGCTTCGCATCGCCTCTGATACATTCTCCCCACTCTTGAGAGATAGAGGAATATAACGCCTAAAAATCGCAAACTATGCAAAAAAACCACAGCTTACATTTTATGTAGGCTGTGGTAATTTTTTTGTTGTTAATGCTGTGCTGCAGTTTGGTCGCTGACCAGCTTGAAGCCTGCTGCCGTCAGCTTGTCTTCGATTTCTTTGATTTGTGCGGCATCACGTGTTTCCAGCTCCAGCTTGAGGAAGCAGCCGGTGATGGCCATGTTGGCATCGCTGCGGTTGTGGTGTACGCCGACAACGTTGGCACCGCATTGACTGATAATCTCGCTGACCTTGAGCAGCTGGCCCGGACGGTCCTCCAGCATGATAACAAGGTTGACTCTGCGGCCGCTGGTAACCTGACCGCGGGTGATAACACGCGAAAGAATATTAACGTCGATGTTACCGCCGGATACAACGCAGACTGTTTTCTTGCCCTTAATCGGCAGCTTATCGAACAGCGCTGCTGCTACCGGAGTTGCGCCTGCACCTTCGGCAATCAGCTTCTGCTTTTCAATCAGGGTTAAAATTGCAGTTGCGATTTCGTCCTCGCTGACGGTAACGATATCGTCAACATATTTGCTGATGAGCTCGTAGGTGTTTTCACCCGGCGTTTTTACAGCAATGCCGTCGGCGAATGTGCTGACGTGATCTAATGTTTCGTATTTATGGTCGTGGAAGGCTTTGAACATGCTGGCTGCACCTGCTGCCTGCACGCCGTAAACCTTAACCTCCGGACGCAGGCTTTTGATAGCGAAGGCTACGCCGCTGATAAGACCGCCGCCGCCAATCGGTACGATTACTGCTTCTACATCCGGCAGCTGGTCTAAAATTTCCAGGCCGATGCTGCCCTGACCGGCAATGACAAGCTCATCATCATATGGATGAATAAAGGTCATGCCTGTTTCCTCCTGCAGCTGTACGGCGCGGTCATGTGCTTCGTCGTAGGCACCGGGAACAAGCTCCACTTGTGCGCCGAGGCGCTTGGTATTTTCTACCTTCATAATCGGTGCGCCGTCCGGCATGCAGATGACGCTTTTGATGCCCATGCTGGTTGCAGCCAAGGCTACGCCCTGTGCGTGGTTGCCGGCGCTGCAGGCGATTACGCCTTTGCTTGCTTCTTCAGGTGTCAGCTGGCTGATTTTGTAGTAGGCACCGCGTACCTTGAAGCTGCCTGTTACCTGCAGGTTTTCTGTTTTCAGATACAAGTTGTTGCCTTCGCTTAAATGCGGAGCAGCTATTAAATCTGTTTTACGTGCTACGCTTTTAAGGATGAAGGCTGCGTGATAAATTTTGTCTAATGAGAGCATTTGGTTACCTTCTTTTCTTTCCCTTAATAAAAATACAAAAATAGACTGTGCAAAAGCTACAATCTATTTTAGTATAAGCACTTTTAGTTTTTGCGTCAAGGGTTAACTTTCTAAGTGCGTGTTTGCCAGCATCAGCTGCAGCTTGAAGCTTTGGTTGTCAAAGCTTATATTATTGCTGCCTGCGTATTTTTCGCAAATCATCCTGATGTTTTCCAGTCCGGTGCCAGGTTCCTTGTAGTCGCGCTTGGCGGAATAAAACTGGTCATTATAACGCACGATGTTACCGCTGAAGGAATTAACAACTTCTATCAACAGTGTAGAGGCTCTTTCTTTTATTTTGACATTAACATAGCAATTGCTGTGCTGTGTCTTACAGTCTTCGGTAACTGCGGTAAAAGCGTTTTCCAAAGCATTGCCTAAAATAATGGCCAGATCAATATCGTTGATTTTGATTTTGCTGAAGCTGATATCTAAAGCAAAGGGGATGCCTTTTTCCTGTGCCTGCATTTGCCAGTAGCCGATAAGGCCGTCGATGGGTTCGTTGCCATAAAGCTTTACTGTTTGCAGCGTTTCGGTATATTTAAGGATAGCACGCAGATGCTGACCAAGCTTATCAAACTGTTTTTCTTCATAAAGCTGGTTGAGCATAACCGCGAGATGCTTTTGGTCATGGCGCAAGCGGCGTGATTTCTGCCAGGTTTCGATAACAAAATCGTAGTAAGGCTTTTCGTTACGACGCAGTTCTTCCAGTGAGCTGAGCTTGACAGACATCATCTTGTTATCAATTTTTTCCTTCAGCAGATCCATCATCATGCAAACAAAGAAGAAGAGCGGCATGATGCACAGAAAGCGGGCAAAGAAAAGATTCCAGGTGCGTGGTTCGGAAAAATTGCGGATGAGTACCAGGGTAACGAAGTTAAAAGCTAAAATATAGTTGGAATAGTTGATAATCTTATTGTATTTAGTGCTGCGAAAGAGTTGCTTAAATTTTTTTACAGTAAAGTAGAACCAGGAAAAATAAGCTGATTGTGCCAGCAGGAGCACGAAGGTGGCGGTAGCATAGTAGTAGCCGGGAGTGGGCGAGAAGCGTTCGGCGAGCATAGCCAGTGTCTGCAGCACATTTTCAAAATTGCCTGAGAGCAGGATGCAAAAAAGCTGTTTACTTTTATTACCTTTTACGATGGCGAAGTAGTAGAATATGTAGAGCAGGTAAACGCCATATAATGTCGGCAGCTTATCGAAATTGCGTCCGGTGAAGATGAAAATGCCCCATTCTATGAGAATAATAGCAAAAAAGCCGCATATTGCTGCTTTTTTTGATAAGCGCAGGTCTTCCAAAAAGGGATAGTAGCATAGATAAGAGCTGGGGGCAACGCGCAGGATAATATAGATAAGGATAATCAAATCTTGAATCTGCATATAACATCATTCCTTAAAAATAATATAGAAAAAGCATCTTTAAGATAATTATAGCAAATGTAAACTAAAATTAAAGCAAATTTTTTCTAACGGCAGAGATAAAATGGCGTGTTGAAATGCGAGGCTTTTCTGTTGTATAATAAAATGAATATAAATTATAAAGGAGTGCAGAAAATGCAGTGGATAGAAGTTAATGTAGCGGTAACGCATGAAGCAGTTGAGGCCGTAGCAGATATGCTGACGAGCATCGGTTCCAAGGGAGTTGCGATTGAGGATCCGCAGCTGATTAATGATTTGCGCAACAGCGGTACCTGGGAGCTGTGCGATATCCCGGAGCAGGAGAATACCGAGGTTGTTACAGTCAGCGCTTATTATGCTGATGATGAGAAGCTGGAAAAACGCTTGGCGGAGATTGACGAGCAGCTGGCGCTGATTGAGGAGCGCATTGGCAAGTATCGCTTTGGCAATACGCGCTTCCGCAAGGTGAGCGAGCAGGATTGGGCTAACGAATGGAAGCAGTATTTCCATGTTACTCATGTGGGCAAGAGCCTTGTTATTAAGCCGAGCTGGGAGGAGTATGCTCCTAAGGAAGGCGAGCATGTTATTGAAATTGATCCGGGTATGGCTTTCGGCACAGGCACGCACCACACTACCAATATGATGATGGAGCGCTTGGAGAAGGTTATTACGCCTGATTCTACAGTGTTTGACGTTGGTACCGGCAGCGGCATTCTGGCGATTGCTGCGGCGATGCTGGGCGCTAAGTCTGTTAAGGCTGTGGATATTGACGGCGTGGCAGTGCGCGTGGCGAAGGAGAATGTTGCGGACAATGGCCTGAGCGAGCAGATTGAGGTGCGCGAGGGCGATTTGCTGCATGGCACCGAGGGCAAGGCTGATGTAATTATCGCTAATATTATTGCTGATATTGTTATTATGCTGCTGCAGGATATTCCGCAGAAGCTGAATGACGATGGTGTGCTTTTGGCGAGCGGTATTATTGAGGAACGCATGCCGGATGTGGAGGCTGCTGCGCAGGCGCAGGGCCTTTATGTTGATGCGGTTGACCATCGCGGCGGCTGGGTTGTTATGCAAATGAAGAAGAAGTAAGAAGTTGTGCTTTAAGCAGTCCTTCTTGCCTGCCCCTTGCACTCTTCGAGTATAACACGACCAACATTTTTCATTTTATGAAAAATGGGTCTTAGTATAGGGAAGGTGCCGAACGTAGTGAGGCGGAAGGGGGGAAGCGAGGGCGTCGCAATTAATATATCGCGTTGCAACGAAAAATTTTCCCGCGAATCGCTTGCTGAGTTATATATTTGATGCTAAATATGAAGAAGCGATTTGCGGACGGTAATTTCGTGTGGAACCAGGACGAAGTGCCGCAAAACTCGCGCTATGCTAAGAGATTTTGCTACAGTAGTCAGCTTATCGCTCAAACAGTTGCGACAATTCTATGGTTCCAGACACTCATTCCCTAAAATTTTTATGTTTTCACTGCGATATATTAATTGCTTGTTAGGGCTTTAAGCAGTCCCCTCTCAGTCGCCTTACAGGCGACAGCTCCCCCCGAGGGGAGCCTCTCTTGTCCTTTGTGATTTTTTTTGCCTCTCCTAGGGGAGAGGTGGCATCGCGCAGCGATGACGGAGAGGGGCAGTGAATAACAAAAGCTATTCATAAGAGCAGAAACAGCAGACCCCTCTCAGTCGCCTTACAGGCGACAGCTCCCCCCGAGGGGAGCCTCTCTTGTC
>NZ_CALDXR010000028.1 GCF_937920985.1 uncultured Phascolarctobacterium sp.
GGCTGAAGGCAAAGCTGAAAGCATCAAAAATCTTATGTCTACAATGAATGTCTCCATTGACCAGGCCATGGATATTTTAAAAACACCGCCCGAAGAACACCAGTACTTCAAGGACCTGTTAGCTAAGGAGCAGTAGGCTCCGCCTGTTCAAAAAGCGCCTGCCGTCCGGCAAGCGCTTTTTCTATTGCAAGATATTTAACTCTAAGTTGCTCCCCTTATCTTTTTCTCCAGACCATCTTATTAACCACACCTGTGTAGCTTTGGATAATCTTCACAACCTTAGTAGATACGTTCTCATCTACATAATCAGGCACCGGCTGTCCGTCATCGCCATCAAGGTTCATCTGCACTGCTGTGTCTACAGCCTGCAGCAGGCTTTTTTCGTCAATGCCTGCGAGCACAAAGCAGCCTTTGTCCAGCGCTTCCGGGCGCTCCGTAGAGGTACGGATGCACAACGCCGGGAACGGATGTCCCACACTGGTGAAGAAGCTGCTTTCCTCCGGCAGTGTACCAGAATCAGATACTACAGCAAAGGCGTTCATCTGCAGGCAGTTGTAATCATGGAAGCCCAACGGCTCATGCTGAATTACGCGCTTGTCCAGTTCAAAGCCACCGGCGCCTACTATAAGAAGTTTTGGTTTCATTAGTTGTCACTTCAGCTATTATTATCAGAATTTTACTTGACTTTATATTATTTCTCCTGTATACTCAACTACAAATGTAACATTTACAACTACATAAGCAGGACCTCTCGACTTACGTTGTTAGTATTAAGCTGCAGTACCTATGGTGCTCGAAGATTCCGAGCGCTATGAGTACTGCGTTTTTGTTTTTTGGCATATTTCTTGCACGCGATATATCCTGACTAACTGTCAGTTTATATATTTTCAAGCACAAATATGTTATAATTAAAGAAAGGAGTTCTTCTATGGGAACCAAAGACACTACTCAAAAGCGTTTAGAAGACTTTGAGGATATCTTTGCGGATATCAGTAACGTTCTTCTCTATGACGGTGAAGACGTTATCAAGGAAAACGAGCTTGAAACCGTCACTGCTAAAGACACCTACACTGTTGAACAGCAAATCCACGAGGTTGAACGCGATGTAGCTAAAAGGTGGCGGCACCACTCTCTGCACATCTCTTTAATCGGCTTGGAGAATCAAACTGATCCTGATTACAAAATGCCGCTACGCGTCATCTGCTATGACGGCGCTTCCTACAGAGCACAGCTTAACGCAGAGGAGTCTAAGAAAACTTATCCTGTAATTACGCTCGTGCTTTACATGGGTACAGAAAAGCACTGGACTGCCCCTAAACAGCTCACCGATTGCTTTAAGTATGATGAAAGACTAAGCAAGTTTATCAGCAATTATAAGATTAACGTTGTAGAGCTTGCCTGGCTAAGTGACGAGCAGATTATGAAGTTCAAAACAGAGTTCCGAAATTTCGTTGAGCTACTGCGTGATACGCGCCTTGGCCGAAAACCGCAATACTCCCCTATCCAGCTCAAGCATGTACATGAGCTCCTACAGCTTATGCGCGTTATGAGTGGCAATGACGAATATGAACAATTATTAAAACAGACAACAAATAATCTTAAGCAGAAGAAACTCAAAGGAGATGAAATCACTATGAAAAAGATTGTATCGCTTGGTTTTGATGAAGCTAGAGCTGAAGCAAGGGCTGCCGGTTTAGCTGAAGGCGAGGCTCAAGAAAAATTTGCTACCGCTAAGCGTATGCTTGCTCTTGGCAAAAGTCTTCAAGACATTATGCTGATTACTGATTTACCCATGAGTAAAATTCAAGAATTGCAGGCTGAAATCAAGTCTGCATAAAATTGTTTAGTTTTAACACCGCCGTGCGCATCAGCGTGCGGCGGTATTTTGTTTATTTACACCCTTTTACTATATTGGCACCATTTCTCTATAAAAGACAAAAAATCAAGTACTTCTATATTGCATATTGCCGATAAATTAGCATGTTGTAATGTTAAAACTCACACGAAAACGGTGTTTTAGCTCCGGCGGTAAGTGTTGTTGTATGTATTCTAAGACATTTAAATTCAGTTCAATAAAAGTGTTTACTACACTTTTAAATGCTACAAAGTTATACGGAACGATGTTCCATGTACCTATTATATATTATTGAGTTGAGGTTTTATATCCGCGTCATATTTGTCGCTTACGCTTACCGAAGTCTAGGTTAGAGTTCCATGTAGTTATCTAGAAAAAAACTGCGCAGCTTGAATGTCTGCGCAGATAATTTGATATTAAATTGTAAGACGTGGTTTTATTTGACGCTTACGTTTGATGCTTACAAATACCCTAAGTAGGTTAGTTATAGTTTAAGTGTTTGTCCATCATATAAGATATGAAGCTTTTTTATTGTTTACCACCATCTATTGGAGCACAACTTGTTCAAAGCTGCTATTATACCTTTCTCATTAAAGGAATAAACAAATTCAGCACTCAGATTTTTTACATCGCTCGGAAGCTTAGAATGTAAATCAAGATAAACACAGACAAGTCCATTGCCTTTCCTATGGTTTACTGCAATTTCGTATGCCTGCCAATTACTGTAACCTATTTCCTTTCGATCAGGATGTAATTCATGAGAATGCGAGCCAATAATAGCAACCATATAATTAGCTTCACCAATTTTTCTACTCAATACATTTTTTACAGTACTTACACTTTCACTTCTAATTTCTTTAGTAGTCATATCGTTAAAGGTAAATTCAAAATCAGGATTGCTATTCCACGCCTTCATAAGATAATAATACTGCTTATCATGCTCAAAATCAAAAGATACACAGACTTTCTTTCTTGCCATTTTTTACACTCCTTTTAGGCAATCATGCAAGTATAAAGATACTTTTTCTACTAAAGGTATTTTTTCCTTGCACCACGTGGTGATACTATCATGTATTTCGAAGAAGTAAAACCAAGTTATAGTAAACACCGCTATAAATATTATAAAATCAAAAACAAAAGATAAAGAACCAACATCCGCCGAATTGTATTCTTTGTATATTTTAATACAATTAATTATTTGAAATAACACAGGAGAAATCATTTTATAAAACAAATCAGTTAAGTTTAATACTATAGGATAATTCTTCTGATAATTTTCTCCCTCCCTATTAAATAAACTATCTTTTCCACATAGAAAATCTATTTCCTTCTCTAGTTTATTTATATAACTATACTGTCGCTCTATGCATAATACTTTTTTAAAATACTCAATAGATATATAAGCAATTAACATCCATACTACAGTCTGTATAATATCATTACTAAACTCTAACGTCATTTTCAGTTGACTATTAATTCCACCTTTTATAATATTGCATACATCAGCTGGTTTCAATGATAGCAAAAAAGACAAGGCTTCTATTAAGCATAATAGCAAATAATATCTATCACGCTTTTTTGAGCTTCCTTATTCAATTTATTAGTTTCTTTGTAATGATCATAATATAGATTCAATATATCCATATTAGCCTTCTACCCTTTCATTCAAATAAACTAGGTATTCTAAAAATCCTATAGCTGATATCTGATTTTGAAGATTTTTTAATGTCAATTATGCTTACTGTTTTCACGGCAGATAAAAGCGATTCCTTTCATATAAGATTTTCGAAAACCGCCCTTTCATTTTTACTGATTACAGATGCCATATCAACACCTTTAATTTCCGAAATATTCTTTTGCAACGATTGCAAATTCTGTCTAAGTGAAGAATAACTAACATATTTAGAACCAAAAGGCGCATCAGTTTCTAACAAAATTTTATTGTTAGGTATAGCACATATAATTTCTCTTCCACTTTTTGTATTTGCCATTCTTTGATTGATAGAAAAGAAACAACCAAGTTCTACCGCTCTTCGAACTTGTGGTATAGAGCCAGTAAACCAATGCATTATATACTTGTTTGATTTTCTTTGACTATACTCTGCAATAACGTCAATAACAGTTGATGCTGCTTTAAGAGAATGTACAGATATTACTTTATTCCCTTCTTTTTCGCACAATTGAATAACTTTATTAAATTGGTTTAACTGCAAGCTCTTTGATTCTAAATAACTATTACTGAAGTCGAGTCCAATTTCACCTATATATCGAGTATGCTTAATTAATTTTTCAAAAAGAATAATATCATCATAACCACTTCCACTGAGTTGTGGATGAAATCCTAAGCCAACACAGATATTAGAAAAATTTTTCAGCATGCTCTTTTCTTTTAGGTATGCCTTTGGGGTAGTTCCAACTGCAAATACTCCTATGTCAACACCTTTCTCAGAATTAAGAAAGCTATTCATTTTATCAAATAAGTCTATATGGCTATGCGCATCAATCATTATCTTCTTTTTTCTCCATCGCGGAAACAAATGAATCTATCTCCAAGAGGCCTCGCTTATATATTTCAGCTAATTCATTAAGATATTTATCGTCATGTTTTAGAGGTCCTGGCTTGTGAATATACAATTTTGCCACGCTTGGATTAGCTTTAACTTTACTAATTGCATACATAAAAGACCTTAGCTGAATACCAATACCCGAATCATTATTCCTTAGAATCTTCTTTATAGATAGTTCGGTATATAAAGTACCATCATTTCCAAATGCTTTATACATAGCAGCTCTTCTTATCAGACATGGTACGCAATAGCCACAATGTTGTGGACTTTTACCTTTCCATCTTGCTTTTCCAGGCGAAGAACAAGAAAAGGATACCTTCATAGTGTCAAATAACACGTCCTTATTATAACACTCTGCTGCCATTTCCCCTTTAGTCTTATTCCAATAGGGATTGTAAACATTAATATCTAACCCTAAACCACTTAATAATTTATTCCACAACTCTAAGTAAAAAGGATGTGTTGTCCTTGTACTAAATGAGCCAACTCTTGTTACTTCTAACGGAACATTTAATGCGATGAAGCCATTTTCGGGAACAAGCAATTGTTTAATATTAGCAGTGCCTGTTATAACAAATATCCCTAAGGCAATAAATAAGAATGATCTGCTTCTTGTATTGCTATCATTTCCACCTTCTGGGATATAATTATCACGAAAACTCAACCATAAATCAATTAACTCCTGCTCTAAATCAGGATACGCTTCCTTCAGCATTGCAAGAATATTCGTCTGTGCTTTTTTTGTCAACCCTTCTCCTGCATGTCCAATCAGCAACATATTATTTCCTTCTGTAAGTAAATTAATAGTACTAATCAAGCTATCCATGCCACCAGAAAAAAGGGAAATTTTATCATATTGATTATTTAAAACTCGTTTGTTTTTGTTGTCACAAAACACCCATTCGCGTTTAACAAAAGTTACATTCCAAATATCACCTGTTAAAAATCTTAACATTTTGTTTATTAGTAGTGCATTTTCAGTCCACTTTGTTAAATTCCAAACAGGAATCTCTAATTCTATTTCTCGTGTCCATGAGTCCTGTCCATGAATCTCTCTGGAAATTCGAGTATCCGCCATATATACAATTGTAGCAAGCGATAAAATATCAAAGCCAATTTCAGATGGAAATATACTATTACATCTCAATTTAGAAACAACGTGTTGTATCCCATAATTTAAATTATCATTGCATAGAAAAGGCACTTTCACTATCAAAGTATTATCAATTTTACTATACATTATTTCCTTTATACTATAATCGCATTTAATTATATACTTGTTCATTCATTTTCTCCAACATCTGCCAAAATATCAAATGTCTTTCTATAAACATCATCAATGATTTCTAATGTTTTATTCTTAGGTAAGTAGTTAATACCAATTCCAGTATCTACCATCGCATCCGATACGGCACCACGTATATATTCTTTAATTTGTATTCCTAAAGCATCTGCTTCTGCATCATCTTTTGGCAATAATATTATTTTATTTCCAATATCATTTATGATTCTACTAAAAACAGTATTAGTCATGGTTATTTCAAGCAGTATGCATATCTGTTCCGGTAATAAATCACTAAATTTGATTGTTGATAATTCCGGGCATTCTTCAATTGCAGAAAAATATGCATCTCTAGCTATTCCTTCGTCCACAGAACCGCCATCTGGACAAATAAAATCTGCAATATAAACAAATACATCATCAGCACTTTTATTAGCTAACTCAAACAATGAAAATTCTTTTTCAATTGCTTCAACACCACCACTGGCATATAGACCTGCTATTTTCAATAATTTAGCGCTACTATATCGTGCTGAACCAAGACGTAACGTTGCTTTCGAGCTGCCTTGCATCGTTTTTCTTACGTAATTGGAAATACTCCTTCTTGCCATTCCCAAATCACGTGATTTTATAAACCTGGTGAATTCACCTCGTGGTATCGTAAAGCGATTTTTGCTTCCAACTGTCAATATAGGTTCTATTCCTACATCTGCTTCTACATTGCTATCAGGTTCTTGTAACCACGAAGGAATCAATGGAGTTTTCCCATTTTGTCCTTTATTATGTGTTGACGTACCCATTGTAACCTCCTATTATTTTACAAGCGCTTTATTATCCAATGTATCCAAATAACTCTGCAACTCATCATATTCTTTACAACCTTTGGGTATGGCTTTATTCCACCCCTGCTTTATCCAAATTCCTACTTGTTTTTTAGGAAGTGCTTTAATAAATTGAATTAACTTTTCTCGTAAAAACTCCTTCTTTTGTACAAGAATTACTAAACCATCTATTCCACTTGGTTTTTTAGACAGATTGCCACTCTCCATAATTTTCTGTTGTATAATATCAAATAATCTTGACGCATCTTCAGCAGAAAGATTCTCTATCTCATCCGCACGTTTTTGTATTGTAAATTCTGAACGCATAAGAATATCTACCATCTCTGCAAGGTCTTCTTTATTAGGTCTTCCAGCAAAATAATCTTTCTTTTCTTTACACACATAGTAGTATGGTCGCAAATCTACATTATCAAGCTTAGGCTCAGAGAGAATCCAATCCTTTGTATACTTTAGTTCGAACCAATTATCATCTAGCTTTATTTTTTCACTTTTATCATTTTGACATTCTTCAATTTGACTTTTAATTTTTGAATATTCTTCCCATACACCACAAGAATTTAAATGCGTTGGTAATTTTTTATAAAATTCATGAGAAAAATACTCTGCCAACATCATTTTAGCTAAAATTTTTATATCTATTTCTTCTGAATATCCACTATTACTTGCTACTTGACATCGCAATAACAACATATTTAAAAATCTTTTTATTTTTCTAGGATTACCATCCGTATGTTTAGATAACAAACCACACACTTGTGTTGCCAATAAAACTTTTTCTTCTACTCGATCGTAACTATCTTCTAAAATTTCTCTAACATTATCTACAGTAAATATCTCGGCTGCCCAAGGTTTCTTTAAACGATTTAATCCTTCTTTACATAAAAGATCATACTTATCATCATTATCCCCAAGTTCAGAACCAACCATAAGTAACATTATATAGTTACACGCCTCAACATCACCTAAAGCTGGAATACGAAAAGGAACTTGTATTAACTTTTCCAAATATCTATCAGCAAAACTATAACCAAAATGATTCTCATTTTCTTCTTGAACATCTGGAAAATGTTTCTTTACTGCATAACGAATCATTGTTTCATCTGCAGCAATAACAAAAGCAGTTTCTCCTGTAAACATAAATAATCTAACAGCTTCCAACGTATCAATTGCTACATCAGGCAAGCAGCGGTCTAAGTCATCAATTAAAACTACCAATTTATCTATCTTCGCCTGCTCTAATAATTTGCTAAAGTTCTTTCTGAATTCTGTAAATTCATTGTTTGCTGATACGTCGCTAAATACCTTAGCATCAGATAAATATCTCCCAATATCATCAACTACACTTGTCACTCCTTCTTCTGACGAACCTTTTTCTTTTAAAGAATTAAATACATCAGACAATAACGCCAATGGAGTCGTGCCACTTGAAATGGCCAAAGCTGTTTTCCCAGCACTTTTAACTAATGACATCCAATTTATATTTTTCCATAGTTTATCTATGGTATCCTTACACTTATTTAGTAAGCCTTGGTTTTTTATAAGTTCAGAAACGATTGCACTCATTAAAGCTACCTTCGAATCTTCAAATCCCTGGTGCTTCCACCCATTAAAACGAATACAGCAATATTTCTTCTCTTCTTTATCAATTATATCGTTAATCATTTCGAGAATACTAGATTTACCAGCACCCCAATCACCATGTATTCCAATAGAAATAGGCTTGCTTTTGCTTTCCTTAATTATTGATACAACAGTCTTAGCTATTGCAACATTGTTCAACAAATCATTTTTAGTCTCATTATCAGATAAAATCATTGTTTCACTCCTTTTAATTACGTGGTATCTTTTGCTAAACCTTTAGAATAATAAAAACCAAAGTATCGTCAAAGCATCCTCATAATTATTATATCACTAACCAACTCAAGATTCTATCTAACAACCTTTTGCGAATTACTCAAACACCTATTGGAATAACCACTTTACTTGCCATGTACTCCGCAAAATGTTATTAGCATATTCCTTCTTTATAGCTTCCTCATCGCCTATAAATCAGTTTTTACGTATAACAGTACATCTACTACAACGCTCCTAAAAAATCACTTAATAACTAGGTACGCGGAAGTGGCCTATTTGCTTTAGAACATTGCTTCCAAATAGCTTTCCTTGTCGATTTCATAACAACAGCTACCTCTATCCTGTATATTTAACACAATCTTCTGTCTATTTGGCTCATGAAAAATCTGGTGGGGGTTTTGGTGATTGCATGTAAAGCTGCATGTATAATGCTGTTCTAATACCAATAGTCTATGAGTAACGCCGTAATAGTCAACCCCCGTAACCACCTCTACCCGCCACGCTACATCCTACCTGAATGATATTCATTATATCACCTCCACTAATACTCAAAGCTAATGCTAAGCTACCAGAAAGAGGTATTGAATATTGAAGGCTAATCATAGAAATTATTGGTAATAAAACACTAAACATCTGGAAATGGGGAATTTCGCTTGCTGAAAATAGGGAATTTATTCGCTCTTTTTGAATGATTTTGGTTAACAAAATATACAAACATTATCTTGCACTTTTATTCATCGCTATCCAATAACCTCTCACGAATAAATTCCAACCCTCTCTCCTCTGTAATTTTATATTCTATAACTCTTGAATCAGTACTTATTCTTCTACCTGTTTGATAAAACTCAACCACAATCTGACTTTCATTATGATTAATCTCGTAATATACTCCGAATTTATATTTATAACTATAGTGGCTTTCATCACAATTCTGTTTTGTCATCTTCCTAAGTCTATTCCTATCCTTTTCCTTATCTTGCTGATTAGCGCTACTTTTTTTCATTTCAAGAACAAGTAAATTATCGGGAGTCTCTTTACCACGACTATGTACTATAATATCCGGCAAAATATTATTAATAAAGCCATCGTCATTAGGTAACTGCTTAATTCCTTTTTTATTCCTATTAAACTCAATATCAGCATAATAGTTATTACAACCGTTTTTCTCCAATTGTTTATTAAGCTCGTGCATTAAAGCACCACACAAGCAGCGTTCAGATAACTCACGCTTCAACAAGCTTGCATGATTTTCTAAGAAGGCTCTATTAGCTTCCCAAAACATCCCTTTTAAAATTTTTAGATTGATTTCTGATTTGGACGTGTCCATGGTTATTTTCCTCATTAGCGCCAGTCTTATCTGGTTATCTCTTTATCATATCAATCCTTCAAACACTCCATCTCTAGGGGCATTCTTTTCACATTCACTTATCCATTTGCCTAATTTGTTAATAGCTACTTGAACCTTTGCTTTAGTCAAGCCTTCTTCTGCTGCTTTATTCCAAAGCCACTCAAAAAAAATATTTATCTGTTTAGGATAGCAAACACTATCATGCTCTAATATTTCATTTAGACCTGGTTTCATCATCTTGTCACATGAACAACTAGCTGCAACTAATCCTTTAATGTCCCATCCTTTATCCGTTCTAGTGATTTCATATTGATCATAATGTCCCCAACGCTTTGTAAATACCTTCATCGTAAATGTCTTTCCTATAGTTCTATCTTTTGGATCGTCATTAGCATGAACGTTTTCTATAAATGCCAACAAATCTTGAACTGGATGCACATGCTCATAAAAGCGTACATCATCAGGTGTACACCCTCGGTTTTCAATCATATACTTATGATGCTTAGGCTCATGACCGCTGTCTTTTAAAGATATATGTAATTCATGAGCTTTTCTAGCCATTTCGTCATAAAGCCTACTAGCATCATCACCAGAAAGTAACTTTTGGTCACTTTCTATGTATTGCCAAATTTGGTTATGGAGGATTTCAAGTTCAGATTTAAGCTTTGTTTGAGATTCCGTTAATTTTAATTTTTTAGGCATAATTACATCTCCAACTCGTATATCTATGTTGGATTTTTATTTTGCATAGTCAATATATTGCAATATATCAACCATACTATTTCTGCAAGACACTCTCATATTCCATAAATTCTACAAGGCGGAATTCATCTAATAACCATGAAAGTGTGTACTTTCATTATATCACTACAATATTTCTTTTACAATCAAACTAGCATAGGTATTATACGTCATCAACGATGTTCCATGCACCTATTATATATTACTGAATTGAGATTTTATATCCGCGTTATATTTGACGCTTGCGTTTTCTTATCTGTTTCCATACATTTTCTCATAATAATTCTGATACTCGCCATTAATGATATCTTTCCACCACTTTTGGTTCTCCAAATACCATTTAATGGTTTTTTTGATGCCATCGGCAAACTTCGTCTCCGGCAGCCAGCCAAGCTCATTATGAATCTTAGTCGGATCAATCGCATAACGCATATCATGACCTTTGCGGTCAGTTACATACGTAATCATGTTCTCTGGTTTGCCAAGCTCCTTGCAAATCAGCTTTACGATATCAATATTGCGCATCTCGTTATGTCCGCCGATATTATATACCTCGCCTACACTGCCTTTATGTATAATCAAGTCAATTGCCTTGCAGTGATCTTCAACATAAAGCCAATCGCGTACATTCAGTCCTTCGCCATATACAGGCAATGGCTTATCTGCCAAAGCGTTGGCAAGCATCAGCGGAATCAGCTTTTCCGGGAACTGATAGGGACCATAGTTATTGCTGCAGCGTGAAATTGATACCGGCAAGCCATATGTTCTGTGATAAGCCATAACGAGTAAATCTGCGCTTGCCTTGGAGCTGCTGTAGGGAGAACTCGGACGAATTAAAGCTTGTTCGGTAAACGGCTTAGCATCCGCCAAAAGCGTTAAATCTCCATACACCTCATCCGTAGATATCTGATGATAACGCCTGATGCCGTATTTACGGCAGGCATCCATCACGGTTGCTGCACCAAGAATGTTCGTCTGCAAGAAAATACCAGGATTTTCAATGCTGCGGTCAACGTGTGATTCCGCTGCAAAATTTACTACTATGTCCGGCTTCTCCTCCTCAAAAAGCCCGTTAACAGCTTCTCTGTCGCAGATATCTGCTTGCACAAAGAGAAAGCCCGGCTTGTCCATTACAGGCTGCAGGGTGGCCAGATTCCCTGCGTAGGTTAGCTTATCAATGCAGATGATGCGATAGTCCGGGTACTTGGCCAGCATGTGAAATATGAAGTTGCTTCCGATAAAACCGGCGCCGCCGGTTACGATGATATTAATAAGAATAACCTCCAAAAACGTTAGCTTTTAGTATAAAACGAATTTTACTTTGTACCTCCCTCAGTTTTTCCAAACATCTATGTATAATTTAATTATAGCACTGCAATATGCTTATTACAATCACACCAGCACTAACACTCTTTCTCCTAACCTACTTTACCTACATCACGCTCATTTTTGTTAAACACCCTATGTTGTATTTTACTGGAGCAAATATTATAATTAATGAAGAACCCTTATACAAAATCGAACCATTACGTTAAAAGGAGTGACCACGCTTATGAAAACGCCAGTATGGGTAGTTACCAACGTACAACCACAAAAGAATTATACGCTGATTTTAACTTTTGTCAGCGGTGAAAAAAAGCTTTTTGATGCTCGCCCACTTCTTGCAAAAGCAATCTACAAACCATTAAACAATCTCAGTTTTTTCCTGACAGCCAAGGCTGATTGCAGTTCTGTGGCCTGGAGCGATGAAATTGATATTGCACCGGAATATTTATATGAGTACAGCATTCCTTTACAGGTTTTTTGAGCTGTTGATTAGATTATCTCACGTAAGATAAACAAAGGAGGGACTCGCAACTATGGATAATTTCAGCAAGCAAATTTATGAGGCTGGCATTAATGACGGAAGAGCTGAAGGCAAGGCTGAAGGCAAAGCTGAAAGCATCAAAAATCTTATGTCTACAATGAATGTCTCCATTGACCAGGCCATGGATATTTTAAAAACACCGCCCGAAGAGCACCAGTACTTCAAGGACCTGTTAGCTAAGGAGCAGTAGGCTCCTGTTCAAAAAGCGCCTGCCATTTGGCAAGCGCTTTTTCTATTGCACGATATTTAAGTATAATTTTCAAATACTAAAGCGATCAAAAACACCGGCATCTGCCGTACCCTCGGTACGGCGGACGTCGGTGTTTTCACGTCTAAGCCTAAGCTTTATTAATCTCTTCTAAACAAATCTCTGGTATATACTTTTTCCTGCACATCATCAAGGCAGCTGTCATAGCGGTTTGCAATAATCGCCTGGCTTTCAGTCTTAAACTTCTCCAGGTCGTTCACCACAACGCTGCCAAAGAAGGTAGTGCCATCTTCCAGCGTAGGTTCGTAAACAATAACCTTCGCGCCTTTAGCCTTAATACGCTTCATTACGCCCTGAATGCTGCTCTGACGGAAGTTGTCGGAGTTGGATTTCATGGTCAGGCGGTATACGCCGATTACAGGCTCCTTGCCTTCCTTCTGGGCATCATATTCAGCATTTGCTTCATAACCACCGGCAATTTCCAGTACGCGCTCAGCGATGAAGTCTTTACGTGTTCTGTTGCTTTCAACAATCGCTTCGATGATGTTTTCCGGTACGTCTGCATAGTTTGCCAGCAGCTGCTTGGTGTCCTTCGGCAGGCAGTAACCACCATAGCCAAAGCTGGGGTTATTATAATGGCTACCAATACGCGGATCAAGGCAAACGCCGTTGATGATTTGCTGGGTATCCAGTCCCTTCATTTCTGCATATGTATCAAGCTCGTTGAAGTAGGAAACGCGCAGTGCCAGATAGGTATTGCTGAACAGCTTAACAGCTTCTGCTTCGGTGAAGCCCATGAACAGGGTGTCGATGTTCTCTTTGATTGCACCCTCCTGCAGCAGGCCAGCAAAGGTATGCGCAGCCTTCACCAGACGCTCGTCCTCCAGGTCGGTGCCCACGATGATGCGGCTCGGGTACAGGTTATCGTACAGCGCTTTGCTTTCACGCAAAAATTCCGGGCTGAAAATAATGTTCTTGCTACCGGTTTTTTCACGGATGCTTTTGGTGTAGCCAACGGGAATGGTGGATTTGATTACCATAATCGCATTGGGGTTGTACTGCATAACCAGCTTGATTACTGTTTCTACAGCACTGGTATCGAAAAAGTTCTTTTTACTGTCGTAGTTGGTCGGTGCAGCGATAATAACAAATTCTGCGTCCTTATAGGCCATTTCTGCATCCAGCGTAGCAACAAGGTTGAGGTCCTTTTCAGCCAGATATTTTTCAATATAATCGTCCTGAATCGGGGATTTTTTGTTGTTGATCAGTTCAACCTTTTCCGGGATAATATCAACGGCCTTTACTTCATTGTGCTGCGCAAGCAGCGTAGCCAGGGAAAGACCAACGTAACCAGTACCGGCAACGGCAATTTTCATGTTCATCATACTCCTTTATTTATATAATCAGCAGTTATAAAATTTCTTGTACCATTCAGCAAATTTGCGCAGACCTTCGCGCAGCGGTGTGCTCGGCTTAAAGCCAAAGTCACGCTCCAACGGCGTTGTATCGGCATAAGTTACAGGCACATCGCCAGGCTGCATGGGTACAAGCTTTTTGTGTGCTTCAAAGTCATAATCAGCAGGCAGTACTCCTGCACGCAGCAGCTCTTCCTGCAGAATGGTCACAAAGTCCAGCAGGTTTTCCGGATGGCTGTTGCCAATGTTATATACCTTATACGGCGGCAGCGGCAGTCCGTCTTCGCCCAGCTTGCGCTCAGGCGGTGCCTGCATTACGCGCTTTACGCCTTCAACGATGTCGTCAACGTAAGTAAAGTCGCGCTTGCAATTGCCGTAGTTAAAGATTTCAATGGTTTTGCCTGCCAGCAGCTTGTTGGTGAAGCCAAAGTAGGCCATGTCCGGGCGGCCTGCAGGACCATATACGGTGAAGAAGCGCAGTCCGGTTGAGGGAATGTTGTACAGTTTGCTGTAGGCATGTGCCAGCAGCTCATTGGATTTTTTGGTGGCAGCGTACAGCGATACAGGGTTATCTACCTTGTCATCGGTGGAATACGGCACTTTTTTGTTGGAGCCATATACGCTGGAGCTGGAAGCATATACAAGATGCTCTACGCCCTTGGCGCCGTTATCGTAGGAGTGACGGCAGGCTTCCAATATGTTGTAAAAGCCAATCAGGTTGCTTTCGATATAGGCATCAGGATTGGTGATGGAATAGCGCACGCCAGCCTGTGCAGCCAGGTTTACTACTATTTCCGGTTGGTAGTCGGCAAAGATTTTATCTATCAGCGCTTTGTCGGCCAGGTTGCCTTTGATGAAGGTCCATTGGGATTCGCTGTGTTCGGCAGCGCTGGCAGCAATCTGCTCCAGACGGTATTCCTTGATGGATACGTCGTAGTAGTCGTTCATGTTGTCCAGACCGATGATCTGCACAGGTGACAGGGAGCGCAGCAGCTCCAGGACGAGGTTGCTGCCAATGAAGCCGGCAGCACCGGTTACTAAGATTGTTTGCATGATATACATATCTCCTTACACGAGCATAATAGTATGCTATGTTATATTATACCACTATTGAATAAAATGTTCTTTAATACTTTGTAAAAAATTACCTGCTATTATTGATGATTTATGGCGCAGTTGATATTTATTTTGTGCTTTACTGTTAATTCAGCAGAAGGTCTTTTTTAAGGATTTCTTGGTTACATATCACTGGCGATGTTTCGCTTTATATGCTAATCTCTGCTTACTCTACAATCCCCTTCAGATATTCCAAGAACTTATCCTTCAAATCCGGTCTGCGCAGCGCATATTCTACCGTTGCTTCCAGATAGCCTTGCTTGTCGCCCACGTCGTAGCGACGACCAACAAAGTCATACGCATACATGGCCTGTTCTTTCGCCAGCACTTTCAATGCATCAGTAAGCTGAATTTCACCACCACGTCCAGGTTCAGTATGCTCCAGGATGGAGAATATCTCTGGTGTGATTACGTAGCGTCCCAGCACTGCCAAACGACTAGGTGCTTCCTCCACTGCAGGCTTTTCTACCATGTCATTTACCTTGAAGATACGCTCCGCTTCCGTTGCTTCGCTTGCTACAATACCATAAGAGGATACCTTCTCCTGCGGTACTGTCTGACAGCCAAGCACGCTTGCTCCAGTGTTGTTATATACATCCATGAGCTGCTTTAAGCAGGGATATTCATCATTATAAACAACGTCATCACCTAAAAGCACTGCAAAGGGTTCATTGCCTACGAAGGATTTGGCACACAGGATGGCGTGTCCCAATCCTTTGGGTTCCTTTTGGCGGATATAGTGCAGATTGATGTTGCCAATGGCTTTGACCATTGCCAGCAGCTCGTCCTTACCATGCTCACGCAGGTTTTGTTCCAGCTCAGGGTTATAGTCAAAGTGGTCTTCGATGGAGCGTTTGTTGTGGCCGGTGATGATTAAGATGTCTTCAATGCCGGAAGCAAGTGCTTCTTCAATGATGTATTGGATTGTGGGTTTGTCTACGATTGGCAGCATTTCCTTGGGGCAGGCTTTTGTTGCGGGCAAAAAGCGGGTGCCTAAGCCTGCAGCAGGGATTACAGCTTTGGTTATTTTTTTCATCTTCAACAGCTCCATTTCTTTTACAATTACTCTTATATCTATTTTTATTTAAGCAGTTCTTTGCTGCTTGCAATCAGGTCTTCAGCAATTTGTTCTGCCTGCGCTTTGCTTTCACCAATGGCGTAAATGTAGGTCTTTAATTTGGGTTCTGTACCGGAAGGACGCACAATCACCGAGCATTTATCTTCCAGTGTGAATTGCAGCATATTTTCTGCAGGCAGGCCGTTGACGCCTCCTGCATAGTCAAGCACAGAGGTTACTTTTTTGCCTGCAAGCTCCGCCACTCCCTGACGCAGGTTGTTCATTATCTGCTGCATTTTTGCCAACCCAGTGCTGCCATCAAATTCGTAGCTACAGGTTAGGTTTATACTATAGCCATGCTTTTTATACAGTTCTGCCAGCTTTTGCAGGATGCTGATGCCCTGTGTTGCATAGTAGCTATACATTTCACAAATCAGGTAAGCAGCATTTACGCCATCTTTATCGCGTACATAAGGTCCGCTTAAATAGCCACAACTTTCTTCAAAGCCAAATATGTAATTGCCTGCCATGCCTTTTTGTTCTAACAGGCCAATTTGCTCACCAATATATTTGAAGCCTGTCAATACGTTGATGGTTCTTACACCATAGCTTTGGGCAATTTGTTCTGCCATTGCTGTTGTTACAACAGTTTTTATCATGACTGCAGCTTCTGGCAGCTGGTGATGCTTGCTTCTTTGGCTACAGATGTAATCTAAGAGGAGTACACCTACCTGGTTGCCTGTCAGAATCTGGTATTCATCGTGCTCATCTCTTACGGCGATGCCTACGCGGTCGCAATCCGGATCGGTTGCCAGCAAGAGGTCAGCGTTGTTGGTTCTGGCGTATTCTATGCCTAATTTCAGTGCTTCAGCAAGCTCAGGATTAGGATATGGGCAGGTTGGGAAGTTACCATCCGGTAGTTTCTGTTCCGGTACTATTTTGATGTTGGTGTAGCCTGCTTCTGCCAATATCTGGGTAACTGGCTTTAGTCCTGTGCCGTTCAACGGTGTATATACTATTGCAGCGTTCTTTTGCACTTCTTCGCCAAACAATACGGATTGCTGCTTTACTTCTTTTAGGAAGGCATTATAGACAGCATCATCTATATAGCTGATTTGTTTGCTGGCAAGTGCGGTTTGAAAGTCTGCTTTTTTTACGTCTTTAAAGATATCCAGCTTATTGATTTCTGCAAGGATGCTGTTGGCTGCTTCTGTAGTTATCTGGCAGCCATCTGCGCCATATACCTTGTAGCCATTGTATTTTGCAGGATTGTGCGATGCTGTTATCATGATGCCTGCAGCGGCCTTTAAATAACGTGTAGCAAAGGATACTGTCGGCACTGGCATCAGCTCAGGCCAGATATGAACCTTGATGCCGTTGGCAGCGAAGACTGCTGCTGTTATTTCAGCAAATTTGCGGCTGTTGTTTCTGCTGTCATAGCCTATTACGACAGCGGGCTGCGTCTGCCTTTGCTTCAGGTAGTTTGCTACTCCCTGCGATGCTCTGGCAACGATATAGCTGTTCATGCGGTTGGTGCCAGCGCCCATTACACCACGCAATCCGGCGGTGCCAAAGGCAAGCTCACAATAGAAGGCGTCTTCTATTTGTGCTTTGTTATTTTGTATTGCAACAAGCTCTTGATGAAGTTCTTGGTTATCTGCAGTATGCTGCAGCCAAATGTTGTATTCTTCGTTTATATTCAATTGCCTTTCAGCTCCTTTTTGTTTCAAAAAGCGATATTTTATAATATCTTAGCAGGAATCCCGACTAATGTCGCTCCTTCAATATCACAACTCTTATTTACGACTGCATTAGCTCCTATTCTGCAACCATTAGCAATATTTATATCGCCAAATAATTTTGCTCCAGGTCCGATGTACACATTATCTCCTAATTTGGGAGGTTCGCCACCATTAGCACCCAGATTAACTCCAACATGTATACGTAAATTTTTTCCTATCTTGCATCTTCCATTGATGATAATAGGTCCTACATGAGCTATGCTCAAGCCTTCATCGCAGACATTTAAGGGAATATGAATACCATACTTGTTCTGCATCAATCTTAGACGTAATAAATAAAAGATGCCTAAAATCTTATTACCTTTGTTATGATGATATTCAGCCATTCTTAAGTTATATACATATCCATATAAAATGTCTTTCTCTCTGATGCCTAAAGGAATCCTTGTCCCCCCCCGAGGGAAATATATCTTTCTCTCGATATTTAAGCAATGCTTGAGTTTTTCCTTAGTGTCTATCATAATACCCTCCATATAATATCTTTAATTTTCACCGATTATCTCTGTTTTTCGTAGTTTTTCATGTCATTCAAATCAATTCCTTTATTCGCAGTAGCTGACAAATAAAGGATAAATTATTTGGTATGTTGTTGCAAGGTGTCCCGCTTTTTTAGTGAAATATCCTTGCTAATATTGGGGAATTTTGATGCTTTTTTGAGGTACTTTTAGTGTATCATATACAACAAAAACTCGTGCCATTATTATTATATCCAGAAGTTGCTTATTGTGGCAGTACCGTTTTTAGTGTGGCAATTTTACCGTGAAGATGTGGCAATTTAATCGTAATATACAATTAATTTACACGAATTGTAAAATAATGTTAATTTCTAGTACAAAAGTCTTATTGTTTATGTGAAACCTCTAGCAACCTTCTCCTTTCTTCTTGATTCATAGAAAATCTATAAACTACCATTATATAAATAAATGCATATATCGCTACTTTCATAGTAAATAATAACTTGCCTTGTAAATTCCATATATTATTACCTATAAAACCGATAGCAGTTACTACCACTATGGGTAAGCTTATATGCCATATTCCTTTCCAAAATTTAGCAATATCCAATCCAGTAATTCTTGCATAATACCAGTTCATTACTACACCATTCCCTATAAACATCGCTAAACCTGTAGCAAAAGCACAACCAATACCACCAAATTTTATTGCTAGAGGTATTGCTAAACATAGATTGAAAATACCCATAACAAAGTACACCTTGGCACGAAAATCATATCTATTTTGAGCCTGTAAAATAGCAAGCCCAATATTTTGAATTAAATCAATTGTGAATGGAATAATTATCAAAAGTGTTATACAATACGCTTCATCAAAGCTCGCACCAGCCCACATATGAATAAATTGCCTACCAAAAATTATAAAACCGCTAGAGAATAATGCTAGTAAAAAGTACTGTAAGCGACCTATCCTAATAAACAAATCAGTAAGGCTGCTTATCGGTTCATTTTTCGCAATAAGCTCTGTAACGTGCGGTAGATAGACACTAGAGATAGTTGTAGACAATGTCATATAGTTCATATAAATGAGTGCAGCTATAGAATAAACTGCTACCGCATCTGTTCCGCTAACAATACCAAGAATAACCTGATTAGTTTTAAAGAAAATTTGGTCAATCAACATCACAGCGAATATGCTCAATGCTAGCTTTTTAAATTCTCTATACATTTCCCCATCCCAAAAGTGATAACGTATTTTTATATGCAACTCTGCAAAGCAATAGTATATACGTGCAATTATAAGCACTAAATTAAGAAAAGTCTGTACACCTGCTACTGCAAGAGCACTAGGAAGGCTTTGTAATACTATTACTATCAATAACGGCTGTAACAAAAGTTGTACTGTCTCCGAACACTTTAGAAACAGAAAGCGTTCATGAGCATTAATTACAGCACGGAAAATCATAGTCGAAATAGTTACTACCATATTAAACAATAACAGGGCAAAAAGCTTTTGCGCTGATGAAATTTCTACAATTGTCATACTTTTAGAAAATAATATAGGAAGAAAAGTATAACACACGCAACCAATCACTAAAAGCATCATAGTAATCATAACATAAGCACGTAGAGCAAATGCAAGTATATTTTCCATACGGATTTTATCTCTTAAAATTTTATATTTAGTATAAAATCGTACCACCGCAGCACTGAGTCCGAAATCCATAATAGAAAAATATGCTATAAAAGAACCTATCAGCTGATATAATCCGTATTCACTCTTACCAATATAGTGTAATAGAATAGGAACATAGGCTAAGTTTATAAGGACCTGCAAAGATATATTAAAATAGCTGACGATAATTCCTAACTTACGTTGATTCATAAATATTTCCTTTAAATCTGATAATCTTATCTTAATTTTAACATTCACTTTTGTGCTTTTTAAATAAGATTAGAGTGAATATTTTATATAAATATTACAAAACAAGTTGCTTTTTATAAAGCATTCTCGTAAAACAAAATATACTTTCTTGTAACTTCTTCTGTAGAAAACTTACTTACATCATAATTTACATGCATCCCATGTTCTCTTTGATAATCATCTATAATCTTTTCTGCCCATACTTTGGCACCATCGTTAAGTGGCAAATATGTAACACCACCGCAATCTGTGGCTCTAGGCACTGCATCGGATGCATAGCACTTAACTCCCATTGCTTGAGCTTCTATTAACACAATGCCAAAGCCTTCATGCAATGACGGAAATAGAAAGCCAGAAGATTGACTTAGTAGCTTTGGCATATCTACATCACCAGGCATTAAAACAACATTATCTTCAAGCTTCCTTTGAATGATTTCCTTATATAACAGTTCATTATATTCACTATTACTATTGCCCATCAGAATTAATTTTACGTCTGGCCTTTTTTGCTTTATATATTCAATAACTTTTACTGAAAATATTTGGTTTTTAGTTACACTGTAAGTTCCAACCTGCAAAAGCTGTAAATTACTTTTTTTATTTAAGTCATATTTTTCAGAATTAAATCTCTTATTATCATATGGATTCATAACTATCCTTACGTTCTCTTGAGATTTAAAAAAAGACAATCCTGCTTCTTGGGAACATGCAATTTTTATTGTCGCGTACCTTTCAATTTCTTTTTTACGATAATTGTTCAATAAGCCTGCTATAATGTTAGTTTTTCCTGATATAACGTGGGTATGAGCAATTCTGACTTTAATCCCACTAACTGCTGCAGCTTTTAAAATAGGCGCACTTTCATATTCATCGTGACAATGAATAACATCATATGGTCCATTTTCTTTCAGAATCTCCAAGACCTTGTTATATAAATGATTACCTCTAACATAGTAATCTAATCTTTTTCTAAAAGAATTTTTGCCACTATACCGCGGAATTCTAAATATTTTTCCCCCGTAGCTTTCAAACTCATCATCATAAAATCTTCTTTCATCAGTAAAAAGAAGAATATCAAAAATATATTTATCTTTAAGACTTCTAACGATACTCATTATGACAGCTTGGACACCGCCATTTCCTAATCCTTCACAAGATACCATTAAGACTCTTTTCATATTAAGCCTCCGTCTATATCCCTCTTCTATATTTTAAAATACATGTTAACAGTTCCCTATGTGCCTCACATTCCAAACAATTTATGATGTTTAACTTTTCGCTTTCACCATAAATCCATTTTAACAGAAGATAGTTTGTTAACTTATTGAGTATCCTAACTGGTAAAAATGTGGAGACTCTTCCAGAAAGTTTGTAATAATAATTTTTGCTCATAAAATCTGCAAACTGATAATAGTTTTCCTCAATAAATTTTTTATCTATTATTTGTTTACTTCTGCTTTTGAAACCTTCTAAAATGCTACTATCATCACTTAACTTAACAGTATTTCCATTTTTTTTAATAGGAATATATTTAATTTCTACTTTGCTGTCTTTACTAAATTCTAATTCTATCAGTAAAGCGCTATTCCAGAATTCATTATCGTCTGCATCAAACAAAAAGTTTCCCTGACCATAAACTATAGTACCTTCATGCCACTTTTCTTCGCAACCTATACAATGGCTGTGCTGGCAGACAACAATGTCTGCACCCTTATCCACAATCTTTCTGCAAACCTTTTGTAAATAAGGTGATGGATACCGATAGTGTTCTTTGCCACCGTGATATAAAACAATTACATAATCACATTGCTTCTTTAACTCCATTACATGATCTAAGCTGTTCAAAGGATCAAAAGGATTGGCACCCGGAGTATTTTCTGTAGCAATAGTAAATTCATGCTCTGCACAGCAATAGATGCCTATTTTATTACCATCCTGTTCGAAAATATATGGTTTTGCTGCTTCTTCTAAATCTTTACCTGCACCTGCATAAGCAATTCCATGTTTATCCAAGAGGCTCATGGTAGAATTTAAACCTTGCTCCCCTTGGTCTAAAATATGGTTATTGGCAAGCGTAAAAAAATGCAGATTAATAGCTTTTAAACCAGCAATTGTTTTCGTAGGTGCAATAAGATTCGGACCACATTTTTTTATCGGCGTACTCATATCAGTCAAAGGAACCTCTAAATTGAAAATTGTGAAATCTGCATTATCTAACAGCTTTTTTATGTCATCTCCAATTAAAGTTTCTACATCTGCATTAGTAAACAAATTAGCATTAGACTCTGTTGGCACTATATCAGCACCAATTATGCACTTAACCATAAGAAATCTCCTTTTACTTAGGTAGCTTAATCCAACTGCCTAATAATTCATCAGCATCACCACAAAACAGATTATAACCAGAGCCATCAAAAAAAGTTAACTCACCAAAATATAACCTGTTATTCGTGAAATACCAGTCTACTCTAACATGAATCAACTTCTTCGATAATAACCTAGATAAATGCATCATTTCTTTTAAAAATGCCGGTTTAGGCATTATCTCATCCGTTTTTGGCAAATCATACTGTTCAATATCAGTTTTATTCCAAGACTCATCATAACAATCTTGTGTATGCTGGCTATTAAATCGTCCCCTATGAACCTCAATGATTTTGGGTTCTCCATTAAAACATAAAACTTTATAGTCGGATAATTCTTCTTGCGGCGCCCTTAATATAACAATAAATTCTTTTAAATTAATTATAAAAGTTTCTCCCCCCCCAATAATATCATCAGGAAGCTTAATCCATTCTCCTAAACGTGAATCCCAATAGTCATCAGTAAAACTACCCATTCCAGATGCTGGATAAAATGTTAATTCTCCAAAGTATATTTTTCCTTCAACATCATAAAAATCAGCTCTTAAAAAAGTCATTCCTGCTGTGAGTTTTTCAGCCAGCTCACACATCTTTTTCAAATTATGCGTCATTTTTATACTTTTATCATAGACTGGAGGCAATGCTGCTTCTCCAAAAGGCAAAATACCTCCACTTGTATCATAATAGTTTGCATGATGTTCAATAAATCTATCATAATCAACTTTGAAGCACTTAACTTGACCACCGAAGCAAAAAAACTTATAGTCATATAAATCGTTAGTTCGTGTATCAGTCATGTATTTCTCACAAATAATTTTTCTAGGAACGTCTTTATACGGCCATTCACGACTGGTAAGATAGTAATCCTGTTTTAAGCCTTTCCTCAACTCTGCTTTAACCTTTTCAATATTAAGCTTACTCTTATCCTTGCATATGCACATTCCCAATCCAGAATTATGATTACACTTCAAAACAAATTGATTCGGCAAAGAATCAAAATCAATATCATCCGGATTGTCCCAAACACCTAATAAGGGAATAAGATATTCTTCGCCAATAGTATCAGCAATGTACTTACGTACAGCGTACTTATCTACCATAATTGTATATTCAGGTTTGCGATCATGCAGCTTTAACCACTGAAGCTTTTCGTTAAAGGTCTTGGGAGAAGATAAGTTTAATTCTTTTCCCATGCATGCTTTATACTTTCGTTTTAAATATTCTTCATCGTCCACATTATCGTAGAACCCCTGACCAGCTAATATTATGAAGCGATAATCTTTGTTTGTCAAAAATTTATTGAACGCATAAAAATATCTTTTTATATCCATTTTATCTAACCTTTCCACGATTATTGTATTTAATAAACAGAAAAAACATCATTATATAAAAATATGTGTTTTTAGAGTAATATGATACAGCACCGAAATCCATTGCCAATTGCAATAAAATCATAAGCAGTATCGCGATCTTTATTCCGCTATAAAGGCTCCAATCTATTTTTAGTTTATAAATAATATAGATATATATTGAATAAAAAATACTGGTTCCAACAATACCTCCACTAGCTAATAATTCCACGTAATTATTATGCAAATATGTTATGAAACCGACATGCTGTAATAATAACAAACGAGCATTATCAATACCTATACCAAAGAAAGGTGTTTCAAAAAACTGTTCCAAACCAATTTTCATAAATTGCTGCCTCAACCAGGTTGAATGGTCTATAGTACCGGTACCTGTAACTAATGCTATCAATCCTTCCATTCTGTAATTTAATGTATCAAACATCTGCATAGATAAAACTACAGAAAAAAACAGAACCAATATGCTAAGAATAACACTAAATTTTAATAACGTTTTTAAAATATTTTTACTAGCATATTTAAATAAATACAAACAGGTAATACCAAGAATCAAAACTACTAAAGCCTTTCGACTGCCTGATGCTGCAACAATTATTAATGAAATTAGCATAAATGGAAATTTAAATATAGATTTTTTGTTTTCGCAAATTATATAATATGCACTTACTATTATCGCATTAGCACAAGCTATACCAATAGAATTTACATTTGCGAATTCATTATCCAGCCTTACACCAGAAGCTAAGCCTTGTTTTATAAATTCTATTCCATAAAAAAACACCGTATATATTGCCAACCCATATCCAGCATATTCTATACAACTTAACAAAAAATTTTCATCAAAATTTCTAGAATAATGATTATATAACACTGACATGCATATTAATATCTGCAGAATAGTAATTCCCTTTGATACTGCCAATTCACTATTATTAGCCCATAATGATGACAATAAACAAAAAACAGCAAAAGAAATTCCCCATAAATGGTACAAAGAAAATTTCACTTTGCTTTTGAATTCATTAAACATAAAATCTAATATAAAAATGCAAATAGTTATTCCTAATAAAATAAGACTTATATACTGACTTGCATCCAAAACATTAAAGGAGCATAACAATATAACTGTTAGAATCCATATTATTCTTTCAAATACGCTATTTACCCTGATTTGCATTATTTATAACTCCATTTTTTAATATCAATCCCACAAATCTCTTCATACAACTATCTATATCATAACCAGCATTCTTCATCTTATCGCCATAGCAAAAACGGTTCTCCTTATCTTTTTCAAACAATGTTAATGCTTTATCAGCCCACGATTCAGCAGAATCACTTAAAGACATAAAATTAACGCACGCAGTAACTTCTGCTTCTTCCGTAATTGTATCTGCAATCACACAAGGCAAACCAGTAGCCTGTGCTTCGATTACTGTATTAGGCATACCCTCATAAAAGGACGGAAATACGAAAACATCCATTGCCGAAAGCAGTGCTGGAACATCAGACCGAATGCCAGTAAAAATTACAGATTCTCCAATACCTAAAGCCTTGATTTGCTCTTTAATTTCATTCTTCTTTTCGCCGTCGCCAACAAGCATTAGCAACGCATCCGTTTTCTGTTTTAATACTTCAGCAAAAACCTCAATTAAGAACTTATGATTCTTTTGTTGGTTAAATCTGCCAATATGTCCAATAACAAGCTGCTCATCAGCTATGCCAAACTCTTTTCTAATTTTTTCTCTGTTGTCTTTATCAAATTTATAAACATTTAAATCTACGCCATTATGAATAAACTTAACTTTGCCTGCCTCTACCTCTGCTTTACCAAAGGTAAACTCAGCAGCGAAACGTGACGGAGCAATCTTTACATCAGTCATAATATTTAAGAATGGTCTAAGGAAATCATTAACTAATGTCCCCAATTTACTATTGGATGAACCAGCATTACAAGAACGCACACACAAAACCCTTGCGCCGCCAATTTTAGCAGCTAATAAATCATATACACCTATTGGTGTATCACATAACTTTAAAACATGTGTATACCGGTTATCCTTTACCACATCATATATTGCTTTAAACGTTTTTATGGGGTGCTTTGTTCTTAACGGCACTCTGAATATACGTCCGCCAAGATCAATTACTTCCTTTTCGTAAAAGCCAGATTTAGCAGACACGATAAAATCTATCTTGTAATCTTCCGGTAAACTACGAAAAATTTTCATCATAAAAGTTTCTGCACCGCCAGTATTTAAAGAAGCTAAAATAACCAATAACCTTTTTTTCATAAGCTATATTCCTCTTTATTATCTTTCGATTTTCTTAAACAAAATTTTGATTGCATTCTTAGGCAGATACTTTTCTGCTTCGACTAAATTGGTGGCTTTCATGTCATTAACCTTATCTATTGTACTCAAAACCTTAACTAACTCAGCCTTTAAGTTTTTCTTAATTATAAAACCTATTTTCTCATCTTTAACAATCTCACTATTATATCTCCAATCGCTAGCTATAACAGGGACACCAGCTGCCATTGCATCTATTAATGTTCCCGCAAAACCTTCCCCTTCATAATACGTTGGAAATAAAAGCATAAAATAATCTTTCAAAACCTGTGTTGTTTTATCAAAATCAACTAATCCCTTATATTGAATATATGTCGGAAATCTTTCCTCTAATTTTTTAAACCAATCAACCTGATTGCTATCTATCTGTCCATATATATCCAATGTATATACAATTCTTCCCAATTCTTCATTTACTCCAATAACTGCATCAACAGCATCTTCAATACCTTTTTCTTTCATAACTCGTGAAAACGTACACAATTTATACGGTTCCTCTTTCGCGTATACCAACTCTTCTGTTTTTAATATATTTAACTCTTTGCAATTAGGCATAATAGCTATATTATAAAACCCCATTACTTCAAGTTTGTTTTTCATCGTATTTGTTTCCACATAAATACAATCAAACTTCATCAATGCTTTACGTAGAAATTTACGTTTTGCAACAAACTCTGGCAGCCAGCCACCAATTACCACATAATGCAATTTTCTATGGTAAAATCTATTAATAAACGCTAATATTGGAGCAAAAAGCATTAAGCTGTTTTGAGCAGGAAATATAATAACATTCTTGCAGCTTATTACCAGACCTATTAAATTGGTAATTATCGAAAACAATCTTTTTTTACCACCATAGGTATCTACTTTTTTTACCTCATTGTTACCAAACTCCCTTTGTAATTCTTTGGTAACAATCTTAGTCTTAACAGTTTGTCCATCTAAAAAATTCTTGCCGCCACCAAAATGACCACATACGCCTATCTTAACCATTAATCTCACCTTACTCAGCCATCTTTTTAATTTCTTTGCACCATGCTTCTAAATCAAGTTTAGCTTGCTTATTTTTTGCTTCATGGCCATTACCTTTAAAACTTAAATGCGCTAAAACGTGTTCCTTATTAAGTAGGTAGATTGCAAGTGCAAATTGAACAAGATTTATCAAGCAACTATATCAGTGG
>NZ_CALDXR010000029.1 GCF_937920985.1 uncultured Phascolarctobacterium sp.
TACACTAGATCGCTCGTCGGCAGCGTCAGATGTGTATAAGAGACAGGTTTATTATAGCACAGATTTTGCCGAGATTGTATATAGTAAAATATTAATACTGTATACATTTGACTTTTTGACGCAAGCACTTTTTGAAGAAACAGTTTGGCAAATGGTTGTCGTTCGCAGAATGCTTTTGCATAAATATTAAAAAAATGTTATAATGGGGACGTTATTTTTAATTTTTTGAAGGAGTGATTGTCCCCTATGCAAACAACGCAAGCAAAAAATCAGACCGGCGGAATTCTCGGTTTGATTGAACGCGTCGGCAACAAAATCCCCGATATCACGATTTTGTTCATCGGTGCGTTTATCATCTGCTGCATTATGTCAGCAATTCTTTCGACGATGCACTTTGGTTATGTGCATCCCACTACCGGTAAGGAAATCGTGGTCAACAATATGTTGAGCGGCAAAAACCTTGTCGCACTGTTAAGCAAGATGGTTACCAACTATTCCGGCTTTCCTCCGCTGGGCATGGTAATCGTTGCTACCCTGGGTATCGGTATTGCTGACGGCTCCGGCTACATTAATACTGCGCTGAAAAAAATTCTGGCTGTTACGCCTAAGTTTTTGATTACCCCGATTATTATTCTCGTCGGTATGCTGAGCCATCTCGGTCCCGATACCGGCTATGTAATCATCATCCCGGTTGCGGCCTACATGTATTATGCGAGCGGCAAGCATCCGCTGGCAGGTATCGGCGCATCCTTCGCAGGTATTGCGGGCGCCTTCGCTGCCAACTATACTCCGTCCGCGATTGACCCGGTTATTCAGGGCTTCACCCAGAGCGCTGCGCAGATTATAGACCCGTCCTATCAGGTTAACGTACTGTGCAACTATTTTTACGCCTTCGGTGCGACCTTCCTCGTAATCCCCAGCTGCTGGTGGGTAACAGAAAAGATTGTTGAGCCGTGGCTGTGGAAAAACTGCCCGCTCGATGATGATATCGAGGTAGGCGAGGACGGCAACACCGCCGTAACTCCCAAAGAAAACCGTGCCTTCTACGCTGCTACCGGCCTTTTGATTGTGATGGTTGCGCTGCTCGTTTACCTGCTGCTGCCGGCTGATTCCATCTTCCGCGATGATAAGGGTATGCTGGCAAGCTTCAAGGCACCGATTATGCAGTCCATCGTTTCCCTGCTGTTTGTGTTCACCGGTGCTGTCGGCCTGACCTACGGCGTAATGGTAGAAAAATTCAAATCCCCGAAGGATGTTACCACTGCGATGGAGGATATCACCAAAACTCTGGTGCAGCTGATTGTATTCTATTTCTTCGCTGCGCAGTTCCTCTATGCCTTCGGTGCTTCCAACATGGGCGCGCTGATTGCGATTGCGGGCGCTGAGTTCCTGAAATCTCTGGCACTGCCGCCGCAGGTAACTATTTTCGGCATCATCATCTTCGTTGCGATGCTGAATCTTATTATTACCTCTGCTTCCGCTAAGTGGGCGATTCTGGCACCTATCTTCGTGCCGATGCTGATGGCTGTAGGCATTGCGCCGGAGCTGACTCAGGTTGCCTTCCGCGTTAGTGACTCTGCGGTTAACGTTGTAACTCCGATGTTTGCGTTCTATCCGCTGATTATCCTCTACTGCCAGAAGTATGTGAAGAGCGCCGGTATCGGTACGCTGAGCTCCCTGATGCTGCCGTACACTATTACGCTGCTGGTTACTCTTACTATTATGCTGTATGCTTTCTGGTTTATGGATATACCTTTGGGATTGCAAGCGGATTATGTGTACCCGCGTAGAATGTAGTGTTTTAAGACGAGTGATAAGGGCGCATCTGCTGTGGGAAGTTTCCTATATAGCGACGAACGATAAGGGCGCATCTGCTTCAGATAATTTTTTTGACGTACCTCTAGTACGCCTTCAAAAATTATCTTCGCATCTGCAACCCTTCTCCTTCGTCTTTGTGGAAGAGGAGAGGGAGTATCTGCAAGCCTTCTCGCTCGTCTTGTGTGGGAGAGGAGAGGGAGCATCTGCAAGCCTTCTCGCTCGTCTTGGTTAGGTAAGATGATAGGGTTCATCTGCTTTATTTTTGCTGTAATATTATTTCAGAGATGATATAATGAAGATAGCCTCTCCTTGGGGAGAGGTGCCGAGCGTAGTACCCGAAGGGTACAAGCGAGGCGGAGAGGGGTGAAACGCTATGTGCAAGCCCTTATCTTGTCCTACGATTAATTCACCTTGCCTCCCCTCAAAGGGGAGGTGGCTGCGAGCATAGCGAGCAGACGGAAGGGTGTTATATGTATTTATGAAAGAAGGTCTTTGAAAATGTCTTTGCAAGAACGTTTGACTGAACGCTTTTTACGTTACGCTGCCGTACCATCCCAAAGTAAGGAGGGCTGTGCTGTTGTCCCCAGTACTCCCGGCCAATGGGATATGGCTAAGCTGCTGAAGGAGGATTTGGCTGAGCTTGGTCTGGTAGACCTGGAAATCAGTGAATTCTGCGTGCTGACCGGCCGTCTGCCGGCTAACCTGCCTGCAGGCCACGCTCCCGTGCCGAATGTAGGCTGGGTTGCGCATATGGATACCGTTGACGTAAACCTTTCTCCCGAGGTACATCCGCAGATTGTGAAAAACTATCAGGGCGGCGATGTACTGCTGAACGCTGAAAAGCAAATCTACATCAAGGTAAGCGAGCATCCCGAGCTGAACAAATATATCGGCAGCGACCTGATTACCACCGACGGCACTTCCGTACTAGGCGCAGACAACAAGGCTGCCGTTGCCAACCTGATGGTAGCACTGGAAACCATCATCAAAGAAAACCGTCCGCACGGCGAAATTTATGTAGCCTTTGTTCCGGATGAAGAGGTTGGTCTTTGCGGTTCCAAGAAGATGGATTTCAGCAAGTTCCCGGTTGAATTTGCATATACCATTGACTGCTGCGAGCTGGGCGAGGTTGTATACCAAACCTTTAACGCAGGCAGCGCACACATCAAAATCAAGGGTGTAACCGCACATCCGATGTCCGCTAAGAACACTCTGGTTAACCCTGCCCTGGTTGCCGTAGATATCATCAACTGCTTCGACAGAATGCAGACTCCGGAGCACACCGAGGGCACCGAAGGCTTTATCTGGGTGCAGGCTATCCATTCCAACGCTGCGGAAGCAACTTTGGATATCAAAATCCGCGACCATAACAAAAAGATGTATGAAGCACGCAAGGAGTTCATCCGTCATGCTGTGGAATATGTACAGGCCAAGAATCCGAAGGCCGGCATTGAGCTGAACATCACCGACGTATACGGCAACATTGCCGATGCGCTAAACGATGACAACAGAAAATGCGTTGAGTACATTTTCGAGGCTATGAAGGAACTGGATATCGAGCCGAAGGATATCGCTATGCGCGGCGGCACCGACGGTTCCTTTATTTCCACCAAGGGCATTCCGACGCCGAACTATTTCACCGGCGCGCTCAACTTCCACTCCAACTGCGAGTTTATGCCGATGGCTGCAGTGGAAAAATCCTGCCTGATGACTTTGAAGCTGGTTGAGCTGATTACCAAATAAAAAATGCTTGACAAAAGCGTCGCTTTACTGTAAAATTTTACTTGTTTCTGACGCAAATGCGCGCGAAGCCTTTTGGGGGCGTAGCTCAGCTGGGAGAGCACCTGCCTTGCAAGCAGGGGGTCAGGAGTTCGATTCTCCTCGTCTCCACCAATCGTTAATTAGCGGTCTTACTTTGGTAGGACCGCTTTTTTTATTCCCTTGAAACACCAAAAATGTTATAATGTAATAGAGTATGTAAGAAGGAAGGAGAAACACATGGGAATCTTTTTGAACCCTGGAAATACTGCTTTTAAAGAAGCAGTGAATGCCAGAATATATGTCGATAAGACCAAGCTTATTGATTTTACCAACCAGTTCATCAATACGCCCCAGAAATTCATTTGCAGCAGTCGTCCGCGCCGTTTCGGCAAATCAATGGCTGCTGATATGCTCCTGGCCTATTACAGTAAGGAGAGCAAATCTGAAGAGCTTTTTGCAGGACTTGCTATTACAGACTGCCAAAGCTTTAAAACGCACCTGAACAAATACGATGTAATCTACTTCGATGTTCAGGAATGCATTGACAACGCAGAAAGCATTGAAAATACTATAGAATACATAACCCAGAGCGTTTTGGAGGAGCTGAACCTGGCTTATCCTAAGACAATACCGTCAGATACCAAGACGGTTTCCGAAGCACTGAACTATATCAATCAGGCTACCGAAAACAGATTTGTCATCATAATAGATGAATGGGATGCTATGTTCCGTGCCGCACCCAAGCAAAAAGAAACCCATGAAAAATATATCGCGTTTCTTCGCAGTCTGTTCAAAGGAGCAGGGGCAAGACGTTTTATTGCGCTTGCTTATATCACAGGCATCCTGCCTATAAAGAAGTATAAAACGCAGTCGACATTGAATAACTTCATGGAATACACTATGATAAACCCCGGCCCGATTGCTCCCTATTTTGGCTTTACGGAAGAAGAAGTAGCAGTACTTTGCAAAACTTACAACAAAGATTTTGGCAATATACGGCGCTGGTACGACGGCTACAGGCTGAGTGGCCTGCACATCTATAATCCTTTTGCTGTAACTAATTTGATCCTGCAGGGAAACTTTCAAAGCTACTGGCTTCAGAGCGGGACTTACGAATCTGTTAAAGATCTTATCAGTATTGACTTTGACGGATTACGCAAGGATGTTATTGAGCTGCTTGCAGGTGGAAGCGTAAAGGTTAATCCCTATTTTTTCCAGAATGATATGGATTCTTTTGATGACAAGAATGATGTACTTGCGCTGCTCATCCATCTCGGTTATCTTGCATATAATCCTGAAGAAGAAAGCGCCGAAATTCCTAATGAAGAAATCAGGACAGAATTTCAGAAGGCTGTACAGTCCGTAAAATGGACAGAGATTTTAGACTTCCTCAAAGAATCCGAAAGACTGCTTGCTGCGGTTAATAAAAAAGACAATAATGAAGTTGCCAAGATTATTGAAGCTGTTCATGATACATCCGTTTCGATACTTCAGTACAACGACGAAAATTCTTTGAGCTACGTCTTAGACAAAGCTTTTCTGGCAACGATGAATTTTTATTTCAAGCCTAAAAGAGAACTTCCTGCAGGCAAAGGATTCGCTGATATTGTCTATATTCCTAAGCCGGAATACAGGAAAAACCATCCGGCATTAGTAGTCGAACTGAAATGGAACAAAGATGCCCAAACTGCAATTGACCAGATTAAAAAGAAGCAGTATCAGGAAACTATCAAAGAATATACTGATAACATCCTGTTTATCGGTATAAACTACGATAGGAAAAGTAAAAAGCACGAATGCCTTATAGAAGAGTTCAAAAATTAAGTTCGATTCTCCTCGTCTCCACCAATTGTTAATTAGCGGTCTTACTTTGGTAGGACCGCTTTTTTGTGCGCAAAAAAAGAATGCAGTTGTTTTCCTGTTTACAAAGTGTCTTTAGAAAATGGTGGCGGAGCGTGCGCCGTGTTCTAAATATTGACAAGCACAGAAGAAAGTGATATAAATAAGGTACTAAGAAAAATATAGGAGTACCAAAAGTATCATGAAAAATATTATTATCAATGCGGCAATGGAGGAAGTCAATCTGCGCGGTCTGCGTTTCACCATGCAGGATTTGGCGACAAGGCTCAAGGTGAGCAAGCGCTCGCTTTATGAAAACTTTTCCTCTAAAGAAAATTTGATTGATGAAATGGTTGATATTATTTTGGCAGATATGGCGCAGGAGGAGCAGGAGATTTATGCCGGTGATGCGCCTGTAATTAGTAAGCTGGAGAAGCTGCTTACACTGCATCCTTATGCTGCCGAAATGTTCAATAAGAATATTTATGAGGATTTGCGCCGTCTGTTTCCCAAGCAGTGGGAAAAGGTTGAAGCTTCCAGAGCTGAAAGGCAAAAGCATTTGCAGCTTTTAGTTGAGCAGGGTATTCAGGATGGCGTGCTCAGGCCTGTTAACGTAAATTTGGTAGGGCAGATACTGAAGGATGCTTTTGACAGCTTTACCTCGTACAGCTTTTTGGAGAGCAACGGCTTAACCTATAAAAAGGCGATGCAGGAGCTTTTGGATATTTTGTTTAAAGGTATGCTATTAAAATAAAAGAATAGAAATGCAGCGTGGCGTTGCATTTTTATTTTTGCATATTGGTACCGAAAATAATGTTATAGTACCAATGGTTTCGGGAGGTTTTAGACATGAAAAAATGGCAAAATTTACTTATTATATGCCTTGCACTGGCAGCGCTGCTGCTTAATGCAGGCTGTGGCAAAAATGAATTACGTGATCCGAATGCTGTCTGGGGACAGGCAGATGCAACCGAGGTGGATGTGAATACGAAGGTTCCCGGCCGTTTGGTTGAGCTGTATGTACATGAAGGCAGCCAGGTTAAAAAGGGCGATAAAATTGCGCAGATTGATGCCAGAGAGCAGGACGCTCTTACTGATGCAGCCAAGGCTAAGGTGGAGGCTGCCAAAGCAAGCAGGCTGCAGGCGCTGGCTAATTATAAGCAGGCGCAGCGTGATTTTGCCCGTTATGCGCAGCTTTATCAAAGCGGTGCTGTTTCCAAGTCCGTTTACGAAGCGTACAACAGCAAGCAGGAGGTTCTGGCTGCTGTTTACGAGCAGGCGAATGCCAGCGTGGAGGCCAGCGAGAAGGCCTTGAAGCAATCAAGCATTAATTTGGGTGAAACTATTCTGGTGGCTCCCTTTGACGGTGTTGTTACAACAAAGTATTCGGATGTAGGCACGATGATTTCCAGCGGTATGCCGATTGTTGCTATTCAAAGCCCGAGCGATAATTGGGTGAATTTTAAAGTCAAGGAAACTGATTTGGAAAAATATACTCTTAACAGCAGCGTTATGCTGCAGGGGCGCAATCCCGAGTTGAAGCTGCAGGGAAAAATTGTTGATATCTCTAAAAAGCCTAATTTTGCAACATATCGCGCTACCAGTGAAAGAGGCAACGATGACGATATTATCACCTTTAATATCAAGGTTCAGACTAATGATGCGCGTGTGCGTCCCGGCATGCGCTTTAAACTTCTGCAGGGGTGAGAAGAATGCTGAGAGAATGGTGTAGGGAGCTGAGGGCAGCTTTCGTTGCTGAATTTAAGGCTGAAGGATGCCTTAATAAAACAGCGCTGCTGCTCCTTGTATGTCTTCCTCTTATATATACAATTCTTTTGGGTGCTGCCTATAGCGCGAACGTCCTGAACGACATTCCTATGGTGGTTTGCGATTTGCAGCAAAGCAAAATATCACGACAGGTTGTGTCCAATTATGATACATCCGACCGTTTTACTGTGGTGAAGCATGTAGGCACACAGGAGGAGCTGCTCCGGGCGATAGAAAACGGCGAGGCCAAGGTGGGACTGTATATAGAGCCTGATCTGGATAAGAATATCAAAACAGCAAAGCCTGCCGAAATCGGTATTTATATTGAGGCCTCGAATATGGTTTACGGCAGTGCGTCGCTTGTTGCTTCGGAAGAAATCAATTTAAACCTGCTGGTATCAGGCAGCCAGAGAATTTTGGAACGCATGACCTATTATCCGGACAGAGCTTTGCGAACCGCTTATCCTGCTACGTATGGCGTGCGTATTTTAAATAACCCTACTCATGGCTATTGTAATTTTATGCTGTTGGGGTTGATTTGTAACGGCGTACAGATTTCGCTGTTCCTTTATGCTGCTGATATTTTCTTTAAAAACAGGCGCAAGGACTGGCGGTTTAAAAGCGCCTTGCTTTTAGGCAAGCTGCTGGCGATTGAAGTAATATCCGGCTTGGCTTTCAGCCTGAGTATTTTGCTGGCGCAGGAGCTTTTTGCAGTTCCGCTGCGCGGCGCATGGTACGAGTTTTTGGCGCTGGAGGCAGCCTTTATCTTCTTCTTTGCCAGTTTGGGCATGATGCTTTCTTTAGCCTTTCCTAATCCTATCCTGATGATTCAGGAATCCTTGCTGTTTATTATGCCCGGTATGCTGTACAGCGGTTTAAGTTGGCCTAATGAATGGTTAAGCACCTTGCCGGCTTATATCCGTGTCATCTTTCCTATAACCTATCTGGCGATGCCGATGAGAGATTTATCCTTGCTGGGCTGGTCGGATTTGCTTGTAAAAAATATTGGCATCCTGGCGGGAGCAGGCCTGGTCTGCTTTATCGCCGCTTATCTGCTTTTGCGCCATCGTGCATGGCAGGAGGTTGAGGTATGAAAAAAATCTTTGCGATTGTTAAATATGAAATAGCCAATATTTTCCTTCATGATATCAGGCGCGGTATTTTGCTTATTTTTGCGGCTTCGGCATATCTGCTGCTGTTTTCGTGGCTGTATCTGTTCGGCATCGTCAATCATATTCCTATGCTGATTGTAGACCAGGATAACACTGCTATCAGCAGAAATTTGACGCAGAAGTTTGCGGACAGTGATGCCTTTGAGGCTGTGGCCTGGGGCGACAAGCTGGAGGATGTAGAAAACTGGTTCCACACGCAGGGACGCCATTGTGCGGCTTTGGTTATTCCCAAGGATTTTGGCAAAAAGATTCAAACCGAAACCCAAAGTAACGTTATGCTGGTTGTTGATGCCAGCAATATCATTGTCAGCAGCAACAGCAATATTGCGGCCTTTGATATCGTTCAGTCCTTTAATCAGGAGATGGGGCGTAAGCTGATTGCCCGCGATGTGAGTCAGGTGCCGTATCTGGCGGAGTTAAGGCTGGAGCCTGTTAAGTTCAATTATCGTATTTTAGGTAATCCGCAGCTGGATTATCTGCGCTTTTTCGTTTTCGGTCTGGCGCTGATAGCTATGCAGCAGGGTATACTTTTGGCGGTGGCAGCAGCTGTTTTGTGGCAGGGCAACAAGCCCTTGCATGCAGAATGGGAGCTGAAGCCGTGGCAGCGCTGGCTGCTGAAAAGCTGCATCTACTGGGTTTTGGGCATGGCAGCCTATGCACTGTTTTTAAATATCGGCAGTACGTTCTTTGTTTTGCCGGTGGCCGCCGGCCTAAAGCAGCATTTGCTTATCGGCGGCAGCTTTATCTTCTGCTTAATACAGCTGGCTGGTGTTTTGGCCGGAGTTTGCAAGGATGAATTGCTCTTTACCCGTATTTCGGTAAGCTATACTGTGCCTGCGTTTATTTTGTCCGGCTTTACCTGGCCGTTGGAGCCTATGCCATCGTGGGTAAGGTTTCTGGCGTATTTTTCGCCTTATACCTACGTGTCGGAGGCTGCCCGCAGCTTATATATTTATGGCTACTATTATCGCCTGAATACTAACGCAGCATTGCTTTTTGCGGTTGGCCTAGTGTGCTTTCCGTTAGCTGCAAGGCTGTACAGCAAAAGAATGCGCAGATGTTAAGGGTGATTTGGTGATTATGATAATCAATAGCCGGTCAGCAAAGGAGGAAAAATTATGCTAAGGCGTTTTTCGCACTTTGAAATCGGCTTGCTGTATTTTGTGTTAATGATATTGGTGGAAATGGTTCTGCCTGTATGGGCAGGAGATGAAAACGGCATTATTGAAAATCTGCAGCTTTTATGGCTGCTGGGCGGTTTTACGTATTGCTATAAAAACCGCAAGGCTAAATTCCGCAACTGGGGCGGAGATAGTGTTTCCTTATGGAATGCCGGAATGATATACTTTTTCTTGCTCTTTATGCGCGAAATCAGCTGGGGACGGGTGCTTTTTACCAATCCTGACGGCTCATCTGTTCAATATAGCCAGATGGGGTTATATGGCAAGCTGGTGCATCCGTTGGTAGGCGTTTTGCTTGTAGTCTTGTTGGTTCTGCTTTACAAGGCTCGCGTCTGGCGCATGCTGTGCAGCATAAAATTTCCTGTGAAATCATTTGTTGTACTCTTGCTGTTTGTTTTTGCAGCCTGGCTTGCCGAAAAAGGTAAGTATGCGGGCTTTCATGGGCAGGTGGCAGAGGAGCTGGCAGAGTTTGGCGCGTATATGATGATGTATTTCCTCTTACGTGATGCTGGCGAGCAGCTTCAGGCGGATTGACGGAAGTGCTGTTATGCTTAGTGAAAAAAGTATTATGCTGTGATTTTCTTCACACACAATAAAAAAGACGCCCATGCATATGAGCGTCTGCGTAATTTGTTTAATTGCTCAGCAGCCTTCGTTTTCTTCCCATTCCTCGCTGTTTTCGTTGATGTACCATTTGCCGTTGATATAAATGTTTTCTTCGACAGTACGCGGTCCCCAGATAACGCTGCCTTCAGGGCCATAGTCCTCGTCATCATCGGGGCAGGTGTCGTCATAGGTGATCAGGGGAACGTAAGCATCGACGCTGTCTGCGTCTATATTATTTACGTTATTGTACTGCTGTTCTTCCTTCTGCGGATGCAGCATCCTATTGTATTTGTACAAAAGCTTTGAGGCATAGACAACGGCGGCAAGCAATACTCCCTCCTTCGGCAGTCCACAGAGAACTAAAATAAAAGCCAGAACGGCTAAAACTACGCTGTGGAAGAAGCTTTCTTGTTCATCCAGCTCTTTCATTTTATGTAAAAGATAAATAATCAGCAGTGTTATGGGCAGCAGCACAAGAAAATAGCCTAATGATGTATGCGTAAAAATTAAAATAACGAGCGTTAAAAGGAGCATTGAAGCTATAAGGGCAGTTACCTTTTTTATGTTACTGCAGAAGCTATCGATAAAATTCATGGCACGCACCTCACTTTTATCTGTATTATAGCATGCCGGGGAATTTTCTACAAAAAATCTAAAAAAAACTGCAGAAATCGCTTGAATATGCTCTTTAAATGTGATATAGTATACACTATATTAAGGATTTCCCCAGAAAAAAGTATAGTATTTTAAAAGGAGCAAATTATTATGGAGAAAGAAAAAGCATTCCTGCTGTGGTTTGACCAGCTGGAGAGAAAAGACGTAGCAATCGCCGGTGGTAAGTCTTCTTCCTTGGGCGAGCTGACTTCTCATGTTGACGTACCTGTACCGTATGGCTTCGCAACTACTGCCTGCGCTTACAGATACTTCTTTGAAAAGACCGGTCTGTATGAAAAGATTAAAGCTTTAATTGCCGGTCTGGACGTAGACAACAGCGCTCAACTGCGCGAGGTTTGCGCTAAGGTCCGCCAGGCAATTATGGACGAAGAAATGCCGCAGGATCTGCAGGACCTGATTGCTGAAGCTTACAAAGAGCTGGGCGAAAAGGTTGGCCAGGCTGATCCGTTCGTTGCTGTTCGCAGCAGCGCTACCGCAGAGGATTTGCCGGATGCAAGCTTTGCAGGCCAACAGGACACCTACCTGAACGTAAAGGGTGCTGAAACCATCGTTGCTAAGGTTAAGGAATGCTATGCTTCCTGCTTTACCGACCGTGCGGTTTACTACCGTGAAAAACAAGGCTTTGACCATCTGGATGTAGCACTGAGCGCTGCAGTACAGATGATGGTATTCTCCAAGGCTGCTGGTGTTATGTTCACTGTTAACGTTGCTACCGGCGACGACAAGAACATCCTCATCGAAGGCGCATGGGGCCTGGGCGAATATGTTGTTCAAGGCACCGTAACTCCGGATAACTATACTGTAAATAAAGCTACCTGCGAGATTGTTGAAAAGAACGTTAATGCGCAGGACATTAAGCTGATCCGTAAGGCTGACGGCGACTGCGAAGAGGTTGTTGTACCGCTGGATGAGCAAAACGAGCAGAAGCTGACTGATGAGCAAATCAAACAATTGGCTGAATGCGCTAAGAAAATTGAAGCACACTATGGCTGCTACATGGATATGGAATGGGGCGTTGACGAGCGCGATAACAAGGTTTACATCCTGCAAGCCCGTCCTGAAACCGTATGGAGCCGTCGTAACAAAGAAAATGGTGCACCGAAAGAGGAGAAGAAAGTGACTACTGATCGCAAAGTTATCGTTAAAGGCTTGCCTGCCAGCCCTGGTAATGTAGCAGGCCGTGTACATGTAATTTTGGATCCGTCCCATATCGACGAGTTCAAGGAAGGCGAAATTCTCGTAACCGAAATGACCGCTCCTGACTGGGTACCGGCTATGAAGAAAGCGAAAGCAATCGTAACCGATAGCGGCGGAATGACCTGCCATGCTTCTATCGTATCCCGCGAGCTGGGCATTCCCTGTATCGTAGGTACCAAGAGCCGTGGCGAAGCTGCTACCACCACTATTCCTGATGGCATTGACGTAACCATTGATGCTACTCATGGTGTTGTATACGAAGGCATTATCGAAGAGCCGAAGGCTGAACAGCCGGCACAACAAGTAGTTGCTGCTGCTGAATACTTCCCGCCGACCGGCACTAAGATTTATATGAACCTGGGCGATCCTGAGCTGGCTGAAAAATATGCTGCTCTGCCTTGCGACGGCATCGGCCTGATGCGTGAAGAGTTCATCTGGACTACCTATATCCATGAGCATCCGCTGTATCTGATCAAAATCGGTCAACCGGAAAAGGTTGTAGACCAACTGGCTGAAGGCATCCGCCAAGTTTGCCAGGCTATGGCTCCGAGACCGGTAACCCTGCGCTTCTCCGACTTCAAGTCCAGCGAATACCGCGACCTGAAGGGCGGCGACGAATTCGAGCCGAACGAGCCTTCCGCTCTGCTGGGCTGGCGCGGTGCTTCCCGTTACTATGATCCTAAATATATCGAAGCATTCAAACTGGAATGCATGGCTGTTCGCAAAGTTCGTGAAGAGTTCGGCCTGAAGAACCTGAATGTTATGATTCCGTTCTGCCGCAACGTAGAGGAATGCGAAAAGGTTACCAAGATCATGGCTGACTGCGGTCTGTCCCGTGGTAAGGACTTCAAGGTTTGGCTGATGGCTGAGATTCCGTCCAACATCATCCTGGCTGACCAGTTCAACAAATTTGTTGATGGCTATTCCATCGGTTCCAACGACCTGACCATGCTGGTTCTGGGTTGCGACCGTGATAACGACACCGTTTCCCATATCTATGACGAACGTAACCTGGCTGTACGTCGCGCAATCCGTCACCTGATCGAGGTTGCTCATAAGGATGGCAAGACCGTTTCTATCTGCGGTCAGGCTCCGAGCGTATATCCTGAGTTCTGCGAGTTCCTCATTAAGAGCGGTATCGACAGCATGTCCGTTAACCCGGATACTGTTAAGTTCACCAAGAAGCTGGCTGCTCAAATCGAGCAACGCGTCATGATGGACGCTCTGACCGGCAAAGGCCGTCAAGAGGTTGAGGACCTGAACTGGTAATCAGTAAGCAAGACTTTCAGCTCTGTAGTCAAGTGCATTGGCTTTATCTGGGAGCAGAAAAAGTAAATATGTAGTAAAGAGTTTTAGGACTCCTGTATTGTAGTACAAATTGCAATATGGGAGTCCTATTTGTGTTTTGAGGGGGGAAACGATTTTAAGGAGGTAAGTATGCTGTCTATTATTTTTATTCTTTGTTTGCTTTATCACACCTATACGGATATGAAATCTATGCTGCTTTATGATAAGGTAACATTGCTTTTGGCGGCAGTAGGCGTAGTGCGTGCCTTTTTTGAGCACCAGCTGCTAGAAGCTCTTTATGGTGCAGGAGGAATGCTAGTAATTATGCTGCTTTTGTATTTTGTCAGTCGCGGCGGTATGGGAGAGGGAGATGTTAAGTTGGCACCGGCGCTGGGAATCTGGCTTGGTCTGGAGCAGGGGCTGTTATGTCTGCTACTGGCTTTTGTCAGCGGTGGCATCGTGGGTGCGTTATTATTGTTGCATAGACGAGGCGGACTAAAACAGGCAATTCCTTTTGGACCGTTTTTGTGCGCAGGGGCTGTTGTTGCATATTTTTGGGGAATCGAAATTGTTACATGGTATTGGAGGGTTATTTTATGATGAAGCTTGGAAAAAGTATGAATCTTGAGGAGCTGTTTGAGCCGCTATTATGTGCTTGTCGTCGCCGTTGGCGTCGTAGGCAGCCGCTTTTGCTGCTGTCGCTGCAGACAGGGGAAATCGCATATTTTGAAAGCGAAGTGCTTAGCTGGCAGGAGATGCTGGATGAGGCTTACCTTGCAGACATGCATAGTCTTACAGATGCGTTACGCGAATTACTGTTACAGCATGAGGTAGAGGAGGAGGCTGCGGTGCTTCTGTTGCCAGCGGCAGAAGCTCTATATTCTGAGCAACTGCTGTTGCCCTCAATGCAGCGGCGTGACCTGCAGGTTGCCTTAATGTGGGAGCTGCAGCAGAGCGTTTCCTGGGCGGAAACAAGCTATAGTTATAGCTTTGAAGCGAATGCTGTCGGTGAAGCGGATGAACAGCAATATCAGGTGACATATACGGCTTTGCCAGATACGTATCGAGCTGAGCTTGAGCAGCTGTGTAGCAGTTTGTTACTGAAGCTGCAGGGCATTTGGTTGGGAAAGGTAACGCTTGACGCAGCAGCGACAGCTTGGTTTGCCGGTAAGTCGTTACCGCCGGTATACAGGCAACAGCAAAAAAGCTTGCAGAGTGCAGCGGCCACTTTTGGCCGCTGGTTGCCTAAGGTTAGTTGTGCTGTATTTGCTTTAGCGCTATTAGCATATGGCAGTGCCTTGGGAGGCTGCTATTTGGCGCAGCATAATTTGCAGAAGGTAGAACAGAAGCTTAAGCAGTATGAAGTGTGGGAGCAACGTATTCAGGAAAGCGAAGCTATGGAACGCAGTTGTCAGCACTTGGAAAAGCTGTTGGCTGCAGCGCCTAAGGCATCTAAAGAGGCTAATGGTGAGGTGGAGCGTATCTGCCGCCAGATGCTGCCTGGTTGCTGGCTTACTGCTTTGGAATATGGCGGTACGAAGAAGCATTTATTGTTGCAGGGAAGGGCAGTTGATGCATTAGCTTTGGAAAGCATGGTTGAGCAGCTGCAAAAATGTGGCTTTTATAGCAGAGTGGAGCTGCTGCAATCACAGCAACAGGGAAATGCTATTGCTTATAAGCTCAAGCTGGAGCTGAAGGAGGGGAAGAAATGAAGCTGGGAGAAAAGACGGTTAATGTATTAGCCTGCGTAGCAATTTTAATCGCCATTGGCTTGCTAGCTAATGCATGGTCTCTGTGGACTGAACGCCAACTGGCGGTAGCAAAGGCAGATAAGCTACAGGCAAAGCTGACGCGGCAGCTGCGCTTTGCTAATGAGCATAGTGATTATAAAACGTATAAAAGAAAACTGCAGGATAAGCAGAATGATTTAGAGCAGAAGGTAGAGCAGCAGCTTAGCTTGAACATCGGGCTCCAGCGACTGCAAAAGCAGGCGCAGGCTCAGGGGATTCAGCTGAGCAAGCTTCAGATAGAAGGGAAGCCTGTTATCTTGCAGAATGGCTTACAAATGCAGACATTAAATGTTAGTGCTGTTGGTGAGTTTTATTCATTGCTGCGTTGGCTGCGACAAGTGGAACGCGATGGCTGCAAGGTAAAGGAGCTGCGCTTACATAGTGACATGCAGGAAAAAGAAGTGCTGAAAATGGAACTTTCTCTAGAATTTCATGTCGCAAACTAATCCAACCAATTAGCCTACGCTAATTTTAACTTGACAAATTCATCTCATTGTAAGATAATGTCATAGTAAAGTTAGACTGGGCTAATTTAATTTAATAGATAGCACTAGCTAATAACGTAAAAGGGAGTTGCGTATGAAAAAATATATCTTACTCGTATTTGTTGTAATCATAGCCCTGGCAGGCTATTTCCTTCTGGCAAGAGGCCAACACAAGCTGGCAGCCAACGCTGCCGTAACTGTAACCGACAGCACCGGCGCAACGGTGCACATCCCTGCTAAGCCGAAGCGTATCGTTTTCCTCAACGCTTCTAACTTGGAAATCTTCACCTCCATCGGTGGCAAGGCCGTCGGCAGACCTACCAGCACTTCATATCCCGATGACGTCAAGGAAAGCATTAAGGACATCCCCGAAGTAGGCATGATCCACGCGCCGAATCTGGAAAAAATCATGAGCCTGAAGCCTGATATGGTCGTAGGTACCAACGTACCCTTCCACGTAATGCTGCGCAAGCCCTTGGAAATGGCCGGCGTACCGCTTTACCTGAACATGATAAACTCTTATGAGGACGTGCTGAAAAGCATAGACGACTTCGGCCGCTTTGCCGGCAGAGAAAAGGAAGCTGCCGCCAAGCGCGCGCAGATAGAAAAGGAATATGCCGCGCTGACACAGGACGTGCAGAAGGGCAAGGGACCGAAGGTGCTGATCATCTTCGGCTCACCGGACAGCTTCAACATGTCCACCCAAAAGAGCTTCGGTGGTGACCTGGCAGAGCGTTTGGGTGCTGTAAACATTGCGGACGAGGCCGAAAACGTGAAGGACAGCAGCTACATTCCGCTGAGCATGGAATTCGTAGCCAAGGAAAATCCTGATGTGGTAATGCTCATTACCATGGGTGGCAGCAAGGAAATTTTAGAAAAGCTGCGCGCCAATATGCGTGACAACGCCATCTGGCATGACGTAAACGCCGTGAAGAATAACCGCGTGTACCAGCTGCCGCCGAGCCTGTTTACTGTTAACCCCGGAACGCATACCATCGACGCGATGAAGATTATGAAAGAATATATGTATGGAGAAGGTAAATAATGAGTAATGATGCAAAGACAAAGGAAAAATTGCGCATAGCAGTGTTCTTCGGCTTGTGCATCCTGCTCGTTGCAGGCGTTTTAGTGAGCATCGGCAGCGGTACGGTGAGCCTTTCCGTGGGCGAAACATGGGCGGCGCTGCTGGGCGAGGCCGATGCTGATACAGACCGCATTGTGAACCTTATCCGCCTGCCCCGCACGATTGTGACTGTGCTGGTGGGTGCCAATCTGGCGCTGGCAGGCTGTAACCTGCAGGGTGTGCTGCACAATCCGCTGGCAGACCCCGGTATCATTGGCGTGAGCGCGGGCGCAGGTCTTTTTGCGATGGTGATAATGCTGCTTTTCCCGGAACAATCTGCTATGGTGCCTGTAGCAGCCTTTGCTGGTGCAGTGCTTTCAACAGGTATTGTTTTCTTCCTGGCTTGGGAAAAGGGCATCAACCCCTTGCGCATGATTCTGGCAGGCGTGGCGGTTGCCACCTTTTTCGGCGGCGGTATGGCGGCGCTGAACGTGTTTTACAGCGACAGAATCCAGGGAACCGTGATGTGGATGGCTGGCGGCTTTCAGGGGCGCAGCTGGGGGCATGTGGAAATGCTTTTGCCTTATAGCGCGATTGGTATTATCGGCACGATTTTGTGTGCGCGTTCCCTAAATGCGTTGCAGTTAGGTGATGAGCTGGCCAAGAGCTTGGGCGTACGCGTCATGCGTATGCGCACGATTTTAATTTTTCTTTCCGCGCTGCTGGCGGCGGTTTCCGTAAGTGTGGCAGGCATGCTGGGCTTTGTGGGCCTCATCGTGCCGCACATCATGCGCCTGTTAATCGGCAGCGACCACGAATACCTGCTGCCCTGTGCGGCGATTGCCGGCGGTGCGGTGGTAACACTGGCTGATACGGCGGCAAGAACGCTTTTCAGTCCGCTGGAAATCCCCGTGGGCATCTTCATGTCCTTCATTGGCGGTCCGTTCTTCTTGTATCTGCTGAAACGGAGGATGCGTTAAGCTATGAATATCCCGACATTACATACACAAAAGATTACTTTGCGCTACGGCGAGCACACGATAATCAGGGACCTGACGCTGGATATAGCCAAGCCGGAGATTGTGACGATTATCGGGCCGAACGGCAGCGGCAAATCAACGCTGCTGAAGGCGTTATGTCGTTTGCTGGAGCCTGCGAGCGGTGCGGTTTATCTCGACAGCAAGGACATCAACAAAATGTCCACGGAAGAGGTTGCACGCACGCTGGCAGTGATGGCGCAAAGCGCGAACGCTCCCGGCGGAACGACGGTGGAGGAGCTGGTGTGCTACGGACGCATGCCGTACCGCAAGTTCTTCGACGGCCTCAATCAGGAGGACCGCCTGGCGATTGAAGAAGCACTGGAGTTTACTGAGCTGGGACCGCTGCGTACGCGCCTGGTGCATACACTGAGCGGGGGTGAACGTCAACGCGCGTGGCTGGCCATGGCGTTGGCGCAGAAGCCTAAGATTCTGCTGCTCGATGAGCCTACGACCTATCTTGACGTGCATCATCAGCTGGAGCTGATGGAGCTGGTTGTGCGCCTGCACAAAGAAATGGGCCTGACGGTTATCATGGTGCTGCATGACTTGAACCATGCGGCGCGCTACAGTGAGCGACTGATTGCGCTGAAAAAGGGCACCATCATGGCAGACGGGCCTACGGACGAGGTGTTTACGCAATCTGTTATTGAAGAGCTTTACGATGTGAAGGCTGTGATCATGCGTGTCGAGGCCAACGGGACGCAGTACCCCGTGTGCTTTCCGTATAGTGTAGAGGAGCATGATTAAGATGAATAAATTCATGAAAACAATCGCTCTTAGCATGGCAATGCTGTGCCTGGGCGCAGGTGCCGCAGGTGCGGCGCAGTTCAGCGATGCACAGAGCGGTAAAAATTTAACAGCAGCGCAGCTGGCAAGCAAGCTGCAAAAGTATGATGTAGTTTTCTTTGGTGAATATCATGACCAAAGTGAAATACACCAATATGAATTAGAGCTTTTGGAGGCAATGTATAAGGCAAAAGGCGCGAAACTGGCCTTATCCATGGAAATGTTTGAGGCAGATAATCAGGATAAGCTGAATAAATTTCTGGCAGGCGCTTTGAGCGAGGAGGATTTCCTGGCCACCGCCCGCCCCTGGCCTAACTACCGCACGGATTATGCTCCGCTGGTAAATTTTGCCAAAGAAAAGAAAATGCCCGTTATTGCCGCTAACGTACCGCGCTTTTTAGCAGCGCACGTAGCGAAAAACAACGCTTCGACGGAGGGCGTGGAGGCGCAGTATCAGCAATGGCTGCCCAAGCATACCTATGCTCCCGAGGGCGCGTATAAGGATAAATTCTATGCGCAGATGAGCTCCCCGGCAGCTCCGATGAAAATGCCGCCGCAGCGCCTGGCTGCCGTGTATGCGGCGCAATGCCTGAAGGATGACAAGATGGCCGAGAGTATTGCTGCGTTTGCCGACGCACATCAGAATATGCAGATTTTGCATATCAACGGCTGCTTCCATTCCGATGCTCATCTGGGAACAGCGCAAAAGCTGGAAGCTTTGCGCCCTGAGCTCAAGGTTGCCGTAATCACACCGCTGGAGCGCAAACAGAAGGGCGAAAAGCCTGCGGGTGATTTTGTCGTATGGTTCGACAGAAAATAAATTTTACCGATATTTTTTTATCCGTGAGTTAGCTACTGCTGACCTTGCGGGTGTAAAATATACCATAAAAAAACAAGTAGAAAAAAGAGGTGCATTATGAGAAATTTAAACAAAAAGAAGATAGCATTACTTACTGCCTGTGTTGTCAGTGCAGTCGGCCATATGGCCTTTGCCGCAGAGGCAAATAATTATGATGAATACAGCGGTGCGGATTATGTTGTGACTGCAACCAAGACACAGCTGGAGAAAAAAGAGGTTCCGCAAAGCGTTGAGGTTATTACCCAAGAGGATATCAAAAATACTGCTGCTTATAACGTGCGCGATGCCTTGCGTTTTGCAACTAACATTGATGTACAAGAGGTTGGCATGACCGGCAATGTAGTTATGGTTCGCGGTATGGAAAGCAAGCACACGTTGATTTTGGTTGACGGTCGTCGTATGGCTGCCGAAAACAGCGGTTCTACAATGAATGCCTATGAGCTGAGCCGTATCAATCTTGCAGATGTAGAACGCATTGAAGTTATACGTGGCAATGGTTCTGCTTTGTATGGCAGCGATGCTATGGGTGGTGTTATTAACATCATTACAAAGAAAGCCAACCAAGAGCATGCAAGTATCGGTGCTCATACCGGCACTAAAGAAATGGGTACAAACTTCTATTATTCTTCCGGACGTCAAGGCAAAGTAAGTGTAAAAGCCAGCGGCGGTATTGAAGATGTCCGTAAAGAGGTTAGCGGCTATTACAATAAAACCAAAGGTTATGATACCAGCAGCTCCAATATGTATGGACCTCGCCGTTTCTTAAATCTTGGTTTTGATTATGCCTTTGATGCTAACCGTGGTCTTGCTTTAGATTTGAATTTTATGCGTGAACAGTTCACCAGTAATAGCATTGAAGGCACTGACAAAGGTGTTTATAATTATGATAACAACCGTTCCGATTATGCTTTGACCTATTATGGCAAGGATAATAAAAACGATTATAATCTGCGTATGTATTACAATACATTAAAGAAAAGCAACGTAACAAACGAAAATAATGCTATTACCGATTTTGACCATACCTCGTATGATACTTTGGTGTTTGAAGGCAAAAACAGCATGAAGCTGAATGATAAAAACACTATGACTTATGGCGCTGAATGGACTACGACCAATATGCGTGGTACACGTTTCGGCGGTGGTGGTGATAACAAATATAGCGAAACCTTTGCAGGTATCACTAAAGCAGGTTCTGAAAAGGATGTAGATACTTATGCTGCTTATCTGCAGGATGAATGGAAAATTACTGATAAATGGCTGCTTATTCCTGCTGTGCGTTTTGACCATCACAATGCCTTCGGCAGTCATACATCTCCTAAAATTGGTACTACCTATAGCTTCAGCGATAATAGCCGCTTTAAGGTTAACTACGGCAAGAGCTTCCGCGCACCAACAGTATATGAATTGTACTCTACCATGGATAAACGCATGGGCATGATGAATGTTCAGGTATTAGGTAATCCTGATTTGAAACCTGAGAAAGCAACTAATTTCGACATCGGTTTGGAAGCAGAGCAAGGTAAATGGTCCGGCAAATTGGGTTATTATCATAATGAAATAGATAATCTTATTGATTCCGATATGTTCTATCAAGGCTATGTTCCCGGTGTCGGTATGGTTGTCAAGAGCAAATACTACAATGTAGGCGAAGCGGAAATCAGTGGTGCAGAAGCAGAGGTTGGTTACAATTTCAATGATAATTGGAATGTTAAGGCTACTTATAACTATTTGGATGCTAAGGATAAAACCACTAATGCTCGTCTGAATAACAGAGCAAGACAAAACGGTGTTGTCCAATTAAGCTACACCGATAATGCGGAATTGCCGTTTACCGCAACTCTGTGGTCTAAGTGGTATGTAGATTATCTGTACAAGGTTTCTAAAAATGTTAATACCTACACCTTCAACACGTTTAACTTTGTTGCAGACAAGCAAATTACTAAAAACCTGCATGTTTATGCCGGTGTAGACAATATCTTTGACAAGACCTTACCATATGATGAAAATCATAGCTATACTATCGACGGCCGCACCTGGCGTGTAGGCGCAGAGATGACCTTTTAATTAACTCAGAGTTTTGATTCCATAATATACAGCATACTGCTCCTTTCTGTACTTTGGGGAGCAGTATGCACCTCCTGTAAAAGTACGACAGCATTTGTAGATTTGTGAGGAAAATATGCAGGCAATAACAGATTTGATAATGTATTTTCATAAGGGCGGACTGGTGATGTGGCCGTTGCTCGCCTGTTCTATAACTGTGATAGCAATCGCCATTGAGCGGTTTATATATTATAAGAGCGTGGACAGCGGCGCTATCTTTGCCTCCCGCTATTGCGCTGCCGTGCGCAGCGGTGATTTTGCTGTGGCAACGGAGCTGGCGCGCAAGGGCAGCGGTCAGTGCGCGCAGATGCTTGCCGATGTGGCGGCAATTGCAGGCGGTAAGGAAGAAAAGAGCGCCTTCCTCGAGAGCCGTGCCGGTATTTTTATGGCGACGCTGCGCGATAAGCTGGATTACCTGGGCATTATCGTAACGATGTCTCCGCTTCTGGGACTGCTGGGCACTATCGTGGGTATGATCGGTGCCTTCAGCATTTTCAATGTAGAAGCGGGTGCGCCGATGGCGATTACCGGCGGCATCGGTGAAGCGCTGATTGCAACGGCGACGGGCTTGTGCGTGGCTATTCTTTCACTGTGCGCACATTCCTATTTCGCTCACCGTATGGACAACATGATTACGGATATGGAGCAGTGCTTCAGCGCGCTGCTGGAGGCTGAAACAAGGAGAGCAAGATCATGAAGCTGCGAGATGTGCGTAACAGAAAAACGCCGCCGCTGATGATTATCCCGATGATCGATATTATGTTTTTTCTGCTGGTCTTTTTTATGCTGAGCACAATGTATATGATTGACCTGAAAACGATTCCGGTGAAGCTGCCGCAGGCCAAAAATGCGGCGACGGATACTACGACAACCTTCGCCGTGACCATGAAGGCCGACGGCAGCATTTATCTGGGAGATGCCAAGACGGATGCGGAGGCTTTGGCGCTGCAGGTAGGGCTGGAGCAGAAGAAGAACAAAAACTTCGCCGTGGTTATCCGTGCGGAAAAGGCGCTGGAGTACGGCGAGGTGATTAAGCTGGTAGATAAGCTGAAGGGTGCAGGCGTAGCACGCTTCGGCCTGGCGACGGATGGCGGTAAGTAACGATGAAGCAGATAGAAAAGCTGCAGGCGAAGGCACGTCAGCGCTTTGGCTTTTGCGGTTCGCTGATAATACATTTTATATTGTTCGTCGCACTGGCGTTTTCGGGCGTTTTTGCTATGCAGCCGCCGGCAGCGGATGCTGACACCGTGGTGTTCTTTGATGCCGGAGGCGGAGGCGGCGGCGGTGGCGACGAAGCTGCCGAAATTACTGAGGCCGACGGCGAGGAGCAGGCAGAGGATATCGTGGAGGAAGAAACGATTACTCTGCCTGACGGCAAGATAGAGCATAAGCAGGTTGTGAAGCATGTAGTGAAGCATGTGCCTGCAGGTGCAAAAAAAGGCAGCGGCAGTGGCAGTGGCGGCGGTCACGGAACCGGCCATGGCACAGGCACCGGCAGCGGTATTGGTGCAGGCAGCGGAAGTGGAAGCGGTGGCGGTCACGGTGCGGGACACGGCAGCGGTATTGGCGACGGAGCAGGCCCCGGCATTGCACGCAATCCCAAGGTGCCACCGCGTGTAGCCTCAACTGCGGTCCCGGTTTATCCGCAGGCGCTGCGTGATGCAGGCATCGGCGGGCGCGTTGTGGTGCGTGGCGTTATAGGCATTGATGGGCGCGTAGAAAGCGCCGAAGTAGTGCGCTCCAGCGGCAACAGCACTCTGGATAACAACGCCCTCAGCGCCTTTTATAAATGGCGCTTCAGTGCTGCCAAAAACGACGCCGGCCAAAAAGTACGCTGCTACTTCGTACAAGGCTTTCCCTTTGTAATTGAATATAGATAAAAGGCTTGTACGCCAAAATTAGGCATAATGTTATAGCACGCAAGAGTAAGGGAAGCAGGCTATGCTTCGCATTGAACAAAAAGCACGTCATTCTTAGCTAGTACGTTTAGCACACCACTCTCGGCGCTGCGCAGACCGGAACGGACGACGGCCCCGAAAGAACACCGATGTCAAGCGAACTGCGCAAGCAACGGACAGGCACAGAAATTTTTCGCTGGAGCGTTGACGCATCCTTCGGAAGCACGTCATGCAAAAATCAGCGACGTGAAAAATTTTGCGAATCTAGTCGCCGGAATCCGGCGGAGCAGCCGTTAAGGGCGTTTTTTGGATACTTTTTGCCGCCCCGGACAAAAAGTATCATAGCACACAAGCGTAAGGGAAGCAGGCTATACTTCGCATTAAACAAAAAGCACGTCATTCTTAGCTAGTACGTTTAGCACACTAACCTTGGCGCTGCGCAGACCGGAACGGACGACGGGCTCGCTAGAACCACGATGTCAAGCGAACTGCGCAAGCAACGGACAGGCACAGGAATTTTTCGCTGGAGTGTTGACGCATCCTGCGGACGCACGTCATGCAAAAATCAGCGACGTGAAAAATTCTGCGAATCCAGTCGCCGGAATCCGGCGGAGCAGCCGTTAAGGGCGTTTTTTGGATACTTTTTGCCGCCCCGGGCAAAAAGTATCATAGCACACAAGCGTAAGGAAGCAGGCTATACTTCGCATTGAACAAAAAGCACGTCATTCTTAGCTAGTACGTTTAGCACACAACCCTTGGCGCTGCGCAGACCGGAACGGACGACGGGCTCGCCAGAACCACGATGTCAAGCGAACAGCGCTTGCAACGGACAGGCACAGAAATTTTTCGCTGGAGTGTTGACGAACCATTCGGAAGCACACCACGCAAAAATCAGCGACGTGAAAAATTCTGCGAATCTAGTCGCCGGAATCCGGCGGAGCAGCCGTTAAGGGCGTTTTTTGGATACTTTTTGCCGCCCCGGGCAAAAAGTATCATAGCACACAAGCGTAAGGGAAGCACACCAATTCATAAATAATAATAATACCCATAAGGAGAAAAACATGAGAAAAATAGCAATCTACGGTAAAGGCGGAATCGGAAAATCCACCACCACCTCCAATTTATCCGCAGCCCTCGCATTAAAAGGCTACAAAGTAATGCAAGTAGGCTGCGACCCCAAAAGCGACAGCACCAAAAACCTCATGGAAGGCAAACGCATCCCCACAGTATTAGAACAACTGAAAGCAAAAGGCGAAGCCTTGAAATTAGAGGACATTGTATTTGAAGGCTTCGGTGGCGTTCTGTGCGTAGAAGCCGGCGGCCCCACCCCCGGCATCGGCTGTGCAGGCCGCGGCATCATCTCCGCCTTCGAAAAGCTGGCCGAGCTGGAAGCATTTGAAACCTATAAGCCTGACATCGTCATCTACGACGTCTTAGGTGACGTAGTCTGCGGCGGCTTCGCCATGCCCATCCGCGGAGGCTACGCACGCGAGGTATTCATCGTATCCTCCGGCGAAATGATGGCCCTTTATGCGGCAAGCAACATCGCCCAGGCCATCAAAAACTTCGGGCGTCGCGGTTACGCACGCCTGAAGGGCATCATTCTCAACGCCAAAAACATTGAGAATGAACAGGAGCTGGTGGCCAAGGCTGCCGCAGAAATCGGCACCGAGGTTGTGCAGTACGTACCGCGCAGCGGCGACATCCAAATCGCCGAAAATCAGGGTGGTACCGTCAGCGAATTTGTCAAGGACTCTCCGATGGTACAGGTATACAACGAATTAGCCGAGCGTGTGCTGGCTATGAGCGAAGACGAAGAAGAATAGGAGGCAGTACATGGGCTTAAAGGAAGATGCAATGTGGAAGATGGCCGAAAAAATGGGCATGCCCAAAAGCGCCATCGAAGCCATCAAAGCTAAGCAGAAAAACGGCGACAAAAGCGCTATGTCCGACATGGGCAAGATGATGAGCATGATGCAGGCCATGAAGGGTGACAAGAAGGATGAAATGCGCAAAATGGCTGAGAAAATGGGTATGCCGCCGCAGGCTGCAGGCATGGACGGCAACGAAATCTTAGGCCGCCTGAACCGCCTGAGCAAGGTGCAGACGATCAAGGATGTGCCCCAGCTCACGACAGCGCTGTTCCCCGGCACCCACTGCCCGCTGATGGGCGCGGCGATGGTGGCAGGCGGTATCGACGATTGTCTGCTGGTAATCGTAGGCACGGACGAATGCAGCTATTACACCAAAAGCCTCACCATCAACGAGCGCTACGGCGGTATTGCGGGACGCTGCGTTTCCGTTGTGCTAGACAGCCATGACGTAACCTTCGGCAGCACCGAAAGCATGCACAAGGCCTTCAAAGAAATAGTGGCGGAATATCAGCCGCAATGCGTAATGCTCGTCACCACCTGCGTAATTGAGGTAATCGGCGATGATTACGATGCCATTGCCGCAGAGCTGACGAAGCAGTACAATATTCCAGTAATGGCGGTGCATACCGAGCACTTTAAGTGCGAGGATCACTTCCCCGGTCTGGAGCGCGCCATTACTGCCTGCGCCGCCATGATGCAAAAGCAGGACTGCGACGGCAGTGTCAACGTTCTGGGACAGCGCATGGGCAACTTTGCCGACACGGAGCTGCACGCATTTTTAGCGGCGGCAGGCGTCAAGCTGGGCGTGCAGTTGCCCAGCGGCTGTACTGCCGAGGAAATCCGCCGTGCTCCCGCAGCGAAGGTGAACATCGTCGTGCATGATATCGCACTGCCCTTGGCGCAGACTATGCAGGAGCAGTACGGCATTCCCTATGTTTACTTCAACCGTTTTGCCGCACCGGAAAAAATTCTGCAGGCCTATCAGCATCTGTTTAATTATCTGGAGCTGCCGCTGCCTGCGGAGATCGGCGCTAAGTTTGAGGAATGCAAGGAAATGGAGCAGAAGGTGCTGCCTGACGTAAAGGGTGTGCCCTATATCTACGGCAATACGCAGTATGACTGCTTCGAGCTCAACAGCTATCTGTGCAGCCTGGGCCTGGTGCCGCAGCTGATTCAGAGCAATAAGCTGAGCGAGGCTAATTTTGCGGATATCAAGAGCATTCTGGCGCAAACCGATCCGTATATCTGCAAGGCGGCGAATATCGCACCGCTGCAATATGTTTACGACGTACTGCATCCGTGGTTCTACATGGGCCATGAATTCGGTGAACGCCTGCGCCGTAAGGGCATCGCTCTGCTGCACAGCGACCCGGCAGGCAAAATGCTGGGCTTTGAATGCAACACCTTTATGCTGCATGCAGTAGCAAAGGCAGTCGCTGATGCCAAAATGTTCAGAGAGGAGGCCGGCCTGTGAGCTTAGTAAGATTTTTACCGACACCGTCGGACAGAATGGGAATTATCTGGAGCCTTTTGGCCGTACAGGGTGCTATCGTGCTGGAATACGGCCCCGCCGGAACCACACACTACAGCATGGGCTTATACGGAGGCCTGGGCCTGCGCTTTCAAAACCGCCTCTTCACCACGCATATGAGCGAGGATGATGTTGTCATGGGTGACGTAACACGTCTGGAGGAAGCAATTATCGAACTGGATAAAAGCTATGCGCCGAAGGTTATCTTCGTCGTAGCCTCATCCGTAACTGCCGTCATCGGCACCGACATCAAGGGCGTGTGCCGTTATATGCAAAACGAGGTCAAGGCTAAGCTTGTGGCCTTCGAGCAGGGCGGCTTCCGCGGTGATTACAGCGTCGGCCTGGCCGAAACCTACAAACTGCTCGTGCGCAACCTGCCACAGAAGGATGTAGCGCAGGAGGCGGGCGTGTACAACATCATCGGCGCCTCTGCGTGGCGCTACCGCATGGCAAGCGACATCTGGGAGGTAAAGAGCCTGCTTGGTGAAGCACTGGGCCTGCGCTGCAATGCCTGCCTTTGCTGCGACACCAGCGTAGACGAGCTGCAGGCTATGGGCAAGGCACAGGTAAATATTGTGCTGGGCAACGAAGGCCTCGCCGCTGCCAAATATCTTGAAGAAAAGTTCGGTACGCCATATGTTTATGCCGTTCCCTACGGCTACAGCGGCACCGTAAGCTTTTTGGAGCAGGTAGGCGCAGCAGTTGGTAAGGCTCCTGAGCCCGTGGTGCTGATGCGCATCAAAATGAAGGAAAAGGGCATGTCCATGCTCAGTATGTTTGCTATGATGGGCGGCAGTAAGCCAAGGCAGGCCGCTGTTAAGGGCGATTATGACCTGGTGCAGGGTGTGGGTGCTTTTCTGGAACAGGCAGGCATCAGCGTGACGCACAAAATGTGCGCGCACAGCCTGAAGGCCATTACCGAACCTGCGGCAGATGTAGAAGCCTACGCCGAGGAGGGCGAATGGCTGCAGGAAATCCGTGAGCTGCGCGACACGTTGCTTTTCGCGGACGATGTGGCGCTCACGCAGGCAGATGCAAGCAACATGAAGGTGCTCATCAGCGCACCGTTTATGAACGGTGTGGTGGCAACGCACCTGCCGTTTATGGGCGAAAAAGGTGCAGACTTCCTGCTGGAGCAAATCCAGGGCTATTATCAGCAATAAGCATACTGCGTCAAGAAAAATTCAATGCCTTTTCATAAAAACTTCTCGCGTTACCTATTGCTAACTATCATAAAGCGTGTTACAATAATCATGGAGTTAGCAATATCTAACCGAAAGGAGAAGGCTCATGAAGCTGTTTGGATTTACATCATTCGACGAGCTGTTGGCGTATAACTGCGCACCTGTATTGGCAGGCATAAAACCAGCGAATCTGCTTTCGCTGATGCCTGACGATGGTGAAGAAATAGACGTGCTGCTTGTGCAGTACAACGCTCAGTTCGCTGAGCGGGGAATAGTCTTCCGCCGTCTGTGCGCGTGTACTAAGCGTGTGCTCGTTTTGGTCTATAATGAGGAGCAACTGGCGCAGGCACTGAGTAATCCCGGCTATCAGGCGTATCTTATTGCAGCAGGCTATGAAGCCGGAGCTTCTGCAGAAGCTTACCTGCATAGGCTTGAGCAGCGGCTGAATACGCAGAAGACCTTTCCACATGAAATCGGTGTCTTCCTCGGCTATCCGCTCGAGGATATTTTGGGCTTTGTGCTCAACAAGGGAACGGACTGCAAGTACAGCGGCTATTGGAAAGTTTATGGCGATGTGCCCAAGGCACGCAGCATCTTTGCGGCCTATGAGCATTTTCGTGATATTATATTGCAAAAGCTGGCGGCAGGCATGTCGCTCAAGGTAGCTGTGGCTACATTATAAGGAGGCAATTGAACTATGAAACAAATTCCTGTAATTTTTTGGACCGGTACCGGTAACACACAAATGATGGCTGACGCTGTTGCGGAAGCAATTAATGCTGCAGGTGCGGAGGCTGTTGAAAAAAATGTCAGCGAAATCACTGCTGACGAGGCTGCAGGCTATGACGCTCTGGCACTGGGCTGCCCGGCAATGGGTGCAGAGGTGCTGGAGGAATGCGAATTCGAGCCGTTCTTCACCGAGCTTGAAGGCAAGCTGGCAGGCAAAAAGGTAGCGCTGTTCGGCTCCTATGGCTGGGGCGGAAGCTATATGCAGGATTGGGAAGCACGCGTTAAGGACGCGGGCGCAACGCTTGTAGCAGACGGCGTACTGGCGCTGGGTGCTCCCGATGACGAAGCAGTAGCCAAGCTGGCGGAAGCAGGCAAACTGCTTGCCGAATAAGGCTAAAATAATATGAAAAACTGCCTTCCAATTTTAGGAAAGGCAGTTTTTTAGTGAAGCGTTTGCATTATAGCAGTTGGCAAATGACTCGCTTTGTGATATTATTTAAGAACACATCCTATTGACTTTATACCTGCTATATAGTGTAGACTGTATCATCATAAAAGAAAGCTTATCATGCTACGGCAGCGTTTTACGCCAGGCGCATCGGCAAAAGCTGTTGTGCGCACTTTAGAATATATATGAATAGAGGATAGGAAAGCTTTATGTTCAAAACATTTCTCAGCTATTATAAACCATATAAGGGCATTTTGCTCTTTCTTGTGATAGGCTCGCTGCTGCGCGCACTGCTCGAGCTGTTCTTTCCCTATGTAGTGAAGCTGATGCTGGAACAGCAGCTGCCGCTTAAGAATCTGCCGCTGCTCCTTGAATGGTCGGCGGCACTGCTGGCCATGTATCTGGTAAACTTCGGCATGCATTTCGGCATCATCTATTGGGCGCAGTCCATGAGCTATTCCATGGAACGCGACATGCGCCGCGATTTGTTCAGCCATCTGCAAAAGCTGTCCTTCGGCTTTTACGATAAAAACAAAAGCGGCCAGCTGCTTTCGCGCCTCACAAGCGATTTGAGCGAAATTAACGGCTTCGCAGGCAATGCTCCGATTGATCTTATCGTCTGCGGGCTGACGATGCTTGGCACGATGGTTATTCTGATTTACATGAATCCTATGCTGGGCAGCCTTATCGCCTTCCTGCTTCTGGTGAAGGCAGTGCATACCGTTTTCGTCAACTTGCGCATGAAAAAGGCCTTCTTTGCCAATCGTGTGGCAATGGGCGAGGTAACGGGCAAGGCTGCGGAAAGCATTAACGGCGTGCGTCTGATCAAAGCCTTTGCCGGCGAGCGCAGCGATATGGCGCAGTTTATGGAAAAGGCGGATGCCTATCTGAAAGTATGCAAAAAATCCTTCAAAATAACATCTTATTTCGTCGGCAGTATGATTTTCTTCAGCAACTTTATCAATGTGGCGATATTAGTAGTGGGCGGCCTGCTGATAAATCAGGGGCTGATGAGCTTCGGCGAGCTGGTGGCCTTCTTCCTCTACGTGGGCCTGTTTATGAAACCGCTGATGCAACTTCTGGGCTTCATTCAGGTATATCAGCGCGGTATGGCAGGCTTCAAGCGTTTTTATGAGCTGTTGCAGGAAAAGCCCGAGATTATTGATGCACCGGATGCTAAAATTTGTCCGCCCTGTAAAGGGAACATCACCTTTGATAACGTCAGCTTTGCCTATGCGGACGGCAGACCAGTTATCCGCAATCTTTCGCTGAGCGTGGCAGCAGGTGAAACCGTGGCCTTTGTGGGTGCTACGGGAGCAGGCAAAACAACTATCGCCAGCCTTTTGCTGCGCTTTTACGAGCCGCAGAGCGGCAGAATTCTGCTGGACGGCTGCGATATCCGTGAATTTACGCAGGAATCGCTGCGCAGGCAAATCGGCCTGGTGCAGCAGGATGTCTTTCTCTTCGGCGACAGCGTGCGCTACAACATAGCCTACGCCAAACCGGACGCAACAGCGGACGAGGTGCAGGCGGCAGCGAAGGCTGCGGCGGCGGATGAGTTCATTCAAAAGCTGCCTGCGGGCTACGATACCGAGGTGGGTGAGCGCGGCGTGAAGCTGAGCGGCGGCCAGAAGCAGCGCTTGGCGATTGCGCGTGTCTTCCTCAAAAATCCTCCGGTAGTAGTGCTGGATGAGGCTACAAGTGCACTCGACAATATTACGGAGCAGCAGATACAAAAGGAGCTCGACGAGCTGGCGGTAGGACGCACTACGCTGATTATTGCGCATCGTCTTTCCACCATCCGTCATGCGGACAAGATTGTGGTGCTTGACGAAGGCGCTGTTGCGGAATGCGGTAGCCATGAGGAGTTGCTGGCGCGCAAGGGACGTTATTATGATTTGTATCAGAAGGAGTAAGGAAGAAGCTTGCGGATGCAGGCGTACTGCAGAAGATAATAAAATAAAAATAGCGCACGCTCTTAAAGCATGCACTGAGAATACAGAAAACCCATGTCTTGCCGATTTCGGCGGGACATGGGTTTTAGTGCTTTGTGTTTAATTTTTCGTATTAGGCTTGCTCAGCTTGCAACGCCTCAACTTGCTCAATCGGGAGAGAAGTAGCCTTGGCGATATCCTTCACAGAAAGGCCCATGCTGAAAAGACGTTTAGCAGTAGCGAGTTTCTCTTTAGCTTCGCCTTCAACAAGGCCTACGTCTTTGCCTTCAGCGAAGCCGATGTCTTTGCCTTCAGCAATGCCTTCACGCCTCTCATCTAATAAACGTGCTTCCATAAGCATAAATTCCCGCCTCACTTTCGTATCTAATTTGAGATAGCTGATTTCATCGTCAATCTGTTTAGTAAATTCAGTAGTTACAATGTGGTTAAGACTCTTCCTTTAGCTTCTCCACATCAGCGAGAGATAAACCGGAAAGTTCCGTGATTTCCTGCAGAGAATAGCAACCTTTAGCCAGCATGAGCTTAGCGACTTTAAGTTTATGTTCAGCTTCGCCCTTAGCAAGACCGATAGCTTCGCCTTCACGCCTCTCATCTAATAAACGTGCTTCCATAAGCATAAATTCCCGCCTCACTTTCGTATCTAATTTAAGATAGCTGATTTCATCGTCAATCTGCTTGGTGAAATCAGTAGTTACAATGTGGTTGTTTACATAATCATAAAAGCTCTTGATGTCCTTGGAGATATCGCCATGCGTACCTTTGGTGTTTAAAATCATGGTTGTCGCTTCATCGGGAAGCTCCAACTCCCGATTTTCCAGACAACATTTTTTAAAGGTATAGACATAATTACCCTGTTCAAAGAAATCAAAAACGCAGATAAAAATGATAAATGTCGGTGGCAGCAGGTCATAAGGCTGTCCCTTTTGCAGCAAATCAATATCAAGCAGCGCCTGATAATAGCGTGAGCGCTTGGGCAGGACGTAGGTATCCGTATCGGGATTTTTATTATTTTTCACCTGCATCTCCAGATTATAATGCGTGTTTTTATCGTCCGCTACGATGATATCAAGACGGATGCCATGGCTTGTGTAGTTAGGATCAATAGTTTTTTCTGCCTCAATGTAGTTGATGTCTGCAATCTCAATTTGCAGCAGCTCCTCCAGCAGATGCTTGCAGATGCGCTTGCGCGACATAACCTTCTTGAAGATGAAGTCACTTTGAATCGTCAGGTTTGCAAATTTTGTTAGCAGGTCTTGCATGGTTTCTCTCCTTTCATTTTAACACAGATGTTATAAAAAATACATAAGCAGTGCCAAAACAAAAAAGAGCAGCACCCTGACGATTAAAAATCGTCAGTTTGTACTACTCTTAGAATGTACCAGATAAATGGCCTTGCTTAAGCTTCTGCAGACAAAGTACATCTGCAGGATATACTGCTTATTTAATTGTCCGCAGGTAAATGAGCCGGATGCATAAGCTTACTTGCGGTTTTGAAGAACTTAATTTAAGTTTACTTGAAATATGGGGGAATGTCAAGGGAGTGAATTTCTTCTGCGAACATTATACTTACTATAATCCGCTTATAATACGGGTACTTCTATTTTAGAAATGAAGTTGTCATGCGAATCGGTTGACCAGTAATTTCTTAATGTTTTGATATAAATAATGTTATTTGTTTTTAAATTCAGTGCTTTGCAAAAATTATTTAAAAACGGTTTGGCAGTATTAACTGCGTCGGCAAAATTGGTATTAACGCAGATTTGCAGATACAGACCGTAAGGCTTGACGTAATTGTGATTGCTTTTGTTAGTTTTGCAGAATACCTTATAGGATTCCGGAGAAAAATCAGTAATTTTTTCATTAAAAATAAATCCGCTGAGGTTGTATTCTTTGAGTCCGTTTTTATCGACTGCTGAATTCAGCAGGGTAGCAGCAGCTAAAAACCGTTCCTTTTGTGGTAACGAAAGCAGGATTTTCTCGCTTACCAAAAAATACTCCTCTTCTCTGTAGGACAAGGTTATTTCGTTCAGCTTGCAATCGTTGTAGATATTTATGGTATTTATTTTAGATTTTATGTTGTCGCATAGTTTTGTAGTAAGTTCTATTTGCTTTGTCAATTTATGTAATTGCTTATTGAGCAGAGAAAGCGTATCGTCAGGGGTGCGATGGTCCAGAAAATTTTTTATATCATTAAGGTGAAAGCCCATTATTTTCAAATCCAGAATTATTCCCAAGATGAAAAACTGCTTTAGCGAATACATGCGATAACCGTTCGAATCTACATAATCAGGTTTAAACAAATCCTTTTTGTCATAGAAAATCAGCGTCTGCTTGGATATGTTATATAATTGCGCCAAGTCGCTGGCATAAAAGAAATTGCCCTTATCTATCATTTAAAAATCTCTCCTATTGACATTATAGTTACTATATGGAGTATACTGTATCATCATAACATAAACAACATAATAATGCTAGAGTATAAGCATTAGGTGAGTGTATGAGTTTGTGATGAAGTTGTTAGGAGGTATTGTATTTTTATGTTGAAAATGAACCGAAAAAAAGTTGCCGCTTTATTCATGATTTTGGGAATTTTGCCTCAAAGCGTAAGTTTTGCAGCAGAAAAGCTGGATCAATATAATTTAGATGAAATTGTTGTAACAGCTTCTCAGGAGAAAATTAAGCAGGAGCTGAATACTCCCGCTACTACCGAAATTTTCACTGCGGAAGATATTAAAAACTACAACGGCAGCAACGTACAGGAAGTATTGGAATATGCAGCGGGCGCAATTGCCGCTCAGCCTACCGGTGTTGGCTCTACATTTGGTATGAGAGGTCTGACCGGCGCAAGCCGTAATCCGACTATCCTGGTTGACGGTGTTCCTTTAAATATGCAGGGCTTTGGTAACCTGGACGCTATTCCTGTTAATGCTGTGGAAAGAATCGAGATTATCCGCGGTACCGGCGCAGTTCTTTACGGCACCGATACCCTGACCGGTGTTATCAATATCATTACCAAGCAGTCCCAACAAATTTCTGCAAGTGCAGGCTACGGCAGCAGAGGCAAGCGCCTGGCTACCTTGAATGTAAGCGACAGCAAATTCGGTATGGCATATACTCATGACAGAATTGCGGAACGCAACTGGTACACTGCGAAGAAAACATCTCAAGGCAAGTGGATGGAGAAAAACAGTGTTATGTTAAAGTACAAACCTAATGATAATTTATCTATGAGATATATGCTGACTGATAATCAGAATGATTACGATAAGTTTAAAGCTTTAAAGAAGACCGGCTCCAATGAAACCAATATCGTATTCCATGACCTTAATGTAGCATATAATAATAAAGGCCTTGATGTTACCGTATTCGGCCAAAAGCGCAGATACAAAAATGATGCCTATAACGCAGCTTATGAGCTGATGCCCAAGAGTTCCCTGCGCAGAACAAGCTGGAACTATGGCGTAGACGCTAAATATAATTTTGATATTGGTAAGTTTAACATTACTACCGGTGCGGAAATGGCTTTGGAAGCAGATTCTCATGGAAACGTTAAAGGTACCTCCTTCGGTCTGGACATGATTAAACGTCACAGAAAGGCTGTATATATCCAGGCTGTTGACAACATGACCGACAAAACAACCTTATCGTTCGGCGGCCGTGAAGTAATGTATGACGATATGAAAAATGAATTCCTGCCGTCCTTACAATTACTGCACAAGCTGAACAATAAGGATACCGTATTCTTGAACGTCAACAAATCCTTCCGTATGCCTACCATTGGCGACCAATACTCCGACAGCGATTCTATGATTTTCAATGATAACCTTGGTCCCGAAACCGGCTGGAACTATGAAATCGGCTGGAAGAAGCTTTTGTCTCCCCGCGAATTCTTAAAGGTTTCTTTGTATCATCTGGATATCAGCAACAGAATCTTTACCCAGAAAATTGACGATGACCACAGCATGGTTGTCAATGCCAACAAGTTTAAAAACACCGGCTTAGAGGTTTCCTATGAAGGCGTTTTGAGCGATCATTGGAGCTTCAAGACCTCTGTTGCATATTCTGATCCTAAGCAGATTGATAAACCGGGTGCTGATTTCAGAAACTGCGATGATAAATTGCTGATTAACAGCGTTCTTGGCTATAAAAACGGTAAGTTAGCCACCAACCTGTTGCACCAATATGCTGCTATGCGTTATCTGTCATATGCACCGTATTCCGGCAATGGCATCAAGCAATATCTGAGCTTTAATGCTACATATCAGTTTGACAAAGAAAACAGCGTGAAGTTTGCAGTCAATAACATTCTGAACAGAACCGAAGAGATGGCTGCTTCCAGAGGCTGCCTGTTGCCGTACCGTGACTGGTTCATTACTTATGAAAGAACATTTTAATTAAATGCTTTGAAGGTGAATAATGAAAAAGCTTTTTCTGGTAATAATGGCATTAGCCTTGTTATTAGTCACCGGTTGCGCCAAGGATTCCTTGTCCTCGCAGGAGCAGGGCGGCGGTTATACCGTTGTTGATGCCAGAGGCAAGAAGATAACCTTTGCATCAGCACCTAAAAGAATAGTTTGCTTAAATTACAGCGCTACAGATATTTTAACGGACCTTATACCGACAGACCGGATAATTGCTACAGATATGTGGGCAAGGGAAGAGGATTTGTCAAACTGCTACGAAAAGCTGAAGGGTATACCTGTATGCGAAAATAATCCCGAGCAGATTATGAAATTTAAACCGGATATTGTTATTCTGACTGACGGCAGAGCCAACGAGCTGGCGGACACTCTTGACAGTGTCGGCATCAAGACATGTGTCTTGCGTCAGCCCAAGACTATACAGGAAATTCCTGATTACATTAAAATTGTGGGCGAGGTAGCAGATAATAAGGCTGCTGCCAACAGCCTGGCAGAAAAGGTTGCCGCATATCTTAAGGCTTCTACCGAAGGACAGAAGATTGGAAGTGTTCTGCTGATTCATCCTAACGGCGGTATCGGCCAAAAGGGCTCAATGCCTGCTAGCATCTGCGAAGCATGTAATATTGAAAATCTGGCTGCAAAATACGATTTCCCGCAGTCATCTTATCTCAGCAAGGAACAGATTATTGCTATGAATCCCCAAAGACTGATTGTATTGGACTGGTCTTTTGGCGGACAGCACAAAAATGCCGAGATACGCAAGGAAGAAATTTTGAATGATCCCAGCTATCAGACTGTTTCTGCCGTGCAAAACGGGAAGGTTGTTATTGTGCCGATGAAATATATGCATTGCTCCAGTCAGTATGTGATGAAGAATCTGGAAGAATTAAAACGTATTATGCGCACTACCCTATAATATAAAAACAAGCAGTGAACTACGAAAAATAGTTCCTGCTTGTTTTTTAGAATATGTAAATATATGGTATGGGGAAAGTTTATGTTCAAAACATTTCCCAACTATTACAAAACATAAAAGGAGAAGGTTATGAGAAAAATTGCAATTTACGGTAAGGGCGGTATCGGCAAATCCACCACCACCTCCAATTTATCGGCAGCACTGGCCTTAAAGGGCTACAAGGTTATGCAGGTTGGCTGTGACCCCAAAAGTGACAGCACGAAAAATCTTATGGAAGGCAAACGTATTCCTACGGTGCTGGAGCAGTTAAAAGAAAAGGGCGAAGCATTAAAGCTTGAGGACATCGTCTTTGAAGGCTTCGGCGGTGTCCTGTGCGTAGAAGCCGGCGGCCCCACCCCTGGCATCGGCTGCGCAGGCCGCGGCATCATCTCCGCCTTCGAAAAATTGGCCGAGCTGGAAGCCTTTGAAACCTATAAGCCTGACATCGTAATCTACGACGTCTTAGGCGATGTAGTATGCGGCGGCTTTGCCATGCCCATCCGCGGAGGCTACGCACGTGAGGTATTCATCGTTTCCTCCGGCGAAATGATGGCCCTCTATGCGGCAAGCAACATCGCCCGGGCAATCAAAAACTTCGGCCGTCGCGGTTATGCACGTTTAAAGGGCATCATTCTCAACGCCAAAAATATTGAAAATGAGCAAGAGCTTGTGGCCAAGGCTGCCGCAGAAATCGGTACCGAGGTTGTGCAGTACGTTCCGCGCAGCGGCGATATTCAGATTGCCGAAAATCAGGGCGGTACTGTCAGTGAATTTGTTAAGGATTCTCCGATGGTACAGGTATATAATGAGCTAGCCGAGCGTGTTTTGGATCTCAGCGAGGATGAAGAGGAATAGGAGAAAAAGATGGATTTGCAAGAAAAGGCAAGGCGCAAGCTGCAGGAAAAACTGAGCGGGCCACCACAGGCTGTAGGCATTGATGGTAACGAGCTTTTAGAACGCCTGAACCGGTTGAGCAAAGTACAGACGATTAAGGACATTCCCCAACTGACGACGGCACTCTTCCCAGGCACCCACTGTCCGCTGATGGGTGCAGCTATGATTGCCGGCGGCATCAAGGATTGCCTGCTGGTTATCGTGGGTACGGACGAATGCAGCTATTATACCAAAAGCCTGACTCTCAGCGACCGCTACGGCGGTATTAACGGGCGCTGTGTTTCGGTAGTGCTCGACAGTAATGATGTGACCTTCGGCAGTGCCGAAAGTATGCATAAGGCGTTTAAAGAGATTGTGTCGGAATATCAGCCTAAATGCGTAATGCTTGTGACTACCTGCGTTATTGAGGTTATCGGTGATGATTATGACGTGATTGCCGAGGAGCTGACAAAGCAGTATAGCATTCCGGTAATGGCGGTGCATACCGAGCACTTTAAGTGCGAGGATCATTTTCCCGGCTTTGAGCGCGCCATTACTGCCTGCCAAAGCATTATGCAGTCGCAGAAATGTGATGGCAGTGTGAATGTTTTGGGACAGCGCTTTGGTGATTTTGCGGATACGGAGCTCTATGCACTGCTGACAAAGTCCGGTGTGAAAATCGGTGTACAGCTGCCCAGCGGCTGCACAAGTGACGACATCTGTCACGCTCCGGCGGCAAAGGTCAATATTGTTGTCAATGATATTGCGCTGCCGTTGGCGCAGACTATGCGGGAGCAGTACGGCATTCCATATGTTTACTTCAACTGTTTTGCCGCACCGGAAAAGATTTTACAGGCCTATCAGCATCTGTTTGCGTATCTTGAGCTGCCGTTGCCTGCGGAGGTCGGTGCGAAATTTGACGAATGCAAGGCGTTGGAGCAGGAGATTTTGCCTGTTGTGCAGGGAGTGCCGTATATTTTTGGCAATACGCAGTATGACTGTTTTGAGCTCAACAGCTATCTGTGCAGGTTGGGAATGGTCCCGCAGCTGATTCAGAGCAATAAGCTGCGGGAGGAGGATTTTGCGGATCTCGAAAGCATTTTGGCAGCTACTGATCCGTATGTCTGCAAGGCGGCGAATATCGCACCGCTGCAATATGTTTATGATGTACTGCATCCGTGGATTTACATAGGACATGAGTTTGGCGAACGTTTGCGACGCAAGGGTATTGCACAGCTGCACAGTGATCCGGCAGGCAAAATGCTGGGCTTTGAATGCAACACCTTCCTGCTGAAAATCCTGCAGCAGGCTGTGGCTGATGCGAAAAAATTCAGAAAGGAGGCAGGTCTGTGAGCTTAGTAAGATTTTTACCGACTCCGTCAGACAGAATGGGAATTATTTGGAGCCTTCTGGCAGTACAGGGAGCAATTGTGCTGGAGTACGGCCCTGCAGGCACCACGCATTACAGCATGGGCTTATACGGAGGCCTGGGCCTGCGCTTTCAAAACCGCTTCTTCACCACGCATATGAGCGAGGACGATGTTGTCATGGGCGACGTAACACGTCTGGAGGATGCGCTTGTCGAACTGGATAAAAATTATGCGCCGAAGGTTATTTTTGTCGTTGCATCTTCCGTAACTGCCGTTATCGGCACCGATATCAAGGGTGTGTGCCGTTATATGCAAAATGAGGTCAAGGCTAAGCTCGTAGCCTTTGAGCAGGGCGGCTTCCGCGGCGATTACAGCATTGGTTTGGCTGAAACGTATAAGCTGCTGGTGCGTAATCTGCCGCAAAAGGGCGTTGCGCAGGAAAAAGGCATTTACAATATAATCGGTGCTTCTTTGTGGCGTTACCGTATGGAAAGCGATATATGGGAGATAAAGAGTTTGCTGAGCGAAGCGCTGGAGCTGAGCTGTAACGCCTGTCTTTGCTGCGACACGAGCGTGGAGGAGTTGGAGGATATGGGCCTGGCACAGGTGAATATTGTGCTGGGCAACGAAGGCCTTGCTGCTGCCAAATATCTGCAGGAAAAATTTGGCACGCCTTATATTTACACTGTTCCCTACGGTTACAGCGGCACGCTGAGCTTTTTGGCGCAGGTTGGAGAAGCGGTAGGCAGGGAGCCGGATTCTATGGTATTGCTACGTCTGCAAACAAAGGAAAAGAGCCTTTCCAGACTCAGTCTTTTCACTATGATGGGCAACAACAAGCCAAGGAAGGCTGTAGTTAAGGGCGATTATGATTTGGTACAGGGCGTGAGTGCCTTTCTGGAGCAGGGCGGCATCACTGTACTGCACAAAATGTGTGCGCACAGCCTAAAGGCTATTGCTGAGCCGGCAGCAGACATAGAAGCATACGCTGAGGAGAGCGATTGGCTGCAGATAATTCGTGGGCTGCAGGATACGCTTATTTTGGCGGATGATGTGGCACTGCTGCAGGCGGATGCCGGTAATACGAAGGTGCTCATCAGCGCACCGTTTATGAATAGCGCTGTGGCAACGCATTTGCCGTTTATGGGCGAAAGGGGAGCGGATTACCTGTTTGAGCGGATGCAGGCGTATTGCAGAAGATAAAAAAATAGCGCACGCTATTAAAGCATGCATTGAGAATAAAGAAAACCCATGTCCTGCCGATTTCGGCGTGACATGGGTTTTAGTAATTTCTTATAAACCAATCTCAGCTCTATTCTGCTTTAACCTTAAACACAATCGCGTACAGCACCGGCAGTACCACCAGCGTCAGCAGCGTTGCTCCGGTCAGACCGCAGGCAATAGCCACAGCCATCGCATTCCAGAACTGGCTGGCGAACATCGGAATCAATCCCAGTACCGTAGTGAAGGCTGCCAGCATAATCGGACGGAAACGCACAATTGCTGATTCCGTAATCGCCTTGGCAGGCTCCATCCCGGCATCAAGATGCTGCTGAATCTGGTCAACCAGCACCATACTGTTACGGATAATCGTACCGGTGAGCGCCAGAATACCAAGCTCAGCCATAAAGCCCAAAGCGGAATTGAACAGCAGTAGGCCGAAGATAACGCCGATTATACCCATCGGCGCCGTCAGCATAATAACCAGCAGCTTGCGGATATCCTGCATCTGCAGCATAATCAGAACGACAATCAGCAGCAGCATCAGCGGTATAGGCTTCATCAGATAATTCAATGTATCGTTGCTGTCCTCCAGCGAACCGCCTACCTCGATGCTCATGCCGGCAGGCAGCTCCTTGCGCAGGGGCTCCAGCTCCTTATACACCTGCTTGGTAACATCGTTGCCGGTAACGCCGTCAACAATACCGCCGTTGACGGTAATCGTAGGACGCAGGTTGCGGCGCCAGATGATATTGTCCTCGCTGGTGTAATCAAGATGCGCAATTTGTGACAGCGGCACAGCGCCCTGGCTCGTAGGAATGGAGATAGTTTCCAGCTGCGAAATATCTGCGCGCTGGTCAGGCTGCAGGCGGAAAACGATACCAATCTGCTGGTCGCCCTCTAGGTAGGTTGCAACAGTATAACCGGATACCTGAGCCTGCAGAGCGTTGGCCACAGTCTGGCGCGTGAGCCCCATTTGCAGCAGCTTGTCATTGTCGACCTTCAGCTTAACTGCGTTGGTCTGCTCCAGCCAGTCAAGACGTGTCATGTTGACGTAGGGATTAGCGGCCATCACCTTGCGCACCTTTTGCGCATATTCCTTAACCTGCGCATCGCTGTTGCCGGTGACGCGGATCATAACAGGATAGGGAGCAGGCGGACCGAGCGGAATCGAGCGGGAGTAGACAATAGCCTCCGGCAAATGCTCGGCAGCCAACTCGCTGATGCGCTTCTCCAGCTTTTTGCGGTCCTCAACGCTCTTGGCTACAACTACGAGCTGTGCATAGTTATCACGCGGCTGCACCGGATCGATTACCAGCACAAAGCGCGGTGCGCTTTCGCCTACATAGGTGGAAACGTGGTCTAATTCTTTATCGTCCTTAATCAGATTCGTCAGCTTGCGTGCTGCGGCATCTGTAGTTTTAATCGAACTGCCCTCAGGCATATTAAGCTCTACCAAAAGCTCCGGACGTACGGAGGCGGGGAAGAATTCCTGGCTGACGAAGCGCAGCATGAACATGGAAAGTCCCAGCATCGCCAGCGTAATGCCGATAACTGTAATGCGGTGTCCCAATGCCCAGTGCAGCAGCTTGCGGAAGGCGCGGTAGAAGCTGTTGTCATAAGATTCCTGCTTGATAACGGTAGGACGGATCCATTCATAGCCCAATACCGGTGCCAAGGTTGCGGAAACAAGCCAGGACAGCATCAGGGTTACGGTCATAACCGGGAAAAGGCTGTAGGCAAATTCCGAAGCACTGGCCTTGGAAAAGGCAATCGGCATGAAGCCGAGGCAGGTAATGGTGGTGCCTGTCAGCAGCGGCCAGGCGCAGGTTTTGAAGGCATAGGAGGCTGCCTCCTTACGCGGCATGCCTTCAGACATTTTTACTTCCATCAGCTCCACGACGACGATGGCGTCATCGACCAGCATACCAAGGGAAACAACCAGTGCGCCCAGGGATACCTTATGCAAATCGATGCCCAAAGCGAACATGGCGCAGAAGGAGCCTAACAAAATCAGCGGGATGCAGCAGGAAATTACGTAACCGCTGCGGCGTCCGAGTGTCATCAGGCTGACTACCAGCACGATGATAATTGCCTCGTAAAGGCTTTCGGAGAATTCGCTGATGGATTTCTTTACGACCTCAGGCTGGTTGGCAACCTGATTAAGCTCCAGTCCGAGCGGCAGTTCCTTTTGGATACGGGCGATTTCCTTGGCAAGATTTTCGCCGAGCTTGATGTTATCGCCGCCGTCCTCCATAGAAAGAGCAATGCCGACTGCGGGCTTGCCGTTATAGTACATCATTGTTTCCGGCGGGTCTGCATAACCGCGGGTGATGGTTGCGATATCGCCCAGGCGGAAGACACGGCCGTTGGCATTGATGGGGATGGCAGCAATATTTTCCACGCTGTCGGGGCTGCCGGTAATGCGCAGGTAGGAGTTGGCTGTGTCGGCTTCAATCATACCGCTGGCATTGACCGAGGTCTGTGCTTTGATAGTGTTGGCAATACTGTTGATATCCAGTCCCAGCTGCGATAGCTTGGCGGTTTGCATCTGCACGAAGATTTTCTCCGGCTGAACACCTACCAGCTCAACCTTTTTGACATCAGGCACGCTGAAGAAGTCCAGCTTAATTTTTTCGGCGTATTTACGCATATCCTCATAGGTGAAGCCGTCACCGGTAATTGCGTAGATATTGCCGTAAACATCATCAAAACGGTCGTTATAAAACGGACCTACGGTACCCGACGGCAAGTCCTTCTTGCCGTCATTGACGATATTGCGCAGCTCCAGCCAGCGCTGACGTACCGTGTTGCCGGTAACCTCATCCTTGAGCGCTACGGTAATAACGCAGACGCCGGGGCGCGAATAGCTGGTGATTTTCTTAACCTGCGGCAAGCTTTGAATCTGCTTTTCCAACGTATTGGTCAGATGCATCTCGACATCTTTGGCGCTGGCACCGGGCCAGGCTGCGGATACTACCATCTGCTTGACGGCAAAGCTGGGGTCCTCGCTGCGTCCGAGCGATTTAAAGGAAAACATACCCATAATCAGCACAAGCACAGCAAAGAAGTAAACTAACTGGCGATGGTTAATAGCCCATTCTGCCCAGTTGGCATGATGCTTTTCGTTGTTTGACATCAGATATCACCGCCTTTGGTCAGACGTACCTGTTGGTTATCGACAAGCTTGCTGAGGCCGGCGGTTATCAGAATATCACCCTTGTTTAAGCCGCCTGCCAGACGCACATTGTTGCCTACGTAGCCGGCAACCTTAACGTCCTGCAGCACAGCGCGGTTATTGCGCACCAGCCAGACCTGTGTCTTGCCGTTCACCTGATACAGCGCCGTAGCGGGGATAACAAGCTCGTCCGCTGCTGCCGCAGCGTCCTTAAAGCTGACCTTGGCAGTCATGCCGAGCTTGGCTGCTGCAGGCAGCTGCGGCACCGCAACGCGCACCTTATAGGTACGTGTAATGCTGTCGGCAATAGGCGAAATTTCGCGGACAGTGCCCTTCGCCGTAACATCGGGAAGCGCCCAGAAGCTGATTTCTGCCTGCTGGCCGATACTTAGCTTGACGTTTTCCGGCACATTAATCTGGATTTCTCGTTCACCGCTGCGCACGATGGTGACCATCGGCGTACCGGCTGCCGTTACCTGGCCTGCTTCGCCGGTGATGGCTGCCACAACGCCGTCGGCATCACTCGTCAGCTGCGTGTAGCCAAGCTGGTTGCCGCTGGCGTTGGCGTTGGCCTGTGCCTGACGCAGCGCAGCATTGGCTGCCTCTAGCTGGGTGTTGTATTGGTCGCGCGTTGCTTCGCTTACAGCACCGCCGGCATACAGCTTGTTAAAGCGTGCTGCATTGTCGGCTGCCAGCTTTTGGTTGGCAATGGCAGATGCCAGCTGCGCATTGGCTGCTTCTACGCTCTGGTTTACATCCTTCGGGTCGATGGTCATCAGGATCTGGCCGGCGTGTACCCGGTCGCCGACGTTGACAAGACGGGAAGCAATTCTGCCGGCAGTCTGGAAGGCCAGCTGGCTTTCGTAGCGCCCGCGTACCTCGCCTGGATAGACGGTGGAGGAATCGACAATGCTTTCGCCAATCGTCATAGTCCGGACGATGGGGATGTAGTTTGCCTCCTGCGGCTTATGCGTAATACTGCTGTAAAGCTGCCAGCCTGCGGCTGCCAGTATGACAACGGCAGCTCCGGCAGCGAGTTTCTTTTTATCAGGAAGTTTTTCCATAATAGACTGCATGATTTAACAGCTCCCTTGCAGAAAAGTTTTATTGTTGTAAAATTTTTAATCGTTCAATTAAATTATAGGTTGTAATGTAGACAGCGTCAAGCAACAAAGTTGTAAACAAAAATAAAGCTGCCGGAAAGCAGCTTTGTTTAAGGAATATATTTATTTTTTGCTAAGCGATGCAAGGTAGGTGTTGAGCGCTTGCAGCAGATAATCCAGCTCTGCGCCGTTTTTGAAATTGCCCAGCTCGCAGATATGGCTATGCATCAGAAAGAAGAACATGATAATACCTTCCAGCGTGAAGGCAACGTGGGTTGCTTTGATATCTGCAACGATTTCGCCGCACGCAATCGCTTCCTCAACCAGCTCCGTCATGAACTGGTGGATGCGGTACAGCTTGCTGCGCACATAGTTTTCAAACATGGGCTGTGGTGTCAGCAGCTCGCGGTAAATCAGGTGAATGTTATAGGGGTTCTGCTGCTGCATTTCGGCAATGCCGTCTACATAGGTTCGCAGCTTGGTCAGCGGTGAACCTGGCTGCTGACGGATTTTGTCCTGCAGCTTCAGAAATTTTTCGGCCTCGGTATATAAAACCTCCTGATATAAATTCTTCTTGCCACCGAAATAATAGGAAATCAATGCGCTGTTGACGCCGCTGGCAACAGAAATCTGCTTGATGGACACGGCAGCAAAGCTGTCCATGGCAAACAGCTTGGTTGCGGCTTCAAGAATTTTATCAGCAGAGTTGAGATTAGGACTTTCATCTATCATATAATGTAATACCTCTTTGGAATAAATAATGTATGAATATATTATACACGATTTGGGCGCAGATGTAAGCTGATTTTGTTAAAAAAGTTGAATTGCGAAAATGTTATAACGAACATAAAAATTTTGTTCGTTAATCTGTTGGCTATGTGGTTGATTTCTGCTATAATAAAAAAATAACGGAGGTCACTATAAAAGAAATGAGTACATTAGCTATAGCTTTGATGATTGTCATAGCCTTGCTTTTGGCAGGTGTGATAATATTATTGATACAGGGACGGCCCAAGGCTGATATGACAGCGCAGCGGCTGGAGCTTTTGGAGCGCAGGCTGTCGGAAAGCATGTATGACCTGCGCGGCGAGCAGAGCACGCTGGCGCGGGCAGCACGCCTGGAAAACCAGGCGGCGAGCGACAGGCTGAGCGAGCAGATTGACAAGCGGGTGGCACGTCTGGCGGATATGACGGACCAAAACCTGGAGCGCATCCGCATGACTGTGGACGAGCGCCTTAATCAATCGCTGGAGCAGAAGTTCGCGCAGGTCAACAAATGCCTGGGCGAGGTACACCAGTCCTTGGGACAGATGCAGAGCCTTTCCTGCGGCGTGGACGAGCTGCGGCGCGTTCTTTCGAACGTCAAGGTGCGTGGCACCTGGGGTGAAATGCAGTTGGGCAATATCCTCAAGGATATTCTTGACCGTGCAAGATATGTAGAAAATGCTGAGGTGCGTCCGCACAGCGGCCTGCGCGTGGAATATGCCCTGCGTTTGCCGGGGCAGCGGGAGCAGGAGGTGCTGTTGCCAATTGATGCCAAGTTTCCGCTGGAGGATTACCAACGCCTGCAGCAGGCGCGTGAGGCCGGTGATACGCAGTCAGCGGATGCAGCGGCGAAGCAGCTGGAGCGACGCTTGAAGAGCGAAGCGAAGGATATTTGCGAAAAATATATCTGCCCGCCGTATTCGACGGATTTTGCCGTAATGTATCTGCCGAGCGAGGGCTTGTTTGCGGAGGCTTTGGCTTTGCCGGGACTGGCCGAGGAGCTGCAGCTGAAATTCAGAGTTTGCGTGGCGGGGCCTACGACGCTGGCAGCGTTGGTCAACAGCCTGCAGCTGGGTTTCCGTACCTTGGCGGTGCAGCAGCGTACTACCGAGGTATGGCAGCTGCTGAACAAGGTGAAGCAGGAGCTTGCCGGCTTGGAAGCAGCCCTTGATAAAACAGCCAAAAAGCTGGAGGAGGGGCAGAATGCTCTGCATACAACCAAGCGCTATACAGCACGCTTGCAGAAGCAGCTGGATGCTGTGCAGCTGCTAGATGAGGAAAAGCATCATGATAAAGAATAATGAGCCTCATCCCTATAAAAAGCCGCCGCTGTGGGTACAGATATTATTGTGGGCCTACGGCTTTATGTGGCTGAATATGATTTTTGTTACGGGCTTAAACAGCCTGTATCTCGGTTATATAGATTATGACAGCGGCAGCATTGCCTTCGCCATGACCTGTGGCTTTTGGCTGATTTTCAAATATTTGCCGCGCTTGCTTTAAGAGGGGGAATTTATCATGGAGCAATGGGATATTTATGACAGTGAACGCCGTCTTACCGGACGGACAATGAAAAAGAATGACTGGATACTGCAGGACGGTGAATACCATCTGACAGTGCTTGGTGTTGTGCGTAACACCGACGGACGCTTTCTGATTACCAGACGTGTGCTGACGAAGGCCTGGGCTGCCGGCTGGTGGGAGGTTCCCGGCGGTGCGGTGCAGGCGGGTGAAAGCTCACGCGAGGCTGTAAACCGCGAGGTGTGGGAGGAAACAGGTCTGGATGTTTCTGCCTGCGTTGGCGGGCCGGCGCTTACCTATCACCGCGAAAATCCGGGTGAGGGCGACAATTATTTCGTCGACTGCTATCTCTTTACGTTGCCTTTTGCACCGGAGCAGGTAAAAATTCGCCATAATGAGGCGCTGGAATATAAGCTGGCGACGTTAGAGGAAATTCAGGAGCTGGCGCAACAGGGAATTTTTTTACATTATGACAGCATTAAGGATGTTTTTGCAAAATAAAGCTATCTGCTGGCGTTTGCTGTTGAAAAAACACAGCTGGCGTGGTAAAATATTATGGTAAATGCTTAAATAAATATGGCAAAGAGAAAGTTTGGAGGAATTTACAATGTCAGGACATTCTAAATGGGCGAACATTAAACATAAAAAAGGCAAGGCTGACGCTCTGCGCGGCAAAATCACTACTAAAATCAGTCGCGAAATCACCATTGCTGTTCGTATGGGTGGTGCTGATCCTACCGGTAACATGAAGCTGAAGCTGGCTCTGTCCAAAGCTAAGGCTAACAATATCCCGAAAGACAACATTCAACGTGCAATCCAAAAGGGTGCAGGTGCTCTGGAAGGCCAAAGCTTCGAAGAGATTACCTATGAAGGCTACGGTCCTGCAGGCGTTGCTATGATGGTTAGCTGCCTGACCGATAACCGTAACCGTACCGCTGCTGATGTACGTCACGTATTTTCCAAGCACGGCGGCAACCTGGGTGCCAGCGGCTGTGTAAGCTACATGTTCAAACAAAAAGGTATCTTCGCAGTTAGCGCTGAAACCGGTGTTAGCGAAGACGATCTGATGATGATCGCTCTGGATGCTGGCGCTGAGGATATCAAGAGCAGTGAAGACGGCTTCGAAATCATTACCGATCCGGCTGCTTATGACGATGTAGAAAAGGCTTTGGCTGATAACAATATTGAAGTTGCAATGTCCGAAATCACCATGGTACCTGATACTATGGCTGAGCTGTCCGGTGAGGACGCTGAAAAGGTTCAGAAGATGCTGGACGCATTGGATGATTGCGATGATGTACAAGACGTTTACACCAACGCTGACTTGCCGGAAGACGACGAGGAATAATATTATTATTACGAAGTAACTGCAATATGCGCGAAGCATAGTTGCAGAAAGGAAAGCAGGCAGTTGATGTCTGCTTTCTGTTTTTTGAGAGGTTTTTATGCTGGTTTTAGGAATTGACCCTGGTACCGCCATTTGCGGTTATGGCCTGGTAGATATGACAGGCAACCGTCTGCGCCCGGTTTTTTACGGCTCGGTGCTGACGGATAAGGACATGCTGCCTGAGCTGAGGCTGAAGAAGATTTACGATGATATTTCAGATATCATAGAACACTTTAAGCCAGATTTGCTGAGTATTGAAAAGCTGTTTTTCAACCGCAACGTGACTACTGCGATTCCTGTAGGACAGGCACGCGGCGTTGTGCTTTTGGCTGCTGCCAACAAGGGACTGCCGGTGATGGAGTTTACGCCGATGCAGATTAAGCTGTCGGTAGTAGGCACAGGCAGTGCGACGAAGGAGCAGGTTATCTATATGGTGATGCATCTGCTCAATATCCGCGAAAAAATTAAACCGGATGATACGGCAGATGCGCTGGCAGCGGCAATCTGCGGCATCAATACTGCGTCTACGCGCAGATGGCAGGAGGGCAGATAAATGATAGGTTCATTGAAGGGCACTGTTGACAGCCTGGGCATAGACAACTGCATAATCGAAACGGCAGGCGGCGTAGGCTACCGTGTTTTCATGCCGGCAGCACAGCTGGCACAGCTGACGCAGGGTGCATCCGTACGCCTGCACATCCACACGGCGGTACGCGAGGATGCCATTGTTCTTTACGGCTTTTTGAGCCAAGAATATTATGACCTCTTTGAGCTGCTGCTGACTATCAGCGGCGTAGGGCCCAAGATGGCCTTGGGTATTTTATCAGCAGTCAAGCCCGATGACTTTTATCTGGCGGTGCAGAGCCGCGATATCAAGGTGCTCACTAAGCTGCCGGGTATCGGCAAAAAGACGGCGGAGCGCCTGCTGCTGGAATTGAAGGACAAGGTCGGCCCCGTGGCCGCCGAAAGCGCTGACAGCTTCGGCGAAGCAGTAGCTGCCGGAGGCAGCGGAGCGGTAGCGGAGGCTATTGAAGCACTTGCTTCCCTTGGCTACAGCAACAGCGAGATTATGCCCGTAATCAAGAAAATCGAAGGCGCAGAGAGCAAGACGAGCGAGGAAATTCTGAAGCAGGCCTTAAGACTGATGATGAAGTAATTTCCCGTAGATAAATCGTCTGGCGGTATTTGAGCCTGCAGCAGTAGGCTGCAAAAGGCTTACTAGGAGGTACTTATGGAATTTGATGATAGAATTATTGCCGGGGCGGAACAGGAAGCAGATGGCTGGCAGTACAGCCTGCGTCCGCGTCTGTTAAATGAATATATAGGTCAGACGCAGGTCAAGGATAATCTGTCGATTTTCATTAAGGCTGCCGCTGCCCGCCACGAAGCGCTGGATCATGTGCTGCTGTTCGGGCCTCCGGGCCTGGGCAAAACTACGCTGGCCAACATTATTGCCAATGAGCTTAATGTCAACATCCGCGTTACCAGCGGACCGGCGATTGAACGTCAGGGAGATTTGGCAGCAATCTTAACCAATCTTGGCGACAATGATGTACTTTTTATTGACGAAATCCACCGCTTGTCCAAGACCGTAGAGGAAATCCTGTATTCTGCTATGGAGGATTTTGCGTTAGATATTATTATCGGCAAAGGTCCGGCGGCGCGCAGCGTGCGTCTGGACCTGCCGCATTTTACGCTTATCGGCGCTACCACGCGCCTGGGCGCGATAGCAGCGCCTTTGCGTGACCGCTTCGGCGTGCAGTGCTGCCTGGAATTTTATAAGCCGGAGGAGCTGCAGTTTATTATTACACGTGCAGCGGAAATCCTGAATGTGAAAATCGACCAGGAAGGCGCTATGGAAATTGCCCGCCGCAGCAGAGGCACGCCGCGTATTGCGAACCGTCTGCTGAAGCGTGTGCGCGATTTTGCACAGGTGCTGGGTGTGGAGGTTATCGACCGTCAGCTGGCAGACGAGGCATTGGCCAAGCTGGAGGTTGACCGCTACGGCTTCGACCGCAATGACCGCAAAATCCTGACAACCATCGTCAAAACCTTCGGTGGCGGTCCTGTCGGCATCGAAACGATTGCTGCAGCCGTAAGCGAGGAGTCCTCAACCATTGAAGATGTAATCGAGCCGTATCTGATGCAGCAGGGAATGCTGAACCGCACCTCGCGCGGACGTATGGCAACACGCGAAACCTACAGATATCTGGGAATGCCATATCCCGAAAATCAATGAAGCAGCCAAGCTGCTCAGGAGGAAAAATGAAATTATTATTACACGCCTGCTGTGGCCCCTGCGCCTGTTATCCTACGGAGCAGCTGACGGCAGCGGGTACAGATTTCGATATTTTGTTTTTTAATCCTAACATTCATCCATACAAGGAGTTCAAGCACAGGCTGAGCACGCTGCGGGAGTTTTGTGAAAAGAAGCGTTACAATCTTATTATCGACAAAAGCTATCCAATAGAGGAATGCATTCGCGGTATGCTGGCGGAGCCAACTGTGCGCTGCGCCTTCTGCTATCGTATGCGCTTGCGCTACGCAGCGCAGTTCGCCAAGGAAAACGGCTACGATGCCTTTTCTACTACGTTGCTCGTCAGTCCCTATCAGCGCCATGAGCTGATAAAAAAGGAGGCTGAAGCCGCAGCGGCGGAGTTCGGTATTCCGTTCTATTATGAAGACTTCCGCGTCGGCTATCAGCGCGGCGTGAATATCAGCCTGGAGCTGGGGCTGTATCGCCAGCAGTACTGCGGCTGTGTCTTCAGCGAGCGCGACCGCTACGAAATCCGCAAAAAGCCGAAGGCTGAAGCAGCGCAGGATAAGTTTGTGGTTGTAAGCAAAAATATTAAAATGGTGAACAGATAAAGGCTGACGGATAATTGGAGTTTAATGGCAAGCAGTAGAAAAGCCTCTCCTAGGGGAGAGGTGGCATCGCGTAGCGATGACGGAGAGGGGATTTCTATAAAGCTACGTTGCTTGTATTCCCCTCTCAGTCACCCTATCGGGTGACAGCCGCCCCAGGGCGCCTTCTCTTGCCCTGCGGGCAATTCACCTTGTCCCCCCCTAGGGGAGCCTCTCTGGCCATATGTCCTCAAAGGGAGCCTTTCACTGTTCACTGCTCCTCTTCTTAAACTTAGCAAATCGAGGAAAAGTATATGCTTAAAAAATTACTGATACTGTTTGTACTGTTATTTACTTTTATATTTGCCTCTGCTGCAGCTGCCGCCGAGCAAATCCGTATAGGAATTGTGGTGGGGCAGGCAACGGCAGAGCTGAGCTGTGAGGATGAATTCACAGTGCGTGATTCGGCGGGCAAAACGACTACGATGCCCAAGGGAAAATATTTCATCCATGTGCAGCAGGGAAAGCTTTTCTTTGATGATAACAATGAATTTGGTAATGAAGCGTTTGTTGCTGCGGCGGCAGGCAAAAGCTCACCGCAAATCAATAAACGCAGTTATAAAGGGGATTTTCAGCTTCGTGCTGAGCAGGGGGATAAGCTTTTGGTAGTTAACAGACTGCCTTTGGAGAATTATCTGGCGAGTGTGCTGCCTGCCAAAACGATGGTCGTATGGCCTGATGAGGTCATCAAGGCCCAGGCAGTTGCTGCCCGCAGCTATGCTATGTATAAAATGGAGCAGAGCAAAAATGCTTATGCTTTGCTGGCAACAGATAAGGAGCTGCCTTACGAAGGCACAGGCAAGCGCATCGAAAAGTCTGCTGTGACGAAGCTGATTCAGGCGACGAAGGGGCAGTATCTTGCTGATGCTTACGGACGTGCCATCGAAGCAGTAACCACCTCGAGCACTGGCGGCAGAACCGAAAGCGCTTTAAATCTTTGGGGAACTCCCGTCAGCTATCTGCAGTCGGTAGAGGATTACGACAGCGATAGTCCTGAATATACCTGGGAACGTCGCGTGACACCGGCGTTTTTGGAAGGCTTGCTGGCGCAGCGTGGCTATGCTGCTGGCAAGCTGACAAGCATTCGCCTGTCACCGCTAGATGACGCAGGTGTTGACAGAACGCCTACGGGACGGGTAAAATATATTATCCTCTCCGGTGAAGCTGCCACTGTAAAAATCAGTGGCGATGAGCTGGTGGAGCTGTTGGGATTGAACAGCGCTCTGTTTGAGCTGGAAACCGGTACACCGGTGCCAGAAACGCTCAAGGTGCCTATTGAAGATCATTATGGTATGGAAATTGGCAGCAAGGATATAGACATCAAGGTTAATGAGTCGAAAAGGCCTGTCTGGAAAAATTTAGTCCGTAGCTACCATCTTTTGGGAGGCGGCAAGGAGGAAAAAATAATTTTCCATGGCAAGGGTAAGGGCTCCGGCCTTGGCTTAAGTGCCTGGGGGGCGCGCGGCCTGGCGAATGCTGATGCCAAAGCAACCTATAAAACGATTCTGGCACACTATTATCCCGGAGCTAAGCTTGTCCGTTAGCAGGAAGCTATGTCCTGTAATATATAAGAAAAGAGAGAAATTTACATGTTAGTAACTGATTTTGATTATGAGCTGCCACAGGAGCTGATTGCTCAGCATCCTATGGAGCCACGTGACCATTCGCGTCTGCTGGTGGTTGACAAAAAAACTGGTGAAATTGAGCACAAGCATTTTTATGACCTGGTAAATTATCTTAAGCCCGGTGACGTGCTGGTGTTTAATGATACCCGCGTTATTCCTGCACGTTTGCATGGTACGAAGGATACCGGCGCTCATGTCGAGGTGTTTCTGCTGACTCGCAGAGATGCAACCGACTGGGAGGTTCTGGTACGCCCCGGCAAAAAACTGCAGGTTGGTGCCAAGATTAAATTCAGCGATGAATTGAGCTGCGAGGTTATCGAGCACACCGACTTCGGCGGACGCGTAGTACGCTTCAAGTATGACGGTATCTTCGAAGAAATTCTTGACCGTCTGGGTGAAACTCCTCTGCCGCCGTATATTACGGCACCGCTGGAGGATAAGGAGCGTTATCAGACTGTTTATAACCGTGAGCGCGGCAGTGCTGCCGCTCCGACTGCAGGCCTGCACTTTACCAAAGAGCTGCTGCAGAAAATCAAGGAAATCGGCTGCGAAGAGGTTTTTGTAACGCTGCATGTAGGCCTTGGTACCTTCCGTCCCGTAAGCGAGGCGAAGATTGAAGACCACAAGATGCATAAGGAGTTCTACACCGTATCGCAGGAGGCAGCGGATGCAGTAAATAAGGCGAAGGCTGAAGGCCGCCGTATTATTGCGGTAGGCACCACGGCAGTACGCACTCTGGAGGCTGCAGGCGCTGACGGTCAGCTGCACGCCGGCAGCAGCTGGACGAATATCTTCATCTACCCTGGCTATAAATTCCGTCTGGTAGATGACCTCGTAACCAACTTCCATCTGCCGCAGAGCACGCTGCTGATGCTGGTAAGCACTCTGTCTACCCGTGAGATTATGCTGCAGACTTATAAGAAAGCGGTTGAAGAAAAATATCGCTTCTTCTCCTTTGGCGATGCCATGTTTATTACAGACCTCAATAAATAAGATTTTTTTGCCTTCGCCGCAAAGCCGAAGGCGCTGATAAATATTTTTAGGAGTTGCATATGACAAAACACGCAGTAACCTACGAACTAATAAAAGAATGTCCGCGCAGCGGCGCACGTCTTGGCCGCCTGCATACGCCGCATGGTACCTTTGAAACTCCGATGTTTATGCCTGTCGGCACACAGGCAACGGTAAAAACTCTGGCACCGGAAGAGCTGTATGATATGGGCAGCCAGGTTATTTTGTCTAATACATATCATCTGTTTTTGCGTCCCGGTCACGAGCTGGTGCGCAAGGCAGGCGGCTTGCATAAGTTTATGAATTATAAGCGCGGTATGCTTACCGACAGCGGTGGCTTTCAGGTATTCAGCTTGGGTGCAATGCGCAAAATCACCGAAGAGGGCGTAATGTTCCGTTCGCATATCGACGGCAGCAAGCAGTTCCTCTCGCCGGAGGTTTCTACTCAGGTGCAGGAGGCACTGGGCGCTGATATCGCGATGGCCTTTGATGAATGCATCCCGTATCCCGCTGATTTTGATTACGCTAAGCGTTCTACCGAGCGTACCACCCGTTGGGCCAAGCGCTGCCTGGAAACGCATACACGCGAGGACCAGTCCATGTTCGGTATCGTGCAGGGCGGTATGTATCCTGAGCTGCGCCGCATGAGCGTGCAGCAGCTGACAGAGCTGGACTTTGCCGGTTATGGTATCGGCGGTCTGTCCGTAGGCGAGCCTAAGCCTATGATGTACGATATTCTTTCGCAGACCACCGAGCTGATGCCGAAGGATAAGGCCCGTTATCTGATGGGCGTAGGCACTGCCGACTGCATTGTAGAGGCAGTAAACCTGGGCGTTGATATGTTTGACTGTGTGTTCCCGACACGCGTTGCCAGAAACGGCACCGCTATGACGCATACTGGCCGTCTGGTAGTACGCAACGCAACCTACGCTGAGGACTTCCGTCCGATTGAGGAAGGCTGTGACTGCTATGCCTGCCGTAACTTCAGCCGTGCTTATATCCGCCATCTGTTTAAGGCAGAGGAGATTTTCGGCCTGAGACTCTTGTCTATTCATAATCTGCATTTCCTGCTGCATTTCGCTAAGGAAATCCGTGAGGCAATCGCTAATGACTGCTTCCCTGAGTTCCGCGAAAGATTCTTAGAAAATTATCGTTGATAACAAGGATTTTTCCGATTTGCAGAGAATATATAAAAGTGGTATAAATAAACCAAACTATTGCATACTAAAAGGTTTGCAAGAGGAACCTGCAAATATGTCCGAATTTGCGGGAAGTGATAAAATGTGGAGGTGTTCAATATGCAAGGTGGAGATACAATGGCTTTGCTTAATTCTCTCTGGCCCTTTGTTTTAATGGGCGGCATATTCTATTTCATGCTGTGGAAACCCCAGAAAAAAGAGCAGCAGAAAAGACAGGATTTGTTAAATAGCCTTAAGGAAGGCGACGAAATCATTACCATTGGTGGTATCTATGGTAAGATTACGGCTATTTCTGAAAAACGCGTTAAGGTAGAAGTTGCCGAGGGCGTAGTAATCGAAATGGCGCGCAACGCTGTCAGCGGCTTCCAAAACCCCGCTAAGAATTCCTGATGGTGATTGCAGAAGAAAAAGTTGAGCTGCGCAAGTATTTTAAAAGGCTGCGGTCGCAACTGACCGCAGAGCAGGTTGCATCCGGCAGCCTGCTGACTGCCCGTCAGATACTGGCCTGTGATGCATATCGCAAAGCGAGTTGCATCATGGGCTATTTGGCTTTCGGAAATGAGCTGTCTGTAGACCTGGTGTTGCAGCAGGCCTTGCACGACGGCAAGACTGTTGCTGTGCCGCTGGTACAGTCGGCTACGGAGATGGCTCCTGTTCAGCTGGAGAACATGCTGAACTTTGAGCTTGACCGTTACGGCATCCGCAGCGTCCGCCAGCCGGCGAAGCTGCTGCAGCCGCAGCAGCTTGACCTTGTACTGGTGCCTGGAGTGGCCTTCGGCCGCGACGGCAGCAGACTGGGGATGGGCGCAGGCTATTACGACCGTTTTCTGCCGCAGGCGGAAAACGCATTGCTCATGGGCATCGCTTACGATGCTTTTATTCAGCCGAGTCTGCCGCGGGATGAATTTGACGTGCTTGTACAGCTTTTAGCAAGTGAAAGCGGGATTACCACTCTCAGTCCGCTTAGCTTATAAATTAAATCCAGTTAATCCAAAAAAATCTTAAGGAGGAAGTTATTTTGCGTTGGAATGAATTCGGGAAATTTCTGATTGTCGCTTTGGCGATTATCGGCGGTTTCTGCGTATACATCTCGCCTCTGGCTAATTCCATTAAACAGGGCTTGGATCTGCAAGGTGGTACTCATGTAGTTTTACAGGCAGTGGATACGCCGGAACTTAAGGTTGACGATGACGCTGTCAACCGCAGTGTAAAGGTTATTGAGCGTCGTGTCAATGAGTTGGGCCTGACCGAACCTGTTATTCAGCGTCAGGGCAAAGACCGTATTATTGTTGAACTGCCGGGCGTAAAGGACCCTGAAAAAGCTATTTCTATGCTGGGCCGTACCGCTATGCTGCAGTTCAAGGATGAAAGCGGCAAGGTTGTCCTCACAGGCAGTGACCTGAAGGACGCTAAGGCACAGGTTTCCCAAGGCAATCAGGCTGTAGTTGGCCTGGAATTTAATGATGCAGGCGGCAAAAAATTTGCTGACCTTACTGCCCGCAATGTAGGCAAAAAAATTGCTATCGAGCTTGACGGTCAGGTACTGACTGCTCCTGTAGTACAGGAAGCTATCACCGGCGGTCATGCACAGATTTCCGGCTCCCGTAACGTTGAGGAGGCCGAGCATCTGGCAATCCTGCTGCGCAGCGGCAGTTTGCCGGTTAAAATCGAAGTTATGGAAAACCGTACCGTTGGTCCTACCCTCGGTCAGGATTCCAAGGACAAGAGTGTTAAAGCCTTCAGCATCGGTATCATCGGCGTATTTGTCTTCATGCTGCTGTTCTACCGTCTGGCAGGCGTAGTTGCGGACATTGCTCTGCTGCTGTACGTAATGCTGCTGCTGCTGGTAATGCGTTATCTGGGTGCAACACTGACACTGCCCGGTATCGCAGGTATTATCCTGTCTGTCGGCATGGCGGTTGACGCCAACGTACTGATTTTCGAACGCTTCAAGGAAGAAGTTAAGCGCGGCAAAACTCTGCGCAGTGCGATGGATTCCGGCTTTGGCCGTGCTATCGTAACCATCCTTGACTCCAACCTTACTACTATTATGGCCGCAGCCGTACTGTTCTACCTGGGCACCGGTCCTATCAAGGGCTTTGCTGTTACCCTGGCACTTGGTACCTTGCTGAGTATGTTTACCGCAGTAACCGTTACCAAATTCCTGCTGCGCTTTTTGATTTACAGTAACATCACCAAGAGTCCCTTCCTGTTTGGTGCAAAAGCACCGAAAGCAAAAGAGGAGGTGGCTAAATAATGAAGTTATCTATTGTTAAGCGTTATAAAATTTTCTTCGCTATTACCATCACCTTCCTGATTATCGGTATCGGCTCCATGCTCTTCAAGGGCTTCAACTTGGGCATTGACTTTACCGGCGGCAGCATCATGGATCTGCAGTTCAACAAGCCTGTTACTGTATCTCAGGTACGTGATGTGCTCAAGGAAAAGGATCTGGGTAATGCTATTATCCAACTGGAAAGCAGCGACAGCAATGCCAAGAGCTCTAAGGGCGTGCTGATTCGTACCGGCGTTATCAGCGACGAGCAGCGTCAGCAGGTTATGACCGACCTGAAGAGCAAGCTTGGCGACTTTGCTATCCAGCGTGTTGAAAACGTTGGTGCTACCGTCGGCGGTGAGCTGATTCAACAGGCTGTTATGGCGATTGTGCTTTCCTGGTTCCTGATGATTGCTTATATCACCATCCGCTTTGAATTCCGCTTTGCTCTGGCAGCAATTGTCGCTTTGATTATCGACGTAATGGTAACTCTGAGCTATTTCTCTCTGTTCCATATGGAACTGGATTCCTCCTTCGTTGCAGCTCTGCTGACGGTTGTAGGTTATTCTGTCAACGGTACTATCGTTATCTTCGACCGTATCCGTGAAAACCTGAAAATCCATCGCCGTAGCGAAAGCATGACGGAAATGGTAGACAACAGTATCTGGCAGACCATGGGACGCAGTATCTATACTGTAGGTACCTCTCTGTTCGCTGTTGTAGCTATCTTCATCTGGGGCGGCGAAACTATCCGCAATTTCTCCTTTGCGATGCTGGTAGGCTTCTCCAGTGGTGCTTATACCTCCACCTTCCTGGCAGGTCCGTTATGGATGATGCTGCGTAAGCTGAAACCCGGCAGAGACTAAGATTAAAAATTATAGCCTGTGTGCATTCATACCAATGAATGCTGCAGGCTATTTTTTCTTGTTTTTACTACTGAAAAAGGCTACAATAGAAGGCGTAATGATAAGCTGTTAACCAGCATGGCTGTCGCTTTTTAGCATATAGCAAGCACAGCACTTCACATAATCTTTAGCCATAAGCAGGGAGAAGCACAATGATTTATGTATTGAAATTTATCGCAGCCTTTTTGCTGCCACCGGGTTTATTTGTTTTACTCGGAATAATCTTGAGTATTTATTTATGGCGTAAGCGCCAGCGCTTTGGTTGCTTAGCTTTTCGCTTAAGCGCCTGCCTGACGCTGTTGTTATATCTTAGCTGCACCTTAGTGGGTGCCAAGCTTTTGGGGCAGCCCTTGGAAAACCGTTATAGTCAGCAGCAGCCTGCTGCTGCGCAGGTGATAGTGGTTCTGGGCGGCGGCAGCGTCGGCTCTGTGCCTGACGGCACTGAGCGCGGCGGCCTGATGTCCGCCGGTGCGGCGCGTCTGCTGACGGCAGCGCGCCTGGCGAAGCAGCATTCGCTGCCGGTGCTCATCAGCGGCGGGCAGGTGTTCAGCGATGGCGCAAGCGAGGCGCTGGTCGCCGAGCGGATTCTGTTACAGCTGGGACTGCCGCAGGAGCAGATTATCGTCGAGACGCAGGCCAGGACAACGAAAGAAAATGCTGCCTATTCTGCTGCACTCTGCCGTGAACGCGGCTATAAAAATGTACTGCTGCTGACAAGCGCGCTGCATATGCCTCGCAGCATGCAGTTCTTTGAGCGTTATTTAGGCGGGCAGGGCATTAAGGTTGCCGCCTATCCCTGTGATTACACGCTCAATCCTAAGGGGCAATTTAATCCGCGCTGGCTGGTGCCACAGCTGCAGGCATTTGATATAACCTGTATGGCATTACACGAATATGTGGGGATGGCAGGTGCTTTTTTACAGCGTTAAATTGCAGTAGTCAGTTGCAAGCAGCCTGTGAATTTGCATATTTTCCACCTTTTTTGTATAATAAGTAACAGATAGAAACAAATATTATTTTTGGGTGAGGTATAGTGTGAAACAACATCTTTAGCTGCGTACATTGTCGTAGATTGATTTTTGGCGC
>NZ_CALDXR010000030.1 GCF_937920985.1 uncultured Phascolarctobacterium sp.
CGCCAAAAATCAATCTACGACAATGTACGCAGCTAAAGATGTTGTTTCACACTATGTACCTCGTTGGTTATAGTGGTATATTTATTATATCATAAATCAATTTCGGGAAAAACAAAAAGCTCCGAACTCCTAAAAGTTCGAAGCTTTAACTTCTTGGCTCCCCGAGTAGGACTCGAACCTACGACGCCCTGATTAACAGTCAGGTGTTCTACCGGCTGAACTATCGGGGAATTAAGGTTGGTAAGTCAACCAACGAATATCATTATACTCGCATGGCAATTATTTGTCAACAGTTTTTTTAGAAAAATTTATAAGTATTTTGGGAAGGCGATAAATGCGCGGAATTTAGGAGATGAAATGCCTATATAGAATTAAGGCAAGTGATATGAAAGGCGAGGGAAAGAAGGTCTTGATGTGTTGCCTTAAAGGCACCGCTCTTCATCTTTACTTAATGCAGAAAGTGAAGAAACCAGTAAAAGATAAAATCTTTAGATAAATAGTAGGGGCATTTAAGGTTTTATGCTATAATATCCTTAATGATATAAACTACATGTGTAAAGGAGTGTTCCCCATGGAAGAAGCTGTATTATACGCTGTGGAAAACAATATTGCGACGATTACTATGAACCGTCCGAAGAGCCTGAATTCAATGAATGATGCGCTGATTGACGGTTTGCATGCTGCCATTACCAAGGCTGCTGCTGACGCTGAGGTGCGTGCTATCGTACTTACCGGCAACGGCAAAGCATTTTGTGCCGGAGGCGACCTGAGCTATCTGAACGGCTTGGAGGACGTTGCTGCCAAGAAGGACTTTATCGCTAAGGTTGGCGACGTTGCCAAACGCCTGACTACAATTCCTAAACCTGTTATTGCTTATATCAACGGCGTTACTGCCGGTGCAGGCGTTAACCTGATGCTGGCCTGCGATCTGGTGTATGCATCTGCCAAGGCACGCTTTGGCGAGAGCTTTGCCAAGGTTGGCCTGATTCCCGACTGCGGCGGCTTGTACTTCCTGCCGAAGGCTATCGGTGTGCTGAAGGCTAAAGAGCTGATGTTTACCGGTGACCTGATTGACGCTGCAACTGCCAAGGAGCTTGGCATGCTGAACGATGTATATGAGGACGAAGAGCTGAAGGACAAGGTTTACGCTATGGCTGCACGTCTGGCAGCAAGCGCTCCGCTGTCTATCAGCCTGACAAAAAAATATCTCAATGACCACGACCTGACTCTGGACGAGGTGCTGGCAATCGAAGAAACTACCCAGGCGCTGCTGATGGGTACCGACGACTGCAAGGAAGGCATTGCTGCTTTCTATGAAAAACGCGCACCGCAATTTACAGGCAAATAAGAAAAAAATTAGCAGAAAAAAGCAAATGTTTACGGAACTGTCACACAAATTATACTGATGGTTCCGTTTTCTTTTTGACGTAGGAATATAAGATGTTGTATAATAAATCTATTGATAAATTTTTCTCGGAGGAAAGTATGCTCGATTTCAGTACGATGATCTATCGCATTCCTGCACTGCTGTTTGCGATTACGATACACGAATATGCCCATGCGCAATGTGCGGACAGCATGGGTGACCCGACTGCGCGCTACATGGGACGCATGACCTTCAACCCGATGGCGCATCTGGACCCGTTGGGCGCAATTCTGCTGGTGGTAGCAGGCTTCGGCTGGGCAAGACCTGTAGAAATTAACCCCAGCAATTTCCGCAACCGCCGCGAAGGTATTCTGAAGGTTTCCTTTGCCGGCCCCGCAGCCAATCTGTTTTTGTGCTTTCTCGCAGCATTTTTCATGACTTTTTTAAATCGCTTCGGTCTTTTGAGTGATGGCGTTTACCGCTTTTTGCTGTGGATGCAGTTATATAATGTATGGTTTGCTTTCTTCAACCTGATTCCGGTTCCGCCGCTGGACGGCTCCAAGATTCTTTCGGAGCTGCTGCCGCCGTCTATGGCCTGGAAGTTTGACAATCTTGTTGGACGCTACGGCTTTTATATTCTGATTGCTTTGGTGTTCACCGGTATTACAGGTGCGATTATCAGACCGCTTGCCGCCGGCTACATGCTGCTGGTAAACGGTATCTTGGGTTTAGTGTTCTAGGCCATGGCTGATTTATCGTTGAAGCTGACTGCGTTCGAGGGTCCGCTGGATTTGCTTTTGCATCTCATCGAACGTGATAAAGTTGATATTTATGATATTCCCATCGCTGCGGTTACGGAGCAGTATATGAGCTATCTGCGCAGCATGAGTGAATTTGATATGGAGGTTGCCAGTGATTTTCTGGTGATGGCCGCAACGCTGTTGCAGATTAAATCGCGCATGCTGCTGCCCAAGCAGTCCGTTGAGGGCGAGGAGGAGGAAGCAGACCCGCGCCAGCAGCTGGTGGAGATGCTGGTGGAATACCGCCGCATTAAGCGTGCCGCTGCTGCCTTGGCTGATATGAAGCAGAGCGCTGACCTGTACTGGCAGCGTGAGCCGATGTTCGGCAATCTGGTGGAGCGCACTGTTGCTCCCTGTACGGTGCAGCAGTTATTGAAGGCATTGGCAGGCATGACAACTGCGCCCGATGGCAAGCCGGCAGCCTTTATTGAGCCGCAGGCCTACAGTGTGCAGGATAAAATGGCAGATATTCTGCAAAGACTGCAGCGTCAGCCGCAGGGCTTTATACTGAATGAGATTTTTACCGCAGGCAGCCCTGCCGAGAAGGTGGCCTGCTTTTTGGGTGTACTGGAGCTGCTGAAGCTGGGGTTGATTACTATCAGCCAGGCACAGCGCTTTGCACCGATTTATATCTTCGGCAAGCAGGGACAGGAGGAAGCAAACGATGTATATTGATAAAATGACAGGAGCACTGGAAGCGGTGCTGTTTGCTGCAGGTGAGCCTGTTTCTGTGGCGGAGCTTGCGGACCTTCTGCAGCTGGAAAAGCCGCAGGTGTGGGAGCTTGTTTCGGAGCTGAAGCATTCCTACGAGGCGGAAAGCAGGGGATTGATGCTGCGTGAAACAGCAGGCTGCTTTCAGCTGGTGACCAAGCCTGTTTACTACAATGTACTGCTGGGCTTGGGACGCAAAAAGGAAGTAAAGCTGACGAATGCGTCCTTGGAAACCTTGGCGATTGTCGCTTTTAAACAGCCGGTGACGCGCGCAGAGATGGAAGCCATCCGCGGCGTGAAGGTTGACGGCGTACTCAATACACTGCTGGACCTTGGCCTGGTAGTGGAGGCAGGACGCAAGAAGGCCTTGGGCAACCCGATTTTATATGCAACGACAGAAAAATTTCTGACGGTGTTCGGCCTGAACTCATTGGAGGAGCTGCCGCCGCTGGAAACGAAGCCTGAGGATGAGGCAGAGGCTGCGCAGCAGGTGCTGCAGCTTGATAATACATTAGAAGCAAAGGAAAACTGAGATAGATGGAAGAACGTTTACAAAAAATCCTGGCGGCAGCAGGCGTTGCCTCCCGCCGCGAAGCAGAAAAAATTATTACGGCAGGTCGCGTCCGCGTGAACGGTAAAGTTGTTACCGAGCTGGGCTGCAAGTTTGATGCGTCAAAGGTACGCATCAGCGTTGACGGCAAACCGATTGCCCAAGAGGCCAAGGCATATTACATATTCTATAAGCCGAGGGGAGTAGTAACCACGATGTCCGACCCGCAGAACCGCCGCAGCATTGCCGATTTCGTGCAGAACCTGCCGGAACGAGTTTTTCCGGTTGGCCGCCTGGACTTCAATACCGAAGGACTGCTGCTGCTGACGAATGACGGGGCGCTGGCACAGGCGCTGATGCATCCGAGCCATGAAGTTAACAAGACCTACCTCGTTAAGGTTCCGGGTATTGTGCCGCAGGAAAAGCTGGACCAGCTGCGTTTGGGCGTAAAGCTGGAGGACGGCCCGACCGCTCCGGCGATTGTCAACCTGCGTGATTATGATCATGAGCGTGGCTTTACGCTTTTTGATATCACCATACATGAAGGACGTAACCGCCAGATTCGCCGCATGTGTGACGCAATCGGCTTCCCCGTGCGCGACTTGAAGCGCATCAAGCTGGGACCGCTGCAGCTGAGCAATCTGGGACGCGGCAAGTTCCGCAGCCTGAGCGAGCAGGAATTATCTCAGCTCAGAAAGGCGGCTAAGCTATGACGCGAGTTGCGATTGTCGGCGGCGGCGCGGCAGGCCTGTTGGCAGGTATTGCTGCAGTCTGGGGCGGAGCGCAGGTAACGATTTATGAAAAAATGCGTGTGCCGGGAAAGAAAATGCTCATTACCGGCAAGGGACGCTGCAACATTACCAACGCTTGTGAAATCCCCGATTTCATAAAAAATCTGCCCGGAAACGGAAGATTTTTAAATAGTGCTTTACATAGGTTCACAAATGATGATATAGTATTGCTATTGGAGAGTAACGGATTGCCGACGAAGGTTGAACGCGGCGGCCGTATTTTTCCGGTAAGCGACAAGGCGAAGGATGTAGTTGATACGCTGGTAAGGATTTATACCGAGGCCGGCGGCAAGCTGCAGACCGACACCAAGGTTATTGATATCATGGTCAAAGAAGGCCATGTGTACGGCGTGCGCACGGTCAACGGCGTGTACGAGGCAGACAGAGTTATTCTGGCTGCAGGCGGTGCCTCCTATCCGGGCACAGGCAGCGACGGCGGCGGCGCTAAGCTGGCGAAGAAGCTGGGGCACACGATTGTGCCGCTGAAGCCTTCTCTGATTCCGCTGGAAAGCGATTATCCTTATGTTGACGATCTGCATGGCTTATCTTTGCGCAACGTGCAGGCAACACTTTTGGCCGACGGCGTAAAGCTGGGCAGTGAATTCGGCGAGATGCTGTTTACGCATTTCGGTGTTTCCGGTCCCATTGTGCTTTCGCTGAGCAATCTTGCTGCAGACGCTTTGGCTGCAGGCAAGGATGTTGAGCTGGAGGTTGACCTGAAGCCTGCATTGAGCGAAGAAAAGCTTGATGCACGTATCCAACGCGATTTTCTGCAGTACAGCCGTAAGCAGGTGCTAAACGGCATGAAGGATTTGCTGCCGCAGCGACTGATTCCCGTTGTGTTGGATATGTCCTATGTTGATGAAAACAAATTCATCAACCAGGTTTCGCGCGAGGAGCGTCACAGACTGCTGCAGACGTTGAAGCATTTTGTCATCACCATTTCCGCAACACGCCCGATTGCCGAGGCCATTGTTACCGCAGGCGGCGTAAGCGTGAAGGAGATTGACCCCAAGACCATGGAATCCAAGCGCATCAAGGGCCTGTACTTTGCAGGCGAGGTTATGGATGTCGACGGTTATACCGGCGGTTATAATCTGCAGGCGGCCTTCAGCAGCGGTCATGCTGCAGGCGAAGCGGCGGCTGCGGAAGAATAATTCATAAATTTGACTTATTTTAGGCTATCCATATACATGTAAAACATGGTATTATATAGATAGCTAATACATTATAAAGTGTGGTTATGTAGAATGAAGAAAATTGTTGTGGCAATTGATGGTCCCGCAGGTGCAGGCAAAAGCACTATTGCGAAGCTGGCTGCCGAAAAATTAGGCTATGCTTATATTGATACCGGTGCCATGTACAGAAGCGTAGCCTGGAAGTTTTTGCAGACAGGCAAAGCTTTTGACGAGGACTTTATCAGCGGCTTATCCAAGACTATGCTGATTGACTTCAAGCCGGAGGCAAAAATCAACCGTGTTTTTGTGGACGGTACCGAGGTTACCGATGCTATCCGTACTCCCGAAGTGACGGCGATTGTGTCGCGTGTTGCTGCTATCGGAGCAGTGCGTGAGGCGATGGTAGACCAACAGCGCCGTATGGGCGAGGCTGGTGGTGTCCTGATGGACGGTCGTGATATCGGTACGGTGGTATTTCCAAACGCACAGCTGAAAATTTTTCTTACTGCTTCGGTTGAGGAAAGAGCGCGCCGCCGCTATGCGGAAATGGTGGCCAAAGGTCAGCAGGTTGATCTGCAGCAGCTGCAGGCGGATATTGCCGAGCGCGACAAGCAGGACAGCGAGCGTGCTATCAGTCCGCTGCGTCAGGCAGAGGATGCCTTGCTTCTGGATACATCCGATATGGGCATCAGCGAGGTTACCGAGAGAATTTTACAGCTGGTGCAGGAGCGCGCACAATGATTTATACCTTAGTGAAGAATCTCTTTAAAATTCTTTTTACCATCTTTTTGCGATTGAAGGTAGAAGGAACAGAAAATATTCCCAAGGATGGTCCGCTGGTTATAGCGAGCAACCATCTGAGTCTGCTTGATCCGCCTGTACTTGGTACGGCAGCAACCCGTAAGGTCCACTTTATGGCCAAGGAAGAGCTGTTTGTGCCGGTTCTGGGCACTATCTATAAAATTCTGGGTGCTTTCCCGGTGCGCCGCGGTGGTGCGGACCGTGCTGCAATCAAGCATGGTATTGATATCCTGGAAAGCGGTCAGGTGCTGGCGATTTTCCCCGAGGGAACACGCAGCAAGACCGGTGAGCTTGGCAAGGCTCAGCCCGGAGCGCTGATGATGGCGAGCAAGGCGAAGGCAACTATCGTGCCGGCCTGCATCATCGGTACCGATTACAAGCGTCATGGCCGTATCTGGCCGAAGGTTACGGTGCGCTTTGGCAAACCGATGCCTTTTCCTGAGGACGCTGTGGTCAACAAAGAATTTTTGCATGCAATGACTGAAGAGCTTATGCAGCACATTGCAAGGCTGCAGGCAGGTGAAGATGTATAATGGAAATTAAGGTAGCAGAGCACTGTGGTTTTTGCTATGGTGTGAAGCGCGCGGTGGCGTTGGCCCAAAAGGCTGCGACCGACCGTGTGCAGGGTGCAACGCTGGGACCTTTGATACACAATCCCCAGCTGATTGCCGAGCTTGCATCTAATGGCATTGCCTGTAAGGACAGCCTGGAGCAGTTTGCTCCCGGTGAAACGGTTATCTTCCGTTCACACGGCGAGGGGCCTGAAACCTATGCGCAGGCAGAAAAACAAGGGCTGACAATTTTGGACGCAACCTGTCCGAATGTACGCCTGGCACAGCAAAAGGCTGCTCAGGCAGCAGCTGATGGCTATTTTCCTGTAATAGTCGGAGAAAAAAATCATCCGGAAGTAAAAAGTATTTTAAAATGGGCAGGAAAAAACGCTATCTGTGTAGAATGTATAAAAGATATCTCTTATGTACCGCGCCAGGAGCGTTATGGAGTAATCATCCAGACGACTTTTGAGCTGCAGAAATTTAATGATATATTGCAGGCACTGCAGGAGCAGCGCCCGGGAGAATACCGTGTGGAGCGCACCATCTGTCTGGCGACAGCGCAAAGACAGCAAGCCGCTGTAAAGCTGGCTGCTGAGTCTGATGCCGTTATCGTCATCGGCGGACGCAACAGCGCCAACACAAGGCATCTTTTCGAGCTGGTGCAAAAGCATTGCAGGCAAGCATATCATATAGAGACTGCCAGCGAACTGAGCAGCGATATGCTAAGGGGTTGCAATAAAATAGGAATCACGGCAGGAGCATCGACTCCGGACCGTTTAATTAAGGAGGCTATTTTAGTAATGGAAAACATGGATTTTGAAAGAATGCTCAACGAAAGTATGGAGGTAGAGGTATATCCTGGCAAAGTTGTCAATGGTACCGTTATTCAATTGGATAAAGACGGCGTATATGTATCTTTCGGATATAGACATGATGGTCTGATTCCTTATTCCGAATGGTCCCAGACCGAAACTGCTGAAGAATTGCAAAACACTATCAAAGTTGGCGATGAAGTAGAAGCTAAGGTTGTTCCTGGCAGCACCAAGAGCGATTTCGTTCGTCTGTCCAAAATCAAAGCTGAGCGCGACGCAGCATGGAAAAATGTTGCTGAGCTGCCCGAAGGCGAAAAACGCCCGGCAACCGTTAAAGTTCTGCGCATCATCAAAAACAAAGCTAAAAACATCGTTGGTCTGGGTGTTGCAGTTGAAGGTGTTGAAGGCTTCATGCCCGCATCTCATGTTGAACTGCGCCGTGTAGAAGACTTCACCGGTTATATCGGCAAAGAGCTGGAAGCTGAAATCATCGAAGTTGACCTGGAGAAAAAACGCATCGTTGTTTCCCGCCGCGACCTGCTGAGAGCTGAAGCTGACGCTAAACGCAAAGCTTACAAGGAAGCTAAAGAAGCTCGCATTGCTGCTGCTAAAGAAGCACGCGCTGCTGCTGAAGAAGCTGCTTACAACTCTGTTGAAGAAGGCAAAGTATACACCGGTAAGGTTGTAAAAGTTGCTGAATTCGGTCTGTTCGTTGAAATCGGCGAAGGCCTGGTTGGCTTGGTTCACAACACCGAGCTGTCTTGGGACCGTAGCGTAAAAGCTGCTGACGTTGCTAAAGAAGGCGACGAAGTAACCGTTCTGGTTAAGAGCATCGACCGCGAAAACAAACGCGTTGCTCTGAGCATCAAAGCTACTCTGGAAGATCCCTGGAAGGTAGAAGCTTCTCAATTCCACATCGGCGATATCCTGGACGTAGAAGTTGTTCGTCTGCTGGCTTTCGGCGCTATCGTTAGACTGAGCGACAAGGTTGAAGGTCTGGTTCACATTTCCGAAATTGCTCCTGAGCGCATCGAAGCTCCGAGCGACGTTCTGGAAGTTGGCCAAGTTGTTAAAGCAGAAATCATTAAAATGGATCTGGACAGCAAAAAAATTGGCCTGAGCATTTCCAAAGTTAAACGTGACGCTGAAAAGAACGAGTTCCGTTCCTACATGGGCAGCAAAAAATCTCACCTGAGCCAAAACCTGTCCGAGCAGCTGGAAAGCCTCGAAAAATAATTGGAGAAGGATATGCAACGTGCAAAGCGTAAGCTAGAACATATTCAATATGCACTGGAGCTGGGCGACGGCCCGGCGGCAACGCACCTTGCTGATCTCCGCTTCTTACACAACTGTCTGCCGGAGATTAATCCGGCAGACTTTGTTTTATCTGTAGAAATTTTAGGCAAACGTCTGCGTTTGCCTTTTTTCATTGATGCTATTACCGGCAGTACAGATGCGGTGACGGAGATTAACAGAAAGCTGGCGCAGGTGGCGGCAAAAACCGGTATCGGTATGGCTGTCGGCTCGCAGTTCGGCGCTGTGCGTGACGGCAGCGGTATCGCGAGCTATACTGTGGTGCGCGAGGAGCTTGCCGAAGGTCTTGTTATCGGTAACATCAGCGCACTGGCTACGCCCGCGCAGGCGCAGGCTGCCGTTGACATGCTGCAGGCTGACGCGCTGGAGGTTCACCTGAACGCTGCGCAGGAGCTGTGGATGGCCGAAGGCGACAAGGATACCTGCGGACTTTTGGCAAACCTGGTGCAGATCCGTGATGCTGTGAGCGTACCTGTTATCGTCAAGGAAACAGGCTGCGGTATTGCGGCAGAGCAGTACGAGCTTTTGCTGGAGCAGGGCTTTATCGCTTTTGACTGTGCCGGCGCAGGGGGGACGAACTTCCCGGCGATTGAAGCAAAGCGTCAGGGCGTGGAGCTGACGGAGGAGTTTGCTGCCTGGGGCGTGCCTACGTGCTGGAGCTTGCTTGACGCGCAGCAGACACTGCCGGAAAACGCACTGCTTTTGGCGAGCGGCGGCATCCGTACTGCAGGTGACGCAGCGCGTGCTTTTGCTCTGGGTGCGGACGCGGTGGGAATTACCGCACCGCTTTTGCGTCTGGTTATGGAGCAGGGAGTTGACGCTGCCGCAAACTATGTGGAAACACTGGCGGACGGACTGCAGAAGTATATGCTGCTTTTGGGCTGCCTGACGCCGAAGGAGTTGCGTGACGTTCCGCTGATTGTGACGGGAGAAACGCGTGACTTTATTGCCAGCCGCGGCTACGATTTGGCGAAGCTGTGCAGATGGCGCAGAGGATAGAAGAAGAGGATAGAAAAACCGTTCTAAGTTACTTATGACTTTTACTTCATCGTATTTTTTATCTAAATGAAAGTTGTGTAATGAGGATTAGTCGTTGGAGAGGTTGAGCAGAGTAGAGGTTATTTATTAACAAATTTCATAGCATACTATCTGAGAGGGCATGAAAGCTTGCGCAGATTTTTTCTCGCCGACTACAAAATAGACTTCGTGATAGTTGGTGAAGCTTATGGATATTGGTAATTAAAGCTTCTAAAATAAGAAGACAAAATAAAATACTTAAAAGTAAATTCCGAAATGGGAATATAGTTTGATTTTCAAAACATAATGTGCTATACTCGGAGAAAGGAGGGATGGAACTATGGTTGAAAGAAAAGAATACCTCGCAAAGCTTTGGGAGTGGAAAGACGAGCACATCATTAAAGTTGTGACGGGAATTAGACGTTGTGGTAAATCGGTGCTTCTGGAACAGTTTAAGGACAGACTTCATTTAGCTGGCGTGGAAGCAGAACAGATTATATCAATCAACTTTGAAGACCTAGAGTTTGAAGAGCTTTTGGATTATAAGGCACTTTATCGTTATATAAAAGAACGTCTGTGCAGCGATAAAATGACATATATATTTTTGGACGAAATTCAGAACGTGCCTGATTTCCCCAAAGTAGTAGATAGTCTATATGTAAAGAACAACACGGATGTATATATTACGGGTTCAAATTCGTATTTGCTTTCAAGTGAACTAGCAACCCTTTTGTCTGGAAGGTATGTGGAAATATCAATGCTTCCCCTTTCTTTCCGTGAGTATGTCACTGTGACGGGGAGACCGCAAGAAGATGCTTTTTCAGAATATATGCAAACGGGAGGACTTCCGTATGTTGCGGTGATGAACCGTACGGATGAAAAAGTAAATCAATATCTGGAGGGAATCTATAACACCGTTATTGTTAAAGATATTGAGGAACGCCAGGCAAGAAAAGAAAAAGATGCAGGTAAACGTAAAATCACAGATATTGCACTACTGAAGACCATTGCACGCTATTTGGCAAGTGTAATCGGCAGTCCGATTTCTATGAAAAGCGTAACCGATTACTTAATCTCTTCTGGCAGAAAGATTTCTCCGAATACGGTTAGTGATTATGTAGAGGCTTTGACTGAATCATTTGTCTTTTACCCAGCTGAAAGATTTGATATTGTTGGAAAACAGCTTTTGAAAGCCAATAAAAAGCTGTATATGGTTGATCTGGGACTTCGCAATCATATTCTTCCAAGAAAACGCTATGATTTGGGCTTTTCCATTGAGAATATTGTATATTTCGAGCTTTTACGGCGAGGCTATAAGGTCAATATTGGAAAGTTTGGCTCAACTGAAGTGGACTTTGTCGCTCAGAAGCAAGGAATATTAACTTATTATCAGGTTACAGCTAATATGACTGCTGAGGAAACATTTGAACGAGAGATGCGTCCACTACGGGGAATACAAGACAATTATGAGAAAATCGTCTTGACGCTTGATCGCTTCTCCCTCGGAAATTATGAAGGCATAAAAGTCATGAATGTCATTGACTGGCTTCTAGGGATATAGAAGAGTATTGAGTGGCATTTATAATAATTTTTCATCTAAGTACTAATTTACACAATAAAAGCTTCCAGACCTGCTTTCATGGCTCGTCCGGAAGCTTTTAGCGTATATAGCGTCCCCTTTTTGCATTCTTTAAGCTAATATGATATAATAATTTGACGACTAATCTTTTCACGGTTGATTATCTGCATTTTTTTAAGGAGTTGTAATGGTAGGACTTATTAGTGGTGTACGCAAGAACAGCTTGGCAGCGGACGCAGGCATCAAGGCCGGCGAAAAGCTGTGCAGCGTAGACGGCGTACAGGTTAAGGATATAATTGAATTGAGCTTCTATACCTCCGATTACGAGGTTAATCTGGAGATAGAGGCCACCGATGGCACACGCCGTCAGGTACATATAGAAAAATATCCGGATGAGGATCTTGGTCTGGAGTTTGATTCCGCAGTTTTCGACAGAGTTGCGACCTGCTACAATAACTGTGTTTTCTGCTTTGTGGACCAGATGATTCCCGGTATGCGTCCGGGTCTGTATGTGCGTGATGACGATTACCGTCTGTCCTTCTTATATGGTAACTTCATTACGCTCACCAATATGAAGGATGAAGATTTTGAACGTATTATCCGCACGCATCTTACGCCGCTGTATGTTTCGGTACACGCTACCGACCCGCAGGTGCGCTGCCAGATGATGCATAACCGTTTCGCCGGTCAGCTGATGGAGCGCCTGCAGCTTTTGTTCGATGCGGGCATTCAGGTGCATACGCAGATTGTCTGCTGTCCCGGTTATAATGACGGCGAGATTCTTGCCAAGAGCTTCCACGATTTGTACGCGCAGTATCCCAATGTACTGACGATGGCGGTTGTTCCCGTAGGTACTACTAAGCACCGCGAGCACCTGACGCAGCTTGCTACCTTTACGAAGGAGCAGGCCGCAGAGGTTGTGGAGCAGGTGACCGCATGGCAGGAGCGCTGCCGTAAGGAAACAGGCAAAACGTTTATCTACTTGGGCGATGAATTTTATCTGCTGGCGGAAAAGCCTTTTCCTCCTACCGAATGGTACGACGGCTTCCCGCAGCTGGAAAATGGCATCGGCCTTACTGCCAACTTTATGCTGGAGTGGGACGAGGCGTTGGCGCAGATGCAGAGCTTTCATCCTGCAGAGCCTGCGGTGATTCCCGTGGGTGAGGGCGCTTACCGTGTGCTGGAGCCTTTGATGGCCAAGCTCAATAAGCAGTTCGGTTCGGAGCACCGCTTTGTACCTGTGCCCAACAGCTTTTTCGGCGGCAAGGTCAACGTCACTGGTCTTTTGACGGGCAGCGATATCCTTGCAAACGTACAGGGTAAGCAGATTATTCTTCCGGATGTTGTTTTGAACAGCGATGAGCTGTTTTTGGATGATATGTCGTTGGCTCAGTTCAAGGAGCGTTACCCCGGCAAGGTGGAGATTGCCAAGGGTGCTAAGGAGCTGCTGCATTTATTATTGGAAAGATAGGTGAAGCGTATGCTGCAGGTTTATACAGGTACAGGCAAGGGTAAGACTACTGCCGCTTTGGGCGTGGCGCTGCGTGCCTCCGGTTATGGCATGAAGACGCTGATGCTTTCATTTTTGAAGGATGATCCAGAGTATGGCGAGGCGCGGGCTGCAAAGAATCTGCCCTGGTTTACGCTGCGGCAGGTGGGACGCGACGCCTTTGTTAATTTCCATAATCCCGATCCTGTTGATTTGAAGATGTGCCGTGACGGCTGGGAAGAGGCGAAAGAAGCTATCAGCTCACACGCTGCGGACATTATTATCCTCGATGAGCTGAATATTGTGCTTGCTACTCAGATGCTGCCGACGCAGGAGGTTGTCGATTTTTTGCGTGAGCATAAAAATAACGTTGAGGTTATTACTACTGGTAGAGGTGCACCGGAAGAGCTTATTAAAATTGCCGACCTTGTTACTGATATGAGCGAGGTTAAGCATTACTTCCATAAGGGAGTTAGTTCCAGGAATGGAATTGATCACTAGAGGCGCGCTTGCGTAGAGAGATGAGAAAAGAGTTGCTTGTACGTCGCAATTAAATATCGTTCCAGTCAGTAGCAAATTTCCCGTGCCTTAGGGCACAACGCAAATTTCGTGTTGAACCAGGACGAAGCTTCGGTAAAATTTGCCAGACGGTAATAGAAAGTTACGTACCCTTGCTTCTATGGTTCCAGACACTCATTTGCTAAAATTGCTATTCCCTACACGATATGTTAATTGCTCGTGTTGGCGTTTTGCTATCCTTCTTGCCTGCCCCTTGGGGAAGGTGTCAGTGAGCGCAGCGAACTGACGGAAGGGGGATTTTGATGCGACAAGTTGCCTAAGCCGCCCCCCTTTAGTCGCCTGCGGCAACAGTTCCCCCAAGGGGGAACCAAGAATGTACTAATGAAGGCTAAAGGAACGCTATTAGACTTGCCTGCCCCTCGGGGAAGGTGCCGAGCGCAGCGAGGCGGAAGGGGGTAATCCCCATAAATATGCAAAAAATTTTACATTTCTATGATAGACACATACTAAAAAATTTATTATGATGAAGGAGATTTGATTATGGCTAAACCGATAGTTGCTATAGTTGGACGTCCGAACGTAGGCAAATCTACTCTTTTTAATATTTTTGCCAACAGCAGGATTTCCATTGTTGAGGATACACCGGGCGTTACCCGCGACCGTCTGTATGCTACCGCCGAATGGCTGGACCACGAGTTTATGATGGTTGATACCGGCGGTATCGAAATCATGAATGCTGATGCTATTGCTGTTTCTATCCGTCAGCAGGCACAGATTGCGATTAAGGAGGCGGACGTTATTCTGTTCGTCTGCGATGCACGCGCAGGCATTACTACCGAGGATGCTGACGTTGCCCGTCTGTTGCGTCAGTCAAAGAAGCCGATTGTTCTGGCTGTCAATAAGGCGGATTCTCCGAAGCAGGAGATGAATACCTTTGAATTCTATAATCTGGGTATCGGTGATCCGATTGCTGTTTCCGCGTCCAACCATTTGGGCCTGGGCGATTTGCTGGATGCCGTTGTTGCCAAGTTCCCGTCCGATAAGATGGCAGGTGACCTGGAGGAAGAGGACGAAATAAAGGTTGCTCTGATCGGCCGTCCTAACGTAGGCAAGTCCTCTATTTTCAACGCACTGGTAGGCGAGGAGCGTTCTATCGTAAGTGATGTTGCAGGCACTACCCGTGATGCGATTGATACTCCGGTAGTACGCAACGGTCAGAAGTACCTGTTCATTGATACCGCAGGCATGCGCCGCAAGGCTAAGGTTGACGAACCGATTGAAAAATACAGCGTTATGCGTTCTCTGCGTGCGGTTGACCGCAGTGACGTTGTGCTGATGGTTTTTGATGCTGTCGAGGGTGTTACCGAGCAGGATAAACGTATCGTCGGCTATGCACATGAGGCAGGCAAGGCTGTTATTCTGGTTGTCAACAAATGGGATTTGTACGAGAAGGACAATTCCTCCACTCTGCGTTATACCGAAACTTTGCGCAAGGAGCTTGTTTTCCTGCAGTATGCGCCGGTAGTTTTTGTTTCTGCCGTTACCAAGCAGCGTATTCACCGTCTGCCGGAGCTTATCTCCTATGTTGCCGAGCAGAACGCTATGCGTATCGCTACCAGTATTCTCAACCAGGTTATCGAGGACGCTGTGGCTATCAATCCGCCGCCGACCGAAAAAGGCAAGCGTCTTAAGATTCTTTATGTTACTCAGGTCAAAATCAAACCGCCAACCTTTGTTATCTTTGTCAACGAACCGGAAATCATGCATTTCTCCTATCAGCGTTATTTGGAGAACAAGCTGCGTGAGGCCTTTGGCTTTGAAGGCACACCGATTCAGATGATTATCCGTGGCAAGAACGAGGATGAATAAATAAAAGTCAGGTGATTTGTTATGTTCAATGAGGTGGGTATATTACATTTTCTGCTGGGCTTTGTGCTCGGTCATGTGTGCGGTTCTGTTCCCAGCGGCTTATGGCTGGTACAGGCATTTCATGGTATTGATATCCGTAACTACGGCAGCAAAAATATCGGCACGACGAACGTTTTCCGTACCGTTGGTCCCAAGACTGCGGTGCTGGTGCTGATTGCCGATGCCTTCAAGGGTATTCTCGCGGTTGGTATTATGAGTTATTTTTTCCACAATCCGCTGCTGGATGTGGTTACGGCTTTGGGTGCGCTTTTGGGACACAATTATTCGCTCTTTTTGGGCTTTAAGGGTGGCAAGGGCGTTGCGACCGCATTGGGCCTGTTGATCTTTATGATGCCTAAGGTTGCGGTGGCAAGCTTCGGTATCTGGTTGGTGTGCGTGCTGCTGACGCGCTATGTATCGCTTGGCTCCATTATGGCTGCCATCTTTACGCCGCCGCTGGCATGGTATCTGGGTTATCCCTCTGCCTATGTGATTTTCTCGGTGGTTGCTGCTTTCTTTGTAGTTTTGCGCCACAAGGAAAATATTCACCGCCTGCTTACAGGCACCGAAAGCAAAATCAAACCGGGCAATGCCAAGGATCTGCAGAAATAAATATCGCTTCTACGCTGATGTAGGCCAATGCTTACATCAGCTTTTTTCATATATTAAAGCAGGATTTTTGTCCTGCCTAAAGAATATAATAATATTACAAGTATTTTAGGTGACTTGCAGTAAGCAAAATACTGCAGGATGGAGGAACGAAATTGCGATTAGCAAAGCTTTTATATACAGCTGTTGTTGTTTGCGGACTGTTGCTGCCTTTGGGTGCTTCGGCCGCAGGCATTACCAATTATCCGCCGCTGGTGAACCCGTCGCACTGGACGGAGCAGAACAAGAGCGGGGATACGGTTATTCTGGATGCGAAGGGTGTGGCAGCCTTCAACGCCAAGGTACGCGCTGCTTCCCGCAGTATGCCTGACCTAGCCAATTATCCTGCGACGATGAGCGGTGATGCGCTCAAAACGAGGATTATGGATTATTCCATCCTTGACGATGACCTGTATCTGCATGGCAACAAGGTGAGCGAAAACTATAAGAATATCCTGCGCAAACAGAGTAATATCAGCGCTATTCCCAAAAGCGTGGGCGTGCAATACGCCGTGACGGTGCGCCGTACTGCGGTGCGCGCGCTGCCTACGGGCGAGGGCCTGTATTATTACGCGGGCGACAGGGATTTTGATGCGCTGCAGGAAACTATGCTGGACCCCGGCGAGCCTGTGGCTGTGCTGCACACCAGTGCCAATGGTTATTTTTACTATGTGCAGGCAGTAAATTACAGCGGTTGGGTGAGCAAGTATAATGTAGCCATGACCGATAAGAATACCTGGAGCAGCTTTGTAAAGCCGCAGAAGTTTCTGGTTGTTACCGATGCGGAATATAACCTGAAAACGGACGGCGAGCAGGTGCTTTATCAGCAGGGTGCGCGCCTGCCGGTTGACAGTGTGCAGAGCGATACCTATACGGTGCTTGCACCGGTGCGTACCAAAGCAGGCCAGCTGCAGAAGCAGAAGCTGCTGGTGCCGAAGGCTGCCTCTGCCGTGCATTATGGTTATTTGCCTTATACCAGCAATAATCTGCTGAGCTCCGCTTTCAAATTTTACGGCAAGCCCTATGGCTGGGGCGGTTTGAAGAACAGCGTGGACTGCTCGAGCCTGGTGTTCAATGCTTACCGCACTGTGGGCATCGTGCTGCCGCGTAATGCCGACCAGCAGGAGCTGACTGCAGGCACGAAGAAAAAGCTGAGCGGCAGTGCGCAGGAACGCGCCGCTGTTATCAGCAGGCTGATGCCGGGTGCAGCGCTTTATATGGATGGCCACTGCCTAATGTATATCGGCAACATTAACCAGACACCGTACACGATTCATGCGCTGGGCTCTTATTTTTCCAAGGGCCGGAGAATCCGCGAGATGAAGGTGCTGGTGAGCGATTTGACGCTGCAGCGTTCCAGCGGTAATATGATGCTTAACGAATTGCAGACAGCAATAGAATATAAATAATGTTAGGAGATTTTAGGAATGTTAAACCAATTTCAATGTACCGCAGCGGAGTTCAACGCTGCAGCCTATAATGATGCGGACAGTATAGTCCTCTTTCTGTGCAAGGAATGTGCGGCGGCTATCGACAAGCTGGAGCTGCCGGAGGCTGCAGCCAAGGCAGCAATGGCGTATGCCGCGCAGCACGACGATATTTATGATGCAGGCAGCGTAGCTATACTGGTGCTGCCACAGGATGAAAAGCTGCTGACGCTTCTTATTGCAGGCTGCGGCGAGGGCAAGGACTGCAAGCCGAACAATTTCCGTAAGGCTGCCGGCGCTACTGCCCGCGCTTTGCACAAGGCTAAGGCGCAAAAGGCCGTACTGGCTGCACCTATCCTGCTGAACGCCGAACACAGCAAAAACCTGCAGGCGCTCGTCGAAGGCCTCTACCTCGGCGCGTACACCTTCAACCGCTTCAAGAGCGAAGCAAAGCAGGCACCGCTGTGCGAGGCTACCGTGCTGAGTGCTGTGCCAGAGGCGGCGGAAATCATTAACGCTGCGGAAATCTCTGCGGAAGGAGTGTGCTTTGCGCGCGATTTAGTGAATAACCCAGGTAATGTGGTAACACCGCAGACCATGGAAGCAGATGCGCTGAAGCTGGGACAGGAGCTGCCGCTGGAAATTACCATTCTGGACGAGGCAGCCATGCAGGACAGAGGCATGAACGCACTGCTGGCAGTAGGTCAGGGCAGTGTTAATCCATCGCGTTTGATTGCCCTGCGCTATAATGGCAACGGTGACGCTCCCTATACAGCCTTTGTAGGTAAGGGCATTACCTTTGACAGCGGCGGCATTTCCATTAAGCCTGATGACAACATGGGTGAGATGAAAGACGACATGACGGGTGCAGGTGCTGTGCTGGGAGCAATGCGTGCCATCGCGCGTTTAGGCTTAAAGTGCAATGTTATCGGCGTACTTGCCTGCGCAGAAAATATGCCTGATGGCAAGGCGCAGCGCCCTGGTGACATCGTGCGTGCAGCCAACGGTAAGACCATCGAGGTTGTTTCCACCGATGCGGAAGGACGCATGGTGCTGGCGGACGCAGTCTGGTATGCCTGCCAAATGGGTGCCAAGAAGGTTATTGATATAGCAACGCTCACCGGTGCGGTAATCATCGCGTTGGGCAACGAAACCAGCGGTATTGTGGGGAATAATGACGAGCTGGTGGAGCAGATTAAGCTGGCAGGTCGCATGGCCGGTGAAAACTACTGGCAGCTGCCTTCCCTGCCTGAATGCAAGGAAGCTATCAAGAGCGACGTTGCGGACCTGCTCAACAGCGCAGGACGTGCCGGAGGCTGCATCACCGGCGGTCTGTTCATCGGTGAGTTCGTTGATAAAGATATCCCGTGGGCGCATCTTGATATCGGCGGCACCTCCACCGCAACTAAGACCGATGGCTTCAAGGTTAAAGGCGGTACTGCCTTCGGCACTATGACGCTTATCAAGCTGGCAGGTATGCTGTAATGGCAGCGCAGCTTGTAGATTTACATTTGCACAGCACCTTCAGCGACGGACGCTACACGCCAACGATGCTGGTGGACGAGGCTGTAGCTAAAGGCATTGGCGTAATCGCCATCACCGACCATGATTCGTGGAATGGTATGGCAGAGGCGTTCGAGGCGGCGAAGCGCCACGGCGGACGCATCCGCGTCCTCACCGGCGTGGAGCTGGGAACGCAGTACGAGGATGATGCCGTGCATATTTTAGGCTACCACGTTTCCATGGACTGTGAAGCGCTGCATAAGAAGATGGATGAAATGCGTCATGCGCGCGAGCATCGTTTATATGCCATGCTCGAAAAGCTGGAAAAATTAGGCTACCATGTGGAGGTAGAGGCCTGCGACCCCAAGAACAGGGCAGTGGGCCGTCCGCATGTGGCCAAGGCACTGGTTGCCAAGGGCTATTTTGCTACCGTGCAGGAGGTTTTCGACGCACTGCTGCACCGCGGCGGACCGGCGTATGTGCCGCAGCCCAAGCTTTCCCCGCATGATGCAGTGACGCTGATTCACGAGGCAGGCGGCATCGCTGTGCTGGCGCATCCCTCGGAGCTGGTGGATAAAACGCTGCCCGAACGCTTGCTTGCCGCAGAACCGTTTGACGGCATCGAGGTGTGGCACCCCAGCGCGGATGCACAGGCGCAAGCCCATTGGCTGGCGCTGGCCAAGCAGCGTGGACTGCTGGTGAGCGGCGGCAGTGACTTTCACGGAATCCCTGACCGTTTCCCCACAAAGCTGGGAATCTGGCAGGTGCAATATGATGATGTTAAGGGTGTAATAGAATGGAAGTAGTTGCTTTTGTAGGACCTAGCGGTACAGGCAAGAGCCACCATGCCATCGGCGTGGCCTTTGATAACCGCTGCGATGCTATTATTGACGACGGCCTGCTGATTAAGGGTACCAAAATCCTTGCAGGCACGTCCGCCAAGAACGAAGACAACAGAATACAGGCCGTTAAGCGTGCCATCTTCACAGATGAAGGGCACGCGCAGGCGGTGCGTGAGGCGCTGGCCACTAACAACATTCATCGTCTGCTGATTATTGCTACCTCCGACAATATGATTAACAAGATTATCGGCAGGCTGCAGCTGGATAAGCCGGTCAAGACGGTGTATATCAACCAGATTGCCAGCAAGGCCGAAATTAAAAAGGCACGTCATGCACGTCTGCAGGAGGGCAAGCATATCGTACCGGTGCCGACGGTGGAGCTGAAGCCGCATTTTACAGGCTATTTTGCTGATCTGCCCTACAACCTTTTTTCCAGCAAGCGCAAGCAGGAGAAGGATGCGGACCGTTCAATTGTACGTCCGTCGTTCAGCTTTTACGGCAAGCTGCTGATTTCCGACAGTGCGCTGGAGGATATCATCAACATTATCGGGCGTAAGCTGGAGGGAATTGAGCGGGTGACATCGATTAAGGTGCGCCGCCGCAGTGACAACAGCAAGGGCATTGTCATCAGCGTGGAGGTTGTGTTGTATTACGGCGTTAAGCTCTTTGCCGTTACCAAGCAGTTCCAGGCGAAGATTAAGGAAAAGATTGAGTATATGACAGCCATGAAGGTGAAGAACGTGAATGTTTCCATCCGCAGCCTGGCTGTGAAGAAGTGAATAGAGCAGCTGTATGTTTTACCCTCGCAGGGTTTCCTGCGGGGGATTTTGTTTTTTTTGATACTTTGGGTTAATTCAACTTCGTTCGGGGACGAAAGAAGTAAATATAGATCTTGAAGGCTGATCTTAGGGATTAGAGAATCTTCTAATTATTCTTGACATTTTTTGCAATTATCTGATAATATAAAACCATAAGATTTTGCACACCTGCCTGGAGCAAGGTCACTGCAGCGTCATTTAGAACGCCTTATGTATTATTAAGTAGTACATAAGGCGTTTTTTGTTAAGAAGGGAGTTGAACTAATGCAAACAAAAGAAGCAAGTCAAGAAAGTGAAATCAAGCAGGTCATACGCAGCCTTTGCATGATGAATAACAGGTTTATGAACTTCATGCTTGATGACAACACGAAAGCAGCGCAGGTTTTCTTGCGCATTATTCTGGAAGATGATAAAATTAAGGTGAAGAATGTCAGGATTCAGAGCTTTATCCAAAATATCTACGGACATTCTTCTCAGCTGGATATTTTAGCGCAGGATAGTAAAGGACGTTATTTTAACGTAGAGGTGCAGAGAAGCGATGAAGGCGCTCCGGCAAGACGTGCCAGATTTTACAGCAGTATCCTTGATACGCATTTTCTGCAGCCAAGTAAGCTCTATGAAGAGCTGCCGGATACCTACGTGATTTTTGTCACCGAGAATGATGTCTTGCGCGATAATTTGCCGTTATATGATATAAGACGAACAATTAAGCAAAGTGCTAGGGATTTTGAAGATGGTTCGCATATTATTTATGTCAATAGTCAGCGCCGTGATGATACAGCGCTGGGCAAGCTCATGCAGGACTTATACTGCACAGAGCCTAAAAATTTACATTACCAAGAATTTGCCGAGCGCATGGAATTTTTGAAATACAGCAAGGAGGGCGAAGAAAAAATGACTGACGTAATTGAAGAATATGCTGCAAAAAAGGCTGAAGCAGTGGCAAAAGAAGCTGAGAAAAAAGAGCAGGCAAACAAAATCGAGCTTGCCAAAGGCCTTTTGGCTGACGGTATGAGCATAGAATTCACCGTGCGCCACTCCAAGCTTTCGGACGCAGAGGTGCGTGAGCTTGCCTCCAAGCTGACCGCATAAAAACTTCTTCCATAATATTATAAATTTCACCCGTTCTTCACAGCAGCTTGTGCCTTGCACTTCGCTGCTGTTTTTTTATGCGCCCCGATATGCTATAATATATAGTGTATAATTAGCTTTACTGCAATGAGCGTTACAGCCTGCGCGGAATAACTTTCACCCCGGCCTGGTGCGCTTATTTGCAAGCAACAAGGAGTGATAAGCATGGAGATAAAATCTGTCGCACTTTTGGGAGCAGGAGCCGTCGGCTCTTATATAATCTGGGGACTGAGCAAGCTCCCCGATATCAGATTCGGCATTATCGCCGAAGGCAGCCGTGCTGCGCGTTTGCGTGACGATGGCTGCACCATCAACAACGTTACCTACCATCCGCAGGTGTGGAGCCCGCAGGAGGCCAAGGGCGTAGACCTGTTGATTGTCGCCTTGAAATACGGCGCTCTGCCCGGCGCACTGGCAAGCATTCGCGAGGCAGTAGACCCCAATACTACTGTCATGAGTCTGATGAACGGTGTGGATAGCGAGGAGATTATTGCCGGTGCTATCGACAGCAAGCAGATTCTGCCTGCTCTGATTAAGATTGCGTCGCGTCACGAGGGCAACGGCGTGCGTTTCAACCCGGAAAAGACTATCGGTATTGTTTTCGGCGAAGCGCAGGCACCGTTTGAGAGTGAGCGTGTGCTGGCGATTGAAGCGCTTATGCGCAGTGCCGATATCCATATCCGTCATACGGATTGCATTAATGAAGAAATCTGGTGCAAGTTCCGCCTGAACGTCTGCAACAATCTGCCGCAGGCTGTGATTGGCGCAGGTCTTGGCTGCTATCAGGACAGCGAGCATATGCGTGCTATTAAGGAAGGTCTGCGCCGTGAGCTGGAGGCCATCGCCGCCGCCAAAGGCATTGATATGAGCAAATGTCCCGCAAGCTCCGGCCGTGGCAGTGCAGTTCCGCCATCTGTACGCTATTCCACGCTGCAGGATCTGGACGCAGGCAGACACACCGAGATTGATATGTTCTCCGGTGCTCTGATGGCGATGGGCAAGGAGCTGGGGATTCCCACTCCCTACAACGAATATACCTATCATATTATCAAAGCGTTGGAGGAAAAGAACGACGGTCTGTTCGATTACACCGGCCAGAACAAAGAAATTACCTTCTCAAACTAAGTGCGCATAAAAGGAGGCTTTTGCAGATGAAAAATTTGCTGACGATTGCCGGTAGTGATTCCAGCGGCGGCGCCGGAATTCAGGCCGATTTAAAGACCTTTGCCGCTCATGGTACCTTCGGCATGAGCGTCATTACCGCCGTTACGGCACAAAACACCTGTGGTGTTACCGCAGTACAAAATATTGACTGTGATATCGTTGAAGCGCAGATTTCTGCCGTTTTTGACGATATCCGTGTGGACGCAGTGAAAATAGGCATGGTATCGCAGCCGGAGATTATCCGTACGATTGCCGCCTGCCTGCGCCGTTATCAGCCGCGCATTATCGTGGTGGACCCGGTGATGATTTCCAAAAGCGGTTATCCGCTGCTGGCACCGGAGGCCTGCGAAACGTTGATTAAGGAGCTGCTGCCGTTGGCTACACTGGTTACGCCCAACCTGCCGGAAGCAGAGGCGATTACCGGTATGCAGGTTACGGAAAAGGCGCAGATGCGTGCTGTAGCGGAAAAAATTATTGCTCTGGGTGCGAAGGCTGTGCTCGTGAAGGGCGGTCATTTGAGCGACACGGCGGATGATTTACTCTTTGACGGCAGCACGGAAACATGGTTCCCCGGCAAGCGCATCCCTACGAAGAATACGCATGGCACAGGCTGCACGCTCTCGAGCAGTCTGGCGGCGAACCTGGCCAAGGGGCTGGAGCTGACGGAGGCAGTACGCGCCTCCAAGACCTACGTTACCGAAGCCATCGAGCATGGCATCGAACTAGGCAGCGGCTGCGGACCGACGCATCATTTTGTTGATTTATACAGAAAGGCTGGTATCTTAGACTAATGGATTTAAAAAATACTTTTGGCGAGCTGGTTGACAAGCTGCGTAAGGCAAGACCTGTCATCCACGAAATTACTAATTACGTTACAGCGGAAAGCTGTGCAGATGCTGCGCTGGCAGCAGGCGCTTCTCCGGTGATGGCCGATGAGCCGGAGGAGGTTATCGAAATTACCGCCGGTGCCGATGCACTGGTGCTGAATCTCGGTACACTGAGCTTCAATAAGCAGATTGCTATGGAGCGTGCGGCGCAGGCGGCCAAAACCAAGGGCATCCCCGTAGTGCTGGACCCCGTTGGCGTAATGGCTTCTACCGTACGTCTGAACTTCGCGCTGAAGCTGCTGAACGCAGGCTATATTGACATCGTGCGTGGCAACCACAGCGAATGCCAGGCGCTGCTGCTGGGGGCAACCGGAGGCCGTGGTGTGGACAATATGGAGCAGGGTACTGAAGAAGGCGAAGCACTGCGCACCGCTAAGGATGCTGCTGCCAAATTCGGCTGCGTATTTGCTGTCACCGGCCCGATTGACAACATCAGCAACGGCAAGCAGGCTGTTGTGCTGAACAACGGTCACCCGCTGCTGCAGGATATCACCGGCAGCGGCTGCATGACTACTACCTTAGTTGCCTGCTGCGCCGCTATTACCAAGGATATGCTCGTTGCGGCAGCACTGGGCGTAGTAATCATGGGCCAGAGCGCTGAGCTGGCAGCCAACTTTCTCGAGAAGAAGGACGGCCCCGGCATGTTCAAGGTGCGCCTGATTGACGCCATTTATCATGTAACTACGAAGTGGAATCTGGTGAACCTGAAACCTGAGGAAAAGGTGTCCTGATGAAAGCACAGCCTGATTACAGTATTTATCTGGTTACAGACGATGGCTGCCTGCAGGGCAGGGCGCTTATAGACTGCGTGCGTGAGGCGCTCGAGGGCGGCGTGACGCTGGTGCAGTACCGCGCCAAGACAGCTTCCAGCGCGGAAATGTATGATGAAGCGCTGCAGCTGAAGGCACTGTGCGACAGCTTTAACGTGCCGCTGATTATCAACGACCGTCTGGATATCGCCATGGCGGTGGGCGCAGCAGGCGTACATTTGGGGCAGGACGACCTTCCCTGCGCTGCGGCGCGCAAGATTTTGGGCGAGGATTACATCATCGGCGTTTCGGCGCACAATCCGGCGGAGGCTAGAGCGGCGCTGCTATGCGGTGCGGATTACCTTGGCTGCGGCGCTGTCTTTGGCACTGCTACGAAGACAGACGTCAAAAAGCTGGGGACAGACGGACTGGCAGCTATCTGCAAGGCGAAGGAACGGCCTTCTTACTTCGGACCGAATCTTTTGGCAGCTATCTGCTGGAAGAAGGGACTGCCTGTTGTCGGCATCGGCGGCGTAACTGCGGACAATTACCGCGAGGTGCGCGCGGCAGGCGCTGACGGCGCAGCCATAGTCAGCGGCATACTGGCGCAGCCAGATATCCGCGCTACGGTAGAAGCGATTGCCAGAATAAGCAGCGAGTTTGCCAAATAACAAACGTTATCACAAACTTTCCTTTTTCAATAAAATTATGGTCATCTTTCATGGTGACCATTTTTGCATTATGGCCGATTTTCCGAATTATTTTTAGCTAAAGCTGAAAAATGTTCACTAATTTGCCTATATTTATCGCTATCCATATTGGATAAAACGCCGAAGTGTGTTAAAATAGATACATAAATAGCAAGTATTCACCTCGAAAAAATTACATTGGAGGCCGTGTATATGAGTAAAATTAGAAGACTTTTTGTAGAAAAGAAGGATGCCTTTGCTGTTGAAGCACATGGCTTGCTGGCAGACCTGCGCAACAACCTCGGTATGAGCAATCTTACCGGTATGCGTATTGTCAACCGCTATGACGTGATGGGCCTGAGCGATGAGGAATTCGCTATGGCTAAACAGCTTGTGCTGTCCGAGCCGCCTGTCGACAATGTCGTAGAGGAGGAGCTGCCGCTGGCTGCAGGCGAGGCTGCCTTTGCCGTAGAGTTGCTGCCCGGTCAGTATGACCAGCGCGAGGATTTTGCCGAACAATGTATCCAGCTGATTACCCAGAAGGAGCGCCCGATGGTTGCTGCCGCTAAGGTATATGTGCTGGAAGGCGAGCTGACTGCGGAAGAAGTTGAAAAAATCAAGGCTTACTGCATCAATCCGATTGAAGCACGTGAGGCTGAGCAGGCTAAGCCTGAAACCCTCATCAGCACCTGCGAGGAGCCGGAAAAGGTTAAATCCGTTACCGGTTTCCTGACCATGTCCAAGGAAGAAGCAGAAGCACTGCGCCAATCCATGGGCTTGGCTATGAGCCTGGACGATCTGCTGTGGTGCCAGAAATACTTCAATGAAGAGCACCGCGAACCGACTATTACTGAAATCCGTGTGCTGGATACTTACTGGTCCGACCACTGCCGTCATACCACCTTCATGACACAGATTGAGGATGTAGATATCGTTCCCGGCACCTTTACCCAGCCTGTACAAGAGGCTTATGACAAATACATGGCTGCCCGCGACGAGGTTTACGGTGAAGACACCGAGCGTCCGGTAACATTGATGGACATTGCCGTAATCGGCATGAAGAAGCTGCGCAAGGAAGGCAAGCTGGCTGACCTTGACCAGTCCGAAGAAATCAATGCATGCTCTATCGTTGTGCCTATCGAAATCGACGGCAAAACCGAAGAGTGGCTGGTAATGTTCAAAAACGAAACCCATAACCATCCGACCGAAATCGAACCGTTCGGCGGCGCTGCAACCTGCCTCGGCGGTGCCATCCGCGATCCGCTGTCCGGCCGTTCCTATGTATATCAGGCAATGCGTGTAACCGGCAGTGCCGACCCGCGCACCCCAATCAGCGAAACCCTGCCCGGCAAGCTGCCTCAGCGCAAGATTACCATCGGTGCAGCTGCAGGCTATAGCTCCTACGGCAACCAAATCGGTCTGGCAACCGGCCATGTACAGGAATACTATCACGATAAATTTGTTGCGAAGCGTATGGAAATCGGCGGCGTAATCGGCGCTGCTCCCCGTAGTGCAGTTCGCCGTGAGCGTCCCGCTGCCGGCGATATCGTAGTGCTGCTGGGCGGCAAAACCGGTCGTGACGGCTGCGGCGGTGCAACCGGTTCCTCCAAGGAGCATACCGTTGACTCCCTCATGAGCTGCGGCGCAGAGGTACAGAAGGGCAATCCTCCGACCGAACGCAAAATCCAACGCCTGTTCCGCAACCCTGCCGTAACCTCAATGATCAAACGATGCAACGACTTCGGTGCAGGCGGTGTATCCGTTGCTATCGGCGAGCTGACCGACGGTCTTATTATTGACCTCGACAAGGTTCCCAAAAAATACGAAGGCCTGGACGGCACCGAGCTGGCTATCTCCGAATCTCAGGAGCGTATGGCTGTTGTTATCGCTGCCGCTGACCGCGATGCCTTCATCAAATATGCTGACGAAGAAAACCTGGAAGCAACTGTTGTTGCCGACGTTACCGAAGAACCGCGCCTGGTTATGTTCTGGCGTGGCGATAAAATTGTTGACCTGTCCCGCGCTTTCCTCGATACCAACGGCGTTGCACAGCACACCAATATTGTAGTAAGCGAAGAAAAAGAGGACAACGTATTCGAGCAGGTTCCTGCTGAAGTAACCTCCGCTGCTGACCTTGAAGCTGCATGGTTGGCTAACCTCGGCCGTCTGAATGTCTGCAGCGAAAAGGGCCTGTCCGAGCGTTTTGACAGCACCATCGGTCGTGGCACCGTAATGATGCCGTTCGGCGGCAAAACCCAGCTCACCCCGAGCGAGGGCATGGTAGGCCGCATCCCTGTACTGCATGGCAACACCACCGCAGCAAGCGTAATGGCCTGCGGCTACAACCCGAACGTTGCCTGCTGGAGCCCGTTCCACGGCGCTATGTACGCTGTAACCGAATCCGTAGTTCGTGCCGTAGCTCTGGGTGCTGACCCCGCTAAGCTGCGCCTGACTCTGCAGGAGTACTTCCCGAAACTGCATGACGCCAACAGCTGGGGCCAGCCGTTCAGCGCACTGCTGGGTGCCTTCACCGCACTTGATGCTCTGGACCTGCCGGCAATCGGCGGCAAGGACAGCATGAGCGGTACTTTCATGGATAAAACCGTTCCGCCGACACTCGTTTCCTTCGCTGTGGGCGTAATCGACGGCAACAAGGCTGTATCTGCCGACTTCAAGGCAGCATGCGACAAGGTAATCTTCCTGTCCTGCCCGCGTAGCACTGCCGAAGTACTAGACTTTGCAGCCCTGAAGGAAAACCTGACCGCTGTACACAAGGCTATGGAAGCAGGCAAGATTGCTGCTGCTGCCGCTGTTAAAGAGGGTGGCGTAGCTGCACTGGTAACCACCATGAGCCTGGGCAACGAGCTTGGCTTTGAATTCATCAAACCGTTCCACGATACCGACAGTCTCTTCACTCTGCAGCCTGGTGGCATGGTTATCGAGCTGGCAGCAGGCGTAGAACCGGAAGAGCTGTTCGAAGGCCTGGATTACATGCTGCTCGGCCACACTACTGCCGAAGCAGGCATCACCATCAACGACACCAAGATTGACGCTGCGAAAGCCTTTGCCGCATACCGCGAGCCGCTACTGGGCATCTTCCCGGACGGCACTCCGAAGGCAGAGGAGCCTGCTGACATCGCTATGCCGCTGTACAAGAGCGAGCTGACTCTCACCGCTCCGGTAAATATTGCCAAACCGCGCGTATTCATCCCCGTATTCCCTGGCAACAACTGCGAATACGACAGCGCCCGCGCTTTTGAAGCTGCAGGTGCCGAAGCAAACACCTTCATCGTGCGCAACCTTACCGCTGCTGCTATCGAAGAATCCGTAGAAGCAATGGTTAAATATATCAACAACTCCCAGATTGTGATGATCCCCGGTGGCTTCAGCGCCGGTGACGAGCCTGACGGCAGCGGCAAGTTCATCGCTACCATGTTCCGCAACCCGCGCATCAAGGAAGCAATCAGCGACCTGCTCGAAAACCGCGATGGCCTGATGCTGGGTATCTGCAACGGCTTCCAGGCATTGATTAAGCTCGGACTTGTTCCGTACGGCGATATCCGCGATATGATCAGCGATGCACCGACACTGACCTTCAACAACATCGGCCGCCATATTTCCCAGATTGTTACCACCAGAGTTGTTTCCAACAAATCTCCGTGGTTCAGCCTGTGCGAGCCCGGCGAAGAGCATGCAGTTGCCGTATCTCACGGCGAAGGCCGCTTCTACGCTCCGGAAAGCACTATCAAAGAGCTGTTCGCTAACGGCCAGGTTGCTACCCAGTATGTAAATGCTCAGGGCGTACCGACCATGAACACTCCTTTCAACCCGAACGGCAGCCTGTATGCTATCGAAGGCATTACCAGCCCCGACGGACGTATCCTCGGCAAGATGGGCCACAGCGAGCGTTTTGCTCCGGGCCTGTTCCGCAACATTGCGGGCGACAAGGATCAGAAGATTTTCCTGTCCGGCGTAAGCTACTTCAAATAAGCTGAGGCTTAATAACGACACAATAAAACGCTCTGCTGACCGCAAGGTTGGCTGAGCGTTTCTTTAGCTTTATATGCGTATATTTTGGCTATCCTCAAAAACCGTACAAAACTGTACAAACCGTACAAACGCAGGCGTGGCAAGGCTTTGCGCATGTACGGTTTTTGTTATGGTGTACGGTTTAAACGATTTTCAGCTCCTTGACAAGAGCGTCCTGCAGCAGGCTGCTGAAATTAATATTGGCATCCAGAGCGCGCTTATTGAGCCACGCAGGAATAGTCAGCGTCTTTTTAACAGAACGTGTATTCTTCGCCAGGTCCACTTTCGACTGAATCAGGGAAGTATAGGTATTGGGTTCGGTCAATTTGATGTTTTGGGGAGCAGAAGCTTGCGGCAGCTTTTCGCCGTCCTCCAGCAGTCCCAGCAAAAAGCATTCCATAGCTTCCGCCGCGTTGGCCAGCAGCTCCTCCTGCGTATCGCCTTGTGTAAAGCAGCCAGGAAGATCGGGGAATTCTGCCCACAAGCCATCGTCATCTACATGAATAATTGCGGGATATATAACGAGCATGATATAGCGCCTCCTTTTATAATTTAATGCCTGTTCTTTTAAGGATAGCCATAAGTAAGCCTATTTTCATATCCTTACCATGAACAGGAATAACCTCAACCTGATTGCCTTTCTTTAAACGATGGTGACTTCCTTTTACGTTAGTCAGTTCCCAACCGTTTTTCAGTAGCAGGTTGAGCAGGGCCTTGTCTTTCATTGTAACCATAGAGAACCTCCCTGTAATTCAATTATAGCACGTGTACACGTGTCTAACAAGTCGCCTATAAACAAAAAAGACCTCTCGTACTACAACGAAAGGTCTTACCTTAGGCGACAACAATATTTAATTCGTATACAGTTTAGAATGGTAAGGAAAACAAGTCAAGAGATAAAGAAGGTGAAAGAATGATGCGGTATATGCAGGGAAATTTATATTCATGGCGAATAATTAAAATGTAAAGCTTATACAATAATTATAAGTGAAAAAAAGAAATATAGAGAGGAAAGTATAAGATGAAAAAGATTTTAGCTTTAGGATTAGGATTTTCTTTAATTATGTCCCTAGGCACTGCTAATGCTTCAGATGTTGCACAAAAGGGTGATACGGATATTTTCTTTAATCATGGAAATATTCGTCGCAACGGCAGACAGTTTTTCGAGTACCAGCGTGTAGTAAACTATAAGGATAAGGATATCAGCCTGTTGCATATGCGCGTTAAGGGTGATGATTATGTATCAGCTAAGCTAGTGCATAATCTGACAGGTATTGAAATACCGTTAGAACAATTGGATATAAAAACTGATTACGTGTTGCCGGAGGACAGAATTGACAAATGGTTTAAATATGATCCAGTAGCTTGGAAGAAGCTGGCAGATTATATTGGCGGCAAGAATGAACAGGATCTCCGCAGTAATACTACTGAGTTAAATTGTGTGCTCAGCCTGCCTAACGGCAAAACACGTGACGTAGACTTTCGCATTGCGCCAAAGGATATTTACCTGACATCGCTCGCTTCGCATCAAGAGCTGCAGAAATCAGCCAAAGCCAAGGCAGACGCAGTCAAAAAGACTGATATTATTGGTAACCATTACAATTTTAATGATTACTATCAGCCTGATCTGCAAGTATTCTTTCCTAACAAAACCTTCAAAGAGGTCAAGGAGCTGTTGCGTTATAACTTAAACCCGCACGGAAAAGATGGACGGGTAACCAATTATTTTACAGAAAATACCTTTGATGATGACATGAGGGTATTGGTACCGGTATGGCATTCAACGTATTCGACTTTTATCTGGTTTAATGAAAAACCGGAAGGAACATGGCTGAATTTCAATAAATGTATTCTCTATAATGATAAATTACACTGCTACCTCGATTATGAGAAATTCAACCAAGATGTGCTTGAAGCTATTGAAAAGACCTATACGGATTTTTATGGCAAACGTAATTATGGCTTTGAAACAAAAAAATATAAATATTGTGATAAAGATAAGATTAAAATTAGCAGCATCGGTTCCAACCCCGAACTGAAACCATTAGCGGATGCGTTAGCCAATAAAGAGCTGGTGCGCGTTATCGGTGTTAATGGTAGAAGGTTTAATATTTCAGGATTGTTATATGATGTTTATACCAAATACCAGCCTGGCGACAAACCTGTTACATTTACCTTTATCATTAATAAGACGAAGCAGGAATTTAACGTAACAATTACACCAGAAATTATTCCGCCTGAACCGCCTGCGTTTGATTACGAAGAAATTAATAATAAGTATGCGAACAAAACTTCAGCTACGCTTAAACCGTGTGAATTGGCTGCCTACTCAGGCGAACCGTTCATTGATATCCTTGATCCCTTTACAAGCCGTAATGAGCCTGTAAAGTACCAATTCTAAGTAGCTTCATAAAAAATGTGAAAGAGAAAATGCCACACATTCTTAATACTTTGTGGAGTATGGTATTTTAAAAGGACATGCACATGGAAAAATGGCAGATATATTTATATCTTTTCTTTGTAGTCACAATATTGCACGCATTTTACGATAAACGTACCAAGCTAGCAGTAGGGGCATGTGTCTTCTTCGCTATTGTTGCAGGTGCAATTAAATATGCAACATATGGTTTATATTCAGGATTACTAGCTTTTGTTTTGCTGCTTGCTCCTGCTGCCGTTGGTGCATCTATGCAAAAATCCGGGGTACTAAAGAAAGTATTAGATGAAAGTGATGATAAGACTGAGGATGCTCCACCTGTCCCTCTTGCTTCAGCGGATGAAGATTTCCCGAATACTGCACAGGAAAGCGTTAATCCGGAAAGCATGGTCAATTACCTGGATGATAATGGCCAACAGGTTGCAAATACATATCAACAATGCGAGCCAGAGGAAAAAACAGACGATGAAGCGGAAACTGGCAAGAAAATAATAATCTGTATAGTTATGTTTTTTCTGCTTGTCCTGCAAGATGTAAGGTTGTACGCGATTTTTGTAGCATACTTTCTGTTGATTTTTAAACGCAGAAATTACTTTATGGATAAAAGGATATTATGGCCCCAAAGTCTGCATCTGGTAAAGAAATTTTATTACAATATACTGCTGATATTCAGAATCTGGTTTTACAGCATGATGCTTTTGATTGCATCTATACTAGTAACAAATAAGCTTTGGTGGCAACCTGATTATACTTTTGCTTTTTATGCTTTCGCAATTGCTTTTCCGTTCTTTTTCGGGTTCTTGATTGTTGATATCTGCGATTTACATGATCTGTGGGCAGTCCGTTATCGGGCAAACACTATAAACGATAGAACTGATAAGCAGAGAAGCAACATAGATTATTACAGAAATCATTCAGATTTTAAAAATTATCTGGCGCCTGCAGGATTGATTCTTCTTTTATTTTTGCTTGATAGTCCGTATTTAGCTTTAGCTATGGTATTAGTTGGTATACTTATCTTAGTGCAATATACTTTATGGACATCTTCAAAGCAGGCGAGGGAAGAATAAAATATATAACACGTTATACTGACACAATAAAACGCTCTGCTGACCGCAAGGTTGGCAGAGCGTTTCTTTAGCTTTATATGCGTATGTTTTGGCTATCATCAAAAACCGTACAAAACTGTACAAATCGTACAAACGCAGGCAGGGCAAGCCTTTGCGCGTGTACGGTTTTTGTGTTGGTGTACGCTATTTTATGACTTCAGATACAGAATGCCGCATATAAAGGAATAATAAGCTTATTATCCTCCTGAGCAAAATTTTTGGTAGAAAGCTTGATAGCATATGCAGGCTCAAATCTGTCCATATACAGCTTCAAGCTTTTGGCTCTGGTGTTATCGGCAGCTTTTACTTCAATAGGAATGAGCTTGCCTTCGCGCTGAATAATAAAATCAATTTCAGCGCCACGGTCCGATTCCCAATAGTAGGTCGTATAATCATTGATTTTCAGATGATTATGCACATAGTTTTCCGTCATACCACCCTTAAAATCATTAAGTTCATCTACCATATAAAGAATATCGTTGGCAATGATGTCTTTCTTGGCGCATAATAAGCCTACATCTGACAAATAAATCTTAAAGGCATCAATATCACGGTAGTTAGCCAAAGGCTTTTTTATTTGCTCAACCTTATAAACCTGGTCAACAATACCGGAAAGAATAAGCCATTCTATCGCATTTTCAAACTCCGCTGCCCGCGCACCGCTTTTTATCAGCTTATATTGAAAGCGTGTATTCTTCTTGGAAAGCTGCACTGTTATATTATCATACGTAAGTCTGGTTTTTTTGATTTCATTTTCAGTATTGTACTTGCTCATATCATTAAGATAGCTTGCCAAGATAGTATCCTGAATATGGCGAACAAAGACATAATCCTTCGTCTTGCTGAAGATCATCACTGCCTCCGGCATACCGCCTACAACAAGATATTGGCGATATAGCTCTAAGGCAGATTGGTGTAGGGCTGCAGGCATAGCAGTTTTATCTATAAAGCAGGCTTTGATTTTCTCCAACAGGTAGTTTTCCTCCAGCGCCAACAGGAATTCTTCCATATCCATCGGATACATGGTAAGCATATCCACCTTACCGACGGGGAAGGAGTAGGTTTTGCGGTTAACTGCGACACCTAAAAGGCTTCCAAGAGCGATGATATGATATTCCGGTGCCTGCTCGCAAAAGTATTTTAACGAGGTGAGAGCGCGTTCGCAAAGCTGTACTTCATCGAAGATGATGAGTGTTTTTTCCTTGATGATACTGGTACCTGCTATATGTGATAAAATAGGCAGCAAATATCCCGGCTCTATATTTTCCTCAAAGGTTGCGTTTAATTGTGTGTTAGTTTCAAAGTTAAAATATGCTACATTTTCATAGTTGTTACGTCCAAATTCCAAAACAGAGAAGGTTTTGCCTACCTGTCTGGCACCTTGCAATAAAAGTGGTTTGCGGAAGGGACTTTCTTTCCATGCCAGTAATTTCTGTGATATTTTTCTATACATATTTATCACCTCCGATGTTTCTATCTATATTATAAATTTCTTTCGTGTCAAAAACAACACATTTTCCCAAAATATTCATGTAAAAATACGCGAAAAAATGCGCTTTTTTTACACTAAACTACACGAATAACAAAAATGCTTTTAAAACGCAGAAATAAGAAGCGTTTTGTGATGCAGAAGAATTATTGCATATACTCAGAGCATTTGCCAAAACCACTCCCACAGGAGTATAATATACTTAAAAGACGAAAGAGGTGAGCCTTATGCTGCGCAAGCTATATCATGGTTCCAAAGGTATTATCCAAAAGCCTGTCTATGGCTACGGGAAAAAATATAACGATTACGGCCTCGGATTTTACTGCACCGAGGTTATCAATATGGCGAAGGAATGGGCAGCAACAGCCAACCAGAACGGCTACGCCAACTGCTATGAGCTGGACTGCAGCGATTTGAAGATTCTGGATCTGAACGCAGAGCAGTTCTGCATCCTGCACTGGCTGACGATTTTGCTGCAGAACAGGGAATTCGATACGCCCTCAGGACTTGCGTATGAAGCGAAGCTTTATCTTCTGGAAAACTTTAAGGTCGATTACTCTGCCTATGACGCTATAATCGGTTATCGTGCGGATGACAGCTATTTTTCCTTTGCGCAGGATTTTATCAACGGCACAATTTCCTACCGCCAACTGAACAATGCCATGCATCTGGGCAAGCTGGGGCAGCAATTCGTGCTGAAGAGCCGCAAAGCCTTTTCCCTGATTAAGTTTACAGGCTACGAGCTGGCAGAGCACACCGAATGGTTCGACAAGAAGAATAAGCGTGATAAGAGCGCCCGCCTTGAATATTTCAGCACGGAACGCAACAAGCGCCAACGCGGTGATATCTATATTACGCAGATTATGGACGAGGAGATGAAAAGCGATGATGCACGCCTACGATAAGCTATATCTTGATAAAGCGCGTACAGCTCTTGCCCGTATGCTGGATTTCGCTGTCTACGATTTGCATTATGATATCAGCGAATTCTTTGAGCTTTTTCTTGCTTCCGGTATCGCCAGACGCTTTGAGCAGGGTGATTTCACTATTATTGCCGGTATGTCGGGCGTAGAGCTTGCCTACACTGTTTTAGAGAACGTGGGACTGGCGCAGGAGCGCATTAAGCCTGATTATCCGGTCAACCGCAGTGAGGAATATTGGACAGGCTGGGCGTTGGCCTATTACCAGTGGCAGACAGCGCTGAGCTTTGCGGAAATTAACCGTTATGTTCCTATCAAAACTGTGCAGAGTATGTATAATCCTTATCACGAGATGGATATCCGTCATTTTACAGAGAAGATGACGGAGCTTTATAAAGAGGCGAAGAAGGATACGAACCTGAAGCTGTTGCGTGTAAAGGCCGAGCTGACGCAAAGGGAGCTGGCAGAGCAGGCGGATGTACCATTGCGTACTATCCAGCAGTATGAGCAGCGACAGAAGAATATCAACCGCGCGCAGGCAGAAACACTTGCCAGAATAGCTAAACAGCTTTATTGCAATATCGAGGATTTACTGGAGAAGGTCTAAGCAACTAAATACCGTACACCTGCGAAAAAACCGTACAGCCCCAAAGCCTTATGCAGCAAGGGTTTGTACGGTTTGTACGGTTTGTACGGTTTTTAGGGAGCACTCAGCCCTTATAGAAAAAATAGCTGATGACTGCTACCTGCAGGAAGAAGATGAGCGGTACGCCGAAGATGAACTTGAAGTGCAGCGTTTTGTGGCGGAAAAGCTGCATGGCGATAAATGCGCCTGCGCTGCCGCCAAGCACTGCCAAAAGCAGCAGTACGATTTCCGGCACACGCCAGCTATGCAGCCTGGCGAAGACCTTATCTGCGCCATAGACAGCAAAGGTAACGCAGTTGATGAAAATCAGGTAATAATATAAAAAGCTGTGCATGGTTCATACCCTCACTTTCTCCTGTTCAGCTGCTTTACTCCAGCAGCTTGGCGATATCCGGCAGGGGAGCGACGCTGCGCTTTAAAATGCCGTGCATATAGGCAATGGCGATGCCGTAGTTGGTCATGGGCACGCTCTGCGCCGCCGCGCGTTCGCTGCGGCTTTGCATTTCACGTTCGTTGAGCATACAGCCACCACAATGCACTACGAGCTTATATTGTGACAAGTCCTCGGGGAACTCCGTACCGCTGCTGAAGCAGAATTCAGGCTCCGCTTTGGTGAAGCTGCGAATCCAGCCGGGAAGCTTTACTGTGCCGATGTCCTGACATTGGCGGTGGTGCGTGCAGCCTTCGCTGATGAGGACCTTGTCGCCATCCTTGAGCGTATCGAGCACGCGCACAGCCTTTACGGCTGTGCTGAGCGTTCCCTTGTAGCGCGCCATGAGGATGGAGAAGGAGGTGAGCGGAACGGTGGGCGGCACAATTTTGCTGACTGCGCCGAAGGCCTGACTGTCGGTTACGACGAGCTTGGGCGGGAAGGCGAGGCGGGCCAGTGCTTCCGCTAGCTCGCTTTCCTGTACGGTTACAGCAATGCCCTTGTTATCGAGCACGTTGCGCAGTACCTGCTGCTGCGGCAGAATGAGCCTGCCCTTGGGGGCGGCGCTGTCAATCGGCGTTACGAGCACTACGATGTCGCAAGGCTTGATCAGATCGCCAAGCAGCTGGCGTTCTACCTCACGTGGGCGCAGGGCGGCGATGGCCTCCTTCAGCTCGTTGATGTTACGGTTGGCAAGGGCGCTGACGAGGAAGCACTGCTTGGTAAGCTTCATGGCCTCCATGGTGAGCAGTGCCTGGCGCATTTCGTCCAGCAGCTCCACTTTGTTCAATACAAGGATGGATGGGAGCTTTTTCGCCTGCAGCTGCTGCCACAGCGCTTTATCCGCTTCGCTGAGTCCTACGCTGGCATCTACTACGAGCAGAGCGATGTCGCACTTGTTGAGCACCTGCTGAGCCTTGGCAATGCGCTGCGCGCCCAGCTCGCCTTCATCGTCAAGGCCGGGGGTGTCGATAATCATTACGGGGCCGAGGGGCAGAAGCTCCATAGCCTTATATACAGGGTCGGTAGTGGTGCCCTTTTGTTCGCTGACAATGGCAAGCTCCTGACTGGTGATGGCGTTGATCAGGCTGGATTTGCCGGCGTTACGCTTACCGAAGATGCCGATGTGGATACGCTCGGCAGCGGGAGTTGTATTCAATGACATGGTGATCTCTCCTTTACATATATAAGAAAAAATATACCATAATGAGGACTATATTTCGGAGAATACAGTGTCCTTACGGTCAGTAAAAATTACGGTCACTCATTTCGTGTGGAACCAAGACGAAGCGGCGCAAAACTCGCGCTATGCTAATAAATACTACTATACAAATCAGGCGTAGCGCTCAGACATTGCGCCCCTTCTGTGGTTCCAAACACTTACTCGCTGTAATTTTTATTCCCTTCACGACACTATATTCTCCTGTTTTTACGTTGTAGTTCTGGCTAGATTTTTAAATAACTTTTGGTTCAACATGGTATATGCTTGGCTTCGGGTAGCAAAAAAGGCTGCAGCACTTTCGCACTGCAACCTCATTGTTGCAAATTATTTCACAAGCTCCATTTTGGGGTTAGGATTGTATTTACGGCCAGCCTTAGCGCAGTCCTTGCCATCAACCTTAACGATATCCGCAGTGTAGTTGATATTGCCGTCGAAGAAGGAAGAGCCTACCGCATAGGTATCAACAGGCACGCCCATTTCCTCAAAGGCTGCTACACGCTCAGCGTCAAAGCCGCCGGAAGCGATAATCTTAACGTGGTTGAAGCCTTCAGCATCCAGCGCACGGCGAACATTGCAAACAAGCTCTTTGCACACACCAGTCGGTTTAAAGGTACCGATCTGAGTCCACAGGCTCTTATCAACCATGCTGCCGGAGGTATCCAGACGCACACCTGCGAGCTTTTTACCCAGCTTGCGGGCCACAGCCAAAGAAGTATTTACGCAGTCATTGTCAAAGTCAACCAAGGCGATACGTGCAATAGACGGGTCAACATATTTATCGAATGCTTCGGTAGCAGCAACAGTGTCACCCTTATAGGAAGCAATCAAAGCATGGGGGATAGTGCCCAAGCCCTTGCCGCCTGCTGCCAGAGCATTAGCATCGGTAGAGAAGCCGTGGATACCGCCAACCAAAGCTGCATAGCCGTCGGATTCCTGAGTCTGGTAAATATCATAACGTGCAGGGAAGAAAAGCACCGGCTTGCCGTTGGCAGCCTTCACTACGCGGCGAACATTGGTAGCAATGCGGCTCTGGCGTGCCAAAATACCGAGATAGATGGTTTCCAGATGCGCAAAGTCAGCATAATCGCCTTCGATAGTCATAACGGTTTCCCACTCGTCAACCTCTTCACCGTCACGCAGGGAATGAATCTCGATAGTTTCCGGATGGAAAGCGCATTGACGAATCAGAGCAATAACCTCGTCAGTACCGCAAACAACAACATGGTCACGGGCGAACACCTGCATCAGCACGCGCGGATGATAATTATCACCATTTAAGATTTCTTCGGAACGCATAAAATATGCGTCAGTATAATAACCTTGTTTAATTTTTTCTACAGGAAAGCTAAAGCTTTCAACAGGTCTTCTTGTAGTCATTTGATGAGCCTCCCAAAAATTTCTCACGAATTTTACGCTTTGCGAGAACATTAACTATTGATTGTAGTTAAAAATATGATACAATATAAAGGCTATGATAGCAAGTCTTTTCGCAAAAAAAATTCCGTTGAGCTATATTTCAGACACAATATAGATGGTGATACATATGCATGAAACACGAAAAAAATATACCGTGCTCCTGCTTTCAGCACCCATAGGCTCGGGACACAGGCTGGCAGCCGAAGCGCTGGAGCAGGCTTTCGCCGACCGACCGGAGGTTGAGGTCATCCACGGCAACATCTTTGACTTCTTCCCGCAGTTTCTAGGCAAGGCCTTTTTAGGCAGCTACCTGTGGATTTTAAAATGCTGCCCCTGGCTTTATAAGCTGGCCTACACCTGGGGCAACAAGCAGGGTGGCTCCTTATGGCTGCGTGAGCTCTTAAACCGCCTCCTGGCACGCTTAGGCGGCAGCTACCTGCGCAGTGTGCAGCCTGACGCCGTAATCGCCACGCACGCTACGCCTGCAGGCATTATCGGCTATTACAAAAAGCAGCATCCCAAGCTCTGGCTTGGCGCCGTAGTGACCGACTTTACGATTCACCGCTGGTGGGTTTGCGATGGCGTAGATACCTATTTTATCGCCGACGAGCTGCTACGCGACAAGCTCACTACAACTGCCGATATCCAGGCTACGGGCATTCCCGTGCGCCAGCAGTTTATGATTAAGCACGATAAGCAGAAATGCCGCGAATTCTTCGGCTGGGACGAAAACGAACGCGTCTGCCTGCTGATGGGCGGGGGCGAAGGCCTCTTGCCGATGGGCGAGATTATCGCGGCGCTGCAGCGCGCCGCTCTGAAAAACCTGCGCGTTGTTGCCGTCACCGGCCACAATGAGGCGCTGGCAGCACAGCTGCAGGCCAAATACGGTGCTACTGCCGAAATCTACGGCTTCCGTGAGGACGTACCGCAGCTCATGGCAGGCGCTGATATGATTATCACCAAGGCCGGCGGCTTAACCTCTTCCGAGGTGCTGGCGAGCGGGCTGGACCTTTTAATCTACAAGCCGCTGCCGGGGCAGGAGGAGGGCAACGCCGCCTTCCTGCAGCAGTATTGCGGCGCTCTGGTGGCACATTCTACCGACGAGCTGGTGCAGCATATCAAAAGCAGCACGATAAGCTCGCGTGAGGCTGCAGCGTGCAGCGAGCATGCACATCCTTTGGCAGCACAGCAGATTGTAGACTACGTAATGCAAAGACTGCAAAAATAAAAATTAATCAATAGCGGACTCCTTCCCCCGAGGGAGTCCTTTTTGCTGCGTGGCGCGGTTTTGCGCACTTCGGGCAGTGTCTTTGGCAATAGTTTTGCTTGATAATTTCTTCTATTGTATAATTAATTTACTTGACCAATACGAATTTCATCATTATAATGTAAGAAAATCGCATATTATGAAGGCTGTGGCATGAAGTTCCGCTCTGACTGCATAATCATGTAGAGAAAACAGGAGGAGTGTGACCTTATGGATACCTTATATCTTGCTGCAATCTGCGCTGCTGTCCCCGGGTTGGGACGCAGCAGAATCCCTGAATTAATCAAAGCTTTAGGCAGTGCCCACGCTGTTTTTGAGGCTGATGCTGCCACGCTTACAGCGACAGGACTTTGCACGCTGAAGGCGGTTCACAATTTTCTTGGCAACCGCGATGCACGCATGCCGCAGAAAATTGATTACTTCTGCCGTCATCATGGCGTGGAGTTACTTGCGTATACGGACGCCAGCTATCCGCAGAGCCTGCAGAACCTGAGCGACAAGCCTTTGGTGCTTTACATCAAAGGAAGGCTGCCCGAGGCGCCTTACGCCTTGGCGATAGTCGGTTCACGTCGCTGTACGGAATACGGTGTGCGTGCTGCCGCCTACTTTGCCAAGGCGATGACGCGCGAGGGCATACCAATCATCAGCGGTGGTGCCAAGGGCATTGACACAGCGGCGCACGAGGCCTGCCTGCAGGCCGGAGGGACGACGGTGGCAGTGCTTGGCTGTGGACTGGATATTGCCTATCCGCCGGAAAACGCCAGACTGTTCGCCCGCATTGCCGAACGCGGCGCGCTCGTGTCGGAATACCCGCCGGGAGTACCGCCCATAGCGGCCAACTTTCCTGCGCGCAACCGCATCATCGTCGGTCTGTCGCAGGCTGTACTGGTAGCAGAAGCAGGCAAGCGCAGCGGCGCTGTCATTACGGCCAACATTGCTGCCGATGAGGGACGCGAGGTATATTGCGTACCGGGGAATATTTTCGATGGCAGCAGCATTGGCTGTCATGAGCTTATCCGCACCGGTGCCAAGCTGGTGGATATGCCACAGGATATTTTAGACGATAAAAAGAGCTGGCAGCAGGCGATGAACCGCCGCATAACCCAGCCAAGTATTTTTGACTGTGCACCGCAGGAGCCAAAGCCTGCACCCGCACCGGTCACAACCGAATTAGGAGCGAAGCTGCTGGCACTTTTGCAGGCAGGAGCGCTTTCTTTAGAAAAGCTGACGGAGCAGAGCGGTGTCGCTTTTGCTGCCGTGAGCATGGAGCTGCTTGACCTGCAGGCCGCCGGACTGGTGGCTACAGACCAGGCGCAGCGTTACTACCGTAAGTAGGAGGAACACAAATGGCAAAGACTCTGGTTATCGTGGAATCACCTACGAAATCCAAGACTATCGAAAAATTTTTAGGTAAAAACTATACAGTAAAGGCTTCTATGGGACACTTGCGCGACCTGCCGAAAAGCACCCTGGGTGTGACCTTTCTGCCGGACGAGGAGCATGCAGACGAATTTGAGCCGAAATATATCAATATCCGCGGCAAAGGCGATTTAATCAAATCCCTGAAGGCTGAAGCCAAAAAAGCCGATAAAGTCTTACTGGCAACTGACCCTGACCGTGAGGGTGAAGCCATCAGCTGGCATCTGGCATTTATTCTGGGCATTGACCCGACATCTGCCTGCCGCATTGAATTCCATGAGATTACCGCAACTGCTGTCAAGGACGCTATTAAGCATCCGCGCTGCATTGACATGGATATGGTTGATGCACAGCAGGCACGCCGCATTCTGGACCGCATCGTAGGCTATCAGCTGAGCCCGCTGCTGTGGCGCAAAATCCGCAAGGGCCTGAGCGCCGGCCGCGTACAGTCCGTTGCAACCAAAATTGTTGCTGATCGCGACCGTGAAATTGAAGACTTCGTGCCGGTAGAATACTGGACACTGCGCGCCAAGCTGCGTGAAAACAGCAAAGCACCGCTGTTTGAGGCGGAAGCAGTAAAATACAAGGGCAAAAAGCTGGAGCTGCACAATGAGCAGGAGGCAAGAGCAGCGGAGGAAGCACTGTCCAAGGCTGATTACATTGTGAGCGACGCAGTGAAGAAGGAACGCAAGCGTCACCCCGTACCGCCGTTTACCACCTCCAGCATGCAGCAGGAGGCCAACAAAAAGCTCAACTTCAGCGCAAAAAAGACTATGATGCTTGCACAGCAGCTTTATGAAGGCGTATCCTTAGGCAAAACCTCCGTCGGTCTGATTACCTATATGAGAACCGACTCCGTGCGTCTGGCAGATGTTGCTGTTGCCGAAATCCGCGACTATATCAAGCAAAACTTCGGCAGCGAATTCTGTCCGGCGAAGGAAAACCATTACAGCACCAAAAAGAACGCGCAGGACGCGCATGAGGCGATTCGTCCGACCAGCGTCATGCGTACCCCGGCCGAAATGCAGGAGTACCTTACAGGCGACCAGCTGAAGCTGTATACCCTCATCTGGAACCGCGTTGTTGCCAGCCAGATGACGGACGCTGTTTATGACGTTACCACATTGACGATTGATGCTGCTGACTACCAGCTGCGCGCAACAGGCTCCGTACTGAAATTCCCGGGCTTCTTGCAGCTGCACAGCAAATATGATGATAAAGAAAAGGACGCTAAGGTTCCTTACATTGAGCCTGGCAGCAAGCTGCTGCTTTACAAGCTCATGCCGGCAGAGCAGCACTTCACCGAGCCACCCGCGCACTTCACCGAAGCAACGCTCATCAAGGAGCTGGAGGAGAAGGGCATCGGCCGCCCCAGCACCTTTGCCCCGACCATCGTTACCCTGCTTACCCGCGGTTACGTGGTAAAAGAGGCCAAAAAGCTGCTCGTTACCGAGCTTGGCATTATGACCGTGGATATGCTCACCGAATACTTCAAGGGACTCATCAACATCGGCTTCACCGCCCAGATGGAGGAAAAGCTGGATGAGGTTGCCGAAAAGAAGCACACCAAGGACGAGGTCCTCAGCGAATTCTACGGTCCCTTCAAAAAGGATCTGGACCACGCAGGCGTGGCCATTCCTATCGTCGAAATCCCGCTGGAGGTTTCCGACGTACCCTGCGACAAATGCAACGACGGTACGATGATGGTTATTCGCGAGGGACGCTTCGGCAAGTTCCTGGCTTGCCCCAACTTCCCCAAATGCCGCAATACCAAGCCTATCCTGCACCCGATTGGTGTAAAATGTCCCAAGTGCGGTGCCGATATTCTTGAACGCAAGAGCAAAACCGGCAAGTTATTCTATGGCTGCGAAAAGTATCCTGAGTGCGATTACACCACCTGGGACAAGCCGCTTAACGAAACCTGCCCGGACTGCGGCGCTATGATGGTAGAGCACGTGGAACGCAACGGCAGCAAGCGCAAGTTCTGCAGCAACCCGGAATGCTCCAAGGCAAGGCCGGTATATGCCTCTAAAAACGCAGCAGCAAAGACTACGGAAGCTAAAACAACCGCAGCCAAGAAAACTACGGCGGCTAAAAAGACTACCGCTAAGAAAACTGCAACTACCAAAACTGCTGCAAAGAAAACTCCCACAGCAAAGAAAGCTACCGCTACTAAAGCAACTACTGCTAAAAAAGCTACTACTGCAAAGAAAACTACTACAACTAAGAAAGGCAGCAAGGAATAAATGACTATCTCTCCTGTACACGTAATCGGTGCGGGCCTGGCAGGCTGCGAAGCCGTTACCCAGCTGACGCGCCACGGTATCCCTGTAATCCTGCACGAAATGCGTCCTGTAAAAAGTGACGAAGCACATAAAACTGCATATTTTGCTGAGCTTGTCTGCAGCAATTCCCTGCGCGCAGGCAACATTGAAAACGCTGTCGGCCTGCTCAAGGAGGAAATGCGCCGTTTAGGATCCCTCATCATGCAAAAGGCTGACGAGCATCAGGTGCCTGCCGGTGGTGCTCTGGCTGTTGACCGCGACGGCTTTGCCGCTGCCGTAACCGAGGCAGTGAAGGCTAATCCGCTCGTTACCGTCATCCACGAAGAGGTGACCGACCTGGAAAGCCTGGAAGGCACTGTTATCGTAGCCAGCGGTCCGCTGACCAGCGCTGCGCTTTTTGACGATATCAAAAAGCTGCTGCAGGCTGAATACCTGCACTTCTTTGACGCAGCAGCACCGATTGTTACCGCTGATTCCCTGGACTATGACAAGGTTTACCGCGCGTCCCGCTATGACAAGGGCGGCGCCGACTACCTCAACTGCCCCTTCTACACGAAGGAAGAATACGTTGCCTTCTGGGAAGCTCTCTGCAATGCGGAAAGCGCTCCCGTAAAGGATTTTGAGCATGATGTATTTGAAGCCTGCATGCCTATCGAGGAAATGGCTGCCAGAGGCGAGGACACCATGCGCTTCGGCCCGCTGAAGCCTGTAGGCCTCATTGACCCGCGTAACGGCAAGGAGGCGTATGCAGTGGTGCAGCTGCGCCAGGATAACGCTGCAGCGTCTCTCTACAACCTGGTAGGCTTCCAGACACATCTCAAATGGCCGGAGCAAAGACGTGTTTTCGGCATGATTCCCGGTCTGGAGAACGCAGAGTTCGTCCGTTTCGGCGTAATGCACAAAAACACCTATCTGAATTCGCCGCAGCTGCTGGATAAGCACTTCAACCTGCGCAGCAACAAGCGTTTCTACTTTGCCGGACAGATGACAGGCGTAGAAGGCTACGTCGAGTCAGCAGCCTCCGGCCTGATGGCCGGTTTAGCTGCTGCGAGAGCGCTGCTGGGCCTGCCTGAGGTAGAATTCCCCGAGGTAACTGCGCACGGAGCGCTGGCCAACTACATCAGCAATCCGACGATTGAAAACTTCCAGCCGATGAACATCAACTTCGGCCTCATTCCGCCGCTGACTGTACGCATCCGCAAGAAGAGAGAAAAGAACGCACAGATTGCAGCACGCGCTTTGGAAGCACTGGATGGCTTTCTGCCTGCGCTTAAAACTGAACAGGCGTAAATTTTGGCCTATTATCTCTAAAATAAATAAAAAAGCCAAAAATATTTTTCAACAAAGACAATATGTGTCCTCCTGCTATGATAAAATCTGCTTATAGCCAGTGGCAAAACGTTTGCTTAAGAGAATAAACGTGCTATAATAAGCTTAAAGAGATTTTCTTACAGCAACCGCTTTGCAAAGTTCATGGCAGGGAGGAACTAATCATGACAGATTTACGTATCGCTAAGGATCGTTTGCTCTATATGTATTCGCGCCTGGTAGACGGCAAAATGCTCTACAAGAAGGAGGAGGCCCAACGCTTTGGCTGCTCCTTACGCTCAATTCAGCGCGACATAGAAGACCTACGGTCCTTTTTGCATGAACAGAATGAAGCTACAGGCCTGGTGCAGGACCTGGTATATAACCAAAAGCTGGGCGCTTACCAATTGGTACCGCCTTCACGCAATCTGCTGTCTAACGAAGAGGTTTTCGCCACGCTCAAAATACTGCTGGAAAGCAGGGCGTTTACCAAAAAGGAGCTTTACCCGATTATCGATAAGCTTATTGACTGCTGTATCCCCAAAACGGAGCAGCAGCGTGTGAGCGAGCTGATTGGCAACGAAAAGCTGCTGTACGTAGAGCCACAGCATCAGGACAAGTTCCTCAAGAAGATGTGGGAGCTGAGCGGCGCTGTACGCGAGCAGCAGGAGGTAACGATTGCCTACCGCCGTACTGATGGCGTGCAGGTGCAGCGCACTGTGCAGCCTGTAGGCATCATGTTCTCCGAATTCTATTTTTATCTGATCGCCTTCATTGCCCCCAAGGACAAGAAAAAGGTGAAGTTTGAGATTGAAAACGATCCCTTCCCGACAATTTACCGCATCGACAGAATCAAAGGCTTTACGATTACGGACAAGCATTTTGCTGTACCGTATGCCCAACGCTTTGAAGAGGGCGAGTTCCGTAAGCGCATCCAGTTTATGTATGGTGGTCATCTGCAGCGACTGCGCTTTTACTTCAAAGGTAGCTGCTATGAGTACATTTTAGACCGACTGCCAACCGCTAAGGTTGTGCAGGAGGACGAAAAGGGTACGCTGATTGAAGCAGAGGTTTTCGGCAAGGGCATTGATATCTGGCTCAAAAGCCAGGGTGAGCTGATTGAGGTTGTGTCCCGACAGGAGCTGGCAGTAAATTAAGCTGAAAAAAATCCCATAAAGCACCAAAAAATTTCTTATTTCATCTAGAAAACTTTTCAGGATAGTCAATCTTTGGCTATCCTGTTTTTTATAATTAGCTTATGGTAAGCAAGTAAAAAAACACTGAGGCAGCAACACGTTTCAGGCATCGGTTGCAGTAGCAATCCAGGCATTACCAATCCCTTACTATGGTAATGCCAGCGAAATTAGGTGCAAGAAGCAGAACCCGCACCTTTTTTTCCATGAAGAACTGCCTTGAATAATGTAAGCTATAATCAGTAAGATGAAGAGGAGTGGTGATATATGTATTGTGAAAAATATGTTGAAATGGGCAAAAAAATTCGTTATTACAGAACCATGCAGGAGCTGGGGCAGGGGACGCTCGCAGAACAGATTGGCATTACTCCGCAGTATTTAAGCAAAATTGAGCATGGCAGTGCTCGCCCCAGCATGGACCTGGTATTCCGCATCGCCGATAAGCTGCAGGTAAAGGTGTCGCACCTGCTGGAGGCCTGCTAAAGCTTTATTTTTCCTCCTTTTTGTGGTACAATACCCATGTAATTGCTTCTGCTCGAGGCAATTAACAGCGTGACTGCCGCAAGGCAGCATACATGTAAGGAGGCAATTTAATATGAACGAGCAAAACAGCGTTTTAAACATCATTGGCAAGGTAAGCGGATTGTTATCCAAGTACATCGCCGTCGTGATTTTAATCACCTCTGCGGTAGCCTTTACACATCCGCAGAAATTCATGTGGATTCCGCAGTACACGGCCCTCTTCCTGGGTACAGCAATGTTTGGCATGGGCCTGACAATCAAGCGTGAGGACTTTCAAATCGTCTTTTCCCGACCTAAGGAGGTTATTTCTGGCTGTATCCTGCAATACACTATTATGCCCCTGGCAGCCTATCTGTTGGCTGTAGTGATGAATCTTGATACTGATATCGCTCTGGGCGTTATCCTCGTAGGCTGCTGCCCCGGCGGTACTGCCAGCAACGTTATTGCTTACATCGCTAAGGGTGACGTTCCCTTATCCGTGGGCATGACCATCGCTTCGACCTTGATTGCACCGCTGGTAACACCTGTGCTGGTGTACCTGCTGGCAGGCTCCTGGGTAGAGGTAAGCTTTATGGCTATGGTGCTTTCCGTAGTGAAGATTGTGCTGCTGCCTGTGCTTGCAGGTATCATCTTGAACAGTCTTTTCCACGAAACCATCGTCAAGCTGGGCGGTATTCTGCCGCTGGTTTCTGTTGTAGCGATTGTAACCATTATCGATGGTATCGTTGCTGTCAACGCTGCTAAGCTGATGAGCTGCGGTCTGATCGTAATGCTGGCAGTTGTCCTGCACAACGGCATCGGTATGGCACTGGGCCTGGGCATGGCGCGTCTGATGAAGGTATCCTACGCTAAGGAAACATCTATCGCTATTGAAGTTGCAATGCAGAACAGTGGTCTGGCGCTTGCACTGGCAACTGCAAACTTCGCCGCTAACCCGCTGGCTACGCTTCCGGGAGCAATTTTCAGCGTATGGCATAACGTTTCCGGTTCTATTTTCGCCAGCTGCCGCATCAAAGAAGTAGAGGAGAAGCAAAAGCTGGACATTAAGGAACATGCAATAGCAAAATAAGCATAAACACTAAAGGCACTACTGCAGCGCAGTAGTGCCTCTTAATTTTTGCCGTAGAGCAGGGGAGAAAGCCTGCTCCTTATTTTTTATTCTTCTCATCTAAACCGAAGAGCATTGCCATAGGCTGCTCCGGCGCTTCCTTAACCGGCGCGCCTGTGCTAAAGCCCGGCATTTCCGCCTTGGTCAGCTCAATTTTGCCGTATTGGCGCTCATAATCATCAATAACCCATTTCAAAATCTGTTCGATTTCCTTATTGACCGAACGACCATTTATCTTTGCTAAATGCTTCATCTTATTCATGATAATAGGATGAATGCGCAATGTAAAGCGTGCCTCTTCCATGAATACTCCCTCCGTATACTGATAATTCTACTAATTATTATAGGCAAGAAATGCATATTTGGCAAGGAGATAATCTTTTTTAGCAACAGCTAACTCTTTTTACAAGATTTTCAGACAATAGCTTTGCAAATATGCTATAATGAATACCATAGTGTAAATTTTAGGAGGCAACAATGACTTTAGCAATAAATGCCGTATACCACGGCTTTAAGGTTTTACAAGCACAATTTGTAGATGAAATCAGCTCCCAGGCATATATCATGGAGCATATCAAGAGCGGCGCACGCCTTTTGTACCTTGCTAACGATGACGATAACAAGGTTTTTTCTATTTCCTTCAGAACTCCGCCTGCAGATGATACAGGTGTAGCACATATCCTGGAGCATTCCTCTCTCTGCGGCTCCCGCAAATATCCCTTAAAGGAGCCTTTCGTAGACCTCGTCAAGGGCTCTCTGAACACCTTTTTGAACGCGATGACCTTCCCGGATAAGACCATGTATCCCGTTGCCAGCCGCAACGATAAGGATTTCCATAACCTGATGGACGTATATCTGGACGCTGTGTTCTATCCTTCCTTCTACCAGAACAAATACACCCTGCGTCAGGAGGGCTGGCATTATAATCTGGACAGCCTCGACGGCGAGCTGAGCTATAACGGCGTTGTTTATAACGAAATGAAGGGTGTTTATTCTTCTCCGGACGCTTATCTGGAAAACGAAGCAATGAAGGCCTTGTTCCCTGATAACTGCTACCGCTTTGAATCCGGCGGCTATCCGGACGCTATTCCGCAGCTGACTCAGGAAAAATTCGAGCAGTTCCACAAAACCTATTACAGCCCGGAAAACAGCTATATCTATTTATACGGCGACATGGATATCGACGCTACTTTGGAATATCTCGACAGCGAATATCTGAGCAGCTTTGAAAAGACGGGCACTGTTGATTCTGCCATCGCAGAGCAGCAGCCACTGATGCGTACTGCGGATATCGAAGCCTTTTATCCGGTTGGAGCAGAGGAGGATTGCACTGCCAAAACATATCACGAGCTTTCTATCGTAACAGGCAAGGCAACCGACCTGCAGACCAGCATGGCGCTGAGCCTGCTGAAGAGCACCTTGTTGGACAGCGAATCCTCCGCACTGCGCCGCGCGCTGATGGACGCAGGCATAGGCCAGATTATCAACGGCAGCTATACCTCCAGCATGTATCAGCCGGTATTTTCTATCCGTGCCAGCGGCAGTGAGAAGGAGCTGCGCGATAAATTTATCAGCGTTATCTATAAAACACTGCAGGAAATCACCATCAACGGCGTTGACAAAAAGCTGCTGGAGGCCAACATCAACTCCATGGAATTCAAGCTGCGCGAGGCAGATTTCGGCGGCTATCCCAAAGGACTGATTCTGGGCATCGGCGTTATGGACAACTGGCTGTATGACGGCAATCCGATTGAAGGCCTGTGCTATAACAAATATATCGCAGCACTGCGCGAGGGCCTGAAGACCAATTATTATGAAAGCATTATTGAAAACTATCTGCTGGACAACACCCATAAGGTGCTGGTAACCCTGCTGCCGCAGCCCGGCAAGGAGGAGGCAGACCAGGAGGCCGCTGCTGCCAAGATGAGCGCTATCAAAGCCAAGATGAGCCAGGAGGAGCTGCAGCAGCATATCGACGAATGCGCCGAGCTGCACCGCCTGCAGGCTACTCCCGACAGCGAGGAAGCACGCGCAACCATCCCTGTACTAAAGCGCAGTGATATCAGGCAGGAGGTAGAGCAGATTGAAACGCAGGAAGAAACACTGGGCGCAAGCCGTCTGCTGTATCTGCCGCGCAACACCAATAAAATCGCTTATACCGGCTTCTATTTTGATATTACCGACATGGAGGCAGAAAAGCTGCCTCTGTGCTATCTGCTTACTGATATCATGGGCAAGTTCAACACTGAACGCTACAGCTATCAGGAGTTGGCAACCAACGCTATCATGTACACCGGTGGCATTGCGTTCGCTGTACGCGCCTTTACCGAGGCTGAAGCCACGGACGATTACAAGATTTACTTCTCCACCAAAGGCAAATGCCTCACAGAAAACCTGCCGAAAATGCTGGATATCCTGCAGGCGATTGCATTGGAAAGCAAGCTGGACGATCTGGACCGCTTCCGCGAGCTGGTATCCGAGCTGAAAACCGATTGGGACGACAACTTCTTCAACCGCGGTCAAACGGTTGCTATCTCCAGACTGTACTCCTATTGCTCTGCCGGCGCACGCGTCAACGAGCAGGATGAGTTCAGCTATTACCAGTTCCTCAAAAAGCTGACCGATAACTTCGACGAGCTGGCACCACAGGTGCTGGAGCAACTTAGCCTGTTAATCAAACGCTTCTTCCAGAAGAGCCGCTTCCTGCTTAGCTACAGCTGTGATATGAAGGAGCAGGCAACAGTAAAAGCGCAATGCCTGGAGTTCATCAGCAAGCTGTCTGAGGTAGAAACAGGGGAGAAGGCTGATGTTCTGCCTGTAGGCACCACTAACGAGGCTATTGCAACTGCCGGTAAGGTGCAATACGTCGCTGCAGGCGGCAACTTTGCTAAGCATGGTCACAAATATGTGGGCGCTATGGCTGTACTGGAAACTATTCTGAGCTACGAATACCTTTGGACCAAGATCCGTATCCAGGGCGGCGCTTACGGCGTTACTGCACGCTTTGAGCTGAACGGTGTAGGCGTATTTGCCTCCTACCGCGACCCGCAGCTGCCAAAAACACTGGAGGCCTATAAAGGTCTGGCAGAATGGCTGAGGAACGAAGAGTTCCCCGAACGCGAGCTGAACAAGTATGTTATCGGTACCATCAGCACGATGGATAAGCCTCTGACCAACAGCATGCGTCTTGACAAGGCTACAGCACAATACCTGAAGCACGTTCCAGTTGAGCTGCGCCAGCGCATCCGCAACGAGGTTCTGCAGGTAACTAGCGCCGACCTGCAGGCACTGGCTAAGGTAGTAGAGGACATGCTCAGCGACGGCCTGATTTGCGTAGTCGGCGGCAAGCAGCCTATTGAAGCTAATAAATCTTTGTTCAACAATATCATCAATGCGTAAATCTGTACGCTATTAAATTTACGCTAAGGCTAATAAAAACCCGTGACGTCCGAAGGGAGTCACGGGTTTTGTTATACGGAAAAACGATATTTACTTAGTCCAGCTCACCGTTTTGCGCCTTTTTAACAAGCTCCTGATAAGCGTTATAAACGCCGCTGTTGAAACAGGTAAGCACAACGCTCATGCCATAGTTGGCGTTGGCATTAATCCATTCGGTGCAGGTCAAAAGAGCGATACGGGCAGCCTCGTCCACAGGATAAGCATAAACACCGGTAGAAATCGCCGGGAAAGCGATGCTGTGCAGATGATGCTTGCGTGCCAGGTCCAGACTGTTCTTGTAGCAGTCGGCCAGCTCCAGCCTTTGCTCAACCTTGCCATTATAAATCGGGCCTACAGTATGAATAATGTAGCTTGCAGGCAGGTTATAGCCATAGGTAATCTTGGCAGCACCAGTCGGGCAGCCGCCTAAGGTTTTGCATTCCTCCAGAAGCTGCGGTCCTGCAGCGCGGTGGATAGCACCATCAACGCCGCCGCCACCTAAAAGCGTACTGTTAGCAGCATTGACAATAGCGTCGCAGTCCAGCGTAGTTATATCACCACGCCAAACAGAAATAGCGTTCTGCTGCTTGTTCTTCTTGGCATCGGCCAGCAGCTCCTTCAGCATCTGATTTTGGATATTGAAGGGAGCGGGGGAAGCAGGGTTAAAGATAATGCCGGCAATGCCGTCCATTTGCAGGATTGCTTCAAAGTAATTGACCAAAGGGCGGCTGATAACATTGCAAGGTGCGCCCTGCTCATAGGCTTCCTTACTGCTGAAGGCAGTCATATATTCCAGGCCGCTTTCCGTAGTCTGCGTCTGCAGCAGCAGCCGGTCCTCCGGCGCATCGGCAGCAGTAGGAATGAGCACCTCAGCACCTTCCTGCAGCATTACGCTGACTGCATGGAGCAGCTTGACCAGGTTGGCTTCACTCTGTTCAACAGCAAAAAATTGCTGGGCATTCATGATAATATCAGTAGATGGATGTAACATAAGCGTCATCTCCTTATAAAAATCGTTTACACACATTCATAACTATAATATATAACAAAAAAACAGCTCTGTAAAGAGCTGTTTTTCGTATATGACGCTAAAGTGACATCATTTTACATGCATTTTACAGTCAGGCTATTACAGCATGCGGAATACAGAAATAACCTTACCAAGCACCTTAATGTTGTCAGAACCGACAATCGGCTGATACTTATCGTTTTCCGGTTGCAGGCGCACACTGCGCAGCTCGCGGAAGTAACGCTTAACGGTAGTTTCCTCGCCATCAATCAAGGCAACAACAATATCACCGTTATTAGCAAAGTTCTGCTTACGAGCAATAATGTAGTCGTGATCCAGGATACCTGCGTTGATCATGCTGTCACCGCATACGGAAAGCATGAAGACATCATCGTCGCAGCCGATCAGGTCACGAGGAATAGGATAGGTCTCTTCAATATTCTCTACAGCGAGAATAGGAACACCTGCAGTAACCTTGCCAACCAGCGGTACCGGAACAAGCAGCTTATTTCTCCAGGCATCACTTTCGCTCATCAGCTCCAATGCACGCGGTTTAGCAGCATCACGCTGAATGAAGCCGTATTCCTGCAGCTTCTTCAGATGGTTATGCACGCTGGCACTGGAAGATAAGCCTACAGCTGCACCTATTTCACGTACAGCAGGCGGATAACCCTTATGATTAATAAAGGTACGGACGAATTTTAAAATATTACGTTGGCGTTCAGACAACATTTCTTCAGTATAGTTGCCATCAAAGTCTGGCGGGAGCGCTTTTCTTCTTCCCATTTTAGACCCTCCAATCATTTGTTTATAGATTACCTTATACAAATTATAGCAGATAAAAGTAATTTCGTCAAACAGCAGTGCGCATGGTGACTAATTAAAGAAAGCAAAACCACAAGCTCCAATAAAACCTAAAAGAAGCATAAGAGCATATACAATACCTACAATTAAAAGCAGTATTTTAAGTATTTTCCATAGTACAGAAATTGCTTTATCCATAGCTTTACCTTTCCGGTGTATTGACTGTAAAATAATATTTTACGTCCGATAATGTATATTATGTTAAATTTTTCTTTTCTCAGACGTGAGATTTTTATGCACTGCAACTCATTGCACCTGTGTAATTAAAAGTGCCATTCGTTTACTTGCTGTTCAAGGCTTTTTTCCGTTTCAACGTCGGTTTTTTTAATAAAAAGCATCGCTGTAGCAGCTTTTTGATTGCAGCTCAGTAAAATTTTATTATTATAAGCAAAATCCTTCAGCAATTGGGTATCAGCATTGATGCCTATAAGAGCTTTTTCCTGGGTGAAGTCAAAATTTGTCTTATAATCCTTCAAAGCAAAGTATTCGTTGCTGAAGCCCTTCAGTCGCTGCAGACCATCATTAATAAAGCTTTCTACAGCAAGCTTGTTGGCAACAGGCGTTGCTAAAAGCTCTTTAGCATCAGCGTCATTAATATTATCTACGCTGACGGTAACAAGCAGATGATTCCAATGCTCCAGAACATTACGCATGCCGCTGGTGTAAAGCTCCATGAACTTTTGCTGATATTCAGGATCAGACGCCGGAATAGCAAATACGGAATAGATATTGTCAAAATCAGTATTTGCGGCAACCTCCTGCATTTGCTTCATTGAAGAAGCCGTAGTCAGATAAAAGGTGCCTTTATCCTTATATCGCAGGTTCAGCTGGCCGTAGAACCAGTCATCCGGCAGCTGCACACTTTTGCCGACTGCAGTATCATTAAAGCTGATGGCCTTAGGCGTGCTTGTCGGGGCAAAAGCCTTAAAGCCCTTCAGCAGATTAGTGTGTGCTTTATCAAAGCGCTGCATTGTTGCTGCAGGAATGTCGCGCAAAGCAACATTTTCTACCTGCATGGCCTTTTCTACTGCTTCCTTTATAGAAGCTGCGTCCTGAGGCTTGGTTTTTGCTGCTTTATCCTCACTGCCTGCTTCGTCAGTATCGATATCTTCAATATCATCGATATCAACATCTGTATCAGCGTCAGCAGCTTTTTCGTCCTTCTTCGGAGCATATACATCCTGGTCACTGTTTACTGTCGACAGCAGATAAAGTCTGTCATTGGCAGAAACCATGCTGGTATCAATTTTAAACAGTACATCAGATTGCTTATAGATATAAGAAATGGTAATTGCCTTTTTGCCGGCAATCTTGCCTACCTTGATTACAGGAGTAAGCTGGTCCAGCTTCTCCTTGAGCACCTTGCTTTGGATAGTTACATTACCATTGCTGTCGTGCTCTGCATATTTTTCAAGCTCCAGTAACGGCGCAGGCACAGTTTTCGGATTAAGCTGGGAGCGCTCCAAAAGCGCCAGCTTCTCATATTCCGCATCAAAATAAGCAGTAGAGAATTTTTCGCCTAAAATCTGCTCCATATCCTCTGCTGTGTAATAGTTAACAATATTAACTGCGGTATTTTTTAAATCCTCTTCGTTCTGATAAGCCTTTTTGCTGCTGATATTGGTATACGCATAAACCTTCTTCGCTTCCAGCTTATAGTAAGGCTGTCCGTCCTTAACGCTGTAGCCTGCGTAGCTGTTTTCGTAGGCATAAGCACTACTGCTTGCAAGGATGAGCATTGCTGCTAAAATCGCACTTTTATTCATAAGCTTTCGCTCCTCTACTTTATTATAAGGAAGTTATTTGGTAACAACGTTCACCATCACGCCGCTGCCCAGGTTGCAGGCATTAGCTTCGTCGGTATCAATATGAACCTCGTCAGCATGCTTTACGCCCGCACGTACCAGAACATTATGCAGTGTTACGGAACGCTCGCCCTCTGTCTGGATATCAACGATATCGCCGTCCTTCAGGCCGTATTTCTCAGCGGTTTCCGGATACAGATGCACGTGGCGCGCAGCGATGATAATACCCTCCTTCAGCTCCAGCTCGCCCTTCGGACCGATGAGCTTAGCGCCAGCACTGCCTGCGATGTCGCCGCTGTTGCGGATAGGAGCATCAAGGCCAACCTTGCGTGCGTCAGTCAGAGAAAGCTCAATCTGAGTTTCCGGACGCAGAGGACCGATGATGCGCAGCTTCATGGAATCCTTGGGAGTTACCATGGTAATCTGTTCTTCAGAAGCAAACTGACCGGGCTGGCCAATCGGCTTTTTAACGTGCAGCTCGCTGCCTTCACCAAATAAAATATCCATATGCTCACGGCACAGATGTGCGTGACGTGCAGAAACACCTAAAACTATCGGAAATTGCATTGTATGTCACCTCATAAAATAATTTTTTGTTTATATACTTATTATAGCTTGAATTGTGGTAATTGTCATCAGTTATCGAAATTTTTTTCATATAATAGGAGATCAGCTACAGGCAAAGCTTCTTTTTCCTACATATATACAGGAAAAAAATAATAGGACCGGGTTTCCCTAGTCCTATTATACACAAGATTCTTTTAGAATTGACCGCTTACCATGAAATGGATGCGAGTTGAATCTACATCAGTATTATTGATTTCCTTAATCAAAGGCACGCCCAATGTTACCACAGCACCGATGTGCTTGGTGATGTTGCTGCGCACGCCCAGACCACAGCTTGTCAGTACATGGCTGTCAAAGGCACTGTCGCCAAAGACCTGACCATGATCCATAAAGACGAAAGCATTAGTCTTTTTGTCCTTAGTTACAGGCACGGAATATTCCAGGCCCACACTGTAGCCACTGTCGCCGCCAAGCAGGCTTTCTTTGTAGCCGCGTACGCTGTACATACCGCCAATGTAGAACTGACGGGCGGAAGGCAGATAGTTATTGAAGCCACGCTGTGCGTCAAGGCGCAGGCTCAAAAGCTGTCCATGCTGATACATTTTCTGGTACAGGCCGTTAAGCTGGTACAGGGAAAAATCCTTGTCCTTATCGGCAATATTGGTATGCGTACCGGCGTTAAAGCTGTGCTTTTGGTAAATAACAGAGCTTGCGCCGTAATTAGTTACGGAATAGCCTGCCGTAACGCCTTTAATGGTATCATCGAGCCAATGCTGGCCGCTGAAATCAGTCTTGGAATTTTGCTGACCGTAATCAAGAGTTGCCTCAGTACGAGTCTTTTCCGTCACTAACAACGGCTGGCTCAGGCCAACGTTCATGGCATAAGCATGACCGCGTACATTCAACGGCTCCAGCTGTCCGTCCGTAATGTGAACGCTGTTGGCGCTGTACTGCAGGTTCAGCTTGGTACCGCTATGGCCTAAGGGCCTGCTATAGCCAAGGCCGAAGGATTTGGTGCCATCGCTCAGCATTGTGTTCAGCGTCAGCGCGTCACGCACACCTGTCAGGCTTCTGTCCGTAAAGAACAGGCCGCCGCGGTATTCGCCGCTCGTATCACTGCCTGCGTTATCACTGTAAACAGTCCAGGTAATGTTTTGCGGTTCATAGGCGCTGATGACGTAATCCGTAGTTCCCGGCTCACTGCCGGCCTGCAGAGAAATGCGCAGCTGCACGTCATTGGCAGCGTTAAAGCGCAGTAAATCGTCATTCAGCTTATTGATGTTGGCAACCTCACCCTGCTTCAGGCTCATACGCTTGCTGATGTATTTGCTTTTGGTATACTTGTTGCCCTGCACCTCAACAGCATTCGTTTTGCCTTCGATAAGCTCAATTTTTACCGTACCGTTTTTGATTGTCTGCGCCGGCAAAATTGCACGACAGGTAAAGTAACCATTATCAAGATACAGCTTGTTGATTTTATTCACCAGCTCGTACAAATCCTTGACGCCAACCTCTTTACCGATATATTCGTCCGTCAGCTTCTGCAGCTCTGCCTGCTCCAGTACGGTAGATTCATCCAGCTCCAGCTTTTCCAGCTTAAAGGTTACTGCTGCCTGCTGCTCCGCATCAGGCTTTTGGCTCCCCTGCTCTATCTTGCTGCTTGCCTTGGCCTTGTCCTCGGCAATCTGCTTGGCAACACGCTGGCGCTCCATATACTCTATCGCTCTGTTGGCTGCCACACCGGCGTTGTTCAAACCGCTTTTATGGAATTCCGCTGCCTGCTCATCTGTAGGCCCTGCAAAAGCAACGGCACTGCATCCCAGCAAAAGCGTAACCAGAAGCAAGCTTGTTTTATTAGTAATCATCGTCAACACCCCTTTGATATACATAACTTTGCTGCATCCGGCAGACTAATTAGCCTGCCAGATGAGCTGCATTATTTTTTTATATTCCTTTTCCAGATGCTTGATGATTACATCCAGCACGGTATAAATCATGTCGCCCTCCAGCCTGCCATTTTGGCAGAGCAGGCAGCTGTCCAGGTAGAGTGAACCGTCGTCTGTAAGATAATATTTGAACACCTTATATTGACGGTTCACCTTGTTGATTTCCCTCAGAATAGCCACTTCGTTCGTCTCGTTGACAGCATTTGCTGCCAGCTGCACGCGAAGCATACCATAAATACTGCTGTCCAGGATGACCAGCGTCGGCAGACGCTGGCCTTCAACAACAATGTGAGAACGGAAGACCACTGTGTTCAGCTTATCCTCGCTAATCTGTTCAATGGCAAAGCAGGTAATCTTCTTATCATCCAAGTATTTGATAAAAGCCTCTGCCTTTTTGTTCATCAGCGTTTCCTCCTATGCTTCTACAGTGATTTTTACGGGTTCACTCTTGTTATCGTCTTCATCCAGGTCATATAGGTCGTAGCGGAAGTATTGTACTACATCCGGTGCGTGATTGATGTCATATTCCTCTGCTTTGTTCTCGTTGAGCTGCTGCAGCATATGGTCTACAGCGGTAAAGCGTTGGTCATAAACATAATCATAATTACGCAGGTCAAGCAGTGCGCCGTTGCTGTGCTGAACGTTCGGCTGTGCAGTGAAGTGCAGGTACATCCATTTATCCGGGTTAGTACCCTCCTGCTGCCATTCAATCAGATTATATGCCGGGTTGTTCACTGCAATGTTGTTCCAGTAAACGCTGTCGCTGCCGTCACGTTGCGGCGGTGCGCCCCATACAGCAGTCTTCATATGCTTATTGCTGAAATGCGCAACATTGTTGACTACCAGCTTATCGATATGGAACATGCCCTCGCTAACTTTGATAGAGCCGTTATTCAGCCACAGATGCTCGAAGCGGACACCCTTATTGGTAATTATCTCACCAATCTTCAGATTTTCAATAGGCTTATCAGGCTGTGCGCCGTCCGGAATGATGGTCAGAAGGCCGTCAGCATCCAGACGCTGCTGAATCTTGTTCAGGTCAATGTCGCTGCCCTGAGCAATAATCTTGGTGCCTGCGATAAGCTCATCAACCTTCAGCTGCTTACCTTCGGTCTTCAGCTGCAGAGCTACCAGATTGCCGTCGATTTTTGCCAAGGTAAGATTGCCGTTGGCAACGTCGATAAGCGCATTGTTGGTAGCATAAATCTCGTGCAGGTCAACATCTCCGGCACCCTTGATTTGCAGTGCGAAGTTGCCGCTGTTGATATCACCCTTGTCGCCAAGAGCTTTGAATTTGTTGTCATGGTCGGTTACACTACCGTTCTGCAGTACGTCGATATTGATGTTGCCATGATCGGCAGTTACATCGCCGCCGAAGGTGATGTCGCCTTTAGCTGCGTCTGTCTGCAGGTGGATGTTTCCAGCCTTGCTGTTGATAATACCTTTGGTAGTAATGCTGCCTTTGGCATTATAATCAACATTCTTCTGCGCCTTAACTTCTCCGCCGGTTGTAATGCTGCCGCCTGCAAGCAAATCTACGTTAGCATTAGTAGAAGTGAGGCTACCGTTAGCAGTAATATCTTTCGCTGCATCGATGTCTACTTCGTTGTTGGCTGTTACATTACCGCCAGTTACAACAGATCCCTTCTTAGAATTGATGCTTACCTTATCAGCTGCATTCAGATTAACGCCGCCTGCAGTAGTAATGTCGCCATCTGCCTTAACAGTGATATTACCGGTATGTTCATCATTATACTTAGAGGTATCAATAGTGGAATTAATGGTAATCTTGCCGGTATCCGCCTGGTAGTTTTCAATCAGGACATCGCCCTTGATATGAGAATCATCAACAGTAACCAGCAGATTATCCGTCGTACCGTTAAACCTGGTTACGCCATTAACCATCAGGCTGCTGCCTGCGTTCTTACCCTTAATCGTTAGGCTCTTCACCTTATTGTTCCTGCTGAGCAGCTGCTGCGTCTCGCCGGATTCAACTGTAAGATTATCTGCAGTAATACCTGCAGCCGCTGCATCCTGCATTACGCTGCCATTGGCATCCAGCTTCAAGCCGTTGTTAGCACCGTTCACCGTAATGCCGCTGCTGCCAAGTGCGATATTGCCATTAGTTGCGGTAATTACGCTATCAGCACCCGCTGCCAGCGTGCTTCTGTTCAGGTTAACGTTGTTGCCTGCAGTAATGTTGCCTGCGCCGCTAGATGTAATGCTGCCGGTTGTTACGTTCACATCTTTAC
>NZ_CALDXR010000031.1 GCF_937920985.1 uncultured Phascolarctobacterium sp.
ACACGGAAATCTACGCTTGGGGAGAGCGTGTAAGACATATAGGCCACGGCCTATATGCAGTGCTCATGGAACCAAGAATCCCCTGCCTTTAGGCATGGGGAGTGTCAAATGGCGGTGCGAATGAAACTCGATTTGTACAGGATGTAGTAGGAGTAATGAAATGGGTGGATGGCGATGTTAATCTTCCTAAAACTATATCTGATGCATATTTTAGTCCGATAAGACTGCTTGGTTTACAATCAAGGCAGTCAGCTGCTTACAAGGGAATTATGGCATTAATTTAAAAAAATCAGAGTAAAGATTTTATATCTGGTCAAGATATGGATTGAGCAATACTATCAGCCTTTTTGATATAAAATGGCAAGCGAAGGATAGGGAAAATAGCTATCACTTGTTTTTGGCAGGCTTGCTCATCGGCAATGCTGAGTGGCTGGTGCGTTCTAATAGGGAAGCAGGAGATGGCTTTGCTGATATAATAGTAGAAACCGATGATCCTGATGCCGGACTTGTTATTGAGCTGAAGAGCGTTAGCGGAATTACGGAGCTGGACAGCGCGTGCGTGAGAGCTTTGCAGCAGATACATGAGCGCCATTATGACGACTATTTGCGTGATGAGGGGCGCGAGGATATTTGGGTGTATGGCATTGCCTTTTATAAGAAAAGGTGCAGAGTTATGGCAGAGAGGGTAGAAGGATGAATATACAAGTTTACCAGTCTTTTTTAACTGTTGTACAGTGCCGCAGCTTTACGCAGGCGGCGAAGTATCTGAATTTTTCGCAGCCGACAATCAGCAATCATATAACTGCCCTGGAGGAGGAGTACGGCGTTATTCTTTTCACTAGAGATGGTAAGAACGTTTATCTGACACAGGCGGGCAAAAACTTTGTGCCGATAGCGCAGCAGCTGCTGAACGACTATCAGATGAGCCAGGAGTCTATGCGCCAGTTTCAAAAAAACAAGTATAGCTTGAAGATTGGCGTTTCTACGCAGGCTATCAACATCTATATGCTACCGGTGCTTTTGCAGATTAAAAAGGAATTCCCGGAGCTGGATATAGAGGTCAACCGTTGTATGACTGTCGAATCAACACTAGAAGATGCTTTTGTGAAGAAGCTTTACGACTTTGTCTTTGTGCATATTGACGTGCAGCCTCTATACACGAAGCGCGTACAGCTTTGGAACCAGCCAATGGTGTTTGTTACATCTAGAGAGCTGTATGATGCTATGCAGCAGAATGATGACATTTACGAGTATCCGTTTATCGCTTATCCGGAAACCGAGGTATATTACAAGCATTTGAAGAGCAGGGTGGAATTTTCCCGCCTGAAGAACTTTTTAACCTTTAGCGATTCGGAATCAGTGCTGCACGCTGTGAAGCAAAATCTTGGCGTTGCTTTGACGCCGAGGATTAAGGTGGAACGTGATTTGCTGGAAGGTAATTTGGTAGAGTTTCCGGCAAGCTATTCAGGGAATATGCCAATTTCTGTCTTGTATGATTACGAATTTAATTTTACTTTGCCGAGCAAGCGCTTTTTGGAGTTGCTGCGTGCTTCCAGAGAACGAATAAGAGATTGATTAAGCATCATAAGAATATCTTATCGAAGTTTGGAGATTACACAAAGAAACTTATGGAAAAACATTTGAAGAGCATTGATGAAATTCAGGTCAATGTTCTTTTTTTTTGCAAAAAATAAAGAGATAATAGGCAAATGTACTTTATATACAGGGTGAATTATGTATCTGACGAGGGGAATAGTGAATATTTTCCTTTTGTATACAAGAAAAACTCTAATAAGTGTTTCTTTACTGAACTATTGTAAAAACAATTAGATAGTGATAAAATTTTTTGTGGGTTGTGCAACGTAAATCAAAAGAACGGCTGTGAAGCTAGCAGAAAAGAGGTTATTATGTCGAAGAATATGCAAAAAAATGAAGAAACAAAGGCTAGACGAATGCCTACCTTTGTGGAGTCGATTACTCCTATTATTGCGATGATGGTTATTCTGACTGTGGGCAAGGGCTATTTGGGCTATGCAACAGAGCCGCTGTTGCTTTTGGTGGCTGCGATTGCTGCTATTATCGCTTTCCGCGTGGGCGTTACCTGGGATGAGATGATGGACGAAATCTGTCAAAAGATTGCTAAGGGCATGCCGGCAATTCTGATTTTGACCTGTGTTGGTGCGCTTGTTGGCACCTGGATGGCTGCAGGCACTATTCCTATGATGATTTATTATGGCGTGCAGATTGTCAGCCCGACATTTATGTTAGTGACGGCGTTCCTGATTACAGCAGTTGTCTCTATTGTAACAGGCACTTCCTGGGGTTCTGTTGCTACGATGGGCGTAGCACTAATGGGCATTGCCAGCACGATTGGCGTAAGCCTGCCTGCTACAGCCGGTGCTGTTATCGCAGGCTCCTATTTTGGTGATAAAATTTCTCCGCTGTCTGATACAACGAACCTTGCACCTGTTGCAGCAGGTTCCAAGCTGTATGAGCACATTGGTCATATGTTCTGGACGACCATTCCGGCAACAATTATTTCTTTGGTGGTTTATGCCTTCGTTGGCTTCCAGAATAGCGGCAGCAATGATGTTTCCTCAGAGGCTGTTAATACGATGTTAACTCAACTCGAGTCCATGTATAATTTTAATATTCTGCTGTTACTGCCGGTTATTTTGATTCTGGCAGGCTCTATTTTGAAAAAACCGACGTTGCCGGTAATGATGGGTTCCACCGTACTGGCTGGCATCGAAGCACTGCTGTTCCAGACCATCAGTCTGAAGGATTTGCTGCAGGCTACTGTTAAAGGCTTCAAAATCACGATGATTGCTCATCCTGGTTTCGATCCGGCGACTGCTGTGCCGCAGATTGTGAAGCTGCTGAACCGTGGCGGTATGGCAGAGATTATGGGTACGACTCTGCTGGTATTCTGTGCGTTCTGCTTTGCCGGCATTATGAGTAAGGCTGGCTGTCTGGAGGTTGTGCTGCAAAAAATTCTGGGCTTTGCAAAATCTACTGGTGATTTGATTGCTTCCACTGTTGCGTCCTCCCTGACGATGGCTTTATGCACAGGTAACTCTTATCTGGCTATTCTGATTCCTGGCGAAATGTTCCGTGATGCTTATAAGGCAAGAGGTCTGGCGGCGAAGAACCTTTCGCGTACTCTGGAGGATGCCGGTACGGTGTTCGTACCGTTGATTCCTTGGTCTGCTGCCGGCGCTTATATGGCTGCTTGCACTGGCGTAGATACTTTGGAATATGCTCCGTGGGCTATTTTGTGCTACACTGGCTTTATAATTGCTATTTTCTACGGCTATACCGGCATTGGTATTACCAAGCTGGAGGATGAGAAGAAATAAGCCGTCGAGCTAAAATAACGTTTTGTGAAAGGTAAAGGGAAGAATTTGATTAAGCTGATAAAAAATGCAGAGGTTTTTGCGCCTAAGTATTTAGGTAAAAAAGATGTTTTGGTTATTGCCGATAAGATTGTACGTATTGAGGATCATATCGATGGCTATGACAATGTGCCAGAGGTAGAGACTTTTGATTTTAGCGGCAAAAAGCTGTTGCCCGGTTATATTGACATCCACATGCATATCACCGGTGGCGGTGGCGAGCAAGGGCCTGCTTCTCGCGTTCCGGAGGCAATGCTCAGCCAGATTACTAGCTGCGGTATTACGACTGTAGTTGGTCTTTTGGGTACAGATGGCATCACTAGAAGCGTAGAGAATCTGGTAGCTAAGGCACGCGCTTTGACGGAGGAGGGCATTACGGCGTACTGCCTGACCGGCGCGTATGGCATTCCTTCTACTACTATTACCGGCTCTGTGGAAAAGGACATTATGATGGTGCCGCCGATTATTGGCACGAAGATTGCTGTTTCTGATCATCGCAGCTCTAATCCGCAGGGACCTGAGCTGATTGCAGTCGCTTCTGCCACTCGTCGTGGCGGTCTGCTGGCAAATGTTGCCGGTCTGGTAACGATGCATATGGGTTCCGGCGTGGGCAAGCTTGATCCCTTGTTCTACGCACTGGATCATTCCGATATTCCTGCAAAAAATTTCCTGCCTACGCATATGCTGCGCACGCAGGAGCTTATGGAGGAAGGCGTTAAGCTGGTACGCCGTGGCGGTTATTTTGATATGACGGCTGGCAGTACTGATGAGGATATGGAAATTGGCGCAGAGAAAATTATGGAGCTTCTTAGCTGGGAAGGCATGAGCACTGAGCATCTGACGCTGAGCAGTGATGCGTTTGGCTCTCAGCCAAAATTTAATGAGCAGGGTGAGTGCATTGGCTTGACCTACTGTTCTCCGAAATATCTGCATCTGACGATCAAGAGCCTCGTGCACAGAGGTCTGCCTTTGGAAGAAGCAATTAAGCTTTTGACCTCCACTCCGGCAGAGCTGCTTGGCAAGGCTGGCGTTAAGGGCTGCGTAGCAGAGGGCGCTGATGCTGATTTGCTGGTATTAGATGAGAATCTTGATATTGACAGCCTGTTTGCTAAAGGTCAGACAGCAATCTTAAATAAAGAAATTACTCTCAAGGGCCGTTTTGAATATTAATATTACTATAACTAAATAGCCCCTACAAAATTTAAGGATTCCGCAGTTCACCTTATGCAGGTGGTCCGGCGGAATCCATTTTTATTGCTTATTTTGCCGGATTTTAGCAGTTTTTTGCTGCGCCCTACCCAAATTTACGTGTTTGAGTGGGGTGCTTTTAATTTTTTTACGCTAGAATATAGCCAAGAGATGAGCTGGTTGGGACGCAGCCGGTTGGAAGTGGAGGGATAGATGTGAAAAAGAAATAGTGCAATACACAGCATGACAGGGATGTAAACGCCGCTAGGAATATTCTGAGCAAAGCCTTAGAAATGCAGAAATCAGCATAAGCTAAAGAATAAAATACCGTGGGACACACGAAAATCTACGCTTGGGGAGAGCGTGTAAGACATATAGGCCACGGCCTATATGCAGTGCTCATGTAACCAAGAATCCCCTGCCTTTAGGCATGGGGAGTGTCAATATAAATTAATTCCAAAATTTGCTATACAAGTGCATTAATATTTGTTATAATATCATTAGTTAAAGGACAGATATACTGATGTGTATCTGTAGTATAAAAGGAGGAATTTTTAAATGAAAGTAACAGTTGTAGGCGCAGGTAATGTAGGAGCAACAGCAGCAAATGTAATTGCCAGCGCAGGTTATGCTAGCGAAGTAGTTCTGCTCGATATCAAAGAGGGCGTTTCCGAAGGTAAGGCTATGGATATGATGCAGACTGCACAGATCCTGAACTTCAACACTACTATTACCGGTGTTACCAACGACTATGCAGCTACTGCAGGTTCCAAGGTTGTTGTTATCACTTCCGGTATTCCTCGTAAGCCTGGTATGAGCCGTGAGGATCTGATCGGTGTTAACGCTGGTATCGTTGGCAGCGTTATTGAGCAGGCTGTAAAGTATTCTCCAGATGCTATCTTCATCGTAATCTCCAACCCAATGGATGCTATGACCTATTTGGCACTGAAGAATTCCGGTCTGCCTAAGAACCACGTAATCGGCATGGGCGGTATGCTTGACAGCTCCCGTTTCCGTTATTTCCTGTCCAAGGCTCTCCAGAAGGCTGGCTATCCAGCAACTCCTACCGACATTGAGGGCATGGTAATCGGTGGTCATAGCGACAAGACCATGGTTCCTCTCGGATCCATTGCTACTTACAAGGGTATTCCTGTATCTCACCTCCTCAGCGAGGCAGAGCTTGAGGATGCTATTGCACAGACCAAGGTTGGCGGTGCTACCCTGACTAAGCTGCTGGGCACTTCCGCTTGGTACGCTCCTGGTGCTGCTGCAGGCGAGCTGGTTAAGTCCATCATTACTGATGGTAAGAAGCTCATTCCTTGCTGCGTATATCTCGAGGGCGAGTATGGCGAGGATGACCTCTGCATCGGTGTTCCTGTAATCCTGGGCGCTGACGGCGTTGAGAAGATCGTTGAGCTGAAGCTGGATGGCGTAGAGAAGGATCGTTTTGCTGAGTCCGTAGCTGCTGCACGTAACACTCAGAACAACCTGGGCGACGCTCTGAAGAAGTAATTAACATTGCTTCACAAATTCAATATAGCAAGCTAGCATAACTAAAGACCTGCGGAGAAATCTGCAGGTCTTTTTTTCTGTCTACATCGACATATGTTAAAAATAATTTAGCAAAATTTCAGTAATGATTAATAATATTTATAAAAGTATTAAATTCTTTTTAGGCATTATAAAGGCCATATTAGGAGGGGGTAGGAG
>NZ_CALDXR010000032.1 GCF_937920985.1 uncultured Phascolarctobacterium sp.
CGTTTGGAAGCTTGCTCCTGCTCTTTCTGAGCAATTATATGTTGTTGTGTATCTAGTTGAGCTGCATAAACAGATGCCGGAAAAGTAATACCTGTCAACATCATAATAAGTAAATCTTTTGCTAAATTTTTCATACAGCTCACTCCTAAAAATATATTCTATCATTGAACAGAATTAAAATATTAATAGGATGATTTTACCACAAATTTATATTTTTGCAAAGAGTTTTAGTGTAAAATTCTAAGCATAAAACAGTATTACTGTATATATGCCTTCAGCACATCGCTCTGCTTGTCAAGGCACAGATACTTGTAGACCGGTCTGCCAACGCTGCCGCGGTGCAGATCCAGCTTCAGCAGATGCAGGGATTTCAAAAACTCCAGATATTTACGGATAGAAACGCGGGAGATTCCCACCATGCCTGCCACCTCTTCGGTAGTAAACATGCCGTCAATACCACAGATACAATCCCAAACAGTGCCTAAGGTGTTTTTATCAAGGCCCTTGGGCAAAGTTACCGCAACCTGATTTTCCTGACGCATAATAGTAGTGTCAAGGTCAGCCTGCTTAATGATGCCCTGCTCCTCAACAATCTGATAACGCTTCAGATAATTGTTCAGTGCAAGGTTAAAGCGTTCAAACTCAAAGGGCTTGATAATATAATCAACAGCGCCCAAACGCAGCGCCAGCTTAATTTTATCCTTATCGTTTGCTGCCGAAACGATGATGACATCTACATCATAACCATTCTCGCGTATTTTAGCCAAAAGCTGTAAACCATCCATAGTAGGCATAAAGACATCAAGAATGATTAAATCGTATTTGTTCTGACGCAGCAGCTTCAGTGCAGTATCTCCGTTGCCGGCAATATCACACAGCTGAAACCCCTTGATCTGGCTAAGATAGTGCTCATGTAATTGGGCAACCATCGGGTCATCTTCTACAACTAATACGTTAATCATCTTAATCCCCCTCTTTCCTGGTCGGAAGCCTTACGGTAAAGGTAGTGCCTTCACCCGGAGCAGACTCCACAGTAATGGTGCCATTAAGGTTATTGATGCTTTGCTTAACCAGATATAAGCCAAAGCCATGACCGCTTTCGCACTTGCTGCTGAAGCCACGCTGGAAGATATGCTCGCGTATCTCGTCACTCATACCGGGACCGGAATCCTCCACGACAATAACAATTTCGCGGTCAAAATCCAGAATCGAGAGATTAACGATGCGTTCACCGTCAAAATTCTTCAACGCATCAAAGGCGTTTTCAATAATATTGCCGGCAATCAGTACAATATCATGTACCGAAGGCACATCCAGCTCACTGTGCAGCTCGCTTTCCTCTGTCAGAGAGAAGTCGATATCAAGTTCACGGCTGCGGCTTATTTTACCGAGGATAAAGCCTGATAATGTAATGTCTTTCAGGCGGGTTACTACATAAGAAACCTCAGATTGTCTGTTATAGGCAATTTCCTGCGTAAAATTCTTCAGCTCGTCATATGCCTTCATATCTATCAGGCCCATAATCACATGCATTTTGTTCATAAACTCATGTGTCTGCGCTCTTAAAGCAGTAGCATAATTTTTAAAGCCTGTCAGCTGGTTAGCCATCTCTTCTACTACAGATTTTTTGCGGAAGGTAATTACGGCACCAATAATGTTCTTGTCCTCCAGTAACGGTACTGCAGTAATAATAAAGACAGTATTACCCATCTTGACACTGGCATCAACTAAAGTTTTACCTTCTTTTATAATATCATCCAACGGCACACGTTTCAAGACATCTTTAGCAGATTTTCCAAATAGTTCATGAACTCCTTCAATACCTGCTTGCTTCAAAAGCAATTGGGCCTCGGAGTTTACAAGCGTGATGCAGCCGTTGCTGTTGATATTGATAATGCCTTCACGTACAGAGTTAAGAATAACGTCGCGTTCCTGCAGCATTCTGGCGATTTCCTCCGGCTCATAGCCGAAAAGTACACGTTTAATCCTCTGCGCCAGATAAATTGCACCCCAAATGCCGACTATCAGACCAAGCAGCGTCATAGACAGCAAGAATAAAACTGCATCTATTGTAGAATTATTGACGATTTCGTCGGAATAACCGGTAACAACATAACCGATGGTTTTTTTATTGTCATCTTTAACAAAGCCAATAGCCTTATTGGGAATCGAGTAGTTTTCCTTATAGGAAATATTGTTGCGTCCCTCATATTTGTCAACCAGATTACGCGCACTATGCTCGAAGTCAGGCAGCTTGCCGGGGTTATACAACACGCGCAGATGGCGGTTCTTATCGTAAATCGCTACGCCCGCTTCATCCGAATGGTCAACATCGTTAACAAAGGCAGCCATAAAGCTGTCTACGGAATCCTCCGGCCTCTTGTTCTGCTTCTCCAGGCTCTCCCTTATTTCCGGAGAGTTACAGAGAATGTTGTTGATGCTTACGGCATTTATACTGACGCGGTCATAAATTACCCGCGCCACCTTCTGCGTCGTAAACAAAGATGTCGGCAGCAATGCGATACACACTACGAGCGTAATGAGTACTACTATTTTCTGTAAAAGTGAAAGCGTTTTTCCTGATTTGTAATTGTAATTATCTTTAGATTTTCTCCACATCAGCAGGTACCGTCAGGAACTGAATACCAGGATTTCGTTCCAGAATCCAATTCAGGGACCACTCGTTATTTACAAGAATAACAGGTCTGTCCTTTTTATCATAAACAAGCATACCGTTATCCAAGCCTTTAATGTTCTCAATCAGCTTCTTATCCTCAGCATATACCCAACGTGCAACGGAGTACGGCAGCTGGTTCATCAGCAGCTTAGAGCTGTACTCGTTAAGCAGACGGTATTCCAGAACCTCCAGCTGCAGTACGCCGACTACGCCGACGATGTAGCTTTCAAGACCTACGCCCTCCTGACGGAATACCTGAATAGCACCCTCCTGCGACAGCTGGATGATACCCTTTTCAAACTGCTTGCGTTTGAGGGAATCCTTAGGCTGTACGCGGGCAAAAATTTCCGGCGGGAATACGGGGAAGTCTTCAAATTGCAGCTTCAGGCTGCTGTCGCTCAGGGAATCACCGATACCGAAGATACCCGGATCAAAAACGCCGATAATGTCACCTGGATATGCTTTTTCCACTATTGTGCGCTCCTGAGCCAGGAACTGCTGCGGCTGTGCCAGCTTAACCATCTTACCGGATTGCTTGTGGTAAACGCTCATTCCCTTGTCAAAGACGCCGGAACAAATACGCATGAAGGAAATTCTGTCACGGTGAGCAGGATTCATATTAGCCTGGATTTTAAAAACAAAAGCAGAGAATTTTTCGTTCTCCGGTGACAATATTGTACCATCCTGCAGCATTCTTGGCTGTGGCATGGGAGACATTTCCAGAAATTTTTCCAGGAAGCTCTGTACGCCGAAGTTGGTCATAGCACTGCCGAAGAACATCGGAGTCAGCTCGCCGGTGTTAACCTTTTCCATGTCAAACTCATCGCCTGCCATGTCCAGCAGCTCAATATCGTTGCACAGGTTTTCGTACAGCTCGTCACCCAGCAGCTCTCTGATTTTGGGATCATCTAAAGAACCGGTAGTGGATTTCAGCTTTTTGGCACCATGGCTGGTGTCATCCTCGAACAGCTCAATGGTGTTTTCCAGACGGTTATATACGCCTTTATAGTGGCCGTCGATACCGATAGGCCAGTTAATCGGATATGCGCGGATGTTCAGCACCTTTTCCAGCTCGTCCATCAGGTCGAAGGGATTACGGCCGTAGCGGTCCAATTTGTTGACAAAGGTAAAGATAGGCAGACGGCGGCGGTGGCAAACCCAGAACAGCTTCTTGGTCTGCGGCTCTACGCCCTTGGCAGCGTCAATCAGCATGACAGCGCTGTCGGCAGCCATCAAAGTACGGTAGGTATCCTCGGAGAAATCCTGGTGACCGGGGGTATCCAGAATGTTTACGCGGAAACCGTCGTAATCAAATTGCAGTACGGAAGAGGTAACGGAAATACCACGCTGCTTTTCAATCTCCATCCAGTCGGATACGGCATGCTTATTGCTCTTTCTAGCCTTTACAGAGCCTGCCAGATGAATAGCTCCGCCGTAAAGCAGCAGCTTTTCGGTAAGGGTTGTTTTACCTGCGTCAGGGTGAGAAATAATAGCGAAGGTACGGCGTTTCTTAATTTTATCCATCAATTCTGTCATTATGTATATGCTCTCCTATTTCTTTAAATTTTTGGTAATTCTGGCAATTTCATCCTCATCGGAAACCAGCTCGTCTACTGCCGGATAATCGGCGTTCTGCTCCTCGTACAGCTTGTAGGCATCAAGAATTTGCATTTTGATGTAGTCGGGAACAGGGATTTCCGTCTGCAGCTCGCCGCGCATGGTTACGCGGAAGGCAACGTTCTCATAGCGTTCACCGCTGTAGGTTTCGCAGGTGAAGGAAGTACGCATAAATTCATCCTTAAAGGTGCAGTCCTTCAGGATGTGCGCCTTGCGCTCCTTATCCCAGGCTGCATAGATTTTATACAGCTCCTGCTGTGCCTCCACCGGCACGTCCTCGCCCAGGACAACGGTTTCGGTTTCATCTATCGGCGTGCAGTCCATGTTGTTGTAGACTGTGCCGTCCTCCAGCTCAAGGTCAACTGTCAGCACATAGTCAACCTCATGAAAGCTGGCTGTTTTAATCTGCCATTTCTGCTGCCAGCGGGCAATGCAGTCCGGGCAGATAAATTTGGTATCGCGAATGCTGTTATTCATGTAATTATCACGATAATACAATTTTTCTCCGGGCACAAAATGTTCGCCGCATTCGCTGCAGACGAATTCCAATGTACGAATCATCGGTCAAAACCTCCCAATATAATATGAAAAAGCCCTTACTTCGAATGCAAGGCGCTCTGCTATAACAGTAATCAATAGCCGTCATAACCGTAAGTAAGGTTATGCTCTTTAACGATGGCTTCGGCCTGATGTTTTGCAGCTTTTGCTGTCAATTACTGTTCAAATTGCTTTATTATGCTGTCAGCGGCAGTTGTATTCACCTCTGCCGCCTGACAGCTGCGCAAAATATATTTACACGTTCTATATTATAACATATCGGCTTGTTTTTCCCTAATAATTTTTCTTTAAAATGATGGTTGTTTTGAATATTCAAGCGTGTAAGTTGTAGTAAATGAAATCTGTGAGGATGAAAGCAAGCGTAAAAAAGCAGCTACCTTTTTTCGGTAACTGCTTAAAGGCCGACTTTATTATGCATGCGTTCCGCCAATTTACTTGCCTTATCTGTGAGCTTGCCTATTCTAGTTTCTTTTCGCTGAGCTCTTCTTTGCTTTTTCTCTTTCTTAAGGCGCTTTTTATACTTAGCATAATCAATACATTCAAACGGACAAGGCCATTCGGTCAATTCTTTGGATTTTTCAAGCTCTTCCTGAATATCTTTTTCCAACTGTTCCGGTGTAAGTTTACGGTATTCGGGATCAATATAATCCTTTAATATATAAACCTTCACACTCATCACCTTAATTCTATACTGATACTTGAAAAAGCTTCAATCTGTAAAAGAAATGTCCTCCGGTATATTTTCTCCCATATTTTTAATTTGCCTAAGATCCGCTCTATTGAAAAAAGCCTTTACGATAAACGTAAAGGCTATAAGTCCGACATTGGTCGGAGCGGCGGGATTCGAACCCACGACCTCTTCCACCCCAAGGAAGCGCTCTACCAAGCTGAGCCACGCCCCGAATCACAAGGAGTATTATACAGGTTTATTTGGATTTTGTCAACACTATTTTATAAATTATTTTAAACTTTTTTTACACCGTCTGTATCGAGGTCAAGAATATGGTAGCAGGCATGCTCATTATTGGCTGCAAATACATCTGCCATAGCCTTGGCAATGCGCTCACAGTCTGCCTCCGGCGAAGCATAGGCCATCACCGTAGAGCCTGCACCGCTGATAATAGCGTTATAAGCGCCTGCTTCCTTGGCAGCCGCAAAAACGTCGGGCAGGCCCGGAATCAAATGCGCACGGTACGGCTGATGCAGCTTGTCCTCCAGCGCCATGCCCAGATACTCATAATTGCCGCTCAGCAGCGCACCGACCAAAAGCGAAGCTCTGGAGGTATTATACACTGCGTCCTTGTGCGGTACAGTTTTGGGAATAGCCTGACGCGCAAGCGACGTAGGCAGCTTGCTGTCGGGAACTACGGCGATGAACTTCAACGGCTTGGCAGGCAGCAGACGCAAAGAATGCGCCTTTTCCTGCTCCATATAGCTGATGGTGAAGCCGCCGTACAGCGCCGGTGCCACATTATCGGGGTGGCCCTCGATTTCCGTAGCGATACCGAGAAGCTCGTCTTTTGTATAATGGTCATCACACAAAGCGTTGGCTGCAAACAGACCGGCAACAATGGCACTGGAGCTGCTGCCCAGACCGCGGGACATAGGAATGCGGTTGAGCATCTTTACCTTCAGACCGATGCGCTCACCGCCTGTTACGGCGTTCCACACGCGCAGAAAGCTGGCGAAAGCCAAATTACGGCCAAACGGCTTCAGATAATCTGCGCCCTCGCCCTCTACCTCCAGCTGGAAGCCCTTCTTATCGGTTATTTCATAGCTTACTTCGTTATACAAGTTGCAGGCCAGGCCGAGGGTATCAAAGCCGGGGCCGCAGTTGGCTGAGGTTGCGGGAACCTGAATAAATACTTTTTTCATGCTGCCGCCTCTTTATGCCAAATGGCTGTCTTCTACACGAATCACACAGCTGATAGCCTCTACTACCGGCAGTACGCGCAAAATTTGCAGCGCCATCTGCAGATTAGCCTCCGAAACGCTGTGGGTAATTACAACAATCTCCGCCTTATTGCTCAGAACATCGTTTGTCTGCACAACATTGCGCAGGCTCACGTTCTGTGCGCCGAAGGCTGCAGCGATGGCTGCCAGTGCGCCCGGTTTATCTGCTACCTGCAGACGGATATATGCCGGTGCGGACATCTTATCAGGCGGGCAGAGGCGTTTTTCCTCAAAGCAGGTGCAGCTGATGCGTCCGGTGGACTTGTGCTGCATATTGCGGGCAATATCAATAATATCGCCGCAGACAGAGCTTGCAGTCGGCAGACGGCCAGCGCCGAGGCCCAAGAACATTGCCTCACCGATAGCGTCACCGTTGACGAATACAGCGTTATAAACGCCGTTTACGCCTGCCAGCGGATGGGAAAGCGGAATCATCGTCGGGTTAACACGCAGGCTTACACCGTTTTCGGGATCGTTCTTGGCGATTGCCAGAAGCTTTACTGCGTAACCCAGATTAGTTGCATATTTGATATCGCAGGCCTCAATGCTTTCAATGCCTTCAACCTGTACATCGTCCAGATTGAAGCGTGTATTGAAGGCAATAGATGCCAGAATAACGATTTTACGCGCAGCATCCAGACCGCCGACATCGGCAGTAGGATCGGACTCAGCATAGCCCTTGGCCTGCGCTTCCTTCAGCACCTCATCGTAATCAAGGTGTTCGTTAGCCATCTTGGACAGCATATAGTTGGTGGTGCCGTTCACAATACCCATGATAGAGGTAATCTGATTGGCTGCCATACTGGTTTTCAAAGGTCCGATGATAGGAATACCGCCGCAAACGCTGGCTTCAAACATAAAGTCACAGTTGTGCTCATGCGCCAACGGGAACAGCTCGGAGCCGAACTTGGCCAGAACGTCCTTGTTGGCAGTAACAACATGCTTGCCGTTGGCAAAGGCTCTGGCGATAAATTCCTTAGCAGGATGCTCGCGGCCCAGCAGCTCAACGATAATATCAATATCCTTATCCTCAAGCACCTCGTCAGCGTTATCGGTGAAAACATATTTATCACCGTATTCCTGTTTCAGGCGGTCTACATTACGGTCAAGCACCTTGGTAATTCTTACCGGCTTGCCTACCTCTTTGGCTATTTTCTCTGCATTTTTCTCTAAAACCTTCAGCACGCCGCCACCGACAGTGCCGGCGCCCAACAAGCCAACATTTACAAAATCCTTCATTTTATACCCCTCCAATACCTCAATCAGTAATCGGTTATACCTGGCCTAACACTTCCAGACGTTTTACGCCGTCAATCATGCGCAGCTTGTCCAGCAATGCCTCCAAATCTACCGTCAGATGCTTGGTTTCGATAGAAATGGTGGTGTTGGCAACGCCCTGCAGAGGAATGCCCTGGTTGATGGTCATGATGCTGCCGGAATCATCGGCAACAGTATTCAGAACCTTGGACAGCACGCCGGATTTGTGCTCCAGCAGTAAGGACAAGGTAATAATTTTTTCCTTGCTTGCTTCATAAAACGGGAAAACGAAATCCTTATATTTGTAATAAGCACTGCGGCTCAGGCCCATTTTTTCAACCGCTTCGTTAATAGTTTTGATTTCGCCGCGTTTGAGGATTTCTTTAACCTTTATAGTTTTTTTAATTGCCTCGGGAAGAATTTCTTCGCGAACCAAATAGAATGTGGATTTTTCAGACATACTAGTGTCCCCTTTCTTCATACAAAGTTCTTTTAATATTATACCACTGTTCTCTTAAAAAGTACACTTGTTATTTTTGTAAATTTTGAACAAATTCAGTGCACAATATAAGTACATATACATACAAAAAAAGCTGCCGCAGGCAGGTTCCGTCACCGTAAGTAACAGAACAAGCCTGCAGCAGCTGCTGCGTAATTCTTAATTTAAATTAAGCGCGGGAAATGTAGTCGCCGGTTCTGGTATCGATAGCCAGAACGTCGCCCTCGTTGATGAACAGAGGAACTTTAACAACATAGCCGGTATCCATGGTAGCGTTCTTGCTGCCGCCGGTAGCGGTATCGCCTTTGATGCCGGGTTCGGTTTCAACTACGGTCAGTTCTACAGTGTTCGGCAGGTCAACGCCCAGTACACGGTTGTCATAAATCATGATTTTAACGTCCATGTTCTCTTTCAGGAAGTTCAGTGCGCTGCCCAGAGTTTCTTTGCTCAGCTCGGTTTGTTCGTAGGTTTCATTGTCCATGAATACATACATGCCATCGGATTCATACAGATATTGCATTTCGCGACGGTCGATGTGAGCCTTCGGCAGACGCTCGCCTGCGTTGAAGGTACGCTCAACAACAGCACCGGTGCACAGGTTACGCATTTTTGCACGTACGAAAGCAGCACCCTTACCAGGTTTTACGTGTTGGAATTCAACAACCTGCCAAGCGTCGCCATCGATGGTAACAGTTACGTTGGTTTTAAATTCGTTTGTGGAAATCATTGGAAGCCCTCCTATAAATTTAAATATTAGACAATTTCAATAAGCTGCTTTTTGACACCGTTCAAGGCTCTTGCCCCATCCTCTGTCAAAACAACAGTATCTTCTATACGTACCCCGCCTTTACCGGGAATGTATATACCGGGTTCGATAGTGAAGATCATGCCTGTCTGCAGCACCGTAGCGCCACGCTTGTTGATCATCGGCATTTCGTGGATTTCCAGGCCTACACCGTGACCTGTTCCATGCACATAATAATCGCCGTAGCCGCAGGCGGTAATGCTGTCACGCACAATAGCGTCCAGTTCTCTGCCGGTCATGCCGGCTTCGGCAGCCTTCAGGCCCTTGCGCTGTGCTTCTTCAACTATAGTATAAATTTCCTGCTGCCAGGAATTTGCCAGGCCCACTACCAGAGTACGCGTCATATCGGAATGATATCCCTTATAGACAGCGCCGAAGTCAAAGGTAATAAAATCACCGACCTCGATAACCTTATCGGATGCCATGCCATGCGGCAAAGCACTGCGTACGCCGGAAGCTACAATCGTATCAAAGGAAGTCTTTTCGCTTCCCAAGGCACGCATATAGTATTCCAAGCGGCCTGCCAGACTGCGCTCGGTACAGCCGGGCTTGATATCCTCCAGCAGATGGATAAAGGCTTCGTCAGCAATGCTGGCAGCCTTCAGCAGCATATCCAGCTCTTTTTTATCCTTAATCATGCGGATATCGCTGAAATCAATGCTCTGCATATAGGTTTCGCCCAAAAGCTCGTGCAGCACAGTATAATCATCATAGCTGTAATACGCTCCGTCAAAGCCTACTACCTGCGCTTGGGCATTCTTTGCCAAATCAGCGGCGGCAGCCCAGATGCTGTGCGCACCTGTCGGAGTATACTCCAGCACCTTGAAGAACTTCATTTCGTTTCTGGCCTGCTCTGTATAACGGCCATCCGTAATCAGCACGCCCTGTTGTCTGTCCAGATACAGCAGACTGGAATCTCCTGTAAAGCCGGTCAGATAACGGATTGTGGTAACATCCTTAATAATGACACTGTCTACCTGCAGCTTGGCCATATGCTCCCAAACTCTATTGATACGCGTCATGATATTACCCTCTTTCCATAAAACTAGTGACAGCTATGAATCACCTAAATATTTTACCACTCATTGGCAAAACTTTCAACTATTATCTTTGTTAAGGCACTTTTTTTGTTAACTTTGTAGCATAACCAGCAAAAAAGCAGGCCGTTAACACCGCCCTGCAGCGTTGTCGGCCTGCCCTTTCAAAGACATACGTTAAAAATTATTTACATTCTGCAGCAGCAATGCCTTCTGCGGTTTTGATGTTCTTGCGTACATCGTCGCAGCATTTGTGGAAGTTTGCCAGCTCCTCAGCAGTCAGAGGCAGCTCCAGCACACGCTCTGCGCCGTTTTTGCCCAGCAGTACGGGAACGCCTACAAAGACATCCTTTTCGCCGTATTCGCCGTCAAGCAGCATGGAAGCAGGCATAATGCGTTGCTCGTCGTTGAAAATGCAGCGTACCATACGTGCTGCGGTAGAGCAGATGCCGTATTCGGTGCAGTGCTTGCCGCTGTAGGTTACCCAGCCGCCGCCGATAGCGCGTTTTTGCAGCTCCGGTTTGTCAAAAGCGAATTTAGGATCCTCATTCTCCAGAGAGCTTAAGGGAATGCCGTTGAAATTTACGCAGGACCATGCAGCCATTTGGGAAGCACCGTGCTCGCCAATCATGTAAGCGCTGATGGATTGCGGAGAAACGCCAGTCTGCAGAGATAAAGCAGATACCAGACGGGAGGTATCCAGACCGGTACCGGTGCCGATTACATGGCCTTTCGGCAAACCGCTTTCGCGATAAAGGATGTTGGTGATAACATCGCAAGGATTGGTGATGTTAACAATGAAGCCTTTGAAGCCGCTGGCCATAACCTTGTGGATATAACCTTTAACCTGTGCTGCAGTAAAGGTAAGCTCATCTAAGCGGTCACCGCTGGCAACCAAATCGATATCACCGATACAGTTGACGATAGCGTCGCAGTCGCCCAGATCAGCATAAGTACCGCCGTTGATTTTTACATCATGCGGGCAATACAGAATTGCGTCGCGCAGGTCCTGTACCTCGGCAGCCAGCTTGGATTCTTTCGGGTCTACCAGCACCAGCTCGGCAGCAATGCCCTGAATAGCCAGGCTGTATGCAACATGAGCACCAACGTGACCTAAACCGATAATACCAACTTTTCTTGTTTTCATAATTAAGTTCCCCCCAAATTTTTCTTTAATATTTTATTTGTCCAAAATAGGCAGCGTAGCTGACGCATGACCCATAATAGTAATATTGTAATCCTTTTTGCCCTGCTCTGCAAGCTTTTCCTGAGCCAGCTCCCAGGCCTCCTGCAAGGATGTGCAGGGAATATGACCTGTCTTGCGGACAAAGTCGAAGTTCTCCGGACGTGTTACCAGATAAGCGGTTACATCGTTGACAATGCAGCGCGCCTTGAAGGCAACAAAGGCCGGAATAGTGAAATTAGCACGGATATCCTTTTCAAACTGCTCCATATCGTTACGGCTGAAGCAGTCCGTAAAGATAGCAGGCTCCTTAATATCCGGGCAGTCCAGAGTGAAAATCATGATGCCGCCGTGCTTAACCGCAAACTGTGCGTTCATGTGGCACTTGGTTGCCTGATACAGATTCAAATCCTTGGGATAACCGCCAGCAGAAGCAATTACTACATCAGCCAGCTGCTTGATGTGTACGCCTGCCATAGCCAGCAAATCCTTGCAGCCCTTCTGCCATGCCTCGTACCAGTGACCGGCAACAACCTCGCTGATTTCTCCGTCCGGAGTAAATACGGTGTTCACCAGAAAATCAGGATTCAGCAGCTTGCAGGATTCATACATATCCTGATGAATGGGATTGCTCTCCAGCAGACTTGCGTCACAGGCCTTGTTGCAGCCTGCGCCTTCTACCGGGGACATAGTCATGCAATGGTTTTTCATAATGCTGTCATACGCTGCTACGCCCGGCATAACAGCCTTGCGTCCGCCGCCGAAGCCGGCAAAGGGATGCAGTGTTACGGCACCGGTCAGAATAACTCTGTCGGCATTGGCAACATATTTGCTGATAGCAACATCGTTACCGAAGGAGGTTTGGCCAAGCAGTACCATATCCTCGCTCTTGCGGGAGTCATGCTGAACAATTTTCAGACGGCGCACCATATCCTCACCGCATACGGTGATATCCTCTTCATGCGTATGACCGCGGTGGGTACCGGTAGCAACAATAACGGTGATGTCCTCATCCTTAACGCCCACACTGTTCAGCTCGGCAACAATTACCGGCAGAAATTCGGACGTACCGCACAGACGAGTGATATCACTGATAACGATAGCCACAGTTTCGCCTGCATGCACAATTTCGCGCAGCGGCTTGGTGCCAATCGGGTTACGGATTGCTTCGGTAGTAGCGGCAACAACGTCCTCGCAGACGCTGGATTCATTGCCGTGTATATCATATATAACGCGCTCCTCGGGGAGCACTACCTCTTCCTGTCGTTTGCCTATAGGCAGAAAGTATTTTTTCATCGACATCCCTCCATTTGAAAAAACTAACTCTATTATACATGAAATCGGCTAAATATACAAGCTGACAGTAAAACTGTAAAGAAAATTCAGCCTTTGTCTAAAATTGTGTTATAATACTACTATATGAAAGCGAGGTTCCCATTATGAAGAAAACTCTTATCGCCTATTTCACACGCACAGGCATTACCAAAAAGCTGGCCGAGGACACCGCCAAGCAAACCGGCGCCGACCTTTTTGCTATTGAGCCGGTAAAAGAATATTCCTCCTCTTATCTTATCTGCGTAGGCCAGGCCAAGATAGAAAATCTGCAGAACGCCCGTCCTGCGATGAAGGCTAAGCCGCAGAACCTGCAGGACTATGACACCATTGTGGTGATGTTCCCTATTTGGTGGTTCACCTGCCCCAATATCATTCTTACCTTCCTGGAGGAAAACGACCTGAGCGGCAAAACAGTTATCCCTGTCTGCACCTACGGCAGCAGCGGCAAGGGCAGCAGCGAAAAGGCTATGACTAAAGTTTGTAAAAACGCAGCCTTTAAGCCCTGCATCGAAGCAACCGGCCTCAAAGACAAGGCTGTTGCGACCATTGCCGCAGCTATAAAAGAAGCATAAAAAGAATTATAAGCGTAAAATTAAGGCTTCCGCAGTTTGGCAACACCTTACTGCAGAAGCCTTTTGCTTTATAATTTTTCAGGATATGCTTACGGCTTTACGCATAAAATACGTTGCGTAAGATTTGTCAGCACGTTGATAGCATTAGCCAATGCGCTGTGCTCAAAGTGCATATCACGGTCATGCAGACGCGGCTCCAGGTCGCAGCCTATGCCCAAGCTGGCAGTTTTCAGCTGCGGACGCTCCTGCTTGAAGAAGTTGAAGTCCTCCCCTACCGTAATATTGGCAGCGGGAATCAGCCCCCCCGCTCCTAGCTCTGCGGAAATTACCTCCTGCGTCAGCGCCAACAGTGACGGGTCAGCCTCCTCCGCCGGGCAGGTACCAACAATATGACAATCCGCCTCCGCGCCGTACACCTTCGCCGTATTCACGACGATTTCCTCCACCTTGCGGCGCAGCTCCAACATTTCGGCGTTCGACGTACTGCGCAGGTCAAAGCCGATGCTTACCTTGTCGCAGATAGCGTTGAGTGAGCCCGCACCGCCCATGAAGCGGGTAGCTTTGATGCTGCCGCCTAAAAGCGGGTTGCTGTGCAGCGCGTTGATTGCATTGACGATAGCGGCACCGGCATCGATAGCATTCACGCCCAGATGCGGCTGGGAGCCATGCGCTGCCAACCCGCGGATTTCGCCCTCCATCAGGGTGCAGGCCGTCCAGTTAATCTGCGCAATAATCTGACCGCTGCGTGCCATATCCTTCGGCATCACATGGTAGCCTAACGCGTACTGCATATCATCCAGCGCGCCTGCCTCCAGCATCGCCAGCGCGCCTCTGCCGATTTCCTCCGCAGGCTGGCAAAGAATCTTCACGCGGCCGCAGGCAAGCCCCTGCTCTTTCAGCAACTTGGCTACGCCCAAAGCGATAGTCATATGCGCATCATGACCGCAGGCGTGAATAGGCTCCAGTGAACCATCCTCGTTTTTAAACAGCAGGCAGTCCATATCGGTACGCACTGCTACCGTAGGTCCCGGCTTGCCGCTGTCGAGCACAGCGGTAAGTGCGGTAGTATTGCCGATGTTTTCGGTTACTTCATAACCAAGCTTACGCAAAAAATCTGCCAGAAAGGCTGCAGTCCTAACTTCCTTGAAGGCAGGCTCAGCCAGAGCATGCAGCTTGGGCCATACCTCATTAATATGTGCTTGAATATCCATAATTAAAACCACCTTTGCATAGACAAAAGGCCAACGGCAAAGCTCCCGCAGGAGTTTTGCACGTTGACCATAAGCTCATTATTTATTATCCCAGCCTAAATATACAGAACCGGGGAATTTCTTCTCGATGAATTCAGCATTTTCCTTAGATTGATATGCTTCCTGGAAAATCTTCAGACGCGGATCGTTCAGGTCCTTTTCCTGTACGGCAACGATATTTACATACAGAGAATCCTTAGTTTCACGCAGGATAGGATCCTTAGCCGGGTCCAGGCCGGCGCTGATAGCGTAGGTAGTGTTGATAGCTGCGCAGGTCAGATCATCCAGACTGCGGGGAATTGCTGCAGCCTCCAGCTCGATAATTTCGAAATGATGCGGATTTTCGGTGATATCCTTAACGCTGGTAGTAACATCCTTCGGATTCTTAACCTTAATCAGATTATTAGCAGCAAGCAGCAGGATTGCACGACCGCCATTGGTCGGATCGTTAGGAATACCGATTTTTGCACCGTCAGGAATGGTGTCGCCGGGTTTCAATTTTTTAGAGTAAATGTTAATCGGGAACAGAGCGGTGTTGAAGGCTTTAGCCAGTTTGAAGGAAGGCTCCTTCTTCATGGTTGCCTTCAGGAAGGGCTCGTGCTGGAAGCAGTTAGCCCAGATTTCACCGGAAGCCAGTGCGGAGTTAGGAGTTACGAAATCACTGAACTCTTTAACTTCAATCTTCAGGCCTTTTTTCTCGGCAATCTTCTTTACGTTATCCATAATGATAGCATGAGGACCGGGGTTTACGCCTACGATAACCGGCTTATTCATATCTACCTTGCCGTCATCCTTAGAACCGCCGCAGCCTGCAGCTACGATAGCAAACATTGTCAGTACGCCAACAAGAGCGTATTTTAAAAACTTATTCATTTTCCATTAACCTCCCCAAGCAGTTCCTAGACTGCTAAAACAAAATACATTGCTATTATATGCTTTTGCCATAGCATAGTCAAGAAAGAAAAATGTATACTATTTTACACTTTTTAAAAGTTTTGTTATGGAAAAAAGGCTACCACAATTACTTGTGATAGCCTTAAATGTTCAGTTGCAGTCCAAACTAAACGGATTATTTAATTTGAGACATAACCTCTGCAGCGAAGTCCTCTTGTTTCTTTTCGATGCCTTCGCCCAGTTGGAAACGGGAGAATGCCAGAACTTCAGCGCCTGCAGCTTTTACCAGCTTGCCAACGGTTTGGTCCGGATCTTTAACGAACTCTTGGTCAACCAGGCATACTTCTTTGTAGTATTTGTTGATACGGCCCATAACCATCTTCTCGATGATTTTTTCCGGTTTGCCTTCGTTTTTAGCTTGCTCGGACAGAACTTCTTTCTCGTGCTCCAGCTCAGCAGCCGGTACTTGAGAGCGTTCCAGGTAGCTCGGGTTAGCAGCAGCAACATGCATTGCAACGTCTTTACCCAGTTCAGCATTGCCGCCTTTTAATTCAACAACAACGCCGATTTTGCCGCCGCCATGGATGTAAGCAGCAACAACGCCTTCCGGAGCTTCGTACAGAGCGAAACGACGAACGGAAATCTTTTCGCCGATCTTAGCAACGCTAGCGGTTACCAGAGCTTCAACGGTTTGGCCGTCCAGCTCGGAAGCCAGCAGAGCTTCTACGTCAGCCGGTTTGGTAGCTACGATATGAGCAGCAATTTTTTCAACGAGTTCTTTGAAGCCGTCGGTTTTAGCAACAAAGTCGGTTTCGCAGTTAACTTCTACGATAGCACCGATCTTGCCGTCAGCGCTAACGAAAGAGCCAACAACGCCTTCAGCAGCGATGCGGCCAGCTTTTTTAGCAGCAGCAGCCAGACCTTTTTCACGCAGGAAGTCGATTGCTTTGTCCATATCGCCTTCTACAGCGGTCAGTGCTTTTTTGCAGTCCATCATGCCTGCGCCAGTACGCTCGCGCAGTTCTTTAACTAATGCAGCAGTAATTTGAGCCATCAGTTATTCCTCCTCAAAATGTAATATATTAACGTTAGGATTATTCAGCTTCTTCGGTTGCCGGAGCTTCTTCAGCAGCAGCTTCTTCGGTTTGCATACCTTGACGGCCTTCCAGAACAGCGTCAGCCATTTTAGCGGTCAGCAGTTTTACAGCGCGGATAGCGTCGTCGTTTGCAGGGATTACATGATCGATTTCGTCCGGATCGCAGTTGGTGTCAACGGTTGCAACGATAGGAATGTTCAGTTTGTGAGCTTCCAGAACAGCGATGTGCTCTTTGCGGGGGTCAACGATGAACATAGCGCCTGGCAGTTTTTTCATGTCTTTGATACCGCCCAAGTATTTGGTCAGTTTTTCCATTTCATGTTTCAGGCCGATAACTTCTTTCTTCGGCAGCAGGTCGAAGGTGCCGTCAGCTTCCATAGCTTCCAGTTTGCGCAGACGTGCAATACGGGTTTGGATGGTTTTGAAGTTGGTCAGCATGCCGCCCAGCCAACGCTCGTTAACGAAGAACATGTTGCAGCGGGTAGCTTCTTCTTTCATAGCTTCTTGAGCTTGTTTTTTGGTACCAACGAACAGAATGTTTTCGCCTGCAGCAGCAACCTCACGGATGAAGTTGTAAGCTTCGTCAACCTTTTTTACGGTTTTTTGCAGGTCGATGATGTAGATACCGTTACGCTCGGTGAAGATGTACGGAGCCATTTTAGGGTTCCAACGACGGGTTTGGTGACCAAAGTGTACACCAGCTTCAAGTAATTGTTTCATAGAGATAATAGCCATTTTTTGTTTCCTCCTGTTTTTTCCTCCGCAGGAATGGGTTATAATTCTTCTCTACGCGGCAAAACGTAGCAACAGATGAATTTTCCTGCGTGTGTTATTTTTACACCAAAATATTTTACCATAAATTCCGCAAGCAGGCAAGAGATTTTTACTGCTTGCAGAGGGTAAATGTTAAATTTTTTACATTATAATGCGGTGCTTACAGAATATACCCCAGATACGCCGCATAGCACACCAGCATCAGCGCACCTGCCCAGCGCTGCAGTCTTTGCGTACGCAATACACACAGCAGCAAAAGGACTGCCGCACCAAGCGCTACATAGGTATCAAAATTAAAAGCAGACGCAAAGGGAATGTCGATAATCAGTGCCGACAAGCCTACTACGAAAAGAATATTGAAAATGTTGCTGCCGACGATATTACCGATGGCAATATCCGCATTGCCGCGGCGTGCCGCCGCTACAGAGGTGAACAGCTCCGGCAGCGAGGTGCCCAAAGCCACAATCGTCAGGCCGATAAAGCGCTCGCTGAGTCCCGCATAGGTTGCAATAGATGTTGCTGCGCCTACGGTTACATTACTGCCCGCAATAATCAGCGCCAAGCCGCCCACTGCACCCAACAGGCAGCGTCCCAGCGGCAAACCGGGCTCCTCCAGATCACTGTCGACATTGCTCTTCATCGCCATGGTGTACAGATACATCATATATGCGGCAAACGCTACCATGAGCACGCCGCCGTCCGCCAGACTGATGCTGCCGTCGCGTCCCTGATAAAACAGCAGTGCGGTAACAGCAATCATGAAGGGGATTTCGATGCGTACGGTAGAACGCGCTACCGCAATCGGCACAATAGAAGCCGCAAGACCTAAAATGACAAGGATGTTAAGAATATTACTGCCGACAATATTGCCAATGGTAATATCAGCATTACCCTTAACAGCCGCCGCGATACTTACCGCTGCCTCCGGCGCACTGGTACCCATCGCAACGATAGTAAGACCGATTACCAGCTGCGGAATGCCGAAGCGCATGGCAATACCTGCCGCGCCCTCTACAAACCAATCCGCACCCTTACCGAGCATCACAAAGCCTAAAGCCAATAAAACAAACTGTAAAGCTATTTCCATTTTCTTCCTCCTTGATTTGCAGCCGTCCCTAAAAACAAAAAAGCGAGACATTGCTGCAATAAAATTACAACAAAGTCTCGCTACTTAGTCACAAAGCCGGATTGCAGAAGCAATCGTACTGACGACAGAGTGAACACGCCATGCGTGCAAGCTACTCCCTTTATATGCTTAGTTTAGCTAAACGCAGGGAGTTTGTCAAGTAAAATTTAACTTCTTTTGAACAGCTTGCCGAAAAGCGGTGAAAGCAGTGATAAAAGTGCTGCCATCAGGAAGAACAGGCACAGCGGTCGTTGGAAGAAAATAGCAAAGCTGCCATCACTCATAATCAGCGAGCCGACAAAGTTCTGCTCTGCCATACCGCCGAGGATAATGCCGATGATAATCGCCGACATGGAAAAGCCCAGCTTGTTCATAAAGTAACCCAGGAAACCGCTTGCCACCATCAGATAAACATCGTTCAGCGAATTATTGTAGGAATAAGTTCCCACGAAGGTCATCATTACGATAATCGGCAGCAGAATGTGTACAGGCACGTTAACAACCTTCATAAAAAGTCTGATTAACGAAAAGCCCATGATACCCATAATCACGTTAGCTAAAAGCAGACCGATGAAGATAGCGTAAACATCAGGTGCCTTCTCCACAAAAAGCAAGGGACCGGGCTGCAGACCCTGAACCATCAGCGCACCCATCATGATTGCCGTTGCGCCGTCGCCGGGAATACCCAGCGTCAGTACCGGGATGAAGGCACCGCCGGAAACAGCGTTGTTGCCTGCCTCGGAGGCTACAATGCCCTCGGGCTCACCGTTGCCGAAGTTCTTGCTATGCTTAGACCAGCGCTTCGCCTGATCATAAGATACAAAGGAAGCGATATCGCCGCCGGTACCGGGCACACAGCCGATGAAGGTACCGATGAAGGAGGAACGCAAAAGCGTGGTAAATACTCTCTTGATATCCTCAAACGAAGGCAGCAGACGGTCCAGCATCATGTGCTGCTCCTGGCGTTCATTGTGATAATAATCCTCAATACTGCTCAACACCTGCGCAAAGGCGAATACGCCAATCAGCACAGGGATAAAGGACACACCGCCCATAAAATAGTTAGTATCCAGGGTAAAGCGGATAGCACCGCTCATACCGTCAATGCCGACTGTTGCCAGGAACAGACCGATAAGACCGCCCATAATGCCCTTGATAACACTGCCGGAGGAAACACTGGTAATAATGCTGAGGCCGAAAATAGCCAGAGCAAAATATTCCGGCTTGGAAAACTGCAGTGCAACCTTCGCCAGCTGCGGTGCCAGCAAAATCAGGCAGATGGTACTGAAAATACCGCCGAAGGTGCTGGCCAATGTAGAAAGGCCGAGAGCACGTCCGGGCTGCCCCATCTTCGTCGCCATCGGATAGCCGTCCAGAGTAGTCGCTACGGAAGCAGGCGTACCTGGAGTTTTCAACAGGATTGCCGAAATACTGCCGCCGTAAATCGCACCACAGTAAATGCCCAGCAGCATCAGAATGCCGCCGATACCATGGAACGTAAAGGCCAGCGGAAACAGCAGCGCCAGGCCCATGTTAACACTCAGGCCCGGCATACAGCCGAAGGCAATGCCCACCAGCACGCCGAAGAAAAGTCCCAGCAGATTCATGGGGACGAAAATCATATTTAATGCGCTCATTATATCAACCATCAGTATGACCTCCTACTCCATGAATACAGATTGCGGCATCTGCGTATGCAGCAGCATGCCGAAAACAAGATAAATAAACAGCAGACTAAGCACCGTTGTCAGGCCGATTACCTTATAATTGCGATAATCCATAAGACGCATAACAGCCGGAATCATAAGTGCCGCTGCCGGATAAAAGCCGAGAATGCTGATGAGCACGCAGAACAAAACAACAAGTCCCATCATTAAATAAACGCGCTTGTTGCCTGTCGAAGAAAGCTGCACCTTCACGCCATGTAAATCAGTTTTATTGATAAAGGTATAAAGCAGCAGCAAAACCGAAACAGCGCCCAGCACCGCGCCCAGCGTAAAAGGCCAGAAGCCCGGGCCGGGGCCGTTCTCCGTAAACTCCAGCGGAAAGGCTGCAGCCGCCTGCATAATCAGACCGCCGATAACCGCGCCCAGCACGCCCACTATATAATTACATACTGCCATGTTATTCATATAAATCATCCTTAAACAACTCCGCCATCAAAATTGACGTCAATTCGATGCCAGACTAAATTGAGTAATTAAATTCTTACGCCTCTTTTGGGCCAACACGCTTAGCCGCTGCCATAATCGCCAGACGACCATGCTCAAAAGTCAAACCGCCTTGGAAGAAAACATTAAACGGCTCACGGCACGGACCATCAGCGCTCAGCTCAATAGAAGCGCCCTGTACAAAGGTACCAGCAGCCATAATAATCTCATCCTGATAACCCGGCAGCGGACTCGGAACCGGCTCAACATGCGCATCAACAGGAGAATTGCCCTGAATAGCAACACAGAAATCGCACAAACGCTGCTTGCTCTCCAAGGTAATAGCCTGAATAATATCGCTGCGGCGTTCCTCCGGCAGAGGCTTAACAGCATAGCCTAGGCCCTTGAAAACAGCAGCCGCAAAAATAGCAGTCTTAACAGCCTGCACCACAATATGCGGAGCCAGGAAAAGTCCCTGATAGAACTCGCGAGCAGTGTCACCCAAGGTTGCGCCCATCTCGCCGCCCAGACCGGGAGCAGTCAGACGGTAGGAAGCGTTCTCAACCAAATCGGCACGGCCGACAATATAACCGCCGGTCGGAGCCAGGCCGCCGCCCAGATTCTTAATCAGAGAGCCTGCCATCAAGTCAGCGCCAACCTCGGTAGGCTCCTGCTTCTCGATAAACTCGCCGTAGCAGTTGTCGACAAAGCAGATAACATTCGGGTTAGCTTCCTTCGCAGCACTGCAGATACGGCCGATTTCGGCAACGTCAATAGTTTTGCGTTCGCTGCTGTAGCCGCAGGAGCGTTGAATGTGAATCATCGTAGTCTTGGAGGTAACAGCCTTCTTAACAGCCTCAAGGTCAACGTGATTACCGGTCATGGGGATTTCCTTATAGGTTACGCCTAGGTCAACCAAAGAGCCGGGAGTTTTAACCGGAGAGCCGATAATAGTCTGCATAGTGTCATAAGGAGCACCGGTTACGGCAATCAGCTCATCGCCTGCGCGCAGGTTGCCCAGCAGAGCAACTGCCAGCGCATGAGTACCGCTGACGAACTGAGAACGCACCAATGCAGCCTCGGTTTTGAACAGCTCTGCGTAAATCAGATCCAGAGTATCGCGGCCCACATCATTATAGCCATAGCCTGTAGTAGGCTTCAAGTAGTAGTCGGAAACCATGTTATTACGGAAAGCCGCAATAACCTTTTCAGTATTGCACAAAGCTGCTGCTTCCAGCTCTGCGGTATGTTTAGCAACCTCAGCTAAGGCTGCCTGCTCTAATGCATTGTAATCAACCAAAATTCTCACCTGATATTTTTATATTTTTTGGCATAGCGCCAATTAATCCTAAGCCTTGGCATCTGCAGCAAGATACTTGGCAAACTGCTGCACCTGCTCCGCGTCCAGACGCACCTTCAGCAGTGTGCCCTCTGCCAGATATTCCTGCTCCAGTACCGTGCCTGCGTCATGCAAGCGTCCTACCGCAGCGGAATCGCTGTAAGGCACGAGGAAGCTCTCCTCTACCGCCTTCAGCTTCAGGTTTTCTGCAATCAGCGCCAGCAGGCCGTCAAGATTAAGACGTCCCTTTGCGGAAATACAGATGCTGTTTTCTTCCTTGCTCAAACGCTCTGCCAGACCGGAATCCGGCGGCAGCTTATCAATTTTGTTATAAACCGTGATAATCGTCTTATCCTTGGCACCCAGCTCATCCAGAACCTGATAAACGGCTGCAGCCTGCTCCTTATACAGCTCGTGGCTGACATCAATAACGTGCAGCAGCACGTCAGACTGCACAACCTCCTCCAGCGTAGACTGGAAGGCTGCAACAAGCTGATGCGGCAGGCGTTGGATAAAGCCGACGGTATCGGTTAAAATAGCCTGCTGCTTATTCGGCAGGTCTAATTGACGCGTGGTCGGGTCCAGCGTTGCAAAAAGCTGGTCCTGCGCGTAGATATCTGAATTAGTCAGCGTATTCAAAAGCGTGGATTTGCCGGCGTTGGTGTAGCCCACAAGGCTTACCGTAGGCACACTAGCCTTCGCACGTCCGGCCCTGTGCAGAGTGCGCACACTCTTAACCTTGCCGATGCATTCCTTAATATAGGCAATGCGGTCACGGATGCGACGGCGGTCAACCTCCAGCTTAGTTTCGCCGGGACCGCGTGTACCGATGCCGCCGCCAAGACGCGACAGCGCCAGGCCCTTGCCCATAATACGCGGCAACGTATATTGCAGCTGCGCCAGCTCAACCTGCAGCTTACCTTCGTTAGTATGCGCACGTTGGGCGAAAATATCAAGGATGAGCGCCGTGCGGTCAAGCACACGCACACCCATTGACTGCTCAATATTACGCTGCTGTGCCGGCGAAAGCTCATCGTCAAAAATGCACAGGTCTACGTTCTCCTGCTGCACATAAAGCGCCAGCTCCTGCACCTTGCCGCGGCCGATAAAGAACGCCGGGTCCGGTTTGGGGCGCTTCTGCAGGAATCTTGCCACAACCTCCGCACCGGCAGTATCTGCCAGCTGCTTCAGCTCCTCCAAGGAATCCTCAGCAGTCCAGCCGCTGCTGTTGGGAACACCGTATTCCATGCCCACGATAATCGCCCGCTCCGTTCCCTGCGCCAGACTGGCACTGCCCGTCTGCTTATCAAGGATGCGCTCCACCATCGCTGCCAGATTCGGGAAGAACACGCCCTCCGCCTCCTGCAGCGTCAGCGGTCCGTAGCATTCCACCTGATATTGCTCGTTATCGTCAATACCGGTAATCATGCCGAAGCTCATCTGCGACTGGCTGATATCCGGCGAGGTAACGCCGACAGCAATCATCGCATCAAAGCGGTTATTCTTCAGCGCGGAAATATCCACACCGCTGAGCAGCGGATTGCCGTTGGGATGGGTATGCACGCAGCGCACACCGCTAAGACGGCTGGCACCGCGTCTGCCCTCTACCGGAGGCAGCTCCACACTCTGATCATTACCCACCGATACGGCAAGCACCTGCCCGTTGCGCGCAACGTAAACGCTCACCTCGCGGTTAATAAAATCAGTAACATCCGCCATACGCAAAGCCAGCTCGCTTGTCAGCAGCTGACCGCCCTCCAGACGGATATCATAAAAGGTTTTTAATTCTTCAATAACGGAATTACGGATGCCCTTCAGGTTGCCGTAAATTTCATTAGCCATGGGTATTCACCTCCAATAATTGGGGATGTATGCGTCAGCGACTAGAGGAGAATGCGTCAGATGCAAGGAATGGCGACGACGGCGTACATATTCGTACTCCTCACCCTTCGGGTATTAGCACGACCAACAGTTTTTACTGCGTTTACACTTGTAAAAACTGGGTCTTAGCGTCAGGAGCCATGACGACGCAGATGACGCATTATACTCGGTCGCCCTTTTTATTATCTTCTTGCCTTCGCAGGCTCAATATTAACCTTATAACCCTTGATAAAGTTCTTGTTCATCGCACCGATAACCTTTTCGGCTACATCCTCCGGTACCTCAACAAAGGTAAACTTATCATAGATATTAATCAGACCGATATCACGTGCCGGAATATCTGCTTCGATAGCAATGGTGCTGACAATATCCTTAACCATAATCTTCTGGCTGCGGCCGATGTTGATGAACAGGCGCACCATGCCGGGACGGCCGCCGGTGTTGCGCAGGTCCTTAGACAGAATATCCTCCTGCGGAGCCTCCAGAGCCTTAATGCCTTCCTGCATCAGCTTCAGAGCTGCTGCAGCAACCTCTTCGGCGCTGTAATCATCCAGCAGGCTTTCGGCAATCGGCATATAGTCATGGTATGCGTTCAGCTCCAGCACCGTCTGCATCTTGCTGATAATCTGGTCGCGCTGACGCTCGATAACGTTAGCAGCGGTCGGCAGCTGACGGCGTTGGATTTTAGTCTTGACGGTGCGCTCAATCAGCTTCAGCTGACGGAACTCACGCGGAGTGATGAAGGTCATAGCTACGCCGGTGTTGCCTGCACGACCGGTACGGCCGATGCGGTGAACGTAGCTTTCCGGATCCTGCGGAATATCAAAGTTGATAACGTGAGTAATATTGTCAACGTCGATACCGCGGGCAGCAACGTCGGTAGCAATCAGCACATCAACAGCGCCCTCGCGGAATTTCTTCATTACGCGGTCACGCTGGTTCTGGCTCAGGTCGCCATGCAGGCCCTCAGCCATGTAGCCACGGCTGGAAAGTGCGATAGACAGGTCGTCAACACCCTTTTTGGTACGGCAGAAGATAATCAGCTTGCCGTCGATTTCTGCGTCCAGCAGACGGCACAGGCCTTCAATCTTATCCTTGGTTTCGAAATAATATTGCTCAATCAGAGGTACAGTCAGCTCTTCCTTGGAAATGGTTACATTCTTCGGCGCCTTCATGTACTTCTTGGTCAAGCTCAGAATCGGACGGGGCATGGTTGCGGAGAACAGCAGAGTCTGGCGTTCAGCCGGCAGGCTGCGCATAATTTCTTCGATATCATCAACAAAGCCCATATCCAGCATTTCGTCGGCCTCGTCCAGTACCAGGAATTTGATATGGTCCAGACGGATAGTACCGCGGTTGATATGGTCAATCAAACGGCCCGGGGTACCAATAACAATCTGCACATTGTTGCGCAGCGCGCGGATCTGGCGTTCAATCGGCTGGCCGCCGTAAACAGGCAGCGCACGCACGCGGCGGGTGCGGCCGATTTTGCCTACTTCTTCCGCAACCTGAATAGCCAACTCACGGGTCGGAGTCATAATCAGCGCCTGAATATGCTTGAAGTCGGTAATTGCCTGCACCAGAGGAATACCGAAGGCAGCGGTCTTGCCGGTACCGGTCTGTGCCTGGCCGATAACGTCGTTACCTTCGAGCACCAGGGGAATAGTAGCGGCCTGAATCGGAGAAGGCTCTTCGAAGCCCATGTCAGTCAGGGCGGTTACAATTTTTTTGTCCAGCTCTAAGTTGCCGAACATCTCTTTTTGAATGGTCATTAATGTTTATCCTCCATATTGTTTTTTTCTTCTAATAATTTATCAATAGCCATGGAAATAGCTGTCTGAGCTATTCTCAGCTTATTTTCTGTTCTTGTCGACATAAAATGGTGCTCCTGGCAATATACCACGTCGTCAGTGGCAACGGCAATATATACCAGGCCTACCGGTTTGCCTTCGCTGGCTCCCGGTCCGGCATTGCCGGTAATGCTCACACCATAATCGCTGCCCAGCTGCTTGCGCACACCCAGCGCCATTTCACAGGCGGTTTCGCGGCTGACAGCGCCGTATTTGGCCAGCGTATCTGCCTGCACATTAAGCAGCTTCTGCTTAGCCATGTTAGTGTAGCTGACGATGCTTCCCAGCAGGTATTCGCTGCTGCCCGGAACATCCGTAACCAGGCTGCTGGCCAGACCGCCACTGCAGGATTCCGCAAAGGCAATAGTTTTACCCTGCTTCAGCAGCTCCTGCCCCAGGCATGCCGCCAGAGTGGCATCATCCACACCGTATATATAATTATCAACGCTCTTGCGTACCTTGGCTTCCATAGCGTCGAGCAGCTTAACTGCCTCCTTGTCATTGGCAGCCTTCGCCGTAAGCCTGATGAGAATTTCACCGTAGCGGGCATAAAGCGCAATCGTCGGATTTGTCTGCGCCATAATCAGCTCGTCGAGCTTAGACGCCACCATGGATTCGCCTATACCGCGCAGATGCAGAGTGCGCGACATGATAATGCCGTGCTCGCTGAAGCGCTGCAGCATTCGCGGCAGCAGCTGCTTTTCGCACACATCCGTAAGCTCGCTCGGAGGTCCGGGCAGCATAATAAAGATTTTGTCCTTATATTCCAGCCACAGTCCGGGAGCGGTACCCACATCGTTCTGCAGTACCTCGGCGCCGATGGGCACATACGCCTGCTTTTCGTTATTTTGCGAGGGGCAAAGTCCCTTCTTGGCAAAATAAGCATCTATGCGTCCCCACGTATCCAAATCGAGATAGCCTTCAGTATGACAAACCTCCATCACCATCTCCTTGGTAATATCACCGCGCGTCGGCCCCAGACCGCCGCTGGTAATGATGATATCGGCGCGCTGCATGGCCTGCTCCAGCACCGCGCGCATACGCTCCGGATTATCTCCGACCGTAGTGTGATATAAAACATCAAAGCCTATATTATTCAGCTTGCGGGATAAATACTGCACATTGGTATTCAAAATTTCACCCAGCAGCAGCTCCGTCCCGGTAGTAATGATTTCAACCTTCATCTGCTGTCACCCTCTCACCGGTTATTTTGACTATTACAGGAACGCTCTTAAACCAGCTCTGCCACCATTTCATAGGTAAAACCTTGCAGAATACGCACTCTTACCATCTGGCCTACCTCCAGCTCGGCGGCATTTTCGATAAAGATGTTGCCGTCGATATCAGGTGCCTCGTGATAGGAACGTCCTACCGCAAGAGCGGGGTTTTCTTCATCAAAGCCTTCGACGATAACGTCCAGCTCCTCATCCTCGCGCTCCTGATGGATTTCTTCGGAAATACCTGCCTGCAGCGCCATCAGCTCATGATAGCGGTTTTCCTTAACCTCAGGCTCAATCTGGGTTTCCATAGCGCCGGCTACAGTGCCCTCCTCCTGGGAATACTGGAACACGCCTGCGTTTTCAAAACGCTGCTTTTCAACAAAGTCCATCAGCTCCGCAAAATCCTCGTCGGTTTCACCGGGGAAGCCCACAATAAAGGTAGTGCGGATAGTAATTCCCGGAATACGCTCACGCAGCTTGGCCAGAAGCTCCTCTACCTGCGCGCGTGTATCGTAACGGTTCATGCTTTCCAGCAGTCTGTCGCTGGCATGCTGCAGAGGAATATCAATATACTTGCACACCTTGTCGCATTCGGCAAAGGCTGCAATCAAATCGTCCGTAAAGTTATTGGGATACAGGTACATAACGCGAATCCACTTAATGCCCTCCAGCTCGTTGAGGTCACGCAGCAGCTGCGGCAAAAGCAGCTTGCCGGTGAGGTCCTCGCCGTAGCGGGTGGTGTCCTGCGCAACTACAATCAGCTCCTTAGTGCCGTGAGCAGCAAGGCTTCTTGCCTCTGCCATAACCTCATCATAAGGGCGGCTGGTGTAGGGACCGCGCAGCTGCGGAATAATGCAGTAGGAGCAGCAGTTGTCGCAGCCCTCGGCAATTTTCAGATACGCCATGTAATCAGGCGTAGTCAGCATTCTGGGCAGAGCCTGCACATTTTTGCTTTCCAGCTTCTGCAGATGCTTCACGCGCTTGCCTGCCAGCACCTGATCGATAACCCAGCCGATATCGGTGAAGCTGTCGGTGCCGACGATAGCGTCAACCTCCGGCATGCTTTCGAAAAGCTCGTCTGCATAGCGCTGGCCGAGGCATCCTGTCATAATCAGATACTTGCAGCTGCCCTCCTCCTTATATTGCGCCATTTGTAAAATTGTGCTGATGGATTCCTCCTTCGCACTTTCGATAAAACCGCAGGTATTAACAATAATCAGTTCGGCATCTGCGGGATCGTTGGTAATATCCAGCTGCTTATCCTTGATAATACCCAGCATAACTTCAGAATCTACCAGATTTTTGGGACAGCCGAGGCTGACCATACCTATTTTCATTCTTTACCTCCAAAACCTGCTGCCCTCACTCTAGCTGTCGGGACAGCAAGCAAGAGCATAAATCACAATAATCTAATCACTATTCACTGATCACTGATGACTAATCACTAATAACTAACCACTATTTACTGAAACGAACCTTACTCAGCCACTTATTCGTCAGTCCGTCCTGCTTATCAGGCTCCAGATAGCTGCTGTTGAGCCAGATTTTATCTGCATCGGCAGCAGCCTCGTCAAAGCCACGCGGAAAGATGAACATGTAGCCTGTGGCGTTTTCCTGCGCTATCGCCTGCACCTGCTCGCTTGTCAAAAGCCATTCCATAACAGCAATACCCCGCAAATCATCGGCAGTGTTCTTAAACAGGCCTACGCAGAAAAGATTTACCGGCGTGCCTTCCTTGGGATAGACAACATAAGCGGGAAATTTATTTTCCAGATATTTAAAAACGTAGCTTTGTCTTGTTATGGCCACATCCGCATCACCCACCGCCGCCATGCGCACAGGTGTAAAGGGGAACTTGGCATATTGCCCGATAAAGCGGTTGATATCGCCTAAATACTCCAGCGATTCATCCTCGCCGAAGCGGTCTGCCAGACCTGCCAGAAAGTTTTGCGTGCTGTTGCTGTCGGATAAATTTTCCAGAGCAATGCGCAGCTGCTCTTTTCCTGCCAAATCCTGCCAGCTGCAGATATTAGTCTGGCCGACAGTACGGGCGTACTGCTGGTTGACCAGAAAAACTATCGGATCATAGAAAATACCGTACCAGCTTAAATCCGCGTCACGGAACTTCTGCGGCAGTCTGTCGCCATCGGCAAAGGCCACAGGCTTCAGGCTTCCCTGACGCTTCAGTCCGGCAAGCGTGCGCTGCTCGGCCAGCACAACGTCCGGCAGCTCCCCGCCAGGCTTCAGCTCGTAAACAGCCTTCAGCTGCAGCTTAGCCTTATTATCCTTGTTAAATGCATCCACCAGATTTTCAGTAAATTTATTATCAAGCTCGGAATACAGGATAATGGTTTTTGCCCCTGCGTTCTGTACAGGAGCAGGCTGCTCACCGCAGCCTCCCGTCAATATTCCGGCCAACATCAGCACTAAAAAGATACAACGGACCATCTCATCCCTCCGTTACTATCTGCGGCGCTTATCCTCACGCCTTTTTCCACCGGTACTGCCTGAAGCGATACTGCGGTTTGCATTACGCTTCGGTCCGCGAGATGCATCACGCTTCGCGCCACGCGCTCCGCCGCGCTGCTCCTGCTCCGTATGCAGCAGGCATTTAGGCCCGCTGCCCACAAGGTCCATACGGCCTGCCTTCTGCAGTGCCTCCAGCACCAGCTTGCGGTTACGCGGAGCACGGTACTGCATCAGCGCACGCTGCATTGCCTTATCATGCGGATTGCGGGCCACAAATACGGTTTCACCGCTTTCCGGGTCGATGCCGGAATAATACATCGCCGTCGCCGCACTGCCGGGAGTAGGAATGAAGTCCTGCACCTGCTCCGGATTGTGCTTGATGTCACGCAAAAACTCTGCCAGCTCAATAGCATTGTTCAGCGTGCAGCCCGGATGGCTGGAAATAAAATACGGCACCAGATATTGCGGCAGGCCGATTTCTTTATTTTTTTGCGCATAAAGGCGCATAAACTTCAGATAAACTTCCTTGCCGGGCTTACCCATACGCGCCAGAACCTGGGGAGCGATATGCTCAGGCGCCACCTTCAGCAGACCGCTGATGTGATAGCGGCACAGCTCATCCAAGAAATCCTGCTTTTTATCCGCCAGCATATAATCATAACGGATACCGCTGCGAATAAACACCTTCTTAACGCCCGGTAAAGCGCGCAGCTTACGCAAAAGCGCTATATAATCGCTGTGGTCGGCATCAATATTGGGGCACGGCTTGGGGAACAGGCACTGTCTGTCCTTGCACACGCCGTATTTCAGCTGCTTGGCACAGGAAGGATGGCGGAAGTTGGCTGTAGGGCCACCAACGTCATGGATATAGCCCTTGAAGCCGTCCAGCTGCGTCAGAATCTTAGCTTCGCGCAGAATAGATTCATGGCTGCGAGCCTGAATGATGCGTCCCTGATGCGCATGAATAGCGCAGAAGGAACAGCTGCCGAAGCAGCCTCTGCTGCTTACCAGGCTGAACTGAACCTCTTCGAGCGCCGCAACGCCTCCCTTGACATCATAGCTCGGATGCCACTTACGCATATAAGGCAAATCATAGATAGCGTCCATCTCCTCCATCGTCAGCGGGAAGATGTTCGGATTCTGTACGATATATTTCTTCTGTCCCTTTTGGACTACGATTTTGCCATAAAACGGGTCCTGCTCCTTGCTCTGCAGCTTGAAGGCTCTGGCAAATTCCTTGCGGTCGTCCTTGATAGCCTTCCAGTCGGGAAGCTCCACATATTCGTCATCGGGCAGAGTGTCGGACATATAGGCCGTGCCGCGGATATAATGCATATCCTCGGCGCCGGCACCGCCTGCCAGATAGTCGGCAATTTCCACTACCTGCTTTTCGCCCATGCCGTAAATCAAAAGGTCCGCGCCGCTGCTCTCCAGAATAGAGGGCATCAGCTTGTTTTCCCAGTAGTCGAAATGCACAAAACGGCGCAGGCTGGCTTCAATGCCGCCGATAATTACAGGCATATCCGGCCACAGCTGCTTGACGAGCTGCGCATAAACGGCCGTAGCATGGTCGGGACGCTGTCCCACCTCGCCGCCTGCGGTATACTTGTCGACAGCACGCTCATTCTTGGCTGCCGTATAACGGCACAGCATGGAGTCAAGGTTGCCGCCGGAAATAAGCACGCCCAATCGCGGCTTGCCCAGCTCTGCCAGATATTCTGCTTTATCCCAACGCGGCTGGCACAGCATAGCTACCTTGTAGCCCTGCGCCTCCAGTACACGGCAGATTACTGCCGGACCGAAGGAGGGGTGGTCTACATAAGCATCGCCGCTGATAAACAGAAAGTCAATCTGCTCCCAGCCACGCTCGGCAATTTCTTGAGCGGAAATTGGTAAAAACTGTTTCATTAAAAACTCCTGAACAAATTATTATTTCTTCTTATCGGCCTTCGCTTCGCCGGCAGCCTGCGGCTGCTGCGGCTCAGCCTGCTTAACCTCAGCCTGCGGCTTCGGTTCTTCTGCCTTCGGCGCAGGTGCAGCTGCAGCGGGCTGCGGCGCTTCCTCTACTGCGGCAGCAGGTGCGGCCTTGGTTTCAGCTACGGGCTGCGGTGCGGCCTCCTCTGCCTTAGCTGCGGCTGCAGGCTGTGCGGGAGCGTTGCGCAGATAGGTCTTCACGGCCACGCCATGCTCGCCCTTCAGGTCAACAGCCTCGCCGTTCACCTTAATGCGTACAACACCGATATTGCCGTACTTGACAATCAGCTTATCCTTAGCCTCGAAATGCTTGCTTTCCTTAGCATGCAGAATGCCGGCAAAAAGCTCCTTGCCGTCGGCACTCGCCTCCAGCCAGCAGTCACCCTCAGCCTCCAGGTCAACGGTAACCTTATCCAGCACTGCGGGCGCTTTAGCTTCAGGCTTAACCTGCTCGGTCTGCTTGGCCTCATCCTTAGGCATATTTTTAAAATAGTTAATCGTAGCGGGAATAGCAAAATAGCCTGCCGTGAGCACCGCTACCGCTGCTAAGCCTGCCAGGCACTGCTTCATCGGCAGCTTCGGCAAACCCGGCATTTCAAAGCGGCCTGTACCGCTGCCGATATCACGCTTATCCTTCAGCTGGATGTTGAGGCGGACCTTTTCCACCTCGCGGATACCCTTGCTGCGTACAGCCTCTGCCGCCATACCGGCAGCACTTGCTTTATATTCATTAACAAGCTCCGGACCGTTCAAGCCCAGATAATTACCGTAGTTGCGGATTATTCCCTTCAGGAAAACCTCGCCCGGAGTCTTGTCATATTCATCATTTTCTACAGCCTGCAGATAACGGCTGCGGATACTGGTAGCCTTTTCGGCATCAGCAAGAGAGATACCCTTGGCCAGTCTTGCTTCTTTCAAAATTGCGCCGACAGTCTTTTCCTTATCATCCATTTCGCCTGCACCTCCGCTTATTCACGGCGCAGGAAGCGTTCCTCTGCTTCCTTACGCGACATTATAACCTCTCGTGGCTTGCTGCCTACGGATTGACCGACAATGCCCAGCTCCTCCATGGTATCTACCAGACGCGCCGCACGCGTATAGCCTATGCGGAAGCGTCGCTGCAGCATGGAGCTTGATGCCTGCCCCATGTCCAGCACAAGGCTCAGGGCATCCTCGAAAAGCTCATCCTCTGCAGGCGCATTGGAGCCTGCATCCTCGGCATTATGGCCTTTATTATCACATTCCAGCTCCTGCTCTGTTACCTCTTCGCTGTAATTTACAGGAATGGACTGCTTGATAATGAAATCTACTATTTTATTCAGCTCATCATCGCTGACGAAGGCACCCTGCACACGCACGGGCTTGTTGTAGCCCATGGGGTAAAAGAGCATATCGCCCTTGCCCAGCAGCTTTTCGGCACCGCCCATATCAATAATGGTGCGCGAATCTGTCTGCGAGGATACGGCGAAAGCAATACGTGAAGGAATATTCGCCTTGACGATGCCTGTAATAACATCTACGGACGGACGCTGGGTGGCCAGAATCAGATGGATACCGGCAGCGCGGGCCTTCTGTGCCAAACGCAGGATGGCATCCTCCACATCAACCTTGGCTACCATCATCAGGTCGGATAACTCGTCGATGATGATTACGATATAAGGCATCTTTTCGGCGGCCTGTGCGTTATAGGTTTTGATGTCACGCACACGGCTGTCGGCAAACGCCTTATAACGGCGCTCCATTTCCGCTACCGCCCAGTGCAGCGCGCTGGCTGCCTTTTTCGGCTCGGTGACAACAGGTGTCAGCAGATGCGGAATACCGTTGTAATTAGACAATTCTACGACCTTAGGGTCGACAAGAATCAGTTTAACCTCGTCCGGGGTAGCACGGTACAAAAGACCGGCGATAATCGTATTGATACACACCGATTTACCGGAGCCTGTGGAGCCTGCTACCAGAAGGTGCGGCATTTTCGCAAGGTCGGCGGAAATAATATCACCGCTGATATCCTTGCCCAAACCAATGCACAGATGCTCCTTGGCATTGCGCACACTGCCTGCCTCCACAACCTCACGGAAGCACACGGGATCGTTCTTCGTGTTCGGCGCTTCGATGCCGATGGCGGATTTGCCGGGAATCGGCGCCTCGATACGCACACCAGGCGCAGCCAGACGCAGGGCAATATCATCCGCAAGGTTCACCACCGAGCTTACCTTCACACCTGCCGCAGGCTCCAGCTCAAAGCGGGTAACCGACGGTCCGCGTGTAACGGCAACAACTCTGGCGCGCACCTTGAAGTCTGCCAAAGTCTGCTCCAGCACCGCACATTGGTCCATGATGTCCTTCTGATAGGTGGACGGGTCGCTGGCCTTCGGCGTATCCAGAAGCTCCAGCGGTGGCAGCTGATAGCTGCTCGCGGCCTGCGCTTCAGGCTCATATGCTGCAGCGGTCTGCGGAGCAGGCGCCGCTGCGGCAATTTTATCCGCGCTGTCAAAAATCGTTACGGCCGGCTTCTCCGGTTCAGGCTCAGGCTGCGGCTCCGCCTTAGCAGGCGCTGCAAACGCTGCCGCCTGCTCCTCGCGATAGGTATTGCGGATTACGGAAGCAGGACGCTCCGGTTCGGGCTCCGGCTCATGTTCAGCAGCCGGCGGCTCCGCATCATCCAGAAAGCGGCTGTCCGGCTCGTAATCATCGTCATAATTGATAATCGGTCTTACAATGACCTCGGGTTTGGACTGCTCCCATTCGGGCAGCTGCACAGGGTCACGCTCTATTTCCTCTTTTAAAGGTGATTTTTCGTAAACACTCTTGTTTTTCGTAAAGCCCAAAATGCTTCTGAAAGCACTTTTCTTCTGCACGCCCTCGTTGAAGGCATCAAACTCGGGGCTGGTATAGTTGCTGATAACGTTATCCGCAGGAGCGGCATGCTGTTGAGGCGCGGCACTCTTGCGCTTGAACACGGTCCTGGACACAATCTCCGGACGCTTGCGCTCCTCCCTCACCTTGTCGTCGGGGCGCACCAACGTCAAATCGTCGGAGGTCAGATAATCCTGCCACAGCTCCCACCATTTGCGCAGCGGCAGCACCAGGCCCAGCAGCCACAGCCAGCCTAAGGCAAGAATAATATAAACCATTACATCACCGGCAAAGGAACGCAGCAGCTTCAGCAAAAGGCCGCCTATAAGACCGCCGCCCTCCGCTATCAGCGAAGGCTCCAGCTCAGCGCCAACAGGCACAAAAACATGATGAGCTGTGCCTGTAAGGCACAGCGTCACCAAAGTAAAAATTAATGTTCTCTTGTTAAAAACACCAAATTGTCCTCTAAGCAGCTGCCAGGACGCAGCAAAGAAAGCCAAAGGCAGCAAAAAGATACCCTTACCCAGCAGATTCTGCTCCACCAGATAAGCATAATGCATTACGCCGTCCTCAGCCGTCATAAGAAGAGCGGCTGCAAACAGCAGACCCATAAGCAGGCAGACAACGCCGACAGGGCGCGAGTAGCTTCTATTCTGTTGCTTCCTTCTTCTTTCCTTGCGCAAGATAAGACAACTCCTAAAATCGCAGCTGCCGGCAGTCATCCTTTATCAGCTGACTGCTGACAACCGTTCACAAAAAACTATTCACTAATCACTAATCACTGAAAGCTATCAGATTTCCATGATAATCGGCAGAATCATCGGACGGCGGCGGGTTCTTTCGAACAGGAAGCGTCCCAGAGAATCACGGACCGTGGACTTGATTGCCGACCATTCGGAAACATTGTTTTCCTCGCAGCGGTCCAAGGCAGCCTGCACCTTATCGCGTGCTTCATCCATCAGGTCCTCGGCCTCGCGTACATAAACAAAGCCGCGGGAAACGATATCCGGACCGGAAACCACATGGCAGGATTCCTTGTCGATGGTTACGACAACAATCATGATACCGTCCTGAGAAAGCTGACGGCGGTCGCGCAGTACAATGTTGCCTACGTCGCCGACACCAAGGCCGTCAACCAGCACCTTGCCTGCAGGCACCTTGCCGTTAATGGTAATGCTGCTCTTGGTCAGCTCGATAACGCTGCCGTTTTCACCGATAACAATGTGGTCTGCCGGCATGCCAAGGGATTTAGCCAGATTAGCATGCTTAACCAGATGACGGTATTCACCATGCACAGGCATGAAGAAACGCGGACGCACCAGATTGTGCATCATCTTGATTTCCTCCTGGCTGGCGTGGCCGGAAACGTGGACGCCGTTGCTTTTTTCATAAATAACGTCCGCACCCAGCTTGTACAGATGGTCGATAGTACGGGAAACGAGCTTTTCGTTGCCCGGAATCGGTGTAGCAGAAATAATTACTGTATCACCGGGCATAATATCAACCTTTTTATGGTCATTCATAGCCATACGGGTGAGCGCGCTCATCGGCTCGCCCTGACTGCCGGTGGTGATAATAACAACCTTTTCCGGCGTATAGTTATGAGTTTCATCAATATCAATCAAAACGCCCTCGGGAACCTTTAAGTAACCCAGCTCCTTGGCGATATTTACAACATTCACCATGCTGCGGCCGATAACTGCTACCTTACGGTCGTACTTCACAGCAGTATCAATAACCTGTTGGATACGATGTACGTTAGAGGAGAAGGTTGCTACTATAATACGGTGCTTAGCATAGCGGAACTCCTCGTCAAAGGTCTGGCCAACCATTTTTTCGCTGGGAGTGAAGCCCGGGCGCTCGGCGTTGGTGCTGTCTGCCAGCAGGCACAGCACACCGCGGTCGCCGTATTCGGCAAATTTATTGAATTCCATAACCTGTCCGTCGACAGGAGTGTGGTCGATTTTGAAGTCACCGGTGTGGATAATAACACCGATAGGAGTAATAATCGCGATAGCAACAGCGTCCGGAATGCTGTGGTTTACGCGGATGAAATCAAGCTTGAAGGCACCGGCGTTAATCTTGTCACCGGGTTTTACTACGTGCAGGTTTTCGTTGCCTACACCGTTTTCCTTCAAGCGGCCTTGTAAAATACCCAGAGTAAGTGCGGTACCATAAACGGGACAATCAATTTGTTTCATAACATAGGGCAGCGCACCGATATGGTCCTCGTGACCATGTGTCAGAAAGATACCCTTAATTTTATCTTTATTCTCAACCAAATATGTAATATCGGGAATAACCAAGTCAATGCCGAGCATATCGTCTTCAGGGAACATCAGTCCTGCATCAATCAGGATCATGTCATCCCCGTAACGGAATACCGTCATATTTTTACCAATTTCGCCCAAACCACCCAGCGGGATAATTTGGACCTTATGTTGAAATTTACCCAAAAAAAATACACCTCCATTTTTTATTTTACATTCTTCCGTACAAATGTAGAAATTGAATTTGATACTGTGTCCGCACACATACTCTCTACTTTATTATACACTAAATATGGGCTATTGACAAATAGTGATACATATTTTTTGTGAAAAGTTTGTTGCCAAACGGATGATTTTTTGGCAGAGGTAAAGCGCATGCAAAAAAGCGGCTGAAGGCAATGCACTCCCCTGCACCCTTGACATTCCCTTGTATTTCAAGTAAACTTAAACTAAGTTCTTCAAAACCGCAAGTAAGCTTATGCCTCCGGCTCATTTACCTGCGGACAATTAAATAAGCAGTATATCCTGCAGATGCATCTTTTCTGCAGAAGCTTAAGCAAGGCCATTTATTTTTATCTGGTACATTCTAAGAGTAGTACAAACTGACGATTTTTTATCGTCAGGGTACTGCTCTTTTTTGTTTTTCAGGCGCTTTGCAACTGCTTATGTATTTTTTACTTTATCTGTGTTAAAAGGTTATCGCTGAGCTTATAAATTTATCTCTCGCTTATGTAGAGAAACTGAAGGAAGATCAAACTGAGCAGTCCTGCAAATAATCTTGTCGCTGTTATGAAAAAGGCGTTCTACCGCAGTTGGGTAGAACGCTTTTATTCTTTTATGTTCGCCGTGAGCTTCACTTCTTCTTGCGGTCAAAATTATAAAGCCCATATAATCCGCCAGTGATTAAATTAAGAAAGCTATTAGCATAGAGGCCAATTAGTGTCTTTCTCTCGCTTCCACGTAATTATACAAAAGAACGGACCTATAATGTAGCTGCTTTTTTGCCAGTATGGATCAAAAAACATGACAACAAACATAAAGAGGTAGATACATCCTAAAAATTTAGCATATTTTTTACGCGTCATAAAACTACTCCTTCAAATCGTCAATTTCTTCCTTACCTTCAGGCTCCAGCTGGCAGTATTTATTTCTTTATGTTTTTGGTTTCCTGCTCCAATTCCAACAGGTCAAACTCATCGGCTTGCGCTGCCTCGAATGCTTTGCGACGTGCATCAAATTCTTCGTAAATTTTACGGGCGTGTATCTGGGCTTGTTCCATGGTGACTTTTCCGTGAGATTGAAGCACGGGGACGCCATGATCTAAAAGCAGTTTATCTACACTGGCGCGCCAGAAGTCAAGCGTTAAGTCTTTACGCATTTTTACATGCAATTCAGCACTTTCAAGGAAGATAGTTACTAAACGGTTAAGAACATCTATTTCGTCAGATGTGAGGTAATTTTTGGCGACTATAACATCAGCTTTGCGTACGATTGAACCACTCCATGAGGTCAAGGCCATATTGGGAGCATCTGCATTTGCACGTGTAGCTATAATTTCAGCAGCAGTTTTTCTTGTGACGCCAAAAAGCAGTTTGTTTTGTGTGTCTGCAAAGAATAAGTTCGTTGCTTTTTCGGTAACCTTGTAGTCGCTGGATAGAGCGAATAAGTCACGCAGCTTCTGATAAAAACGTTTTTCGCTGGCGCGAATGTCGCGAATCTGTTCCAGCAATTCGTCGAAATAATCCGGACGGCCATCCGGGTTTTTCAGGCGGTCCTTGTCAATGATAAAGCCTTTCTGCAGATATTCCTTTAAGGTATTGTTTGCCCATTGGCGGAATTGCGTGCCACGTGGGGAGCGAACACGGAAACCAACAGCAAGGATAACGTCAAGACTATAATATGAAACAAGATAATTTTTCCCATCTGCTGCAGTTGTTCGGATTTTCCGAACAACTGAATTTTCATCTAATTCGTCTTCAGAAAAGATATTTTTTATATGCTCGCTAATACTGGATTTACTGCTGTTAAATAAATCAACCATCTGCGCCTGCGTTAACCATACAGTGCCGTTATCGGCGTAAAGTTTAATTTCAGCTTTGCCATCTGCAGTGTTGTAAATAATAATGTCTGCCATGTATTCATTCCTCACTTTCAAAATCTATTATCCTAAACTCTCCACGTCTTCTTCCGCCTTGCGTTGGAGCTTGGCCAGCTTAACATCAATCAAATCGTCAATTTCTTCCTTGCCGTCAGGAGGCAGCTGGCGGTATTTTTTTATGTATGTTTCTTCTTGCTGGGTGAGGGAGAGAGATGGTGGCGTGGGAGCGTCTTCCCAGCCCATAAGGTAAGCAGGTTTTACTCCTAGAGCTTTAGCAAAAGCAACTATTTTTGATTGGGTTATATCGTTTTCACCAGATTCTATCTTTGCTATTGTAGAACGTAATTTATAACCTAATCTTTTTGCGAGCTCTTCTTGAGACATATTTAATTCTTCTCGCCTTGCTCTGATTCTATCGTACAATGTCATGAGCAACACTCTCCTGTCTTTAATATAAGGTTATAGCAGCATAATTGTTCCATATGATCAACAAAAAATTGCCTAATAAGCAAAAATGTTGATAAAAAAGAACGAAGAGATTATAACGAATCTGTGATTAAAAATCAACAAAAGAGGTGACAAATAATCACGGGCAGTATTACATGTGAATTAGCCGTCACTAAAGCGAGAATATCGAAAGGAGCTATAGCGAATGCTCTTGGGATATCTCGCATGAGTTTAACGCGAAAAATCAACAATGTTACTGAATTTAAAGCCAGCGAAATTTCGCTGCTTAAAACTATTTTGCATCTTGATGACAAAGAGCGCGGTTTGAGTACCATCAGAAATTACATCACTCTCAAACAGCTGCTTTGAATTTATTGATAGTACCCATGTTTGAGTACCATCAGAAATTACATCACTCTCAAACTAGTGCGACTACTAGCAGACTACAACATAAGTTTGAGTACCATCAGAAATTACATCACTCTCAAACTCTAGTAATTCTTCAAACATATTATCACCTGTTTGAGTACCATCAGAAATTACATCACTCTCAAACTTTTGATAACGAAAATGCCGTTCTCGTGCTGTTTGAGTACCATCAGAAATTACATCACTCTCAAACTTTCAAGCAACTTCTCCTTTAACCCCAATGGTTTGAGTACCATCAGAAATTACATCACTCTCAAACCTTCTTGTTGTTCACTATCGTAATCTTCTAGTTTGAGTACCATCAGAAATTACATCACTCTCAAACAAATTTCTGTGCTAAGTGCCAAGAATCAAGGTTTGAGTACCATCAGAAATTACATCACTCTCAAACCTGATAGCCGCGTTGTGCATCAAGTTACTCGTTTGAGTACCATCAGAAATTACATCACTCTCAAACCTTCTAGCAGATTCGTTTGCTCTTTGAATTGTTTGAGTACCATCAGAAATTACATCACTCTCAAACCGATGATTCCCCAAGCTAATATTCGCCGCTGTTTGAGTACCATCAGAAATTACATCACTCTCAAACCGATGATTCCACAAGCCAACATCCGCCGTAGTTTGAGTACCATCAGAAATTACATCACTCTCAAACACCCTTCCGCTTGCGTGCTGACAAGCTTATGTTTGAGTACCATCAGAAATTACATCACTCTCAAACTTTTTATAGCGCGTATCGGGAATAACTATTGTTTGAGTACCATCAGAAATTACATCACTCTCAAACTTAGCTACTATTCTAATTTTACAAATTGTAGTTTGAGTACCATCAGAAATTACATCACTCTCAAACTAGCGGTCTAATCGCACGTTTTTCAGTGATGTTTGAGTACCATCAGAAATTACATCACTCTCAAACGAAACACCTCGCTTTAACCTAACAAGGAAAGTTTGAGTACCATCAGAAATTACATCACTCTCAAACCTTCCTAATCCTGAAGCAGCAGCCTCAATAGTTTGAGTACCATCAGAAATTACATCACTCTCAAACAAGCTCTATAACGCTGCTAAAAAAGAATTCGTTTGAGTACCATCAGAAATTACATCACTCTCAAACGTGCTTGTGTTGTAAATGCTGATACTATTGGTTTGAGTACCATCAGAAATTACATCACTCTCAAACCCGGTGGTTCTCCTTATAAGTTAAATATGAGTTTGAGTACCATCAGAAATTACATCACTCTCAAACTCTCTTTGATTAAGTAAATCATCTAACATAGTTTGAGTACCATCAGAAATTACATCACTCTCAAACATGCAAAGGATATTACTTACGAGCAAATTAGTTTGAGTACCATCAGAAATTACATCACTCTCAAACCTCAAATTAAGAGATTGTCCACGAATGAAACTATCATCACCATAGCGTAATTTCCTCAGGTCCCTATAAAGACATTATAAATCACTCAAAATTCTTTGTCAAAATCATTTCACAACACATAAATCACCATCAACTATACAAACAACTTCTTCTGCAAGCTCCTGCTCAACACTGTTTTCCAAAAGAAGCAGATGCATTTTCCTGTAAAACGCTTCTTTATAAAAATTCTTCAGCTCATCATTTGTCAAATAAGTCTTCAAATTTACGAAAGCCAAGATCTTTACTTTTTGAAACTTGCTGCAGACATCCATAAAATATACCAGACCTTCCAGAAAATTTTCCTCCCCGTCTTCAAATTCCAACTCTAATGCTTTAAATAAGCTCTGCAGATTAAAATCGTCTTGAAACTTCAAGGCATAATCAACCTGATTAAGCAAGCCATAAGTATACTCTGCTATCTGACCTTTCACTCTACAGGTATTCAAATAATTTTCTTCATTTATTCCCAGCTTACCAAGCTCATTATATAAGCCGGTTAATGCTTTGCGTGAATTTATCTCCAAAGCAAACGGATTTACAACAAGGCAGACATCCTTATCAATTTTTAAAATTTTATTATTGTCAGATAAAACAAACCTACCTTCTCCACCGTCAATCTGCTTAGCAAGCTCTTGAATCATTCTTCGGAAAAGCTCCTTATGCTCCATCACTAAAACATTAACTCTGTTTTCTTGAAAAATAAGCTGCTGCTCCAACTCCGTATAAACCAGCTTCATAATATTACCAATCTTTCATCACTGTTCAAAACATCATTATGCGCTTGTCCAACCAAAACCTCCATACGCGAAAACTGTCGTTCCGTAACTGTAAGCAACTGCACCAATCCTTCTTGCGGCAAATTCAGCTTGACCTTCTTGATGATTGCATCTGCAGCTATCGCGTTAAGCGCAATTTTGCAATACACAGATTCCTGCATCATCATAAACCCATTCTTTAACAGATACTTACGAAAAATCCTATAAGAACGCTTATTCTCAAGCGTAGTAACAGGCAAATCAAAAAGAACTAATATTCTCATAAATCTATAGCTCATAATACATCATACAAAGCTGTTCCACTTGATTACGCTCACATCATTACTGTTCAACGCGTCAAAAACACTCTTGCAATAAAGCTTAATAGCATAATTAAGAGTAACCTGCTTTTCATTGTTTATAACATTTTTATTTAGTACTTCTAAAATCTCATGCTTCTGCTCTTTATCAAAGCAATGCAGCTTTTCTTTTACCAGCATATCATATACCTGATAATCAACAAAAGGCCGCAGCGGCTCCATAATATCCGAGCCCAAATTGAATGCATTGAAAATATTATCATGAATCAGTCCAAGCTGTGTAAGATAACCATTGGCAGTTATCTCCCTGTTGCATGCAGCTAATAAAACCATATAACCATAATTCAATGCTGCATTAACAGCAATATCATCCGCTCTGGTGAATCCCAATCCAAAAATAGAGTTAAAATAAACTTTTGCGGCATGCCCTTCCCGATTACTGGCATCCAAATATTGAAGCTGTGTCGCATATTCATCCAGCATAGAAGCTGTATCAAGCCCCAGTTTTTTCAACAAGGCAGATTGCATCTTAATTTTGGTATATATAATTGCAGTACCAACATCGCCTTTGGTGCTTTCGCTCCAAGCTATCTGTTGCTTTATTTTAGCACTGACATCATGCGCTCCATAATACGGAATAAGCTCAGCTGAAGGATTTCTTTTGCTGTCACAAAAAATCACCTTTATCTTTCTATCCATCATTTCCGCAAGCAAAGCCGCTGTCAACGAAACCTGCGTTGTTTCAATAAGCAGTACTGAAATTTCATCAAGATGGACCTTGGTGGTCCGCTCTCCGCGAACCACCATATAGCCCAATTGTAAATCCAGCTTTGCCCGTGTACTTATAACAATTACACGCCAGCTCATAGCTTCATCAAATCCACTTCCTGTTCAAAAACACCTGTCGGTGACTGGTTAATCAGAATGCATTGTTTAACATTGGAGATATTGGTATTCCATGTTACCTTTCCTACGTTCTTACCTGCTCCAAGAAGTTGTAAATCAGCTGTCGCACTTAAACACTTAAACAGATTTAAAATTTCTTTCAAAACGTGAATTTGTTTTGATACAAATAAGCCTTTAAAATTCTCTCTACGTTTTTCCAAGGTTGCAGATTGAGAAGCAGGTCTCTTTTTATACAAATTATTAGCAGACTTTGCAAGCAGTATATCATAAATCCGCATATTGTTTTCTTTACCGATTCCCCATGTCTTTTCATAAAAATCTAACCTTTTTCTTGCTTTTTGCTTTTTCTCTTCATCAGCATTCTTATCAGCAATAATCTCGTCATTGACCGCCAAATTATTCTCATATTTAAATGCCTTTTTCAAGTAAGCAATACTATATTCATCTATACATAATTGACTAGCAACATAAAATTGAAGTTGTTTTAGTTGTCTCCCAGAAATATGCATAGGAAAGCCATTTATCTTAAACAAACTATATTTTTTGATTTTAGGAATCTTAATCTCAGGCTCGCACAGCTGTACAACATCAGTTAGATAATTTTGCACAGCTTTTTCTCCTTGTTTTGCATAAACCAAAGGGATTCCTTCTATTGATAACTGAACAGCTCCCTTTTTTCCTTCTGATTTAACTAAAGCAAAATATGCTGTAGTCAAGGAATCATACCCGCCATACTTCTCTACAGATAAACCCGCTTTCAAAGGCAACTGTCCACTCTTGGCTTTAAGCGGTTGCTGTTTAAATAATTCTCCTTTGCCTTCTACCGGTTGTCTGGTAAAGAGAATATTGTTCTTAAGCATAGTCTTGGTAACAGTTGTAATCGTACCGTCTTTACCACCAATCCAAGCAATCTCACTATCACGTTTAATGCTAAATTTATAAAAAATCTCCGGTTTCAGGCTATAACGTCTGTTATCTTGATTTTTGGTAATAAAACTTAAAGGGTTAGCGGTAAATTTCACATGATAGCAATTACCGACCACAATATTCAGATAAGCATCCTTTGCATGATGCAAATCGTTAACCTCACGGCATTTAATAAATTTAAACTGATGACGGAAATCAGATACATTGCCGGCCTTAACATATACAATCTCACTATGCTTATACGCTGTCTTTAAAATCGTAGCAACAGCTTTTGTCGACTGTCTTGTCTCCACAAGCTGTCTGCTGATAAAGCCGGCCAGCTCTTCGTCTCTCAGCTGTGTACTGCGTGTCAGACGTTCATATTTTCTTTCATCAATGAATCCCTTATCATACAGCAGCTTCCAGAAGCTATGCATTTTGGTGCGAATTGCTGCATCAAGCGGATAAATATCTGTTTTGGCGGCATTAACCTCCTTTTTAACAAGTACCCTGTTGCTAAGGCTGTCATCCTTTGTTTTGGAACGCGGATAGATATGATCAATGTCATACAGATTATCATCATACAAAGAAGCCAGTTCTATTGTTTCGCCCGTATACATGCAGCGTCCCATCTGTGTATAGTAAAGATAGAGCTTATCACTGCGCAAATCATCTTCTTTTTTGGAACTCAGCTGAATTTTAAATGCGTTGAGCTCATCTGTATGAGGCATAAAATCAATGTTTTCTTCCTTGCATTGTTTATATAAGTCCTGTAACTTTTTCAGACGGCTATCAGTACGCTTGCTTTCTTCCTTGCTTCTGGCCATCTCAATAAAAATACGCTTTGGCTCGTGGCCCGTAATTTTCTTGATTTCTTCCAATATCGTCAGCGTCTGCCAGATAGAACGCTTAACTGAAGGATAAACATAAAGCTCTTCAACGTCTTTGTATGTCAGTTTACTATTACTGTTTTGCCTGCCACTATTAAACTCTTTAATCTTACCAATAAAATCATAAGAACAATAGCTGCTCAAAAGCTCCATGAAATTTTTATTTGTATGACGCAAAGCACTGATAATAGTGACAAGTTCACCAAAACCCTTATCCTCATAAGCAATAGCACTGCTATTCAATAACGTTGCAGACAGTCTGCCCCAATCCTTATATTTAAGCTTTTTGATAGCTTTGATTTTATCATCGGAAATCTGCGGATAAGTATTTCTGATTTTTGTTGCCAACATCTTTTTCTCGTCGCAGAATAAGGTTATCCATCTGATAATATTCTCAATTTCATCTCTATGCAGTTGAATATAATCTTCACCGAAAATTCTTCTAAAATCATTATATGATTTCATCGAAGCATTAATCTTATCATCAATGCCTCCGATATTTTGGAAAGAAATATTTTCCTGTCTAAAAAATCTTTCTAATGTTTTCTTGGTAACCTTTGATGTCTTAGCAAGAAAAAGCTGTTTAAAGATCTTTTCCAGCACATCAACAGGCAAGCGTTCGCCGTCAACAGTAATATTGTTAATAGCATTACGCACCATAAACTCCGAATACAATAATGATTCCTTAGGAAGTACGTCTTCACCAACAAGATACGTGCATTTTGCTGTCATATTGGTTATAAACTTTTCTGCACTCTCTTCCAAATTTACAATTTCAGTAAAATTCCAAGGATAAATTTTTTCATTCTTACGTACAACCCAACATCTGCCCTGTTCTTTGGACATACGTGTACCCGCAAGCGGACCTACATAATACGGTATTCTGAACTTAACAATCTGTTCAATTTTTTCACGCACAGAAAGACCGTTATTATCAGTCTCACCTAAAAACGGTAAATAGCCCTCAGCATTATCAAGAATGCATTTTAATTCCGCTAAATGCACCTGGATGGGAATGATGCCATTATCCTTAGTTGTTTGTTTAGGAAAAGCAAATCCATTGGCAATGCGAAACAGTAAACGTTCCTCCTCTGTTTTGGCACCATCAATACTCGTAATTTCCTGCATTATTTTTTTGTATTCTGCAATACCGTCAAGCTGCTTCTTTAGATCCTTACAAAAATCAAGCTGATTACGTCCTTTGATTCCTTTAGCATATTTCTCATAAGAAATATCTCCATCCTGCCTGAAAATCTTATTATATAAAGGCTTACCTTTAATCATGGATTTCAAAACAGCCAAATCACGTTTATGTTCTTCATAAACCTGCACCTTGCACTCAGAAAGCAGATGTTGTTCACCTTCATCTTTTTTGCCTGCATCAAGATGCAATATTTTTGCCAGCAAACTCCAATCATAAATAGCTTTGAAACGGAGTAACCCTTCGTAACGCTCTCCTAATGCTGCTGTAAGCACAGGTTCAAGTTCATCCAAATCATCATCCTGAAAGCTTACTGATTTCTTTTCGCATTCATCTAATTCTTCATCCAAAAATAACTCAGCTAACTTAGCTTTACCACCACTAAAAAGCTGTATAATAGCTTTCTGCTGTTTTGTCTGTGCCGGTAATAAACTCTGCATCGCTTTCTGCTTAATGGTACGTCCTAAGTTTACATCGCACAAAACTTTAGCCAATTCATCTATATTTTGACATGACCAATCTTCAATTCCCATCTCATCCCGGACATAATTCTCAACCTCACTGAAAACCGCATTAAAATCGTTTACTTTGGAGGCATCAAGATTATCAAACAAAAAATGTCCACGATGCTTAGCAATGTGCTGTACAGCGAGATAGAGCAAGCGTACATCAAAAGGTCCTTTCTGGGTTGCCAGAGCATAACGCAAATGGTACATAGTAGGATATTGTTGATAAAACTCCTTATCTGTATAATTTTTATCAACAAATAAATTACATACTGCCTTCTCGCGCTTATCATCTAATTGCAAACGGCTATCCTCTAAACGCATAAAGAAACCGGGATCAACCTTAGCGATTTCCTCCGCAAATAATTCCTGCAACATTTTAAGGCGCCAGGTAGTTCTGTCAATTCTGCGTCTGCCAGAGCGAAAAACTCTCGTAGAGGCGGCAGTATTGGCAGAATCAAAAAGTCTGATTCCCCATAACGCTTTGCCATTAAATTTTAAAATATTATAATTTGTATCCGTAACAGCCCAGCCAACAGATGCATCCCCCATATCTAAGCCGATATAATAATCACAATTCTTTAATTTTTGCATATTGACAAACCTCCACAGATGAAATATACTATGAGTAACTTCTTGAGTACCATCAGAAGTTACATCACGAGTTCAAAAAACATGATTTATTCAAATCGTCTTCTTCGGAAGACCCCACAGTGTGTGGACCTAAAGCTTGCTTCGGCAGGCTTTTTTGTTTATTTTAAAAAATTTTCATGTACAGTACACTAAATCATTTCTACAGCAATTTTAAAAATCCTTTATTTCTAAAAAATCTGCTGATAATTCGGTGTTACTTTTTATTTTAAGGCTTTGCTATAACATATTATAGCATATGCAAATGACAGCTTTTGTCTATCTTGCCAACTTTATTTGCAAGTTCAGTAAAATTTTTAGGTTTAAAATTCAATAAAAAGTTGTACATTACTTCGTCCTAGCCTTTACAAACTGCTAATGCCAGTCATCCTTTCCATGTGTGAAACGGAAGCAGAAGTGCAGGAGCAGATTATGCTACTGACAATAAAATTGAACAACAATCTTTCATGTTTTATGTGATAACTTAATGGTAAGCAAAGGTAGTCTCTATGTCTATCTTTTTAAATTGAATTTACGCAACTTATTATACGTCATCTCAGCTTTATGTCCACTTTATAGCGCCACTTCTTTTTCTTACTTCAATGCAACACTGCACCTACGCCACACAAGTCGGCGAGGTGTTTTTTTACATACAAAAAGTCCTGCGCAGCATCTGAAATGCACGCAGGACTATGAAGCTTGTTATGAAATTTTCGGCTTACAGGTCGTCGCCATCTTGCTGAATCGCACCCTTAACCTTGTTCATGCGCTGCCATACATAGGCAACAGCAACAAGCGCAACACCGATACCGTCGGTAAATACGCCGGGGATAATCATGCAGATACCGCCAACGAGGAACAGAATACGCTGCGGAATGTTCAGCAGATTGTTGCAGAAACCAATCATCGCCATGGAAGCACCCCACATACCTACAATCGCGGTGAAGGCGCTGTAGCAGATGGTGAACGGAGTTGCGTTGATCATCAGCAGCTCAGGTGCCAGTACGAAGATGTACGGTACGATGAACGCAGCAATCGCCAGCTTAGCAGCAATAACGCCGGTACGCATCGGGTTAGCACCGGCAATACCAGCACCGGCATAAGCAGCCAAGGCAACAGGCGGTGTAACGTCGGCAACGATACCGAAGTAGAACGCGAACATGTGCGCTGCCAGCACCGGTACATTCATCTGCACCAGAGCAGGCGCTGCAATAGTAGAAGTAATTACATAGTTAGCAGTTGTCGGCACGCCCATGCCAAGAATCAGAGAAGTGATCATGGTGAAGAACATTGCCGGCAGCAGATTACCGCCTGCCAAGTCCAGCAGAGCAGTTGCAATCTTCAGGCCAACGCCGGTTTTGGTAACAACGCCGATGATGATACCTGCGGTTGCACAGGCAATCAGTACGCCAAGCACGCCCTTGGAGCCGTCAATCAAACCTTGGACGATTTGCTTGAAGCCAATGCGGGTGGATTTACGCAGGCAGGCGCAAACGATGGTCAGCACGATGGCTGCCAAAGCAGCACGCATAGGAGTATAACCGCTTACGAGCAGGTAAACGATAACGATTAACGGAATAGCCAGATGGCCTTTTTCCATGAACAGCTCCTTGAACTTCGGCAGCTGGTCACGCGGAGTGCCCTTCAGACCGAACTTTTTAGCTTCGTAGTGAACGCCCAGCCATACGCCGATGTAGTACAACATTGCCGGGATAACGGCAGCCTTAACAACATCAAAGTACGGAACGCCTACAAATTCTGCCATCAGGAAGGCTGCAGCGCCCATAACAGGAGGCATCAGCTGACCGCCGGTAGAAGCAGCAGCCTCAACAGCGCCTGCAAACGCCGGACGATAGCCAAGCTTTTTCATCATCGGGATGGTGAAAGCGCCGGTGCCGGCAACGTTACCAACGGAGCTGCCGGAAACAGTACCCATGAGGCCGGAGGACAGTACGGCAACCTTCGCCGGTCCGCCTGCTGCCCAGCCTGCGATTGCGTTGGCAATATCAATGAAGAATTTGCCCAGGCCGGTGGTTTCCAAGTAAGCACCAAAGAGGATGAACAGATAAATAAAGGTAGAAGATACACCCATAGGCGTACCGAAAATACCCTCGGTAGTGAAGAACAGGTGGTCAAACATTTCCTGCACGCCAACGCCGCGATGCGCCAGAATACCGGGAACGTAAGGACCTAAGAAGGCATACAGCATAAAGCAGAAGGCAACGATAATCATTGGCCAGCCTACTACGCGGCGCGCTGCTTCAAAAACCATAATCGTACCGATAAGGCCGACGATGAAGTCGGTTTCTGTGTTCATGCCGGCACGCAGCACCAGCTCCTGATAGTTCACAACCAGATACATGGCAGTACCTGCGCTGAGCAGTGCCAGGAAGGCATCAAAGGGATGCATCTTGCTGCGGGACCAGGAATGTCTGGACGGATACAGCAGGAAAATCAATAAAAAGCCGAAGGCTAAGTGAATAGCGCGCTGCAGATGCGCGTCCAGCACACCGAAGGTGGCTGTATATAATTGGAAAAGTGCAAACAGAATACAGATTGCGGAAATAATTTTACCCCACACACCTGTAAGCTCACGCTTGTCTGATTCCTTGTCAAATTTTTGCAATACCTCTTCTGCTGAAAGCTCTCTTACTTTCTTTTCTTTTTCAGACATGGGTATCAGCTCCTCTCATTTAATATAATAAAACCTAAAAGTACCGTTCCAGCCAGTACTGATATCGATACATGGCCTTCACCGTTACCGCAGTCCCCTGCCCGTACAGAGCAATCAGATCGTAGCTGTCGCCGCTGTGGACAATGTGCGGCATTGCCTGCTCGGATATACGCAGGGCAACCTCCTTATAGGGGCGGTTCATCTCCATATCAAACTTACCGTCGGCGGTCTGCGTCAGCTTGCCGTCGGCAGCGGAATACGGATAGCCCCATCCCAGCGAGGAAAAGCGGGTGTGCGTCATGGTCATGTTATTTGCGCCGTTAACCCTGAAATAATCATTCCAGGCAGTTTTTTCCACCGAATGCGTCAGGCTGATGTACCATTCATCACCTGCCGCTGTGGCAAAAGCAACAGCTCCCGAAGTTCCCTCAGGTATAATCGCCACCACCAGGCGCGTACTATACCACCCCAAAAGCATTAAAACAACGCTTACAATAATTACTAAATTCTTTACTGGGAAAAAAGACCGGCCACCGGCAAACGCCGGTTTCCGGTCTTTGAAGTTCGGCATCATTTAAAATCCTTATTTTTCGTTAAAGAATTTTTCAGCACCCGGGTTCAGCTTAATGGACATGCCGTCTTTAGCAGTATCTTTGCTGATAGCATTTGCTGCGGAGTGAGCGGATTTCATACGGTCAAGGTTGCCGTACAGAGCTTTAGCAATTGCATAAGCGGTGTTTTCGTCCATCTTGTCGGTTACTGCCAGCATGCATTTTACTGCTACTGCGGTAACGTCAGCATCCTGCTTCGGATAAGTACCGGCTTTGATAACCAGCTTGGTGTAGAACGGATATTTTTTGATCAGAGCGTCAGCCTTGTCAGCATCAACCGGAACCAGTACAACGTCGTTCTGAGTTGCGATATCCTGAATAGCAGCGGTCGGATGGCCTGCGGTTACGAAAGCAGCATCAACGTTACCGTCCTTCAGAGCACTTGCAGCTTCACCGAAGGACAGGTATTGAACCTTAATATCATCATATTTAATGCCATATGCTTCCATGATCTGGCGAGCGTTAGCTTCGGTACCGGAGCCTGCAGCACCTACAGCGATGCGTTTGCCTTTGAAATCAGCAACAGATTTGATACCGGATTTTTTCAGGGTAACAATCTGTACGGTTTCCGGATACAGAGTTGCAAGACCTTGCAGGCCGGCAACCTGTTTGCCTTTGAACATTTCAGTGCCGTTGGCAGCATAGTAAGCAATATCGTTTTGAATAAAAGCAATTTCAACCTTGCCTTGGCTGAGCAGGTTTACGTTTGCTACGGAAGCGCCGGTAGATTGTGCGGAAGCATTGGTACCAGGAATATTTTTATTCAAGATATCAGCCAAAGCACCGCCTAACGGGAAGTAGGTACCGGAGGTACCGCCGGTAGCAATGTTAATAAATTTTTGTGCAGCAGGTTTTTTATCATCTTTCTTATCTCCACCGCCGCAGCCGGCAATCATAGTAGCCATAACCATGATACCAAGTAAAAAAGCCAAGAGTTTTTTCATAAGAGTTCCCCTCCTTTAATATACATATGTGCTAAGATAACAAAATTGACGCAGCAACATATTGTTATTCTTCTTATTCGTCAACATTGTGTAAATTCCTGCTAAAAAATTCATAAAAACGTCATGTATACAGAATACATTGGCATAAAAATGCAGATTCTATGAAAAATTCTTGCTATTTTGTGATTATTAATACAGCTTTTCTGCATAATTTGCTGTGGAATCATTTCATTATAGATTCATTTTGCTTATTTCCGTAATCTATGTTACAATAATAGCGTTATGTTTATTGCTTTTTCTGATAAAGCGAGAGTCATCAAAAACATCTTTTTAAGGAGTGAATAATATGAGTTCCGGAGCTTATTCTTTAAGACTCGCTCGTACCCTGTACGAAAATGTTTATCATGCTATGCTGTACAATGAAAACCAACAGCCTATCGGTGATTTGGAAATTATTCCGAACATCCCTCTCGACCGCAGCCAGGTTCCCGAGGATGCACCGGAAGTACCGGCTTATCTGCTGGTAATCGTAAAAGACGCTGACATCAACAAGGACAACCTGATTGATTTCGAAGAGCGCGCTTCCTATGCTCTGCTGAAACGCTTCTCCACCGAGGTTATCAACTTCCAGCACTGCAAATTCTACTATCCGTCCCCTGCCTTCATTTTTGAACAGCCGGACGCAGTAAACGGTGGCACTGAGCCCATGCCGCTGCAATAATTTAAACCGAAAAACTCCGCTCCCTGCTGCCTGTGCAGTAAGGAACGGAGTTTTTTTGTGCCCAAACCTTTGTAATTAAGCCTCCGCAGCTGCCTTGGCAACCGCTTCGGACATACTCTTGACGTATTCGTAAACATGCTCGGGAGAAGCCTCGCCGTATTGAGCCACGATTTTTTCAATCGCACTGCCTACAATAGCGCCGTCACTGGCCTTGGCCATCTTGTACGCCTGCTCGGGAGCAGCGATACCGAAGCCTACAGCCACCGGAATATCTGTAGCCTTGCGCACCTCTGCGACAATGCCGTCGATATCGGTAGTGATGTTGCTGCGCACACCGGTAACGCCTAAGGAAGAAACTACATATACATAGCCTTGGGCAATAGCGGCTATTTTCTGGATGCGGTCCTTGGAGGTAGGCGCAATCAGCGGCACCAGGGCAACGTTATGCGGTTCGCTGAACGGACGCATCTCCTCGCGCTCCTCGTACGGTATATCCGGTATGATGACGCCGTCTACACCTGTTTCTTCGCAGCGGGTGAAGAATTTTTCCGCACCGTAGGCATAAATCGGGTTAGCATAGGTCAAAAATACCAGCGGTACCTGTGTTTCCTCGCGAAGCTCCGCTACGAGATCAAAAATTTTATCGGTAGTAGTGCCTGCCGCCAACGCACGCATATCCGCTTGTTGGATAACCTCGCCCTCAGCCACGGGGTCGGAGAAGGGAATGCCGAACTCAATTAAGCCTGCACCGCCCTTAATCATAGCTCTCACCAGCTCCTTGGTTGTAGCAAGATTGGGATCGCCAGCGGTCACAAAGCCGATAAATACCTTTTTCTTTTCGTCAAATGCCTTTTGTATTCTATTCATGTAAATCAACTCCCATATAACGTGCGATTGCGGCAACGTCCTTATCACCGCGGCCGGAAATATTTATAACCATAATCTTGTCCTTCGGCAGAGTGGGTGCCAGCTTCATAGCGTAGGCTACGGCATGCGCACTTTCGATTGCGGGGATAATGCCTTCTGTTTTGGAAAGATAGTTGAAGGCGTCAACTGCCTCCTTATCGGTAGCAGGAACATATTCCGCACGGCCGATGTCGTGCAGATAAGCATGCTCGGGGCCGATGCCGGGGTAATCAAGACCGGCGGAGATGGAATAAACCGGAGCAATCTGGCCGTATTCATCCTGCAGAAAGTAGCTCTTCATGCCGTGGAAGATGCCCAGCTTGCCGTTAGCCATGGTTGCGGCGTTCTTGGGATTGTCTACGCCCAGGCCTGCAGCCTCTACGCCGATTAAGCGCACGTCCTTGTCCTCGATGAAGTCATAGAACATGCCCATAGCGTTGGAGCCGCCGCCTACGCAGGCCACCAGCACATCGGGCAGGCGTCCTTCCTTTTCCAGCATCTGCGCCTTGATTTCCTCGCCGATGATCTTCTGGAAGTCACGCACAATTTCCGGATACGGATGCGGGCCCATAACGCTGCCCAGTACATAGTAGGTATCCTCAACACGTTCGGTCCATACACGCAGCGCTTCGTTTACTGCATCCTTCAGGGTACCGGTGCCGCTGCTTACAGGCACAACCTTCGCACCCAAAAGCTCCATGCGGAACACGTTGAGCGCCTGACGCTCGCAGTCCTCCTTGCCCATGTAAACAACGCATTCCATGTTCATCAGCGCCGCTGCGGTAGCAGTCGCAACGCCGTGCTGGCCTGCGCCGGTTTCGGCAATAACACGCTTTTTGCCCATCTTCTGCGCCAGCAGAATCTGTCCTAATACGTTGTTGATTTTGTGGGCGCCGGTGTGGTTCAAATCCTCGCGCTTCAGATAAATCTTGCAGCCACCCAAGTCCTTAGTCATCTTCTCTGCGTAATACAGCAGGGACGGTCTGTTGGCATATTCGCGGTACAGGCGCGCCAGCTCCGCCTTGAATTCGGGATCGTTTTTAAATTTTTCATAGGCAGCCTCTAATTCCAGCACTGCGTTCATCAAAGTTTCCGGCATGTATTGACCGCCGTGAATACCATATCTACCTTTTGTCATCGTTATCTCCCCTTACCTCCGCTATAAATGCGGCAATTTTTTCCGGGTCCTTCAACCCTTCTGTTTCTACGCCTCCGCTTACATCTACGGCAAAGGCGTTACTGTTTTTCAATACATCTGCAACATTTGCTGCCTCAAGACCGCCTGCGATAAAATACGGCTTCTTGATTTTTTCATCTGCCACCAGCGCTAAATCAAAACGCTTACCGGTGCCGCCGTACTGCCCATTGGTATAGGTATCAAAGAGCAGGTAATCGCAGGGATAAGCTTGCAGATTTTCAAAGGAGCCTGCGTCCTTCACGCGGACTGCTTTGATAATCGGCAGCTCCGTCTGCAGCCGCAGCCTTTCGCAATAGGCCACATCCTCGTCACCGTGCAGCTGGATGATGTCTATCGTCCTGCTTTCGGCCAAGCGTATAATTTTATCTATCTCGGCGTTGACGAAAACGCCGACTGCCTTAATCTGCGGGTTAAGCATTGCCTTCAGCTGTGCTGCCTGCTGCTCCGTCACCTCGCGTTTGGTCTTGGCAAAAACGAAGCCTATATAATCCGGCAGCAGCCTGTTGACGCACTCTATATCCTGTGCACGCTTCAGGCCGCAGATTTTAACCTTTACCTTACGCATCACGCATCTCCTTCAGCATTGCCGCCGCATCCGCACTGCGCATCAATGCTTCGCCCACCAGCACCGCCTGCACACCTGCCTGCTTCAGCGCCTGCGTATCGGCCGCGCATTGAATGCCGCTTTCCGCTACAAAAATCTTGCTTGCGGGAATCGCATCCCTCAGGCGCAGGCTGTTTACCGGGTTCACGCTGAAATCCTTGAGATTGCGGTTGTTCACGCCGATGATTTCCGCTCCTGCCGCCAGTGCCATCTGCACCTCGCCTGCGGTGTGCGCCTCTACCAATGCGCTCAGCCCCAGCTCCTGCGCCTGCGCCAGGTATTCACCCAGCTGCGCTGCACTCAGCAGGCTGCAGATAAGCAGAACAGCGTCGGCTCCGATGCATTTGGCCTCGTAAATCTGGTATTCATCCAGCGTAAAATCCTTCCGCAGAAGCGGCAGCTCCACTCTTTGGCGAACCGCCTGCAGGTAAGCATCGCTGCCCTGGAAGAACTTCGGCTCCGTCAGGCAGGAGATGGCTGCTGCGCCGCCTGCCTCGTACTCCGCAGCCTTGCGCAGGTAGATGTCCGTAAAATCGGGAGCAATGATGCCCTTCGAGGGGGATGCCTTCTTCAGCTCGGCGATTACACTCAGGCCGGGGGCAGCAAGCGCTGCCCTGAAATCCTTGCCATGCGGTCTGCCCTCTGCCTCATCACGCACCGCGTAAAGGCTTTTGTGCGCTTTGAGCGCCCGCACACGCTCTTTGGTATATTCCGCAATCTCATCTAAAATCATAATCTAACCTCTTTAATCAGCTTATTTATTGCTCAGCTCAATCAGCTTTTCCAATGTCTGCAGCGCCTTGCCGCTGTCAATCAGCTCTGCCGCCAGCTTCACGCCATCCGCAAAGCTTGCAGCCTTGCCGCCGATATACAGGCTGGCGCCGGCATTCAGCAAAACTGCATTGCGTTTCGGTCCCTGCGCTCCTGCCAGAATGTCGCGCGTAATCTGAGCGTTTTCCTCCGGCAGACCGCCTACCAGATCAGCCTTGGTGCAGCGCTCCAGGCCGAAGTCCTCAGGCTTGATCACGTAATTTTTCATCCAGCCGTCCTTGAACTCGCAAACGGTAGTCGGTGCGCTCAGCGAAATCTCATCCAGTCTGTCCTGACCGTAAACCACCATGCCACGCTTAACTCCCAGGTTCATCAATACCTGCGCCAACGGCTGAACCAGATACTCGTCATACACACCCAAGAGCTGCATCTTCGGGCTGCCGGGGTTCGTCAGAGGTCCGAGGATGTTGAATACGGTGCGGATGCCCAGCTCCTTGCGGATAGGTCCTACATATTTCATCGAGGTGTGGTATTTCTGTGCGAAGAAGAAGCACATGCCTGCTTCCTTTAACAGCTCTACGCATTTTTCCGGGTCCTGCTGAATGTTCACGCCCAACGCCTCCAGGCAATCCGCGGTGCCACATTTGGAGGAAGCGGCGCGGTTGCCGTGCTTAGCAACCTTCATGCCACCTGCCGCAGCAACCAGAGCGGAGGTTGTGGAAATATTGAAGCTGTTGGAGCCGTCACCGCCGGTGCCGACGATTTCAAAGATGTCCATGCCCGTTTCGCATTTCAGTGCGTGGTCACGCATCGCAGCGGCGCAGCCGGCGATTTCATCGGTAGTCTCCGCCGTAGTGCTCTTGGTAGAAAGCGCTGCCAGAAAGGCTGCATTCTGCGTTGCACTTGTTTCACCGCTCATAATCTCGTTGATTACGTCATATGCTTCGTTATAGGTTAAGTCCTCTTTGCCGACGATTTTTACAATAGCTTCTTTAATCATTTTAATTCCTCCCATAGTTTACACTAACATTCTACGAGAAGGCCTATCACAGATTTGTTATACAAAAAAGCCTGTCCTGAAGCTGCTTAGCTTTTCTAAGCAATTCCAAGGACAGGCTGTAAATACTTATACCTGCGGTACCACCTTGTTTCGTCGCCATTGCGACGCGCTCTCGCAGAGTGCCATCACACTCCTCACCCTTAACGCCGGTGTTGCGTTGCCGAATACTCTCGCCGAAGCGATTTGACAGCACCCTCAACGGTCCATTTATCAGCCTGCATCTCTATCCGGCTTCCACCTGCCCGAACTCTCTGTAAGCGCATCTGCTGACTTGATCTCCGTCTCAACGGTTTGTGGTCTTTTTTGAAGTTGTGCCTAGTTTACCACCACGGATATCTTTCGTCAACACCTTTGTACAAAATCTTGCAGATTTTTTTATTTATCCGTGATTTTGTAAAGCAGGTTACAGATTTGTAACAAAAACGCCCTGCGTACTACCGTCAGTAATACGCAAAGCGTTTAGTTCACTTACTGATATACTTTCTGCTTCGCCCTACGCCGATAGGCGCAAGCCTGCCTGCATCACACAGCTCCTGCAAAAGCATATAGGCCTTAGTTGTTTTCACCTGCAAGGCATCCTCAACCTCCTTGCGGGTAACATAGCCCTGCATAGCAGCCAGCTGCATTACTTTGTCCTTTTCATTCATAAAGCCGTAGCATTCCTGCGTTTCGCTGACGCCCAGCTCCTTGGCCTGCACCTCATTAACATTGGGCAAAACAACCTTAAAGCCACCGTAAACCGCAATAAATTCCAGCCTTGCCGCAGTATCCAGATAGCTCTGCTGAATTTTTTCAATCCCCGTACCAAAGCTTTCAATTAAACGCAAGCGGTAGAACACGGCAGCCAGCGCAGGATTGCGCGTCTGCGATACGCCAATAAAAATTGTTTCCATTTTTAAGCCCGTAACGAGTCCTCCCAAAGAAATAAACTCAATGCGGTCATCATAAATATTAACCAACGTGCTGCCGCTGAAGCTGTAATCACGGTGTACAAGACAATTCAGCAGCACCTCGCGCACAGCCTCAGGCGGATAATCCTTCGTATCTACACGTTCCAAGCCGTGAAAGGTTGCCTTGGTTTTATTATAATTATCTATAAATGCGTAGGCATCGTAAAGCTGCTGCAGCAAGGAGCCGGTAAACTCACGTCTGTCGCGAAAAACCGCTCTCGTGCTGCCCTGAAAAACCGCGACCTTCAGCGAATGCTCGCACTGCTCGGAAAGCAGCAGCGCCAGATTAGTATATAAGCCATCGTCACCGATAAGCTTAAGCGTGCGCAGCTGCGCCTCATCCAATTTCAGTTCACGCTGCTGAAAATGCTTGCGCAGAGCTGTAAATGTCAACTCCTGCTGCATACTGCGCATGCTTTCATAGCTTTTACCGTTAACCTCTATCAGCATACGGCGAATGCCTTCATCGCTCAGCTGCTGGTTGCTACTGCCCTGCCTGATATATACGCCGCTGGGCTTTAAGCCTTTTTCACGAATATAATATGGTCTGCTCGTGCCGTTTTGCACCGCAACCTCAATAATCTGTTTACCTTCCCTGGTAACTGCACGTATTTTGACAAACGGCATAACATCCGGTGCAATGCTGTCCTTAAGTGTGTTGGCTGTCTGCTGCATTACATCGTCTACGTTCGGCAGACCGACAACCTCTCCTGCATCATTTATGCCGATATATAAAATTCCGCCCTCTGTATTGGCAAAAGCAACTACTGTTTTTTTGATGTCACTGACGTACAGCTCTTTAAACTCTCTGTCGATATTCTCATACGCAAGTGTTTCTTTTGTCATTATCTTTCGTTCCTTTCGTTTTCTTTTAATTATACATTATTTAAAGAAAGAAAGCAACAAAAAAATGTCTATCATAAAAGCACTAGCTGATATACAGATAAATAACCTACAATCCTCTTGTCCGATACTTACATTAACCTCATCTTTAAGCAGTAACCATGCCTACTAAAATCATTAAGATGCAGAGATTTAAACCTGCCTTCTTATATACTTTGTTTATATCAGCACATCAAGAAGAAACTTCACTTTCCACTCCTCATACAACCGCCATAAAACAACAAACCTGCCGGCTGACTCACGTCAGGCGGCAGGCCCGTTAGCGCTTTATTCAGTTGTCGCAGTTTTAATTATGCTTCCTTATGTTCAGCGATAATTTTTTCTGCCATCTTAGGCGGAACATCTTCGTAATGGTCAAACTTCATCTCGAAGGTTCCCTGGCCTTGGGTAATTGCGCGGAGGTCTACGGCATATTCCGAAATCTCTGCATAGGGTACCTGAGCCGTAACGACGCTCAAGCCATCTTCTACGCTCTGCATACCGAGAATGCGACCGCGTTTGGAGTTCAAATCGCCGATAACATCGCCCATCATAGAATCGGCACAGGTTACATTTAAGCTGTAAATAGGCTCAAGCAACACTGGCTTGCATTGTTCCATGGCCTTCTTGAAGGCGATATTGGAAGCAGTTTTAAATGCCATTTCAGAGGAATCGACAGTATGATACGAACCATCAAGCAGGGTGATGCGCATATCTACAACCGGATAGCCCGCAAGGATACCCTTTTCCATAGCTTCACGCATGCCCTTTTCAACAGCAGGGATATATTGGCGAGGTACTGCACCACCGAAAATCTTATCTACAAACTCAAATCCACCTCCTGGCGTCAGGGGTTCCATCTTAATGACTACGTGACCATACTGGCCGTGTCCGCCGGACTGCTTCTTGTGCTTGCCTTCTACCTCAGCAGAGCCACGAATAGTTTCGCGATATTCGATAATCGGTGCTTTAAGAATAGCCTCAACACCAAATTTACGCTGCATACGCTCCATGATTATATCAATGTGCTGATCGCCCATACCGCTGATTAAGGTTTCCTTGGTAACAGGGTTTTTGGTAACGATAATCGTCGGGTCTTCGTCCATCAGACGATTCAGAGCGGACATGATCTTGTCCTCATCACCCTTTTTCTTCGGGTAAATTGCTCTGGTGTACATCGGCAGCGGGAAGTTAATGGGCGGGAATTCAACCTCAGAATTCTTATCGCAGAGGGTGTCACCGGTAGAGGTATATTGCAGCTTGGCAACTACACCAATATCACCGGCAGGAACCTGCTTCATAGGAATCTGAGTCTTGCCACGCATTGTGAAGATGTTAGCAATACGCTCTTCTTCTTCACGACGGGAGTTATAAACTACGCTATCTGCTTTAATTGAGCCTGAGAATACACGGAAATAACTTAGACGGCCAACAAAGGGGTCGGAAGTTGTCTTAAATACCAACGCTGCCATCGGAGCATTGGCGTCACGTACTTCTTCTTCGCCGGTTTCTTTATCCATAACGATATAGTCATTCAAAATTGCCGGATAGGTAAAGTCGATGATAGCGTTCATCAATCGACCAAGACCAATGTTCTTGTAGGCGCTACCGCAAAGCATAGGATAGATGATAGCCTGACGAATGCCTTTAATCAGACATTTCATAATTTCCTCGTCGCTAATCTCTTCTCCTTCCAAATAACGCATCATGCAATCGTCATCTGCTTCAACTGCAGCCTCTACCATCTTTTCGTGGGCAGCAGCAGCAGCCTCTTTATACTCATCCGGAATCTCTATTTCATCGGAGCCATTACCGTTGGCACGATAGGCCTTCATTTTGTAAAGGTCTATAATACCCTGGAAGTTGTCCTCCTTGCCCAAAGGCAACTGTAACGGCAGTACATGCTTACCGAACTTACCACGCAGGTTATCCAAAATGCTATCAAAATCAGCGTTCTCACGATCCATCTTGTTGACAAAAATGATACGCGGCAAACCAGCTTCTTCAGCCAGCTTCCAGCATTGTTCGGTACCAACCTGTACACCGCTGGTTGCGCAAACCACGATCAACGCACTGTCTACTGCTCTAAAGGCTCCTTTAACCTCAGCAACGAAGTCAGCAAAGCCAGGAGTGTCAATGAAATTAATCTTGGTATCACGCCATTCAACAGGTGCCAAAGTGGCGTTAACGGAGACCTTACGTTTGATTTCCTCGGGTTCATAGTCAGTGGTGGTAGCACCGTCTTCAACCTTGCACATTCTGCTGATTGCTCCGCTGCGATACAGCAGGGCTTCGGTAACAGACGTGGTTCCTGCTCCACCGTGACCCACAATGGCCACATTTCTAATCTTATCTCCAGTGTACTCTTTCATGATAAATCCCCCTTTATCAGGCATTTGTTATGGCTAGTATTTCGCCGATATTGCCTATTTATCCTGCTTTTTGTGAAAAATTTCTCATAATTTTTTAAATTCACTTAAAATTGTAACGCATATTACAGTTTTTTTGGAGGAAGACGGGGGTTAGGCGAACAGGCCCTGCTGTCTCTCCAGACAGGATTGCATTTTACGCTCAGTAATTCTGTCCTCCTCACCTACTTCGCCCAATAGCAACGCCGAACCGGGATGATGCTGCTGCCTGTTTTTCTGCACCATCGCATTATTGAAGTTGGCATAGCAGTAGCGGCAGCCGTTGCGACAGGTATTGTAGGCACCGATATCGACGCTTGCCACGCAACCGCATTCTTGGCGCTGGTTCTTGTCCTTGCCCACCTTCAGCGGACAGCCTAGCAGCTTTTCAAACAGGCCGCCGTCGATGCAGTGCGCATGCTTAATGCCGTACTTATCCAGCTCAATGCCCTCAGCGCAGGTCGCCAGCTCCAAGCCGTAGCTGTGCGCAATTTCTGCCAGCTCCTTCGCCATAGCGTCCATTTTTTCCAGGCTCCACGGCTGCACTGCCAGCCCTTGCATGTTGCGTTCGGTTTTGGCGTACATATCCAAAAAACTGATGGTGCACTGCTTCGTATACGGCGCCAGCTGCTTGGCCAGCTCCGCAAAGCGCTGCACATGATAATTAAAGGTATATTTATTGTTGAGCAAAATCGGATCATAGCGCCAGATAACGCGCTCCGGCCCCAGCATGTCGCTCAGACGCTGAAAGCCTGGCACAATGAACTTATCCTTCGGAGGCACGCCTGCCTCCACATCCTGCTCATATCCGTTGAGCGTAAACTGAAAGTAATACATGTAATCCTTAAGCAGCGGCAGCTTATCCAGCATCGGCAGCGGGTTCTTCGTCCAGAAGACAATGCCGTCCACCACCTCCGGATTGAGACTGATGCGGCTCACCTGATGCGCGTTCATCGGATTGCGCGCCAGCACATAGCCTTCTTTGATGCGCTGCATAAACCAGTCTGAATAATATGTCGGTATATCGGTTCTTCTGCTTGCACTTATAATCATCGGCGTTAGGCCACCTTTCTGAATGTAAAGATTTGGTATCTCATATATTTAGTCTTCAGCATTGGCTGATTGCGGTTTTCTGCGCACAAATCGCACGGGCTGTACCCTTTAGTATAATTTTCGCACATATCATTTCTCCAGACCTCAGGTCGTTTAATTTATGCACTTATTCTTGCAATTTCTCCAACACAAGATTGCTGACAATCTCTTTAAAATAGTTAAGGTTATTACTGCCGATATAAATAACCTTGCCCTTGTTTTCCTCCCTGCCGTTGTTGACATTGTTCTTCATTCTATAGTACAGCGTATGGGAACAATGCAGTGTATTAAACAGAACAACATCGGCATTTCTTGTTATATTAATATCATAGTTGACATTCTCGGAATCAATATAATTGAAATACGGATAAAGCTCCTTAAGCCTGTTTTGCCATACCTGATGACCACCCATAATCAATATATTAAGGCTTTTAAGCTTGCCCTGAACATAGCTGTTGGGAACAATAGAAGTCTCCTCAACTACTTCCTCCTCAGGACAATCCAACTCATCTACCCTGTCCTCCAGGGTTTTGTTAAGCTGCTGCATAAGCTGGTTGTCCTTCAAAAAGTCTTCTACCAGCTGCTTTTGCTCCTCCAACTGCGCCTTCAATTCGGCAATCTCCTTTTCAGAAGTATACTGCAGACGTTTGTAATCAGCCTGCAGCTTTTTCATCTGAGCTTCTTTTTCATCTATAATACTGTTCAAGGGAGCGGCCTGTGCCTTAAGCCTGCTTACTTCCTCCATATGCTCAGTTGCTTTTTGCTTGACCTTAAGCTTTTGCTTCAAAAATTTTTCGGCATATAATTTTCCCTGCCCCAATATCGGCCACACAGCGCAGCACAAATAAATCATCAGTTCCTTAAGCCTTTCATTATCCTTAAACTCTGGATAACGGTTCAGCACTGCAAATATTTTCTGCAGACGTTCCTGATCTAAATCAGATACACTTTTATTAAGATTAAAAGCAGTATAATCAAGCTCCATCACCGCCAGCAGCTGATAAATCATCGCTATATGTTCTAGTGCCTCATCGTTAAGCAGTGCCAAGTCTGCCAAGCTCTTCGCTCTTTTATGCTTTTTCAACCAGTTTTTGGCCTCTCGTCTGGTCTGCAGAAACTCATCATCTGTTATCTTATGCAAACAAGTTGCTTTCAAACCGGATAAATTCAAAAAGCTGTCTACAGCAGCTTTTTCTAGTTTATGGTTATTAACTGCTGCCTGCATATACAAAAACGCCAGCATTGCCTTAAGTTTTCCTTTGCTATCATCAAGCTTGTCGATAATTTCTGTTTTATAGCCTGCATAGCATTGGTAACCCTGCTTTTTGCTAGCTTTAATATAATCAGCCGCAGCTTTAAACTGCTTCTTCAGTAAGTTGACCAATGGTGTTTTTTCTATACTATCAAAAGAGCTGATTAACGCAGCAATAAATGCCTGCTCCGGCACCATGCCTAACGCAGCATCAGTTATAGGAATTACAAATTTAAAGCCTTTTCCTTTTTCTAGCTGCTGCTTACTTAAGAGCTCCTCTATTTCTTCAGAATTCTTGGCGTCATCTATCAAGCAGCAAAGACACAGGTGCTCAAGTGTCTTTGCCGGAAAAATTTCAGCAAGCTCCTCCGCTGTATAAAATTCTTTATCAGCTACAGTCTCCGTAAAGCTGTTCTGCTGATTACGAGCAGCAAAAACTTCATTAGTATTAACGATATAATCAATTTCCGAAACAGGTGCGATTGTTTCGAGATTAAACTTCTTCAAGTATGCTTCTTTAGATACAACCATAGTTTTTCACTCCTCTTTGCAATATAAATAATAAACTTTATATATATTGCAATTATAACATTTTACTGCAGCAATTACCAGCAAAGCCAAAAGCCTGCTATGCCACATTAACGCAGCATTGCAGGCGTAATTTGCTACTAAAACAAGTTTTGCATCGCAAATGATTCAAATCTTTCGACGCTTGCATCAGAATATCTTTTATTAAGATTTAATTCACGGCAAAGCTTACCGTAGTACTCAGGAGAAATGCCTCCCGGATATGTCCAGCGGTCGCCATATCTTTTCATATGCAGATCACCGGCAATGTGTTTGTACTTGTTGCCAAGCTTGTTGTCCATGATATATTTTGTTACCTAACGACTTTCGCTAAAGCCAAACTTTCTGCATTCCTTCACCAAAGACCAAAATTCTTGTACCTCTTCACGAGTTGCATTGTTTCTGAAAATTGCCATGTTATCTACTTCCTTTCGCATTTTCATTTTTCTTGTGTTCTTAACTGTTAATATAATTATAATCTGTCAGATTAAAACTGACATGGCAAAAAAGGTGCGCAACGACATTCATCTGCTTTGTTTCCACTCTTCACTATAAAAACTGCAAGAACGGCTTCCCTCGGGGGAGCTGGCGCCCAACAGGGCGACTGAGAGGGGACTGCTGTTTCTACTCTGACGAATAGCTTTATATGGGTCATCACCCCTCTCCGCCTCGACAAGCTCAGCACCTCTCCCCAAGGAAAGGCTCTCTTAACGCTTTTGTTTTGCATTAAGACCTTAACTGTACGATTACCGCTTTCGGTATACAACAAAGACCTGAAACCCGGATTTCACTCCGAGCTTCAAGTCTTTTGTATTATAGAGCTTTTTTCTTCTATTCAAAGCTTAACAATTATCCCAGTCATCTGGATTTATGTCATCGATTGAATCTTTCAGCTCCTCCATATCATATCTTTCCGCATAATCGTTAATAATCAGGTCAACATATTCAGGCTGCACATCTCCATGCTTGTCGAAATACGCTGCCTTAACAGGATTGTAAATAGCCTTTTTTACCATATCCATATCAATCTCGCAGAACAGAAAACTGCGGCGCGCCTGCAACTCCAAAATCTGCAGATAATCTTCCATGCTACCCATCTCTTCACTAGCTATATGATTAGCATAAGCTTGCGCCTTGCTTGCCGACAGCTTCGCAGGATCCTGCAGTTCTTCTTTGATTACCGCTTCTCTATCAGGCAGCTGCCATACTTCAGTGTGGATTTCTTCCTTGTCTTCAGCTGCCTTTTTTGCAAATGCCTTATCCATCTCTGACTCAAACTCCTCCATTGAATAGCATTCTACACACATTTCTTCCAAAGCTTTATTGAAACCCTCTTCCAGCTTTTGGTTCATCTTTTCTTGAAAATCAATAGTCATAAATATCAGCTCCCTTTCTTCTTTTAACTCTTGCAATCTACATTTAAAATTATAACCTGCCAGCTTACATAGGACATGGAAAAAAAGGTGCGCTATACCTTTCGGCAGATGATTCCTGCAACACATATATCTGCGATATAAAACCAAAAACAGCACCAAACAAAAAAGCTGGGCTCAAAAAAAAGCAGCAGTCCTGCAGAAGCACTTCACGCCTCTGCCGGGCTGCTGTTGTCATTTTCAATTATAAAACGGCTGCGCTCTCTTTACTGCGCATGCTCACGACTTTACTTCCTGCTTGCTTTTTAAGTAAGCAGCTTGCTCGCGCAATTCACAGATACCGCTCAGGATTTTTTCTTCAATCTCCCTAGGAGAATCACCTTTTTCGTGACGAGCATGGTTACTGCTGTTGCGCGCCATACGGATAATAGTATATCTGTTGATAATATCTACCAGCGCTGCATCATCGCACAAATTGCTTGTAATCTTACCATCCTGCATGCCACACTGCAGTAGATAACCGCGTGAAAGCTGTTTATATGGTAATTTATCAATATTAAAGAGCCTATATAAATGCTCCTCCTTGCTATTGTTAAGCAGTTGATTAAAAAAATACTTAAGTTTTTTATTGTTAGGAATATGCTGCATCAGGTCAACATTTCTCCATGCGTCCTCCTCTTTATCAATAGTAAGGTATCTTTTCAACAATCCTGCCAGGCCATCATTATTGCCTATTATATCCTGATATGCTATCTTTCCCGCTATAATCTGCTTAATTTCGCTCAATGCCTTCTTAAAATCTTCTTTATCAAAGGTGATAAAGTAATTTTGGGCATCGATATACTTTTGCAAATCCTCCAGCTGTTGCTCTACCTCCGCATCATCTGCAGTTTTATATTGCTTCAGAAGAGTAAGAGGCCGCTTCAACGCGCGCTTAAAAAACACCTGTATCTGATTTCGTTTATCTACATCCCTGCCCCAATTACATAAAAGATAATTGGCAGCAGAAATCTCCTCGTTCTTAACCTTTTTGTTTATTTCCTTGGCAGTTTCTGCATCCAGAGTATAAAAGCCCTGTTTGGCAATAAATTCCGGAACACGTTCAGTATAAAGCGTCATTGCCTGCTGTAAATGTCCCTGCTTGACGCACCAGGTTATAATATCCAAGTCGTCATGGGCAGACAATACAGTTTTGTACGATTCCTCAATTGTAGGCAAAAGCGTTGCAAAAAGCTTGTCATTGGCATCGTAATTCTGAGGCGCCAGATTAGTAAACGCCTGAATTTTTTTGGCCAATAAAGCACAGGCATCCTGCAGCTCCCCATAACGGCACAGCTTTATGCTTTGGGCAAAATATCCCATAGCGTTCACCAGCTCATACAGTTCGCGGCTCAGATTGCATTCGTCTGTATAAGGCTTTTGCTCAAAAACATCAATGTTATAATAATCAGCCAGTTTTTCAACACTGCCATATTTGGCAAATTCCGTCGCACCTGCAACCAGGTCAAAAAAGCGATATACATCCTGCGAATCTTCTACAAAATTAGAGCTCCTGTTAGGCTCCCAGTTGGAATACAAAATTCTGCCCATCTGCAGGCCGCTAAAGTTCAGCAGGCGCATAACTCCCAGCATCATCATGCTGGCATTACGCATACCGCCAGTCATATCTGCATGAATAGTTATGGGACAGTCAGCACCTTGTTCCTTTTGAATTTTTTCGGCCTCAGCCAGAATGCTTTTACCCATCTCACCGATGTCAGGCAGCGCCGCATTCATAGAATTGCTTTCATCATAATCAACAGTGATGATATTTTCTGCAGGCACGAACTCTTTAATTCTCCTCTTGAAAAAATCCACTGTTGTCATATCGGCTTTTTTTAACAGCTTTTTGGTAGCCTGCGAGGAGAAAAGAAATATTTTGTCTATCTTCTGTGAGCGCTTCTGCAAATACGCAGCAAGCTCCCGCACTGCCGATTCATTACTGTGCTCGGTCATAACATCTGCATCATTTATTCGATAACAGCTTGGATCTTTGCTGTTATAACTCAAAAAAAGTAATAAAAAATTCGTTTCTAAGGTGTTCATCGGTAACCTCCTTATTGCTTTAGGATTTTCTTCAATTGTTAAAACACCGGCATTTGCTCACGAGGGAAAAAGGTACGCAAATAATAATTCTTTTCAAACATCTGCGCATTGTAGGTCAACAGGCCATTAGTGCTATGGCATCTGTCCGCCTCCCACAAATATTCATAAGCCTTTTGACGGAAGATTGGCGGCAAGCCAAAATATGCTTCTGCTACCGCACCGGTAATTGCAGCAAGTGTATCGCTGTCACCGCCTATAGAAATAGCATTACGGATAGCATCCTCAAAATCAGATGCCTCCAAAAAGGCCTCCAAAGCTTGCGGCACAGTGCCCTGGCACGATCCATCAAAGCTGTAGCTATCGCGAATTTCATCTATAGTAAAATCCAGCTTGTAATAATTTGCTTCGAGATGCTTCTTTATTTCTTCCTTGCTTGCGCCGCTGCGAGCTAAGAAAACGGCAACCGCAGTCGCCTCTGCTCCCTTCAGTCCCTCCGGATGATTATGGGTAACGCAGGTAACATCATTGCTCAATGCCTTTACCTCCGCCAAATCGTTGCCCACCCAACCGCAGGCACTGACGCGCATTGCGGAACCATTGCCAAAGCTGCCGTAGGCATGCATGTTTACATCAAACAGCCATTTACGAAAGCGTCCGCCATAGCCTGCATGAGGAAAGGTATTGCCAAATTTACGCATATAATAAATAGTACTGCTCTGCAGCTGATTGCGCAGCCTGCTGCTGTCGCAATTCATCAGCGCCGCCGCCACCGCCAGCGTCATTACGCTGTCATCGGTAATGTGATCAGCAGCAGTAAACAAATCAAAATCCTTGCTTTTAAGATTATTCCATTCAAATCTTGAACCGACGATATCCCCGACAATTGCACCTAACATATTCATCCGCCTCCTGACGATAGATAGCTATAAAACAAGCTCCTGTCATATTATTTATATATAAACAACTTATCTTTAATTATATCACACAGGCTAATCTTTGTCTGTTTAAACAATATTTTACCGAAAGAAAATGGCACCTGCATTAATCTGCAAGTGCCTTTTCAGCATATTTAATCGTATCTTACTTTAACCTGTCCAAGGCCCTGTCCCGTAAGGCGTCCTACACCTGCAAAGACTGCGAACTCGCCCAGGCTGATGAACATCGCTCTGAATTCCGTCGGCAGCAGCGTCAGCTTATAGGTAAAGCTGCCCACAAAGCCTGTTACGCCATGCTGCGGCGAAACATTTACCCTTTTGCTGTTGCCCTGCCAGCGCTCCGGCAGCAAATAAGCAGCAGCAATTTCTTTAACCTTGTCCACGGCAAAATGCTCTTCACCACTAATTTTGTTCCAGCGTTCTGCCAAGGAGCCGAAAACAAGCTCCGGCTTCGGCCAGGGGTAATCATGATCAAAGTAGCGGAAGGTAGTCGGCGATAAGAAATCCATGGTCAGCTGCGAAACAGGCGGCAGCTCTGCGCATTGGCTTTCCAGATATTCCGTAGTCGTCAGGCCTGCCTGCGAATGCTCTCTTTGCGTGCGGTACACATCCTTAACTACAAAGGCAATACTGCCCACCTGCAAGCGCAGTCCCGGCTGCAAAAGCTGTAAAACAGCTTTTGTGCTGTCGCCCATCAGGCAGATGCGCCATTTTGCCTGCGTGCCCGCTTGCAGCTGAAAGGCCATTTTTTGCGCAGACTGCTGCAGCTGCAAATGTCCTAAGGAAAAGCATTTATTGGCAGCATCGTGCATTCTCGCGCTCAGCTCAGCATCCAGCGAGCGGATGCTGTTAAGAAAGGCCGCATGCAGCAGACGCCCGTGACTCACGGGCAGTCTGCCTGCATTTTGCGCCTGTAATTCAAGAACTACTGCAGCAAGAATCATGGCTTCTTCACCACTTCGGTAATGCTGGGAAGGGGTATACGGTTATTGCTGACCTTTTTTGCATCTTTATCATTGATATCCATATAGGCGGTTTTATCAGGCCAATCTCTTTGGTCAAGATATGCCTTGTCCATAATCAATGTCAATTCCTTCATTCTGGCATTATATTTATTTAAAGAATCTGCATTCAGCGCAGACTTTATATAGCCTTCAAAGGAAGCAATATACTGCTTTTTATCCTGCTCCTGCAAGCCTGCATCAAAGCCATTATCACCAAACAGTTTTGTATAGTAATTGTCCTCCTGCAGATAAAGCTTGCTCTTGAGCTCCACGCTGCCCATACCTATAGGCTTGCCCATGCCCAGCTTATAAGCGGATCTGCCGTTATCACCTAAGGATAATACCTTTACCAAAGCACCAAGCTCTGCTGCTGACAGATTTTCAAAACGGATTCTGCCGGTAAAGCTACAGCCTAGCTTCAAAGGAGCAACCTTTTTGGTAACCTTTTCATTAGTGTTCGATGCATCAGCAGGTCTGCGCCAATCGCACTTTCTATGCCAATACATCTTATAGCCGCGGATATTGGCATCACTGTTCCAATGATTAGCATTTAAGCTGTCAATCGCTTCCAGATAATTTTGGAAGGAGGTCGGATTTGCACCCATAAGCGGAATCATAACGGCTTCATTTTCCTTGCCTGCATCCTTTTGCAGGTACAGATTTTCAAAGAATACTCTGCTGCTCCAGCTATCCTTATTACCAAACATCACAGCGGTAAAGTCAAGCTTATCGGAGTTGACATTGGCAGGAATATGCTCACCGATGCTCTTTTTATACGGAATACGATACAAAGGACCAGAACCAAAGCTCTTGATTTCATTACCGTCTGCAACATAGAAGCAAGGCATAATGTAATCATAGCCTTCAGCGCCGCGCAAAATATTCAGGCTGTCTGTACCTGCTTTGGACATTTCCTTATTATTCAACAATCTGATGCCCTTAGCATTTTTATCATCACGATAGCCTGCCATAACCTTTTCAGGAATAGGCAGTTTTACATTCCAGTTCGGAGAGCTGATAACATAATAGTGCTTTTTATCGTCCATTTTATCTGTATAGACAACAACCTGATTAGCAGACCAATCAATTCTTCTGTTGATAGTAGCACGTACAACCTGCTCCCCACGTTGATTAGTTAACGGCTGTCCGTTTCTCTTATATGCCTTCTGCAGCTGAGAATCAGTATATTTCATAGTATTACTGTGAGCCGGACAAATAAAGTACTCCTTGCCCTCGCGCACCAGGAAGCCTGCCTGACTCTTCAATACCTCAACACCATCAACCTTCGGCTTCATTTCATCATTATACTCGTCACGCATGTAATCAACACCGGCGGCGAAGGTTCTGTAATAAAGCAGACTGTCTGTTACGTCGGGATCATCACCTGTGCGCATCGTACCGTTGGTAATGATTTTAAAATAGTTTTTAATAGCACCACGCAGACTGCTTCCCGGGATGCAAAGGTTTTCACCGTCAGAAAAGAAAGCGTGCTTGCCATTATCAATAAATAACGGTGTAAGATTCTTTACCTCAACGGTAAAATAACCGTTGTACTTCGCTTCATCACCTGTCAGATACTCTTTATATGCCTTGACTGCTGTTGCTTCGTCATTAACATTATCGGCAATAGGTGCCTTAAGTACAACCTTGTTCAACGATACAAAGTTATAAGGAGCAGTGAGCTTTCTTAAATTCAGACCATTAGCATTAGTGCGAAGTTTTCTGCCGTTACCTGAACCTGAGCCACTGTTGCCTGAGGAAGTATTTCCTCTGCTGCTATAGCTATTGGCAGGACTTGTTTTTTTAGCAGGAGCTTGCTGTGATGCTTTCAGTTGCTCTTCAAGACTAATTCCTTTTTCTTGAGCTTTCTTTTTTTGTGCTAAATATGGGTTCATCACTCATCCCTCCCATCTGCCGGCATAATATCAAGCCAGCGGTAATATGCATAGCCTGCCTGACCGGTTTTTTCGTCGAACTGCACATAGCTGCGTGTGAGCAGCTTGTATTCGTCGGCCTGCTCTGCCACCGGCAGCACCAGGCGGATTTTGCGGCCTGCTTCCCACAGCTCGGCAAAACCCTGGGGTGCAGCACCTGCTACCCTATGACCGAAAAACTGCGAAGCACTGTCTACTGTCGACAGCTTTTCACTGCCTGCTGCGTCATTGATATATTGCAGATAAAAGCCAGCGCCCTGCTTTTGCAGGTAAACCTCTTCCTCCGCATTAAATACGCGCAGCTGTACAAGGTATTTTTCCTCAAACTCCGCACCGTCGGCAAAAGTAAATTTGCCTGCCTCGTAATAGCCGAAGCGCACGCAGTTTACAAAATGTGCAACAACCTTATATTTAGCACCCTGCAGCAGCTTCAGCGCCTCTGCCGGCTGAACGTGCTGCTTGATTTCAATAGCAGCATTGTGTTCGCCCAGCGCCTTTTCAACACCAAAAAAATTTTCCTTATCCATTCAGCTCACCTACCAATGCCTGTACACAAGCCTCCAGCTCGTCCTTATTACCTGTCAGCGTAAAGCCGTTCTTGTTTTCCATCGTATAAGTCTTGCCTGCATAATCAATCTGACAATGCACACCGCGCAGCACACCGCGGCCAACGCCTCTGCCGCTGCCGATGTTCATATTGCCCAGCCACAAATCCTTCAGCAGAAGCAGCATCAGGCCGGCTTCAGCCTGACTGCAGTTTTTCAAGCAGGCCTTCAGGGTAACTGTCTTTTCATCAAGCTTTTGCTGCCAAACAGGCTCTTCGCAGAAAAGCGCACTGTCAATCGTGCTGCCGGTAAAGCGGTCAATACGGTTGCGCGTCTGGCGCATAGCGGACAATTTCTTGGTAGAAATATAGGTTTCGTCCACCAGCAGCTTGCTGCGCTTGCCGCTTTGCTTATCACCGTCATTGGCAAAGCCGAAAATCTCCTGCAGTTTTCGCTGTGCAGCCTGCATGTCGTTGCCTGTGAGCGCCAGCAGAATTTTGAAGGCTCTGCTGCGCAGAACACCCTTCCAGCTGGTGCCGGGGATAACATAATCCTCGCCACTTTTAAGCTGTACGGCAGAAAGTTTTACACCATCGCTGCCCTCTTTAACATCATCAACATCAAAGTTGCGGACCAGTAATGCCCCCTGCAGCGCGCAGCCAACCTCCAGATAGAAGTTTTCCGCTGCCTTAGCTGCTTCGGCCTTGCCGGTATAAGCAGCCTTCGGCAACTTTTCATCGCTGATGTAGGCCAGCCATTGTTCGGCACTTTTAGCCTGGGCAAAATCAAAATCATATACAGCAACAGCTTCCGCACCGGCAATTTTGCCGTAACCCTTGGTGGTAAGCGAACCTAAGCTGATGCCGCCGGTCAGCAAATCGGCAATGGTTGCTGCCATTTCGCCGTAACAGTCACCCTTCACACTGTAGGCGTTATGCTGATAGGTAATTGCCAGCGGCTTAGCTTCATCACACTCACGCACGGTAAGCTCCAGCAAAACATCGCCCGTAGCTCCGCGCTCCAATGCTTCAAAATCAAATTTTGCACCTGTCTTGGCTACGCCAGTCAGCTCATCAATCGCTACGCCGTCACGCACCACGATTCCCTTAGAACTCAGCACAACATCACTTATATTCAGCATACTCTGGTTAGCATCGCGTCCGTCAATCGAACCGAACAGCTTATCTGCAGCTGCTTTGCCGTAAATTGCCGCAATTTCGTTGCGTAGCACACCTGCCAGGGAGGTACCGGGAATAAACGGCCGTCCCTGCTTATCCTTCAGAATCAGGATATCAGTCAGACCATCATTCGCACCGGAACCAATGCGCATAGGAGATTGCGTTTTCAGTTTACATTGGATAACAATTTTTCTTACCAGCTTTGCTCCACTCATCACTGTTCGCCCTCCTTCTTGCCAAGCTTAACGGCATGGCGCATAAACCACAGCCAGTATTCGCGATAAACCTCATCAGCATTAAGCTCAAACGCATTGCTGCCAATCAGTCTCTGTAATTCACTTTTGCTGGAATAAGCAAGATGAAGCTTGCCTAGCCAATTGATGCCATGATACGGAGGCTTATCTTCTGTTAACAGCTTAAACAACTCGTCACCATCATATTTAATATTCCGCAGGTTATCTTTAGCTTTCTTTTTAAATTCATCGCCCTTAATAATATTTTGGATATCACTCTTAGACTTGTCGCTATACATCAATCCCTCTATACGTTTGAGGATATGGTTGGAATTCTCTAGATTGATTTTCAGCTTGCCGCTCTGCGCATCTTGTGCTGCCTGCTGGCGTACCTCCTGCAGCAAGCGCTCGCGGATAATCCTTTTCGCAGTCTCTTTAACTTCATCACTCAAAACGATATTTTTAAACTGCTTCTGGGGCGGCTTATCAACCAACTCCGGCTTAGTCAGCGGCTGCCAGATGACGAACTGACCAAAGCCGTCCTCGGTACCCTTGCCCAAGCCCTGCAATAAAGCTTCCTGTAATTTGGCGCTGTCAACAGCACCGTTCAGGCGTAACTCAATCAAAGTACCAGCGCTCAAAGCACGCTCCGCCTGCTTTTTCGCCTGCCATACGCCAACGTAGCCGTCAATGCTTTCCGCAGCGGCAAAAACCTGCAGTCCGTCCTTAGCAAGCTCGCAGCCCAGGCGCGCTTCCAGCTCGCCCAACAGCTCGCTAGCCGCCTGCTCCACACGCTGCCAACTGCCAAAAGCGATATACGGAGTCTGCGCCAGCAAATAGAACTTATCGCCCAAAGCAACCTGCTGCGCTTCCTTCACAGGCATTGCAGCATACAGGCATTTGCCGTACTGCGCGCTCTTGGCACGCCCCAGATGCAATACTTTCACGTTCAGCTCCAGCAGAACCTTCTGCAAAAGCTCTGCCACATCATCATCAACAAGATAGGCACCCTTAAACAGCTGCCCTGCCTCCAGATATTCGTAGTTGAACACGTTGCCTTCCCTACTGCTGCCGATAATGCGTTCACCATCACCGCTACGCGACATATGCAACTCAATCTTGGCGTCAGTATCAATCTGATACAGCTTGCTATCCTTCTTAACTACAAAGCCCTGTAGCTTTTTAAAGCCAGCCTTATTTTCTGCAGCGGCAGTCAAATCAACAGTCAGTGTTTTGTCCTTGCTGCGCATTAAAGATAGTGGCATCACAAAGGCATCACCCTGCTCCAGCTCACGACAGCCAATCGGATACGCAGGCAAAAAGCGGACCTTGCCGGACAAAAACAACTCAAAGAAGGTTGCATCCTTATAAGCATCCTTATGAGCGTTCTGCAGCTTGTGCGCATTATTGATGTATAAATGCGCCAAGGCTCCACGAATGGCGCTACCTGGAATATAACGCTTGGTTGTCACCAGAATGTTATCGGCACCACGCTCTGCAAACAGCAACGGATCTATATTTTCTAAAACAAATTCCAGCTTTTTCAAACTCATCACTTCCCTTTGCTTACATCCACCAGACGGCAGCGGATATGACCGCAGCCACGGTTACGCTTTGCTCCGGCATAACGCAGATTCATCAGCGCCTTCTTCAAGATTTCCTGTGCTTTGGGCACATCCTGTAGCAGGCAAATGCTACCTGTAAATTTAAGGTTGGCATCTACATCTACAACACGCAGATTATGCAGACTGCCTTCATCTGCAATACCGTTTTTGTCTATCGCCGTCTGATAACGGACAGAGGTGTAGCTCTCCCACAGTGCATCCTTATCAAAAAGCCCTGGGAAGCTTTCCTGCAGATACTTCCATTGCGTCTGCATTTTCTCATAATTATTCAAGGTTAGATTGTCGATACGCATAACAACCTCATCAGTGCTGCCATGACCGAACAGAGCATCTACCTCTTCTTTGGTAAACCAGGAGCCATTGCTAATTTCAGCCATTTCTATAGCACTTTCGTACAAAAGGCCCTTAAAGCGTTTACCGGGAAAATACGGCAAACCATATCTGTCATGCACAGCTTCGCTATCTAAAATAACGTCGGCCTTGCCACTGCCAAGCTGTAGCGGCGAAAGCAATTTTACTTCAACTTGCAATGATTTCATTATTTCGCCCCCGTTTCACTGTCAGGATAATTAAAATCAATAGCCTCGATGGCATCAATATATCTCGTAGCAAATGTGACCTTATCCTTATCCTCGAACTTATCCCACAGGTCATCTGCCGTAACAGTTGCAAGCTTGTTTTCCTTTTTCACCAGCTCGCAAATTTCCGGGCAGTTCTCCAGGAATATGCTCATACTGTGCTTGTCCTCATGCAGCACACGGCGCAGATCCTTAACCTTATTGCGCGGCATTTTATCGCCTGCCAGCTTTTCACTCAAAGCCAGCAGTCCTTTAACGCTTTGCCTGTCATTTTCCTTGCCCAATACATTATACGGACCATAATGCAGGTTGCCGTTGGCAGATTCGTATTGCTCCTTGCGCAACATTTGGATATCGCCGTATTTTTCACCATGCAGAATTGCAAAATCAAGATAATTGCCGTCATCCTTGCGGGACTTTTCCTTAGCTTCATCGCAAAGCTGCTCTGCCAGCTCATAAGCACGGAAGAAGGGATATTTAGCCGGAACAATGGCTACGCCGGCGCAGCAGCTCAAGCTCCTGCTGATTTGCTTGCCGGTAATTTTTTTGATATGAGTATACAAATCTTCGTCATATAATTTGCCGCTAAATAATTCTTTATCCAGCAAATCTTCGCTGTTGACGTATTCTATAAAAGCCTGCGCATATTGCAGTCCCATACGTCCGGGGCAAATGAAGGTAATATCATCACCGCCAATAATAATCGGGCGCAACGGCAGCAGTCGCTTGTTGCCCTGCTTCAGCACACGCATATCCAAAACATCAGCATAGGAATCATATTCGCTGACAATTTTCTTAACCAGCTTAGCAAAGGCATTTTCAACAGTTTTTCTGACCTTCAGCGACAAGCTTTTGCGTTCCAGCATATCTCGACAATTGCTGAATTTAACACCCATATTGTTACCGTCAATATGAATTACGCTGATATAGCTTTCACCTTCCTTGTAGCCAAGGCTTTCAAGCTCACTGCAGAATTCGAAATCGCCCAGCTCATCGTGGAAGCAGGCTTTAATTTTTCCATCAGCAGGCTTAAAGGCTTTGATTTTTGCCGCCACCTCAGCTGAAACAAGACGCTGATAATCTTTATTATATGTATTTACAGCCTTGCCGCTGTAATCACATTCTATGGTAAAGCCTGTATACGGCAAATCAACCTGTGGCAGAACATTGTTCTGGTTCTCCTTAAGCTGCTTATAAAGTGCTTTTAAAGAATCTTGAAAGTTTTCTTTAGACAAGTCAATTTCACCGATAGCAGCGCCAGTTTTCAAGCCAGGAGCTTCAAGCAGTACCTTCAAGCTCCACTTTTGCACCAGCTCACGACAAATGCGCAAGGATTCCTCACCCTTGCGTACTAATATAAGCATATTGCCGCCACCTATGTAGGCAATTTCGCATTCCATATCCGGATGCTCTTTAGTCATCTCCAGTGCTCCCGCTTTATCCCAATCTGTATCCGGCATTTTCAAGCCAGACTGCTTCAGTACGTTAACCATAGCTTCAGTAAAGATTCCATCTACCAGGAAGGAAGCACCCGTATTCGTTTTCAGCTTATTGCAGCCAAAGACATACTTTTGAATTGAGCGGGTGTCCAACAGGATGGCTCCAACCTTTTCGGTCATTTCAATCTCTCCTTCACATCAATTATTAGCATTCCTTTACAAATACTTATTTAACCATTCGACATAAAACTCTAAAATAGTCTGTTCAGACATTCTACGCACCTCCCTATATAGCACTTTCACTATATACATCTGCGAAAAATATCCTCAAATGGTACTTTTTAGATTGTTTATTTTATATTTCGCTCGCACGCTACAGCGAAGTGCCCCGTCATATCAGTATATCTGCGACTGTAGCGTCCTTCCTATAGGTAATGGCAAAAATCACTATATGCTTAGCCATTTTCTCCTGTCACTTCTTTAGCTGCCAGAAGGTTAATTTTCTCCAAGATTTTGCGTTTTTTACGCACTGTGTCCGCAGCCAAATGCAGGTATTGTCCTAGTAACGCATTATTCAGGATATCCCAAGCCTCTTGCCCCTTATAAAATACTATGTAACCATTTTCCAGATAAAGAACAAAAAGCTTCGGAATATCACTGTCATATTCCATATATAACTTACCGCTCCATTCGCAGCGGTTCAAAGGATAAAGCTTGCGCTCCTTGCTTATAGCGTAGCTTCTGTCGATAATGCTGGCAATTAATTCTTGCTTTTCAAAAATAACATCATCAAAAAATAAAGCTATCTCCTGATTATTCTCCCGCATAACCTCTAAGGACTCAGGACCTCTCAAACGCATAATTGCTTCTACATCATCACTGTAAATCTCTTCTACATTCCATTCACGCAGCTTCGCCAGGATTTTGCCTTTGTTCAGATAGCGCAAATTATTTTTGTAATACTTATAATCTACACCCTCTGTTTTACCTATCCGCTCGATCAGCTCCTTCATTTTTGCCAATCGCTCATTATGCTGCTCATAATTAGCTTCGTTCAGCTTATCTGCCTTACTCCCCTGCATTTTGATTTTATAATAGCCAAAGAACATTTTGCAAAAGGAAACATCTTCTGCACCTGCCTGCTTTTGCTTTGTATATTCATTCATAGCTGACTGAAAAGTCTCAGTAAAAACGATTCCGTCAATTCCTGCACCTGCAGCATTGTACAGATTATTCAACAATACTTTTATAAGCTCAGCTTTTGTACGCTCCTCATTTCTTGCGCTTAACCCACCGTTGGCAAGCTCTGCCGCCAGCTGTTCCAATTTTTCTTTCTCAGCTTCCTGCATATAAATCACCTGCTTTCCACTTTTCCCTTGATAATCAGATTCAAGACTTCGTCAAAGACCTGCTTCTGACCAGACTTGGCATTACCGGCAATAGCATCCAGATAGAAAAGTGATGTGATATCACACAACTCTGAGGTTCCTTGGTTCTCGGATTTTTCTGTTCCGGAATATTTTTTGGAATACATAAGGCAGCGAAGATCAATATTTACCCCCGCCTTTACAACATAGGCCAAAGCAATGAACATACTCAGAGAGTACACCTTCATGCCAAAGGTAAAATCAGCGAAAATCTCGTCATCCTCCTGCAGCAGACCTGCAATACATTTGAAAAATCTAGTAAAGGTTTCATCCTCAAATTTCTTACTGATTTCCACCTCAGTGAAATGCAGGTTAATTTGATGATCAGCCAATATATCTTTTACCTCCTGCATATAAACAGCATAGTTATCAACAGCTGTATTTGTATCACCTTCGCCATGCTCTACAGCAGTAATAATTTCTACAGTGTCGCCATCCTCAACCTCATTGTCAATAAGGTAGCTCAGAGGAAAATCATAATTACGCTCCTTTAAGACAAAATCCTCACTGATATACTTAGTCGGGCAAATTTTTCCTAACAGCATAATTGAAATAAAGACCTTGCGCATTTCAACCTCTCCTTGTTAATCAGATTTATTGTTTTAAACAACAGTCACCAGTGTGTCCTAGTTGTGCATTTAACACAAATTAGTTATTATAGCATTCTATAAAATCAGCTAAATTCCTGCCATATATTTATAAAAGGTAGGTTAATTGTGGTTTCCCAATACACAGAGACTGCGGCAGCCTATAATATCTCCTGCAACATTACGCACCGGTTTACCAGGCTTTACCAGGTCCTTGCGCTCAGGGCAGGCCTGCAGCACGATGTGGGATACAATCAAAATAACTCCTTCCTCCTCCGGTGGCAGGTCAACAACATCGCCCAAAACGATTCTGGTCAACGGTGCGCCGCCCAGGTCGCCAATCAGCTCTTCGTGTTCTTCGCAGCGTGCAACTACGCCGGACGGTTGCAGGGACAGAATTGCCTCTTCAGTTACTACTCTCACTTCATGCGGTGTCAGGTTTTTAATTTTTCTCATGGTTTTCTACTTCCTTTTCTTTTTCATACAAATTGTTTAATTAAAGTATTGCAGGAGTTTTTTCTTATTTTCCTGCTCACTATATAAATCTGCAATGAAAAACAAAATCCGGCACAAAACAGTATTTTTTATAAAAATTGTTGCAGGAAACACCCACCGCAAATGTTGCGCTAATTTTGCGATAACTTTTGTTTTGTTTGCAAATAAGTTTTCAGATGTATGATAAAAGCTCTGTAAGGCGCATAGAACAAGATAAATTCAAGAAAGCACTTGCCAAAAGCTGTTCGATATGTTATAGTAGATTTATCACAACAGGCAAATCATTTGCCAAAAGCCTGCAAGCCTTGCGCCAAGCGCATTTTACTTTTTGCAGACGCGGTAAAATACCGCTGTTGTGACAAAATCGGCTGTTTTTGCTATAAACAGCGTTTCGATTTTCCATTGTAGGGCTTTTAGCCCGCTCTGTGAGCCGTGTGCGAGCCACGGGGTGAAAGGCCAGATTACCGCTTGCGGTATATAAAAAAAGACCTGAAGTCCGTATTCTTACGGACCTCAGGTCTTTTCGTTTGGGCAAAATGCATTAGTCCATTACTTGTGGTTGGGTCGACCTAGTCCAAATTTTGTGCTCGATTAAGACCTGGTACATTTTGTGGTTTCGCTAGTACATTCTTGTGCTCAAGCTAGTCCAAATCTGTGGGTCAACCTAGTACAACTTTTGTGGTCGTAGGCCAAAATACCCTGTTCAACAATAAGCAAAAATGGCTTGTACAAACTAAAATTTCTGTACAAGCCACATCTAAACAAATAAATCCTCCTTCGTTAAAATAGTAATTGCCTATATTACTAAAACGAAGGAGGATTTTTTATCTATGCGTCAGTTTATCACAAATATGCTTAACATTCAAGAGGATAAGATTGAGGAACTACAAACCATTGCGCAGTCCGACGGCTCAATCATTATTAATCTTAAGCTAAAGGTTACCTCTAAGATCTGTCCGTTCTGTTCCGGACCTGTAAAAATTCATGGATACTATCCACGAACTCTCACACACTCTACACTGGTCAACCGTAAATGTAGCATTGTTTATCGCCAAAGAAGATTCCGTTGTCCCAAGTGTTCTTATTCTTTTAACGAACTTAATCCCTTTACTAAAGCCAATGACGGACTAACTCACGAAACCAAAATTAATATTTTGAAAGATTTAAAGCATCCCGAAGACACTTATACCAGTGTTGCTGAACGATACCATGTTTCCAAAGCTACTGTTCTAAGATTATTTGACAAACACGTAGATATTATGCGTAAGCCTTTACCAATGGTATTATCCATGGATGAGCACTATTTTCCTGAATCTGATATGGATTCTCTTTACTGCTACCTGCTCATGAATTTTATCACGGGTGAAGTAATAGATGTACTTCCCACACGCAGAAAGCATTACCTTATTGACTATTTTTCCTCTATCCGTGGAGATATTCAAAACTACACTCTCAAACGCAGCGAACTCAACAATGTAAAGTATATATCCATGGATCTGTATGACAACTTTAGGGATGTTGCACAGATATGTTTCCCAGATGCCATTGTTTGTGCAGACAGCTTTCATGTAACCAAACATCTTACAGATGACTTTAATAAGATTAGGCTAAGATGTGCACGAAATACTGAAAACCATACCTATGAGTATCTTCTAAGAAAATTTAATTTTGTATTTCACCATACTACGGACTTAAATAATGAACCAAAATACAACAAAGCCTTAGGCCATTATATCAATTTAAGAGATATCCGAGACTTACTGTTTGCTCAATTTCCAGAGTTGGAAATTGCTTATAACTTAAAAGAATTGTATCTGAAATTTAATCAGAGTGGAAAATATTACAAAGCTTCGTTACTGTCAATATTTTTGCGCAAATTTCTTCAGACATCCTAGCAGAAGTTTAGTTATATAAGTTTAGCGGTTAGTGCACTTCACCGTTAAATATCAACTAGCTTCTGCTTTAGATACCTTTGCTTATTAAGTTAGCTGTTTTTAAGATATTTTTGCTTCGCAATACAGTTCTTCGGCAAGCATATCTGTTAGATGTTTCATGTTCAAGTAACGTTTTTTGCCCCAATCATTGCTGGCTATATAACGCAATCTTGCACATACAAGCATCAATGCTGATTCACCATCAGGAAACGTGCCAATCACTCTTGTGCGACGCTTTATTTCTCTGTTTACACGCTCAATAACGTTGTTAGTACGTATACGCAGCCAATGCTCTGACGGAAACTCCATATAGGTTAAGGTTTCCTCTAAACCATTTTCTAGTTTATCTGCAGCCTTGTTAAGCTTCATCTCACGTAATCTGAAAATTACTGATTTAGCCTTTTCTTTAGCTGCTGCTTTATTCTCCTGAGCATGAATTGCTTTGAGCATCT